>SFDM01000008.1 GCA_004558205.1 Pyramidobacter piscolens
AATACGGCAGTAGAGGGCACCCTTGTCGTCGGAAACGCCTCGGGCGTAGATCTTTCCGTCCCTGATTTCGGGCTCGAAGGGCGCGCCGTTGGTCCAGTTTTCTGGCCTGCCCGGCTCCACTACGTCGTAATGGTTATAGAACAGCAGCGATTCTTCCGAGTCACCGGGCAGCTCCGCCGAGATCAGGGCGTTCCCGCCTTCCACGGGATGAAGCCGCGGCGACAAGCCGGAACGGCGCATGTCCTCGGTGATGCGGGCGCGGGCCTTTTCCAGGCCTTCCAGGTTGCCGGCAACGCTGGAGCAGCGGCAGACGGCCTTCAGGTCCTCCAGCATCTCGTCGAAGTGCCCGTCCACATAGGCGAAAGCTTTTTCCATAGGAGTCATCAAAGGACCTCCTTTAGAGCGGTATGGCGACGAACTCGCCTTCACAGCTGGGGCTTGTACAGATAGGGGGCAAGCCTTCGGTCAGGTTATAGATGATGCCGGCCACAGTGATGCCGCCAACTTCACCTACCGGCTCGAAATAGAGCCCCCTGACGATGGGCGTGAAGCTCATCAGGACAGACTCGCAGGTTTCCTGCCGGCTCATGGTGCTAGTTGGGGCGAACAGGGACCTGTAATCGGCCAAGCTGTTGTTGACCTTTTCCACGGCCTGGAAGCCGTGCTGACGCCCCATCTCAACGGCCGAGCCGGGCGTCACGTTCACAATGTGGAAACGTCTCATTTTTTTCCTCTTTTCCTTATTTCTGCGATCAGCAGATCTAAAATAAATCGTTCTTTACCGTGGCGGGAACAAAAACCGGAAGATTCCAATGCAAGCAGGCGCAGAGGAAAGTCAGCGCTTGATACTACTTTGCAATAAAAACACAAAATGGGCATGGAGGGGACGACCCGAGGGGTATCCACCAAGCAAGTATAGGCAGGCCGAACAGGCCGAGATAGTCTTTAGCGACTGCATGGCCCCTCGGGCCGTACCCTCAGAAACGATTCGCTATTTTAATGGCGAAACAATACAAAATCCTAAAAGCTGGCATGCTTATTATCTAAATTTTTGATGTGCGTAAGATGTGTAAGGAGTAGAAAAAATCCGGCCGGTTTAGGCCGGCCGGACGGGGATAAAACGGCGTGATTTGAACCACGGAGTGATTTTTTTCATCACCAGGTCGATCGTGAAGCTGTTGACGGCCGTGTAAATCAGGCCCAGCAGCACGGCGTCCACGCGCTTCAGCACGAACGCGCCGATAAAGATGACGCTGCCGTCGATGATCTGCGTGAGCTGGCCTATCGACATGTTCGGACGCAGTTTTTTGGCCGTCATGATGAGAAAGTCGCTGCCGCCGGTGGACGAGTTCTGCATATACACAAGCGCGTAGCCCACGCCCGCAAAAACGCCCGACAGTACGGCGGCCAGCCACCGGCTGCCGGTAAAGGCAGGCAGCAGCACGGCCACGTGATCGATGAAATAGGACGAGATGACCATCGTCTTGACTGAGGTAAAGAAGAACTCTTTGCCGAGGAACCGGAAACACAGCAGGATCATCGGCACGTTGAGGGCGAGGATCAGCCGCCCTACAGGCAGGCCGGTGACATAGTTAAGAATCAGGCCCATGCCGCTGATGCCGCCGGGGGCAAAATTCGCGTTCCGCGCGAAAACGATGATCGACACGCTGATCAGCAGCGAAGCAATCAGGTCGACGGCGACGGACTCAAGAAATTTTTTGACAGAAATCGTGGGCAGCTGGATTTTTTTCATGGTGAAACACGCTCCGTAAAAGCTCAAAATTTAGACTGTGGAAATTATACGGGGAGCGCCGTTTATAAGTCAAATCAAAAATTGCTCATAAAAAAATAAGAATTCGATTATATTTGCGTCCACAGGCCGCGTTCGTTGTATTCCTTGACGAGGTCGATAAAAAAACGCATCGGTTGGGTGAGATATTTATCCTTACGGTAGATCACGCACAGCGTCGCGGCAAAATCGCCCTTGTCGAAACGGAAAAACGCGCCGCGCTTGCGCGCGAAGGCCATCGCGTCCTGGGTGATACAGAAGCCGACTCCGGCCTCCACGAGGCTGATGCGCGTCAGGGCGCCCGAGATCACAAGCGCGACGCGGGGCTGAAAGCCGTATACGCTGAATACCGTGTCTGACCATCGCCGGATGCGATCGGTTCCCGCGCCGACGATAAAGGGCTGATCGCCCACTTCGTCCAGGCTCACAGGGCGTCTTTTACGCCAGTCAAACTCTTTTTCCGCTTCCTTCGCCAGCGCATGATCAGGAGGGGCGGCCAGCAGCGTGCTGTATGAAAAAAGGGGTTCGTAGGCCAGATCGGCCCTCACGGCGGGATCCACGTCGGCCATATCCATGACGAACGCGAAATCCAGCTTGCCCGAAGCGACGCGGCGCTCGAATCCGCTGCCCGAGTTGGTCGACACGACCGTGCGCACCTTGGGAAATTTCTCCCACACCTGCGGCAGCAGCCGGGGCAAAAACTGCACGGCGCGGCTGCGCGACAGGCCGATTTTCACGTCGCCGGCGACCTCCGACTTCAGCTCCAGCAGCGACAGTTTGAGATTTTCTTCCAGAAAAAACTCGCGCCGCGCCGTATCGACGAGAATCGCCCCTTCGGACGTGAGCCGCAGCGCGCCGTCGCGCTTTTCGAAAATTTTGATGTCGTAATGCTTTTCCAGATTGCCGATCACCTGCGAAAGAGCCGGCTGCGAAATGTACAGCTGACGCGCCGCTTCCGTGATCGAGCGCGTCTCCTCGACCTTGAGCAGGTATTCAAGTTTTTTGCTGTCCATAGGTCCGCCTCCCAGTGGTAGTTTGATGATTTTATTTTATAGGAAGCGGTTCGTTTTTGCAAGAGCAACATAAGGCAAGACTGATAAAATCATCATTATTTTAATATTTGACCTATAATTTTTCAGTCCTATAATTTGCGCATAAGCTCACAAGAAAGGAATTGCAGCCATGACCAACCATAGATTCAAAGAAGTGTTCGTGAGTTCGGCCGATCCATTCGAGAGAGGCGTACAGCACGGTTCGCAGGTGAAGGAAAACATCTTGGCCATTTGCGAAGGCTACAGGAAGTCCTTCGCCAAAAAGGGCTTTACCTGGGAGGAAGCTCAGGAAATGGCGATGGCACGGGTGCCTCACCTCGAAAAAGCGACGCCCGAACTGATGCAGGAAGCGTGCGGGATCGCCGAGGGGGCGAAGGTCGACCTCGCGATAGTGATGCTGCTTAATTTGCGCTACGAGCTGCTGAAGCTCAAGAAAGAGACGCCCGAGACGATCCACAAGAACGCCGAGTGTACGTGCTTCGCCGTGCTTCCCGAGGCCACCGGCAGCGGCAAAGTGTATAGCGGCCAGAACTGGGATAAGAACAAGTTCGTCAAAGACCAGCTGTACGTGATTCACATCGACGAGTGCAACGGCACGAAGATCCTCGGCCTTTCCGAGCCGGCGCAGCTGATTCGCAACGGCATGAACAATCACGGGCTGTCTGTCAACTGCTCGACGCTGCTTTCCACGCTCGACGGCAAAGGCGTCGCTATTCCCACCAACTTCATGCGCCGCCGCCTGCTTCAGTGCAGGACCTTCGAGGAAGCGGCCGCGCTGGTGCGCGATTTCAAGCCCGACGTGTCGCTCAATTACGTGCTTGCCCACAAGGACGGCCAGGCCGCGGCGTTCGAGACGAATCCGCGCGAGAATTTCGTCATCGATCCGTGCCGCGGGATTATCACCAAAGGCAACGATTTCGTCTGCGATCCCTCGATCGACCGTTTCGTTCCCGCCAGCAAGGACATGCCGCGCCATTTCCGCGGACAGAGGCTGAACGAGCTGTTCAAAAAGCGCCGCGGTTCGATCGACGTCCCTTACATCAAGGAATGCCTGCGCGATCATTACGGATACCCAGGCAGCATCTGCAATCACCTGACCGAACGCGACCTGGTCACGATCGCTTCGATGATTTACGTGCTCGACGAGGGCTACGCGTGGATGGCCTGGGGCAATCCATGCGAGAACGAGTACGAAATCTATAAACTGTAGAGGTTTTACAATTCTGGATTCATCACTTTATTTTCTATCGGCAATTAAGGAGGACGTTTTTATGGCTCACGAAACTGCTGCACCCGCAAAGGAACCGCTCGTCAAAAAGTTCAAGATGCCCGATACGTACCTGATCATCGTCGGACTGATGGTCGTCGCCGCAATACTGACGTACATCATCCCCGCCGGCGTGTACGAGATGGTGAAGGATCCTCACACGGGCAAGAAAGTCATCGACCCAAACTCGTTCCACTATGTCGAGCAGAACGGCATCTCGCTGCTCAATTTCCTGAGAATGTTCAGCTACGGCCTCGCCAAGCAGTCGAAGATGATCCTCAACGTCGTGCTGATCTGCGGCTGCTTCCACGTCGTCAACGAGACAAAGAGCCTTTCCAACTTTTTCTCGGCCGTCATCAACGCGCTGCATAACAAGGCGCTGCTGATCATCCCCGTCGTCATGGTTCTGTTCGGCATCCTCGGCACCACGGGCGCGCTGGTCAACTCGACGATCGCGTTCATTCCCGTCGGCCTGGTTATTGCCGCGCAGTTCAAGATGGACCGAGTGTTCGCGATGGCTATTGTGTACCTGTCCACGTTCGCCGGATTCGGCAGTTCCTTTATGTCGATCAACTCCGTGCAGGTCGCCCAGGCGATCGCCGAACTGCCTATCCTTTCCGGCAGTGAATTCCGCCTCGTAGTGACCGCTATTATCATCGCCGTCGCGATCATTTACACGATGATCTACTGCTTCCGCGTCCGCGCCGACCGCACAAAATCGGTCCTGTGGGGCACGCCCCAGATCGACTTTGACGATATCGACATCAACACCGATTTCACGGTTCGCCTGCGGTGGCAGGATCTCGTCATCGTTCTCCTCACCTTCGGCAGCTTCGGCTGGTTTGTGTACGGCGCGCTGAACTGCGACTGGGGACAAGAAACGATGGCCGCATTCATGGTGTTCTCCGCCGTCGTGGGCGGCAAACTTGTGGGCTTCACCTTCGAAGAGATCGCCAAGCACTTCGTCGCCGGCGCCCGCAAGGTCCTTTACGGCGTCATCCTTATCGGGTTCGCGCAGGGCATCGCCCTGATCCTCGCCGAGGGCAAGATCATTCACACCATCGTCCACGCCGTGGCCGTGCTTCTGTCCAAGACTTCCGGCCCGTGGGCCGCAGTGCTGATGTTTTGGTTCAACCTCGTGTTCAACTTCTTCGTCTGTTCCGCCAGCGGCCAGGCCGCGATCGTCATGCCCATCATGACGCCGCTTGCCGACGCTATCGGCCTGACCCGTCAGGTGGCCGTGCTCGCCTATCAGTACGGCGACGGTTTGTCGAACACGATCTTCCCCGTCAGCAGCACCCTGGTCGCTTCGCTCGCTATCGCCGGCGTGCCGTTCAACAAGTGGCTGAAGTTCCAGGTGCCTCTGTTCCTTATCTGGACGGTCATCGCCTCCGTCGCAATCGCGATCGCCGTCATGATCGGCTATCATTAAACCAAGTTTTTTCCCGGAGAAAGCTGCCGCCCCTCGACGGCGGCTTTCTTTTTCTTATACTCTTTAGCAGATGAAACACCAAGTATCACTGAGGGGACGACCTGAGAAAGATCGGGGCCGCAAGCCGCGCAGGACCACCAAATGGGGTCCGGGTATGTCCGGAGCGGAACCGATTTTTCTCAGGTTGCCCCCGGACGTTAGCTTAGCTGCTTAATCGGAAATGAATATTACAATAAGCACGCCGTATCTATTTTTTTAATAAAGAGGACATGAATATGGAACGTGAAAGTTTTTACGGAGCGATCAAAGAATCAGTCGAGTCGCGCCGCGCCGAACTGTGCGAAATGGCCGATCGGATTTTTGACTTTGCCGAAACCGGTTTTGAGGAGTTCAAATCAAGCGCCCTGCTCGAAGAGTATCTCGAGAAAAAGGGCTTTACCGTTGAGCGCGGCGTCGCGGGGCTGAAAACGGCGTTTCGCGCCGTATACCAGAAAGGCAGGGGCGGCCCGTCGTTCGGATTTCTCTGCGAGTACGACGCGCTGCGCCATATGGGGCACGCCTGCGGGCATCACATGCAGGGGCCGTCGGTCGCCGGCGCGGCTTTGGCCGTACTTGACCTGGCCGAGCGCGCCGCCCCCGGCGCGCCGTACAAGGTCGTCGTCTACGGAACGCCCGCTGAGGAAACCGAGGGCGGCAAGACGCTCATGCAGGAAAAAGGCTGCTTCAAAGATATCGACCTGGCGCTGATGATGCACGCCGCGCCCGACACGTGCGTGGACGTGAAGTCGATGGCCTCGCGCGAGTTCAAAGTACGTTTCCACGGCAAAAGCGCCCACGCGGCGATGGCTCCTGAGGCTGGGCGCAGCGCCTTTGACGCCGTGCTGCTGTCGTTCAGCGCCTTTGAATTTCTGCGCGAGCACGTGCGCGACGACACGCGAATCCACTACACCGTCACCGACGCCGGCGGCCCCGCCAACGTCGTCCCCGAGACGGCCGAAGCGCAGTACGTGCTGCGCTCCTACGATACGGACTATCTTGAAACGCTGATTCCGCGCGCGCAGGACATATGGCAGGGAGCGAGCCTGATGACGGGCACGGCGTGGGAGATCACAGGTTCGCAGCGGTTCTGGGGCAAGATTCCGGCGCCGCGGCTGAACGGCCTGATCATGGAGCAGGCCGAAGCCTTCGACGCGCCGCAGATCGCCCCGCCGCGCGAGAAGACCGGCTCGACCGACTTTGGCGTCGTCATGTATCACCTGCCTGGCTGCTGCATCCGCTCGGCCTTCGTCCCCCACGGAACGGCCGCGCACACGCAGGCCTTTCTTGACGCGGGCAAAACGCAGCGAGCGCACGACGCGCTTGTCTGCGGATCGGAGATTCTCGCCGCCGCGTGCCTGCGCATTCTGAGCGCGCCGAACATCCTGGCCGAAATCCAGGAAGAGTTTCGCGCGCGCAAAGCGGGCAAATAGCGGAGTGCTGTCATAAAAGCGCGGCGAACAACACAATTCCCGCTCTTCCTCGTCACCGGGGCACCTACGGCCGCGCGACAGGCAAAGCCGAAAAAAGCGGGAACGCCCTGAAAAGCCTCCGCAAACAAAACAGGCGCCTCAGATCCGAGCTGACTCCGGACTGAAGTGCCTGTTTTATTCTGTCAAAAAAATGCGGATCCCCGCGCCGGCCTCGCCCAGCCAGCGCCCTATTGTGCCGGCGTTTCACGAACGCCGGGCCCCCGCGATGGACGAGAAAAATTCCATCACGGCAAAAACGCAGGCGTAAAAGAGGACAAAATACTTTCTTATTCTTTACTACCCCCTCAAATGGAGAACCACATAGCCGCCAACCGGCCGAGTTTCCGCGGCGGGAACCGCCGCGGCCGTCTTCTCAATCGACGCCGCGTGGAGCGCCCCCGCCAGGAGAACCGCAAAAAGAACCAATACCGCCAAAAGCTGTTTCATTCCAAGCCGCCTCTTTCTTTATTCTCAATCATATCAAATCAATGCAGATCTTACCCAGACCGCCCCTATCGCCGTAAAGCCCTTTTCCTGCCGGCGCCATCGCAGGGCCGTGAAAAACTTTATATTTCTAGCATTTCTCACAAAAGCCACCCCTTCACAACGGAAATTTTCGTGACCTTCATGGAAGGCTCACCGAACCTTTCATGGCGCGAATTATACTGCATACAAAAAACACGTCAATACTTTTTCACGTTAACGCAGCATAACAGGGACCTTATGATCCTACGTCAAGAAAAATCGTTTGCGAATTTTGGAATGAATTCTATTTTTGCAGTTTTAACTCCATATGGAACAATTTAAATCGAAAAAACACATGCATATCCGAAATCCACTCAAAAAAGAAGGAGGCCCCGTCAGGGCCTCCTCGCTATTTTTTTACCGCCGCAAAAAGCAAACCGTTTTTTTCGTGAATACCGGAAGGACAAATTGAATCACAGGGGTATTTTCAGCAAAACCTGGACGCCTTGCCCCACCGCGCCGGTGATCTCAAAGGAGAAACGGTCTCCGTAGAGATATTTCAGCCGCTGGCAGCTGTTCCGCAGGCCCAGATGCTTCTCGTCCCTTTTCGGATTTTCGTCCAGCAAAGCGGCTCGTATTTCGCGAAGAGCCTCAGGGGAGAGGCCCGCGCCGTTGTCCGTGACCGAAATCTCGGCGCAGGCCGTCCCCTTGGCGCATAAAATCCCGATCTCGCCGCCTCTCTCAAGGTGAAGAAGCCCATGCTCCAGGGCGTTTTCCACCAGAGGCTGCAGTGAAAAAAAGGGAACCTCCATGCTCTCAAGCGCAGGGTCGCAGCTGACCGAGTATCGAAGGCGCTCGCCAAAGCGGATCTGCTGGATGGACAGATAGTTTTCTATGTAAGCCAGCTCCCGTTTCAAAGTGACGCTGGACATAAGGTTGCCCAAGCTGTATCGCAGCATCTGGGAAAAGGAATGGAGCATCTTTTCGGCGGTTCCGTACTCCTTCATGGAGATGAGGCGGGAGACGCTGCCAAGCACGTTGAAAATGAAATGGGGCGCTACCTGCTTTTGAAGCGCGTCCAGCTCGGCAGACTTGAGGCGGTGTTCCAGTTCGATCTGTCTTTTCTGGTACAGCAGCAGCTCCCGTTGATTTTGATCATAGCAGAGCGTCTGAACCACATAGTTTGAAATGTTGTACAGCGCCTGGGTAATCGCCTGAATCCTGCGCCAGGGCAGAGTTTCAATTTCTCCGTAGCAGGAGGCGTAAAAGGGGTCGGCGCGCCAGTCGATGGGCTCGTCCTCGCCGTCCTTCGGGAAGGCGTCCGCAGCGTCGCACAAGATCTGGCCGGCGGTGATCGCTCCTATATACTCGCCTGAATAAATCAGGGGGATCTCTATGTTGACAAGCCCCGCGTGGCAGACGTACAGGCAGGGCTTCTTGTTTTTCAGCGCAAGGCTGATGGCGCGCCTGTTCGAGAGGGCGCAGGCCTGCTTTCCCGCCTCGGTGGCGTTGATCCTGCTGCAGAGTTTGCAGAAGTTCGCCCCCTGGCCGATATGGCGCCCCTCGCGGTCTACGAAGATGACGCCCACTCCCGTGGCATGGGCAAAGGAATCCTGGATGTTCCTCTGGAACTCCTCGGTAACGATGTTCCTCAGCTCAATTCTCACGGCGCCCTTCCCTTCTCGCCTGCGAAGGCGTCTTGCCCGTGGCCTGCTTGAAAACGCGATGAAAATGCGAAAGGTTGACGAAACCGCAGTCGCCCGCCACGTCGCGGAGGGCTCTGTCGGTGTTTTGAAGGAGGCGCTGGGCCTGGGCTATTCTCACCTTCGTGAGGTAGCTCCGCAGCGTCAGCCCCATACTGGAGTGAAATAATCTGGAAAGATAGGCGGGGCTAAGGTTCACGCTCCGGGCCAGTTCATTCAGGTCAAAATCCTTCATATAGCTGCCGTCGATATAGCGCGCCGCTTTCGCCGCGGCGTCTCCGGCAGGGGCAAGGGGCTGGTCGAACAGAAGAAGGAGCTTGTGGAAAAAATTCTCGCAGACAGCGCAGAGCTCCTGCCAAAAACCGCAGCGGCTGAGCTGAAAAATAGCCTGCCCGCAGTCAAGCAGCGCAAGCCTCTCCTCCGAGAAATGGTTTCGGGTTAAACCCCGCTCAACTGAAAAGAGGGTGTTGATCACGTAGAGCCTCAATTCTTCGAGATTATCCTGTTTTTTCAGGAAATCCATAAAAGCCTCCGCCGAGAGTTTCAGCGCGCTGGGATTCCCCTCCGCAACCGCCTGAAGCAGCTTACCGGCCCTTTCCCGGGAAAGGGTCTCCTCCCCGGCGTTCCGCCGTTCAGGCAGGGGAGCGCGGCGTTTGCGGCGCTGCAGGCAGTCCTCGATGGCGGCAAAAATCGCTTCCTCGGGAGTGGGCTTCAACAGATAGGCGTCCAGATGCTCCGTCAGGGCCTGGCGGGCAAATTCGAACTCCGCGTAGGCGCTGTTCAGGATGATGATCTGTTCAGGCAGCCGCCGCCGGATGCGGCGCGCCGCTTCCAGTCCGTCCAGCACGGGCAGGTTGATGTCCAGAATGATCACGTCGGGGCGAAGCTGAAGCGCCATGGCGACAGCCCGATCCCCGTTTTCGGCCTGTCCGGCCACGCTGTACCGCTCGGGGCGGCGGCTGAAAACACCGCAGAGATATTCTCTTTCGATGCGCTCGTCGTCCACAATCAGCAGCTTGATCATGACAAGCCTCCTTTTCCGGAAATTGCTGAATTTGACATCACTGTTGCCCTTTTTGTCTTTGCAGTCAACAGAGGAACGTCAACTCGCCATTTAGGGGAAAGACACTGTGATAAAAAAGAGTTATGCTGAATCATAGGGAAAGGAACCTTCGGCGCCGGCACTCTAGGGCTTCGATGATCAAAAAGATTATACATCCCTTTCCTTGGCTGATTATACCTTTCACAGCTGGATTCGCCAACCCAGAACAGCGCCGAATCCAAAGCCGGCAGGCTCAAAGTGGAATTGGCAACTGCCCACGCCGGAAGGCAGGGAATTCGTTAGAATAACAAGGAGGAGTTTTAATATGGCAAAACAGGACAAATTCACGGTCCCCGCAAAGGAAGAAGAGAAAAAAGAGATTGCCCTGGCGAAGGACGACGAGGCGGAACACTTCGACATTCAGGAAATGAAAAAACTTCTGCGGCGTTTTCGGGGCTATCAATCGCTCTACCGCCACTCAGCGCTCTCCTAACCGCGACAGCCTCCACGCAGGCAGGCGGAGGCTGCTGCAGAAAGAAAGAGGCAAGGACTGGAAGCCCATTTACGGGTTACACTCATTCCCCATTGACGTACTTAATATGAAATCGAAGAACCACGTCAAAAGATTTCAATGCAAAGGGCGCAAAGGTTCACAAAGGAAAACCTTAAAAGACTTTCAGAGTCATAAAATAAATTGAAATACATAAATCATCATCACAGTAATTCGTTTTTTGGTTAATAATTTAAGTCTTGTTTTTCCTTTGCGCCCTTTCTGTTCAGCCTTTGCGTTGAAATCCCTTGACTTTGATCTTCGGTCCTGCATTAAGCACGTTAAACGCGAATCAGCATGATGAGCAATGAAGAAGCCTCCGCCGCGCTGCGGCAAAAATTCGGCGTCACGGTGCCCCACGAGTACAGGAATTTTTTGAAAGTATAAAAACAGCAAGCCGCGCAGGGGACCGGTGGAGGTCTCCCGCGCGGCTTGCCGCCGTTACGGAAAGGGGGTGTATGTGCTTTTTACGAATCCTGATGGCTGGAACATGCGTGAGGGCAATTCGCGCATCCGCAGCCGCAGGAAGACTTATGCCGCCGTTTGTCCCTGACCATCTTCGTCACGGCCGCGGCCACAATGGCCGCGAGAACCAGACCGGCGACGACGGTAGGGAGGTTCTGAGAGAGAAATTCCATAGATACCGCTTCCTTTAACGAAGGTTTTCAGCCGCTCCATGGCGCTGCGGCGCGAAGAGGAGCCAGAGTGCGACGGCCAGGATTGCCAGCGCGACGCCCGTCAGGACCGAGAAGGCCGCGGCTCCGCTCAGCACGAGGCCGATCTGATAGACCGTGAAGGACACGGCGTAGGCGAAGGCGCAGAGGTAGAAGATCGCGAAGAGCGTCCAGGCGCCGTTGTTCATTTCGCGCTTGATGGCTCCCATCGCGGCGAAGCAGGGGGCGCAGAGCAGGTTGAAGATCAGGAACGAGAAGGCCGAAAGCTGCGTGAAGTGCGAGGCGATGGGAGCGAGGCCTTCGAAAGCGCCTTCCTCGACCATGGCGCCGGCGTCGCCCGCCACGCCGTAGAGCACGCCGAAGACGCTGACCACTTCTTCCTTAGCCACCAATCCCATGACGGACGCCACGGCGGACTGCCAGGTGCCGAAGCCCAGAGGCCTGAAGAGCGGCACGAGCCAGTTTCCGGCCACGGCCAGGACTGAGGTGTCCATCTCCTCGACCATGGCGAGGCTGCCTTCGACAATGCCGAAGTTGCTGGCGAACCAGATCAGGATGCTGGCCAGCAGGATCACCGTGCCGGCGCGTTTGATGAACGACGAGGCGCGCTCCCAGGTGCTGCGGAGCACGTTGCCCAGCGAGGGCACGTGGTAAGCCGGAAGCTCCATGACAAAGGGAGCGGGATCGCCGGCAAACAGGGGGGATTTTTTCAGGATGACGCCGCTGACGATCACCGCGGCTACGCCGATAAAATAAGCCGCGGGGGCGACCCATCCGGCGCCGTCGAACAGCGCGCCGGCGATGAGCGCCACGATGGGCATCTTGGCGCCGCAGGGGATGAAGGAGGTGGTCATGATGGTCATGCGACGGTCGCGCTCGTTTTCAATGGTGCGGCTGGCCATGATGCCGGGCACGGAGCAGCCCGAGCCGATGAGCATGGGAATGAAGCTCTTGCCCGACAGCCCGAAGCGGCGGAAGATACGGTCCATGATGAAAGCCACGCGGGCCATGTAGCCGCAGTCTTCGAGAGTGGCGAGCATGAGGAACAGGACGATCATCTGGGGCACGAAGCCGAGCACGGCGCCCACGCCGCCGACCACGCCGTCGACCAGAAGGCCGCGCATCCACTCGGCTACGCCGGTGCCTTCAAGCCATCCAGCGAGGCCGCCCTGAATCCACTCGCCGAAGATCACGTCGTTGGTGTAGTCCGTGGCGGCAGCGCCCACGGTGGTGATGGAAACGTAGTAGACGCAGAACATAACGAGGGCGAAGATGGGAAGCCCCAGAAGGCGGTTGGTGACCACGCGGTCGATCTTGTCGGAAGGCGTCCCGCCGGAGCGCACCTTTTTGACCACGCTCTGCTCCATGACCTTGCAGATGTAGGCGTAACGCTGGTTGGTGATGATGCTCTCGGCGTCGTCGTCGAGCTCTTTCTCGCAGGTGGCGATATGCTCGTTCAGGTGCGCCAGCAGTTCCGCGGGGAGGTTCAGTTCGGCCTCCACCTTCTTGTCGCGCTCAAAAAGCTTAATGGCGTGCCAGCGCAGGGTCTGCTGCGGCACGCGGTCCTGAATCGATTCCTCGATATGGGCGATGGTGTGCTCCACGCTGCCGCTGAACACCGGCGGCGGCTCTATGGCCTGATGGGACTGGGCGCATTCGATCGCCGCCTCGGCCACGGCCAGAGACCCCTCGCCCTTCAGCGCTGAAGTCTCCATTACCTTGCAGCCCAAGGCTTCGCCCAGTTTTTTCAAGTCGATCTTGTCGCCGTTCTTCCTGACCACGTCGATCATGTTCAAGGCCATCACCATGGGACATCCAAGCTCGGCCAGCTGGGTGGAGAGGTAGAGGTTACGCTCCAGGTTGGTGCCGTCCACGATGTTAATGATGGCGTCGGGCTTTTCGTTGACCAGGTACCCGCGGGCCAGCACCTCTTCCAGCGTGTAGGGGGACAGCGAATAAATCCCCGGAAGGTCCTGGATGACCACGTCCTGATGTCCTTTCAGGCGGCCTTCCTTCTTTTCCACGGTCACGCCCGGCCAGTTGCCCACATACTGGGCGCTTCCCGTCAGATCATTGAACATGGTAGTCTTGCCGCAGTTCGGGTTGCCGGCAAGGGCGATTTTCAGAGTCATTGACGCTCCTCCTCGAAAAAAATAAAATGAGTCATCATGATGAATAAAGACGATTCCGACGCAGCGGCCGGCTACTCTTCCACTTCGATCATCTCGGCGTCGCCGCGGCGCAGAGACAGCTCATAGCCTCGCAGAGAGAGCTCCATGGGATCTCCCAGAGGGGCGACCTTCCGCAGATAGAGCGAAGCCCCCTTCGTGATGCCCATGTCCATGATGCGGCGCTTCAAAGCCCCGTCGCCGTGGATCCGCTTTACCGTCACCGTCTCGCCAATTTGCACGTCCTTCAGCGTTTTCATGTTTCCGACCTCCGTCATATCATTATTCTGCTGGCCATGTCCCTGCTTAGGGCCACACGGCTCTCTTTCACCTGTATGATCAGGTTTCCGGCGATTTCAGAGATCACCGTCACCTTTTCTCCAACCACAAAGCCGATATCGGCCAGGTGCTGACGAATTTCGTCGCGTCCGGAAATCTTCTTGATAAAACCGACTTCCCCAACATGAGACAGTGAGAGCGGCATCAAAGCTCTCGCCTCCTATTCATCACGAAATATCTTAGATTCGCCTAACTTAACGACCGGGAGTTTATCATTGCTAATTAGGATTGTCAAGGACCTTTTTCGGAGAAAGGAGCGTGAGAATCGAAAAAACTCCGTGCCGTTCCTCCCTAATCCGCCGCCGCGGCGCAGCTCCCGCGGGACCAAGACAGATAGCGCCGGCACTGCTCCAGGCGGCCGTAGCCCAGCATAATCCCCAGCATGAAATCCTGTTCGGGCGTATAATCACGCAAGTTTTCCTTTCCAATGAGTTCCAGCACCTTGATGCAGTCCTCTTTGCCGAAAAACACGTTGACCCGCCCGTTGCTCAGCCAGGACAGGCGGTAGGCGATCCCTTTCTGCCTGAGCAGCTTCTCGATCTCGGGAACGTCGGAGGCGGGCGCCGTATGGAGAATCAGGTTGCGCAGCCCCTTTTGATATTCATAGATATGATGACGAAAAACTTCCATGCCACTGCGCCTCTCTTTGAAACGGAATGAACAGCCAACCCCGAGTCTCACGATGGGGACGTGTTGTTTAGTTTCAACTAACTAATTCACGGTCATTCTAATCCCTTTTTTCGCCATTGTCAACAGCGGTGCTTTCGCCGTTTTTTCTTCATTTAGGCCCTTGCTGTCCTCGGCCTCACTGAATTTGTCGATAAACGGCGAGAAGGAATACGCTTACAATCATGAGCATTGAATAATTAGCCAAGCTAAATTCAGAGGGCCAAGGAGGCACGGCGGCAGGGCTTGATTTTGGCGTCCGCTCCCTTGAAAAGGGCATGCCGGGCGCCTTAGGGACTCGCTCTTTCCTTTGGAGGGATTTTTCAACGTTTTTCCGCAAGGATGCAGGAGATTCCCTCTTGCAAAAGGACCTCTTTTCTGTCATGATTAAAAAATTCTATGAAAGGAAGTGCCAGAATTGAACATTCACGAGTCTGCCGAAAACTATCTGGAACGAATTCTGATGCTTCGGGAGCGCCTGGGCTACGCGCGTTCCGTGGATATCGCGACGGAACTGCAGGTGACCAAACCCAGCGTCTGTATCGCCATGAAGCGTCTGCGTGAAAACAACTACATCGAAATGGACAACGACGGGCTGATCACCCTCACCCCCGAGGGGCTCGCCATCGCGGAGCGCATCTACGACCGGCACAAGGTGCTGACCTCCTTTTTCTGTTCCCTCGGGGTGAGCAAGGAGAACGCCGCCGCCGACGCCTGCAAGGTAGAACACGACCTTTCCGAGGAAACCTACGCCGCCATCTGCCGTTTCGTCCACAAGTCGCTCTAGGGAAAGGCCTGGAGCGTCATAATATGAGATTTCGCCAATAGACAAAAAGAACCTCTCATGTTAAAGTGGCTGTGTTGAATATAAACATAGTTTTACACGACAACGAATAAGGAGAGGGTATCGATGGATCTGAATATGGCTACCGGCATTGTTATCCTGTGCTATCTGATCGCGATGGTCGTTTCCATTATGGGCGTCGCCAAGGCTGAGGAGCAGCTTTCGCTGATCATGAGAGTGTGCAGCGACGACAAGCCTCTTCAAAAGGACGCCCAGTTTGTGATGTCCATGGACAACCTGGGCAAGCGCATCAAGAAGATGAAGCTCCAGGTCTACTTCTTCACCGCCCTGATCATTATCTGCATCGGCCTCATCGCCGGCGGCGCCAGCGCGCTGATGTAGAACCTCGCCGCGCGCAGCACGGCATTCCCCAAAAAACACCCGCAGCGCGAAACGTCCCTCCCGGCCCCACGGCCCGGAGGGACGTTTCGCGCTGCGGGGCCTTCGGCCAAAGCGCTGGCTCCCGCGGTTCCATGCTCATACTGGTATACTAACTCGCTTCAACGTGCTTAATATAGGACCGAAGATCAAAGTCAAAGGATTTCAACGCAAAGGTTGAACAGAAAGGACGCAAAGGAAAAACAAGACCTCAATTATTACCCCCCAAAAAACAAATTAGAGTGATAGAGATTCATGTATTTTGATTAATCTTTCGGTTTAAAAAGTCTTTCAAGTTTTTCCTTTGCGAACCTTTGCGCCCTTCGCGTTGAATTCCTTTGGCCTGGCTCTTCGATTTGATATTAATACTCTTTCGCGGCTAAACGGCTTAATTGGAGACCGGGGCCATCCCGAGGTGTTTTTGTGTTTCAGCTGGTAAATCATTTCACTTCATTCTCGCGCGCGGATTCAAAAATCACGAACCGCCGCAGCCCTTCATAAAAACTTCACATTCCGCCGCTATACTCTCCCCATCGCGAAGGGAAAATAGGGCGGCACGCCCGCCCCTTCGGAACCATCCCGACACCTTTCGGGAAAAATGACCATGAAAGAGGTAATGATGATGACCATGAATAAGAAGAAAGTTCTCGCTATTTCTCTTGGAGCGCTGATGAGCCTTTCGGCCACCGCCGGTTTCGCGGGGCAGAATCCCGGCGGCTGGGGAAGCAGGGGGCAGGGCATGATGAAGGGCTGCCCCGGAATGGGACAGGCCCCCATGGCGCGCCGACAGGCCCAGGCCCCCGTGACCCGGGACGCCTATGAGGAAATGCTGAACAAGTTCCTGGCGGAGAAAAAGATCGACGAGGCGGGCAAAGCGGCCCTGATGAGGCGTTACGACGCCGCGCAGGAGTTCTTCGCCGCCAGGGAAGCGGCTCAAGGAGCCCAGGAGAAAATCCGCGGCGGCTTCCAGTGCCCCACGGGACAGCCCCTGATGAACGGCGGGCATCACTGCCGCGGTCAGGGACGGCACGGCATGAGAGACGGCCGCCAGGGCGTGGCGGCGGGACTCAGCATGAACGCCGCCGCCAATCCTCAGGCCCAGGCCTTCTGCCTCCGCAATCAGGACGGCACGGTCATGGACCGCGAGGCCTACGGCGCCAAGCTTGACAGCCTTGTGGAGGCCAAGACGCTTTCCGTCCAGGGCAAGGAAATCCTCATGAAGCGCTTCGACGCCGTGAAGGCCTACGTGGAAGGCGCCGGGGCGGCGGGTCTCCCCATGGGCCGCGGACAGTTCTGCCGGTAAAACGCGCCCCTATAGGTCAGTAAAAGACAAGACCTTACTCCACTTTAAATCACAATTTCACCGAGCGCCCAAGATGGAGAAGTAGTATTTGCCCATCAGTATCATACCAATTCGCATTCAACGTGCTTAATTCCTGACTGAAGATCAAAGCCAAAGGATTTCAACGCAAAGGCTGAAGAGAAAGGGTGCAAAGGACGCAAAAGAAAAACAAGGCCCAAATTGCTAATAAAAAATGAATTATCGTGATGTAATTTATGGATTTTACTTGGTTTTGCGGTTCTAAAGGTCTTTCAAGGTTTTCCTTTGCGAACCTTTGCGCCCTTTGCGTTGAAATCTTTTGACGTGGCTCTTCGATTTGATATTAAGCACGTCAATAGAGAATTAGTGCCAGACACAATCCAACTCCCTGTAAATAAACGGGCGCGGAAGCTTTCCTCCTTGCGGAGGGGCTTCCGCGCCCGTTTTGGCGTTTTTCTTCTGCGTTTTTCGCGCCGCCGCTTTAGGCTTTCCGCGCGGCGCGGCGGGCCTTCATGATCTCGTCCAGGAGACGGTCAGCCGCTTCCTCCTTCGACATGATGGGCAGGGCCGTTTCGCCGTCCCGGGTGATCAGCGTCAGCACGTTGGTGTCCACGCCGAAGCCGGCGCCTTCCACTTTCAGGTTATTCGCGGCGATCATCTGGACGTTCTTTTTGACCAGCTTGGCCCGCGAGTTCTCGACCATGTTCTGCGTTTCCATGGAAAAGCCGCAGATGTACTGGCCTTCCGCGCGGTGCTCGCCCAGATACTTCAGGATATCCTGAGTCCGTTCCAGGGCCAGGGACAGGTCGCCGTCCTTCTTCTTGATCTTGTCCTCGGCCACCGTGGCGGGGCGGTAGTCGGCCACGGCGGCGGCCTTCACGACGATGGTGCTCCCGGCGAAGCGCTCCCTGACGGCCTCGAACATCTCCTGCGCCGAGGCCACGTCCACCACTTCCATAAAGGGCGGCTTCTTCAAATTCACCGGCCCCGAGACCAGCTGCACATAGGCGCCCCGCGCCGCGGCGGCCTTCGCGACGGCGTAGCCCATGCGGCCGCTGGAATGGTTCGTAATGTAGCGCACGGGATCGAGGGCCTCGCGCGTGGGGCCCGCAGTGACCAGTACACGCTCGCCCTCCATATCGCGCTCGTGGGCCAGGAAATGGAGCGCCACTTCCAGGATATCCTCAGGCTCGGGCATTTTCCCGCGTCCCACAGCGCCGCAGGCGAGACGCCCCCATTCAGGCTCCATCACGTACCAGCCGTAGCGCCGGAGCGTCTCCAGGTTATCCTGAGTGACGGGATTTTCATACATGTGGGTGTTCATGGCCGGCACAAGCACCTTCACGCGGCAGCAGGCCAGCGCGGTGGTGGTCAGCACGTCGTCGGCGACGCCATGGGCCAGCTTGGCCGCAGCGTCAGCCGACGCAGGAGCGACCAGCAGCAGGTCCGCTCCCTCGGCCAGAGCAATATGCTGCACCTTCGAAGGGTCGCCCCGGTCGAAGGTGTCGGTATGGACCCGGTGTCCCGTCAGCGTTTCAAAGGTCAGAGGCGCGATGAACCGTTCGGCGTTCCGCGTCATCAGCACGTGGACCTCGCAGCCCTGCTTGACCAGCGCCGACGCCAGCGACGCCGATTTATAGGCGGCGATGCCGCCGCAGACGCCGAGCAGAATTTTTTTCCCCTTCAGCATTCTTTCCATCCTCCTTATTTTTCATGATTCCTCTTTGGGCGTAGTATAGCAAAAAAAAGGAACGCGCGCCTTACCAGCCTCGCCCCGGCAAAAAAAACAGTTGCGAAAAAACGTTTTTTTATTATACTCTATGAAGTTCAGGATCCGAATCTGACAGACTATCTCGGAAATCATGGGAACGAAAAATCCGCGTTTTATTTTTAGAGGGAGGGCCAGCATGTTTCTCGCAGTGGACGTAGGCAACACCAATATAGTACTGGGCTGTTACGAAGGAAAGAAGAGGTTCTTCACCGCGCGGCTCGCCAGCGACAGCCGCAGGACGGAAGACGAGTACGCCATCATCATCGAGGGCATTTTGAAGATGCACGGCATCAGCCTTGACCAGGTCGACGACGGAATTATCAGCTCCGTGGTGCCCGTGCTGAGAAAGGTGCTCTCCGACGCCTTCTACCTGCTGAAAAAGAAGAAGATGCTGGTGGTCAGCCTCAAACTGAACCTGGGGCTGAAGATCCGCATCGACACCCCCGAGCTGCTGGGCAGCGACCGCATCGTCGACGCCGTGTCCGCCATGGCGAAGTACCCACTGCCGCTGATGATCCTCGACCTGGGCACCTGCACAACCCTTTCGGTGGTGGACAGGGAGGGCAATTACCGCGGCGGCATGATCATGCCGGGACTGAGGATTTCCGCCGACGCGCTGGGATCCAGGACAGCGCAGCTGCCCTACATCAACATCGAGACGCCGCCCCGCCTGATAGAGACCAATACGGTGGCATGCATGCAGTCGGGCATCGTCTACGGCCACGCGGCGATGATCGACGGGCTGATCGAGAGGACCGAAGAGGTTCTGGGCGCTCCGGCGTCGGTGATCATCACGGGCGGCATGGCGTCCAAGATCGTCAAGCTCTGCCGGAAAAAAATCATCCTCGACGAGAACCTGCTCCTTGACGGCCTGCAGATCCTTTACGAGAGAAATAAAAACGCGCCGAGAGATTAGACGATAATTGGACTTTACTAAATTCACATATTTGACAAAAAAGTATTTTAAGAATATGATAAGAGCTAACCTCCTGAACGCCGCGCTTTTTTAAAAAACGGCGCGCGGAAAGGGGACAGCAGATCTCCGATTTTGAAAGGAAAATGCCCCATGTCTGTACGTATGATCTCGCGTTCATTCCTGGCTTTTGCGGCGCTTTGCATCTGCGCGGCCACGCTGGCGGCCGCTCCGATGGTCAGCCATAGCGAATTTCTGGATCTCTGCGCCACGGGAAAGCTCTCTCAGGTAGGCGTCGCCGTTAAAAGGGGCGCCGACGTCGGCAGGATCGACGAGAACGGCACAAGCCCCCTGCTCTGTGCCGCCAGGGAACAGGACGATCCACGCGTTATCGAGTACCTGGTCGACAAGGGGGCCGACATCAACGCAGCCAACCCTCAGGGGATGACGCCGCTGATGGTGGCCGCCATGCACAACCCGCGCACCAACATCATCACGGCGCTGATCTCCCGCGGCGCGAAACCCGCGGCGCTCGACCCCATGGGACACAGCGCCGTCTACTACGCGGCCCGCTACAACAAGTCGCCGGCAGTCCTGACCCGGCTGCTGATCGCCCTCGGCAACGTGAACTACCGCACCGAGACGGGCTACACCGCCATGATGGCCGCCGCGCAGAACCCCAACGCCAAGATGACCGAAGCCCTGCTGAGGTCGGGCGGCAGCGTCAAAATCCGCGACGCCCACGGCCGGACGGCGCTGAGCTACGCCGCCGCTTTCAACAGCAATCCCGCCGTCCTGTCGCTGATCATCCGCGAAGGAGGCGCCGTCAACGACGCCGACTCATCGGGCATGACGCCGCTGATGTACGCCGCGTCACGCAACCCCAGCGCCGAAGTCCTGAAGGAACTGATCGACAGCGGCGCTAACGTCAGGCTTCGCGACAAGGAAGACATGACCGCGCTGATGCACGCCGCGCGCACCGGCGCCAACCCGCAAGTCCTGGAGCTGCTGCTGGACAGCGGTGCCGACAAATCCGCCGCCACGGAGGAAGGCAAAAAAGCCGTCGATTTCGCCGAGATGAACCCCCGGATCAGCAACAGCGGCGTGTTTGAACGGCTCAGATAAAACAGGTCCCCCCCGCGCCGGACCTCCGCGCTTTCCCGCGAAAAACGCGGGAAAGCGCGCCGCCTCTCGATCCTTACCGCCACAACTGAATAGGACAGTTCGAAACCATCCTGTCCCAAAACAAAACTATGGAACCGCGGCGCTCCCCCTTCCAGGGAGGCGCCGCAGTGGAGGATGGAGAGCTGCGCGATCTGGCTCTCCTTTTTTTGCGTCTTTCGCGAGAAAGACCTCTGGAGATTTTCGTTGATGAAAAAAAATTACACCGCTACAGAAAAACTCACAATTTCCGCGCTGGTCATCGCCCTCTACGCGGCCGTCATGCTTTCCACCCAGAGCTTCGCCTTCGGACAGTACCAGATCCGTATCGCCACGGCGCTCTACTCCCTCAGCGCCCTGTTCCCCTTCCTCGTGATTCCCCTGGGGCTGGCCAACTTTCTCAGCAACGCGCTGATAGGCGGCCTCGGCATTTTCGATATGGTGGGCGGCGTGCTGGTGGGCCTCGCCACAAGCGGCGCCGTGCTTCTGGCCTCCCGCACCAGGATCCCCGGCCTGCTGACGGGAGCGGCCATCACGCTGATCCCCGGGCTGGCCGTGCCCATCTGGCTTTCCTGGATCCTGAACGTGCCCTACCCCATCCTGGCCGTCAGCCTGGTCGGCGGTCAGATCATCCCAGGGCTCTGCGGCGCGGCCATCGTCACGGCGCTCAAAAACAGGCTCCGCGAAGCTTCGCCTTCAGGAACGCGGCTCGGCGCGGAAGACCGTGCCGAAGCGCAGAAAGGAAGAGAGCATCATGTCCCGAACCCCAGAAGAGATGAAAGAACTTTCGCTGCTCGGCCATAAGACGGCCTACCGCAGCGACTACGCGCCGGAAGCGCTCGAATCGTTCCCCAACAAACACCCCCAGAGGGATTATTTCGTGAAGTTCAACTGCCCCGAGTTCACCAGCCTGTGCCCCATGACGGGACAGCCCGATTTCGCCACGATCTACATCTCCTACGTCCCCGACCAGAGGCTTGTGGAAAGCAAGTCGCTCAAGCTCTACCTGTTCAGCTTCCGCAACCACGGCGACTTCCACGAAGACTGCGTCAACATCATCATGGAAGACCTGATCAAACTGATAGACCCCAAATACATCGAAGTCTGGGGCAAGTTCACGCCCCGCGGCGGCCTGAGCATCGACCCCTACTGCAACCACGGCAAGAAGGGCACCCCCTGGGCCGAAACGGCGGAAAAGCGCCTGCACTTCCACGACATGGCCCCCGAGACCGTGGACTACCGGAAGTAGAGAGATCGTTTCATGACGAAAAGGGGAGATCCCGCGCGAATCCGCGAGGTCTCCCCCATTTTTGCGCCCTATTCCATCAAGAAGGGCCCTGTTCCACGTGGAACATTTTATACTCTTTCACAGCGTGCGGCTTATAACAATTCGCATTCAACACGCTTCATGTCGGGCTGAAGATCAAAGTCAAAGGATTTCAACGCAAAGGTTTCAGAGAAAGGGCGCAAAGGACGCAAAGGGAAACAAGACCTAAATTATTAACCAAAAAACGAAGTAGTGTGATGATAATTTACAGATTTTGATTAATTTTACGGTTCTAAAAGCCTTTCAAGGTTTTCCTTTACGAACCTTTGCGCCCTTGGCGTTGAAATCTTTTGACGCGGCCCCTCGATTTAATATTAAGCACGTCAATGGAGAATTAGTATTAATTGGAGACGGGGGCCGCCCCAAGGGCCATTCAGCCGCTGAAGACGATCTCGGCCTATTCGGCCTGCCTATACTCGCTTTGCGGATACCCTCGGGCCGTCCCCTCAGAAGCGGTTCACTGTTTTAATGGCAAAACAGCATTAATTTCCGCCGGATGGAGCGCCGAAGGCTATTTCCGCGCCGGCGTGTACTGGATGACCGCCATGAACCGCAAGTCCTCGCCGCCGGTGTTCATCAGCGCGTGAGACTCGCCGTCGGGACAGTGCCCCATATCGCCCGGCTTCACCTCGCGGAGCGTGCCGTTGTCGTCGATAGTTCCCGTGCCGCTCAGGATATAATAGGTCTCGAAGTCGCCCTCATGCTGGTGCTTGCCGATGGACGCGCCGGGAGCCAGAGTCCCCACGGCGAACATGCGTCCCGCGCCGTGCAGTTCCTCGGCTTCCAGAAGGTGCCTGAGCGTCAGGGTTCCCGTGCCGCCCTTGAAGTCGTGGAGCTGCGTAATTTTCATGTCTTCCGATTTGCGAATCATAGGTCGTTCCTCCTCGATAGGGTTATTTTCCGCCGGCGCAGTCCCACTTGCGCCGGTCCAGGTCGATGCCGTTCTCGTGCAGGATGCCCCAGACCATCTCCAACGTCCCCGCGATGACGCTGGGGCAGGTGGCCTTTTTCAGCTCCAGGTCGTCGTGGACGATTTCCTCGCATACCGTGGACTTCCAATAGGCCTCGAAGGTCTTCACCAGCGCCGTCGTCAAGTTTCTCAGCTGGGCGCTGCGCGGATCTTCGGCGGTTCCCTTGCCGAGATAGAGCCCCAGAAGCGCGGCGCCCCCGCAGAGCGCGCCGCAGGTCCCGCCGCAGCCGAAGCCGCCGCAGAAGCCGCTCATGGCCCGCATCAGTTCCGTGGAGTCCTTCATTCCAAGACGGTCCATGCCCACCTTCAACACAGTCTGAGAACAGCAAAAGTTCTGATCCTTGTGATAAACCCGCACCCGTTCGTCCAGCGACTCGAGCCAGGGATCAGCCTGGCCGCCGTTTTCGGAACAGCAGGCGCAGTTGCCGGTGCATTCAGACATGCTTTCACATCCTCTCTCAAATTATCCGGAGCTGCTTCTCATTATACAACAGGATGGAGAAAGTCACGAAGCCCGCGCGGAAAGAGCCGCACCGAAAATTCCCCGCGCCGGCGAAGGAAGGTTTTTAACGAGAATCCCAAATTGTGGTTTTCTCTCATGCGCGGAAGAAGGCACTCTGATACAATCATCACGAACAATGAAACGAAAAGGAGGCTCGCCTCAATGAAGAAAGTCTGCGTACTGTTCATGCTCCTGCTGGCCCTTGCGGCGACGCCGTCGAACGCTGCCTATGTCAGCCTGCAGGGAATCACCGTCGACGTGCCCAGCGGCTGGACCGTGGAGTCCGGCGAAGAGATGCTCGTCTACAACCAGAACGAAAGTTCCGTGGTCATCATAAGCACCATCGCGAAGAACGCCGAAAGCTCTTTGCGGGAGGTGGTCAGAAATCTGGGCCAGGCCGTGGGAGTCCCCAAGAAAGAAGTCCGTTACGACGCCAAGGGCTCGGCGCTGCTAAGCTTCATGCAAAACGGCGAACGGGTGAACGTCCGCCTGGTCGAAGAAGACGGCACCATCCTGATGGTCTGCTCCATCGGAAAGGACGCCCTGGCCGAGCGCGTAGCCGCGTCGGTCACGACCCGTTCCACAGCTCGAGACACAAAAAAACAGCTCGCCACCGCCGCGCCGAATTCAAATAACGCCGCAAAAAGCGCCGCCCCCTAGACGGCACAAGACGCCCCCGCCAGAACAACGGCGGGGGCGTCTTTTTCTCAAAAAATAAATTGTAATTTCCGGGCTGAAAATCCAAGTCAAAAGCTTTCAACGTAAAGGGCACAAAGGTTCGCAAAGGAAAACCTTGAAAGACTTTTAGAACCGAAAATTAATCAAAATATATAAATTATCATCATATTACTTCGTTTTTTTGGTTAATAGTTTAGGTATTGTTTTTCCTTTGCGTCCGTTGCGCCCTTTCTCTTCAGCCTTTGCGTTGAAATTTCTTGACTTTGATCTTCGGTCCGGTATTAAGCATGTTAAAGGCGAATTAGCATTAATCCTTTGCGTTTCAATCTTTTAACCTTGCCGCTGAACCGCCGCTTTTTCGAGGCGCCAGCGGGAAGCGGTCTTGCGAAGAGGGAAGCAGGTCGTAGCTCAGGTCGGCGCTTTTTATGGGCACGTCGGCGCTCAGCACCCTCAGGGTGAAATCTTTGTGGGCGCTTTTCAGGCGTTTCACGTCGGCCAGCGTCAGGGCGAAGAGGTCGGGCGAGACCAGCGCTTCCGTGAGCGGCAGCACTCTCGTGACGCGGGGCCCCTTGGCGGGACGCTCCTGCACCCAGGTGGGGATGGCCCTCGCGGCGGCGACGCGTGTGTGGTCGCCCGACTTTTCCAGGTCCAGCTGCACCATCACGCCCATGTCGCGGGGGACTGTCCTCTGGCTGGAAATGAAGTTGCCCATGGACCAGGCGACAAAACCGCCGGGACGGTCGCCCGAGGCCGTTTTTTGAGGCAGGCGCAGCTCCATGGGCTGCACCACATGGGGATGGGAAGCGATCACGGCGCCGGCGCCCCACTCCAGCAGCCGGTCGACCTGACGGATCACGAACTGCGGCGGCTCCAGCACGTATTCCGTGCCGATATGAGGCATGGCGACGATGAAATCGGGGCTCAGCGCCCGCGCGCGGGCCATGTCCCGGCTGACTTCGTCGGCGGAGACCAGAAGGGCCGCGCCCCACTCGAGCCCCTTGGGGAGCTTGAAGCCGTTCAAGCCGTAGGTCCAGGCGAGAAAGGCCACTTTGATGCCGTTCACGTCCCTGACGAGCACCGTCTCGCGATCCTGCGAGGCGGCGTAGGTCCCTACGGCGTCGAGGCTGCGTGCCTTCAGCTGGGCCAGGGTCCTGACGAGGCCGGGAAATCTCCGGTCCATACAGTGGTTGTTGGCCGTGGAGAGCACGTCGAAGCCCACGTCGGCCAGCGCGTCGGCAAAGGCGTCGGGGGCGCTGAAACAGGGGTAGCCTCTATAGCCGGCCTTCGGGCCTCCCAGGGTCGTCTCGAAGTTGCCCACGGCCAGGTCGGCCGCGGTGACGTATTTCTTGACCTTCTCAAAAGCCGGAATGAAGCTGTAGTCCTTGGTCTTCCTGCGATAAGCGCGGTCGATCTGGGGCTGATGGACCATCAGATCGCCGACGAAGAGGAGCCGTGCGCGTTTCGGCTGCATTTCGCCCGAAACCGCCGGCGGAACGCCGGGCGAAGGGGGCTCCGGAGGAAGGGACGCGGAGCCGCTTCTTCCCGGCGCCGCCAAAAGAGCCAGAACCAGCGCCAACACGTGACCCAATTTATGAAATTTCACTTTATCCCCGCCTTTTTTCCAGTTATCTTTCTCATGGAGAATATGATAGCACAGCCGGGGACGCCTTGAAAGGAAAATTGACAGGCCCTCAAACCGGTAATAGAATCATGGCGGCACATCAACACGGAACAGCCCGCTTTTCACGGACGCCGCGCCCTCCAAGGGGCGCTTCGCCTCCGCGAAAGGGGCTGTCCTGAATTTTCAGCAGAGGAGCCATCGCCATGCGTCATGTCGAATACGACGACCTTTTGAAGTTCAAGTTCCTTGCCCGCCCCACCTTCTCCCCCGACGGCACGAAAATCGCCTACGTGGTCAGCCGGGCCGACGCCGAGAAGAACGGTTACGAGTCCGACCTCTGGCTGTACGATCTGGCCAGCGGCAGGGACCGGCAGCTCACCTTCACCCATTCCGAAAAGTTCTGCGCCTGGAACCTCCGCGGCGACGGGCTTCTTTTCGCCTCCGCCCGCGGCGGTCTGCCCAAGGACAGCACCCGCTTTTACGAGCTTCCCATGGAGGGAGGCGAGGCGCGGGAGCTTTTCACCATCGCCCGGACCGCCGGCGACATCCGCCCGCTGAGCGAGGGGCGCTGGCTCGTGACGGCGGTCTACGCGCCGGAGTTCCATAACCCGGAGCAGGCGGACTACCAGGTGTTCGAACAGCTGCCCTTCATGGCCAACGGCAAGGGCTTCACCGGCCAGCGCCGCACCGCCCTGGCCCTGTACGACGCCGCCGTGGGGGAACTGAAGCGCCTCACCCCCGACCATATGGAGGTGCAGCGCTGCAGCCTCAGCGCCGACAGGAGGAAAGCCCTGATCGTCGGCGTGGAGTACAGGGACGTCAAACCCTCGCTGAACCACGTCTACGAGCTGGACCTTGAGAGCGGCGCGCTCAGCTGCCTCAGCGAAGGCCTGGAATTCGGCTTCACGAACGCTGAATACGGCGGCGGCGAAGTCATCGTGATCGGCTGCGACCAGAAATCCGGCGGCGTGAACCAGAACGTCCAGTTCTTCCGCCTGAAAGACCGCCGGCTGGAGTGCCTGACGCCGCAGATCGACAGCAGCCTGCACAACTCCGTGGGAAGTGACTGCCGCTACGGGCTGGCCGACGCGGGCTGCCCCTTCCGCGCCGAAGGCGGCCGCCTGATCTACTGCTCCACCGACAACTACCGAAGCCGCCTCCACAGCCTTGGCGCCGGCGGTGACGACGTAGTTCTCACGCCGGGACTGAGCACCGTGGACAACTACGACTGGAAGGACGGAGCGGCCGCCGTGGTCGGCTTCAGGGGCCTTCAGCTCCAGGAGCTTTACCTCGTGAAAGACGGCGCGGAAACCCAGCTGACCCATCATAACGACGCCGCCATAGCGGAGCTGGAACTGTCGCAGCCCGAACACGTGGAGTTCGGCAACGGCGATGGCTGGACTCTTGACGGCTGGTATATGAAGCCCCTGGGTTACGAAGAGGGGAAAAAGTATCCCACGATCCTGCACATCCACGGCGGCCCCAAGGCCGTTTTCGGGGACAACTACTTCCACGAGATGCAATGCTGGGCCGCCCGGGGCTACGCCGTGATCTACACCAACCCCCGCGGCAGCGACGGCCGCCCCGGAGGCTTCGACGACATCCGGGGATTTTACGGCGTCAAAGACTATCACGACCTCATGACTTTCACGAATTGGTGTGTGAAGAACTTGACCTTTATTGATGAAGAAAAGCTGGGGGTCACCGGAGGGTCCTACGGCGGCTACATGACCAACTGGATCATCACCCAGACCGACCGCTTCAAGGCCGCCGTGGCCCAGCGGAGCATCAGCAACTGGGTGTCCAAGTTCGGTTGCTGCGACATCGGCTACTACTACGTAGAAGACCAGCACCTCGGCCGTCCCTGGGACAAGCCTGAACTGGCCTGGCAGGAATCGCCGCTGAAACACGCAGCCAACGTGAAGACTCCGCTGCTGCTGATCCAGTCCAACGAGGATTTCCGCTGCGAGAGGGATCAGGCGTTCCAGATGTTTACAGCCCTCAAGGTTCTCGGAGTGGAATGCCGGATGTGCCTGTTCAACGGGGACAATCACGAGCTCAGCCGCTCGGGCCAGCCGCGCAACCGCCTGGCCCGGCTGAGAGAGATCACCCAGTGGTTCGACGGCCACCTGGCGCCTGATTCCCCCAGGACGGTGTGACGCCGGCCTCCCGGCCCCGTCCCGCAGGTCAAAAGATTTCAACGCGAAGGCTGAACAAAAAGGGCGCAAAGGAAAAACAAGACCTAAATTATTAACCCCAAAAAACGAATTGGCGTGATGGTAGTTTATATATTTTGATTAATTTTACGGCTCTAAAAATCTTTCAAGGTTTTCCTTTGCGAACCTTCGTGCCCCTTGCGTTGAAATCCTTTGACTTTGATCTTCGGTTTCGTATTAATACGCAAAATGGGCACGGAGGGGACGACCCGAGGGGTATCCACCAGGCGAGTATAGGCAGGCCGAATAGGCCGAGATAGTCTTTAGCGGCTGCATGGCCCCTCGGACCGGCCCCGGTCTTTAATTTAGCCGTCTTATTGCCAAATGTATAAAGTTCTTTCAAGGATCTTTGATTTAATTTCAAAGCACGATTGCCTCACATGATTTATCTGCTCTGAATACTACCATGCTTTATGAAAACTGCTCTAGTGTAACCAGCATCACGGCACGCGCGGAACAAGCGGGCGGGCGTCCCGGTTTCGGAACGCCCGCCCGCTTGTTCTGCAAAAAAATCATTCACCCTTTGGAGGCTTCTGTCATGAATTACTATTGGCCCATCGCCCTGACCGTCCTGTCAAACACGCTCTACCACATCTGCGCCAAGTCGACGCCGGCGAAAGTCAATCCCTTTCTGTCCCTGACGGTCACCTATCTGATCGCCGCGGCGGTTTCGGCGTTCTTGTTTTCTCTGTTCCGCCACGGCGGCGGCTTCGCGCAGGAATGCCGCGAACTGAACTGGACAGCCTTCGCCCTCGGTGCTTCCATAGTGGCGCTCGAAGTGGGCTGCATCTACATGTACAAGGTGGGCTGGAGCGTCAACACCGGCTATCTGGTGCAGAGCGTCTTCCTGGCCGCCGCCCTGCTGGCCGTCGGCTTCCTGCTCTACAAGGAGCCGGTCACCATGACCAAGCTGGCCGGCCTGGCCTTCTGCGCCGCCGGCCTTTTCTTCCTGAACCGCTGAAAAGTCGCTGCGGGCTCAGTCCGCGAGGAAGCGCTTGATCGCCGCGAACAGGACCCTGGGTTCGATGGGTTTTGCCAGATGGGCGTTCATGCCGCTGGAAAGGGACTGCTCCACGTCCTCTTCGAAGGCGTTGGCGGTCATGGCGATGATCGGCACGGTGCCGCTGCCTTTCTTTTTCAGCTTGCGGATGTTCCTTGTGGCCGTCAGGCCGTCCATCACGGGCATCCTGACGTCCATCAGGATCGCGTCGAAGAAATCGTCCTCCGCCGCGGCAAAGGTCTCCATGGCCTCCTGGCCGTTACTGGCCGCCACGACCTCGGCGCCGGTCTTTTCCAGAAGCCTCCGGGCCACCTCGGCGTTTATGGGGTTATCCTCCACGAGGAGGATGCGCCTGCCCGTGAAGTCGAAGGATTCCGGAGGCGCGGTCCTGGCCTTGGGGCCGCCCGCCGCGAAGACCTTCTCGAAGGCTTTGACCACCGAGGACTGGAACAGGGGCTTCTCCATAAACAGGTCCACGCCCGCCCCCCGAGCCCGCGCCTCGATCTCCTTCCAGTCGTAGGCCGTCATGATGATAATCGTGACCTTGGGCCCCACTATTTTTCGTATCTGGCGCGTGGTCTCGATGCCGTCCATGCCGGGCATCTTCCAGTCGACGAAGATCATGTCGAAATCTCGTTTTTCCCCGTGCAGCGCGGCGACGCGCTCCACGGCCCGGCGCCCGGAACCGGCCCACTCCGCCCGCATTCCCATGGCGGACAGGATGCCTTTGGCGCTTTCGCCGAGCTGGGCGTCGTCGTCTACCACCAGCGCCGAGAACTTCGACAGGTTCATGGAGGAAAGCATCTCGAAATACTGCCGGCTTTCCTCGGAAACGCCCAGCTGCACGTCGACCGTGAACGTGGATCCCACGTTCTTGACGCTCTGCACCTCGATCTGGCCGTTCATCATCTCCACCAGGTTCTTGGTGATGGCCAGCCCCAGTCCCGTGCCGGACGGCGAGGCCGCTCCGCCTGCTTCCTGGGTAAAGGGGTCGAACAGACAGGGCAGGAATTTTTCATCGATGCCCACGCCCGTATCGCTGACGCGGAAGCGCAGCACCGCGTGTTTATCGGTGCGCCGCAGTTGTTCCATGGTGAAGGTGATCTTGCCGCCCGGAGGCGTGAACTTTACGGAGTTGCCCAGCACGTTGACTAGAATCTCCTGAAGCTTGACCGCGTCGCCCACGTAGACCGGCTCCATGGAATGGGCGGCCGCGGCGTCGTAATCCACGCCTTTGCCGCTGGCCTGGCTGAAGATGATGGCGTTGACGCCCGAGATGAACTGCCCAAAGTCGAAGGGGGCCTCGCTGAGGGTCACGCGTCCGCTCTCGATGCGCGACATCTCCAGGATGTCGTTGATCAGGGAGAGGAGGTAGCGCGCCGCCTGGCCGATCTTGCCGATGGAGTCCTCCACCGCCTTCGGATTGTCGACCTCCAGCGCCGAAAGCGCTGAAAAACCGATGATGGCGTTCATGGGCGTGCGCAGCTCGTGGCTCATGCGCGAAAGGAACTGTGACTTGGCGCGGCTCGCCTGCTTGGCTGCCTGCAGCGCGGCGCCCAGGGCCTCGTTCTTTCGCCGCTCTTCCAGGACTAGCGCGGAAATGTCCTCTTGGTTGACCACGATGATCTCCCGTTCACGGTCCAGGTAGTACTGGGTCAGCTTTTTATAGGAGATGGAGCCGTCGGGCCGCTTTTTCCGGCAGGTGAACTGGAAACGCTCCTGTGCCTTCAGGTTCTCCCTGACGTTCGCGAGAAGGCTGTGGCCGATCGCCATCTCCTGATCTTCGGGCAGGACGTTCCCCGCCGCCAGGGCGCGGATCAGCGCGTCGAAATCGCCGCCTTCGGCTGGAGGCACGGCTCCTTCCAGCCCCGCCCTGACGATGGACGAGAAACGCCCATTTTTGCCGTCGACCCTGATCACATAGTCGTAGCCGTCGTTGACAAGGCTGTGGTACATCAGCTCACGCATCTTCTGCTCTTCGACGTCGTAGCAGTACTCGAAGAGCAGCACGTCGCTGCCGCCGGGCTGCCGCAGCATGCGCAGGATGTTCCGCGTCCACAGCACCTGGCCGCCGCGCATCCGGCGGCGGTAGTCGATGGAAAACTCCGTTTCGCCCTTCGCGAAACGGTCCAGCAGCGCGGCTCTGTCGTTGAGCGCCCGATAACGCTCCCGCTCTTCGCCGCTGATCAGCAGGACATCCAGGTTATCCTGTCCCGGCACGAAAGCCAACCGCTCCGACAGGGGGACCCCGCTTCCGTCGGCGTAGGCGTATTCCAGCGTCTCGCCCGAGGAGAGGTTGAACAGGGCGTGGACCAGCAGGTTCGCCTCGCCCATATGCGGACGGCCCTGTTCCAACTCGTAGTCCAGATGCTGCTGCGTGGTGTCCTCCACGGTGATCAGGGCCTTGACGGTCTTTCCGCCGGAATCGCGGATCGCCGCGAACTCGGCATGTTCCCAGTGTTTCGTACCATCGGCCCAGAACAGGCAGGACTCCGCCCCGCCGCAGCTATCTCCCCTCCGGATCGCCTCGTAAAACTCGAGGATCGCGGCGGGCGAGCCTTGCCCCATGCCGCTGCGTTCCAGACAGCCAGGAACATCGCGCAGCACCTCCGGCAGGGCGTAGCGGGCCGCGTAGGCCCCGGGCATGGCCAGCGTGCGGGCGGCGGGATCGTACTCGCACAGCATCCGCCCCATCTGCGACATGGCCAGCCGCATCTCCCGCTCGTGAACGAGGGCCGCTTCCTGAGCCGCCTTCTGCTCGGTGACGTCGAACTGCACGGCGTTGACGACGGCCCGGTCTCCATGGCGTTCCGTCACCATGCCCCGCAGGTTGAACCAGCGCAGGCGCCCTTCTTTCGTGCGGCAGCGGTAGCAGCAGTCCAGGGGCGTCCCTCCGTTTTTCATCGTCTCCATGGCCTCGAGCAGGCCCGGCAGGTCCTCGCCGGCGACCAGGGGGAAGGCCCCCCTCCGGACCATCGCCGCGAACTCATCCCGGCCGTAGCCTGAAAAGTTGTAGAATCCGTCGCTGTAATAGAGCGTGCGGATCCCGCCGGAACTGAGCTCGAACATGGCGATCCCGCAGGGGGGGCTGTCGATAAAGAGCTTGAGCCGGGCGTCGGCCGCCAGGTTCTCGGTGATGTCCCGCCCCGTGCCGTAAAAACCGATGACGCTGCCGGAGGAATCGTAGAGCAGGTACTTGGAAGTGCGCGAATAGTGGACAATGCCGTCGCCGGAGGGAATCCGCTCCACGTAATCCACCAGCGGCTGCCCTCGCTCCATAAGGCTCGAATCGTCGGCGCGGTACTGTTCGGCCAGATCCTTCTCGAAAAGGTCGTAATCCGTCTTGCCGGCCACGTCCTTCTCGCTTTCCAGCCCCACCATCTTGGCGAAGGCCCGGCTGCAGCATATATAGCGAAGCTGTCTGTCCTTGACGAAGGAGAGGTCGGCCGAGGCGCTCATCATGGCGGCCAGCGCCACGGGCAGCATCTCCCTGAAGGCCATCTCCTTCTTTTCCTGTTCCGACAGGTCGGTGAAGTAGGCATTGAAGAAGCTTTCGCCCGTTTCGCTCCGCATGCTCCGCGCGAACACTTGGAACCAAAGGTACCGCCCGTCCCTGTGGCGGAGCCTGCACTTGGCGCAGACGCGCCCGTCGCCGGCTTCCGCCCTTTCATAGGCTGCCACGAGCGGCGCGGCGTCGTCGGGATGCAGCGCCGCCATCGCGTCGCCGTCGAGCTGCTCCAAAACCGCCTTCCTGGTCGTGCCGAGCATGAGGCAGAGGCCGTCGTTGACGTACTCCAGCTGCCAGCGGCCGCCGGGCCGCACCTTCACGCGGGCGAAACCGCCGGGCGTGTCGTTCATCAACCCCTGCAGCGTCCGGTTATCGCTCTCGATTTTCGCGTTGAGAAGGCGAAGCTGTCCGGCGGTTTCAAGGCTTTCCAGCTCTACCCGCTTTTCGGCGGTGATGTCGCTCATGACGCCCAGCTGCACGGGCGCGTCGACGCCCGTAAAGCGCGTCATGGAAAAGACCTGGCGCACCCATATTTCCCGGCCGTCGCGCCGGGCCACGCGGTACTCCACGGCGGAGGGAGCGCCCGTCCTTACGGCGGCCTGCGACTTTTCCCTCACAGCCTGCCAGTCTTCGGGATGGACGGCGCAGTAGCCATTCCCGATCTCGTCCTGATACTGCTGGCGGGTGTAGCCCAGGATCTCGTAATACCGGTCGTTGACGAAGATATAGCGGACTTTGCCCTCATCGAAGGTGACGGCGGTCACGCCGCTGCCCACGTTGCCCATGATGGCGGAAAGCTGTTCCGAAAGCCGGTGCTCCTTCCGCTCCGCTTCGCGCTGGGACGTGATGTTCTCGTCGATACAGTAAATCAGGGCGCGGTCGCCCGTGCGGGCGATGGCGCGCAGCGTCGAACGAAGCCAGGTGGTCTCCTGCCCCGCCACCAGATTGGCGTAAGCGCACTCGATGGCCACCTCCTCGCCGGTACGGGCCGCGCGTTCTGCGGCGCCGAACAGCGTCTCACGCCCGGCGCCGTCCAGATGGTCCTCCCATTGGATGCGGAGGGCATCCTCTACGGTCATGCCGAGGCCGCCCAGGACTTGCGCGTATTTTTCGTTGGCCCTGAGCATTTCCAGGCGGCCGCCGTGATACTCCATGATGCAGGCGCCGCCCACGTAGCTGTTGAATATAAGCGTGTCCATGGACCGGGGATCCCAGAAGGCGCTGTTGTCTAGCGTCTCCACTGTTTCCAGGCCCAGCAGCCGCTCCTCCCTGCCGACCTTCCCCGCGAGCGCCTCGTATTCCTCAGCGGGCATGGGGCGGGCGTACAGGTAGCCCTGAATATAGCTGCAGCCGATGGACTTCAGATAGTCGGCCTGTTCCTTCAGCTCCACGCCTTCGGCGACAACGGCCATGCCGAGCCACTTGGCCAGGCGCACCACCGATTCGAGGATGTTGCCGCCGCGCGTGGAGTTCGTGCGGTTATCCATAAAGCGCATGTCGAGCTTGAGCACGTGGGCGGGGACGTCTTTCAGCGTGTTGAGCGACGAGTAGCCGCTGCCGAAATCGTCGATCTCCACGGTAAAACCGCGGCCGATCAGGGATTTGACCGCCTCGATGATTTGATTGGCCGACTTTGCGAAGGCCGACTCGGTGATCTCCAGGCGCAGCAGCTCCACGGGTAGCCCGTATTTTTCCAGAAGCCCCGTCAGCTGGTCCGCCAGGTCGCCGCGCAGCAGGTCGTACCTCGACACGTTGACCGACAGAGGCAGGGGGCGGCGGCCTTCGTCGGTCCATTTCCTCAGGAATTGGCAGGAACGCTCCCAGACAAACTTGTCCATCTCGTAGATAAAGCCGTTCTGCTCAAAAAGGGGGATGAACGCGCCGGGCTGAAGAAGGCCCCGCCGGGGATGGCGCCAGCGTACCAGAGCCTCGGCCCCAACCAGGGCGCCCGAAGCGTGGTTGAACTGCGGCTGAAACCAGAGCTCGAATTGCTTCCGCGCCAGGGCGTCCTTCATTCCATCCACGATCTCCTGCTCCTGCAGGACTTGGTCGCGCATGGACTCGTCGTACAAGGCCACGTGGACGTCGAAGCGCCCTTTTACCGAGTTCCGGGCCAGCAGCGCCCGGTCGTACATGGCGTTGACCGCCAGGTCCCGGTCGGTCACGATATAGCGCCCCACGCTGACGCTCAGGGGCTGCAGCAGGCCCTCGGGAACCGCCGCCCTTTCCCGTATGCGCTCGACCCCGGCGCTGTCCATGAAGCGGCGGGGATAGAGCGCGGCGAAGCTATCCGCCGCGATACGGCCGCAGATCCCGCCGAGCGGAGCGACGCCGCCGGCCAGGGTTCTGGCAACGTGTTTCAGGATCCCGTCGCCGCGGACGCTGCCGTAGAGGTCGTTGATCACCTTGAAGTTATCGATGTCCAAGCAGGAAAGCACGTAATACCCCGGCTCACCGGCCTTGATCATGTCGCCCGCCGCCTCGAAGAAGGCTTCCCGGCCGCAAAGCCCCGTCAGCTTGTCCTTTTGAAGGGCGTTGATGACGGAAGCGGACTCGCACAGGTTGATGGCGTTTCTCAGGCAATGCCTGACAATGTCGGGCTTGAAGGGCTTGGCGATGAAATCGTTGGCTCCGAGGGAGAGCGCCTTAACCTCCGTTTCCTCGTCGGAGCTGCTGGTCATAACGATCACCGGAATCTGCGCCAGGCTGGAATCCTCCCGTATGGCGGCCAGCACCTCGAAGCCGTCCATCACGGGCATCAAAATATCCAACAGCACTGCCGAGATCTGCCCCTGCCGTTTCCGCAAGACCTCAAGGCCTTCTCTGCCATTTTCAGCTTCATGAATATCGTAGTCTTTGCGAAGCGTTTCGCTCAATATGTGGCGGTTATCTCCGGCATCATCTATTATCAATACGTTTTTAGGCATTTTTTGACGCCTCCCGTCATGACTGGAAAATCCACACCCTCCCGCGCCGCACGCGCCGGAAGATGATCTCATTCTTCCAAAGACCGCCGTCATTGACGACGAGGCCGCGCCGAGCCTGAAACGCTCTGCCGCCGCCATGCTCGCTTCACTGCTCGAACAAGTTGGATTTTATGTTGTATATTAGCAGGAAATGATAAAAACCACAATATAATCTAAGGCAAGAAACGGGAGGGATAACATAAAAAATCCCGCCAAAGGCTGATCCAACGTTCCTGACGGCGCGGAGAAACGGCGCCGGCGACCGGCCCAAGGGGCAGCCAGCCGCTTCGGGCATACTCAGCCTTCGGCCTGCGCGGCCCGCTTGGCGGATCCCCCTCGGGCCGTCCCTTCCAAGATATTTGGTGCTTCAACTGATAAATAGCATCATCATTTCAATCCACAGAAATAGTTGAACCTGAAAAAAATGAATCGGCCTTTTCCTTCCTTCCAACCGTAATTCAGGGTATAATTCCTTTCAGCGGCTAAATAGCATGAAATGTCCCCGGCTTCGGAAAAAGTCCGCCGGAAAGGAAGCCCGTCCTTTTTTTTGACGAAAGGAGTTTTCCCTTGAAGACTTTTTTGATTTCGCTGTTCCTGCTCTGGTTCAGCACCGCCGGAGCCGCCGCCCCTCCGGATTTTCAGGAGGCCGCGCGGCGCTATGAAGGGCTGCGCCCCAGCGCGTGGGGCGCACATATCCCGGGCGTGATCGGCTCTTTCACGCCCCGCGGGAAGGAGCTGGCCCTAACGCTCGACGCCTGCGGCGGCAGACGCGGCTCGGGCTACGACGCGCGGCTTATGGACTACCTGCGCGTCCACAGGATTCCCGCCACGCTTTTTATCAGCGCCCGGTGGGCCCTCAGCAACCCCCTCATTTTCATCAGGCTGGCTAGGGACCCCCTGTTCGAGATCGGCAACCACGGCCTTCTGCACCGGCCCTGCGCCGTCACGCCGCGCAGCGTCTACAACATCGCGGCCACGGGCAGCGCCGCCGAAACCCTGCGGGAAATCGCCGAAAGCGAACGCATCCTCATGGACCTCGGCGCGCCCCGCCCGCGCTTCTTCCGCTCCGGCACGGCCTATTACGACGACGTCTCCATCAGGATCGCCGGGGACCTGGGGTACAGGGTCGCGGGCTTCACCAAGGCCGCCGACGGAGGGGCCACGTTCAAGGCTTCTCTGGTGTACCGCAACGTGACGGCCTCGAAAGCGGGCTCCATCCTGCTGCTCCACTTCAATCAGCCTCAGAGCGAGACCCGCAAAGGGCTTACGGCGGCTTTGGAACACCTGCGCGCCCGGGGGTGGCGTTTCCTCCGCCTCTCCGACGCGCTGGACCCGCGCCGCCGCTGAAGACGCGCCCAGCCTGGGGAGCCTCTTATTGATATCGATGTCAATCAAACTGAAAGGAGCCTTTACTTCATGATTCACACGGAAATTCCCGAAGGACTCGGCAAAAGGGAACGCGGCCGCCTGATCGCCGTGCGCCTGCAGGGGATCGTCGCTTCAGAGCGGGATCCTCTGGCTAATCTCTGCAACAGCATGGCCTTCCTCTACTGGACGCTGGGCGGCGTCAACTGGGTAGGCCTCTACATTCTGCGCGAGGGCGATCTGGTGCTCGGCCCCTTCGCTGGCAAGCCAGCCTGTTCCCGCATCGCCCTGGGCAAGGGCGTGTGCGGAACCGCCGCGGCGACAGGCCAGACGCAGCTTGTGCCCGACGTGGAACAGTTTCCCGGGCACATCGCCTGCGACGACGCTTCGCGTTCCGAGCTGGTGCTGCCGATCTTCGCCGGCGAAAAGCTCTGGGGCGTGCTGGACCTGGACAGCCCCGAATTGAACCGGTTCGACGAGGAAGACGTGCAGAACCTGAGCGCCGTCGCAGGGCTGCTGGAACCCATAATTAGGGAATGGGAAAGATCCCGAAAGGACTGAAAATCCTGCGGTGAAAATTTATAAAGGACGGCGTATGCATGAAACGGGAAGATTTTTTTGTTCTGGTGAAACGGAAGGTGACGTCGCTGGCGACAATCGTACTGGCGGCCTGCGCGCTTGCCGCGGCGATGATCCTGGTCTATAAGGCGGTTATCTGGCTGCTGCCGGCGGCCACGGCGGAAGCGTGGCGGGATTTGCTGGAGCGGCTGGCCGAAAACCCGGCCGAAATAAAGAGGCTCCTGCGCCAGAAGGGCGCCGAGGCGCCCTGGTTCTTCGTGGGAGGCCAGATCCTTCAGGTGATCCTGGCCCCCATCCCCGGGCAGGCGGTAGCGCTGGCCGGAGGGTTCGTCTTCGGCTTCTGGAAAGGCTGGGGCCTGACCACGCTGGGGCTGACCATCGGCAGCTTCCTGGCCATGGGGCTGTCGCGCTTTCTGGGCGTCCGGTTCGTGAGGCGCTTCGTGTCGCCGGCGCTGATGGAGCGTTTCGACAGGCTGATCACCAACGGCGGCTACAACACGTTCTTCATGATCTTCCTGCTGCCCGTGATGCCCGACGACGCGGTATGCTTTCTGGCAGGACTGACCAAACTGAAACTGCTGCCGCTCTCGCTGGTCTGCCTGGTGGGACGCGCGCCGGGCATGGCCGTGCTTTCGCTGGTGGGCGCCGGGCTGACCACGGGGCTCTCGCTGGGCGTGAAATGCCTCTTCGCCGCCATGATGATCATCTCGATCCCTCTCTGGCTCTTCTGGGAGCTCATCGAGGAGAAGATCAGCCGGTACTGCCTGAAAAACAAAAGCTGACCATACAAGACGCCGCCCTATCCCAAAATGGAGAGGGCGGCGTCTTGTATGGTTCAGTGACAAGCCTGTTTATACTATTTCTCCTATAGAACAGCCTCATCAAAAGCCCCGGGATGACCCGAGCCAATTTTATGTTTCTGACAACTAATATTAAAGCATCTCCAGGAACGCGCCAATCCTTGTGGCGAGCTGTTCCTTGTCGCTTTCGGAATAGTCGGTCTCCACGGTCAGGTAGCCTTTGCCCAGCTCGTGGACCAGATTGCGCACAGCGTAGGTCTCCACCGCGTAGGTGTGGCAGGACGTGAGGATCACGTCGATCACGCCTTGCACGTTATAGAGCCCCGCCAGATATCTGACGGCGTCCATGCGGTTTTTGTTAGGGCTCATGACGGAGCAGCCGATGGAAAGGTATTTGTCGGTCAGCGCGTCCATGGGGTCGGCCTTCTCGTCCACCAGGTAGCGCAGCTCCTTCTGGCCTCCGCAGTTCTCGTAGCAGACCACCAGGCCGCCGGCGTCCTCCACGGTTTTGACCACCTTCATGGCGCCGCCGATGGGACAGCCTGTGATCATGACGCGGGTACGGCCTCCGAGGCGGCGGTCATCGCCGGCGGCCATGGCGGCTTTGATGTCGGCCGTCTGCTTTTCGAGCCAGGCCACGGCTTCTTCTTTATTGAAATGATACTGCATATATTCGCCAAACTCTTCTACTTCGTAGCCCGTCAAAGGCGGGTTGCTGAGGGTCGAAAGCTCCCAGAGCTGTTTCAGCGCTTCGCGCTCGCGGTTGCGCAGGGCGATGGAAGCGCGCAGGGCCTCGTCGGTCACCCTGTGCCCCGTGAACTCTTCGATTTTAGCGCGGAAAAGCTCAAACTCGCGCTTCAGGACCGCCCTGTCCTCGGGACGGTCGGGGCCCTGGGGGATCTGGATAGTGTAGACGGGCGTGATGTCGTTCATGAGCTCAAACATCTTCTTCTTGCCGTCGCAGGTGGACTCGGCCACGATCAGGCCGCAGAAGTGAAAGTAGGGGCAGGTGCCCTTTAAAGCGTGCCCATAGCTGGCCTTGATCAGAGGGCAGAGGTTGCGAGGCAGGCGCTCTTCGGCCGCCGGAATGGCCTTTTCGTTCTTGGCGCAGAGGCTGACGGTGATGCCGCCCGCCGCGTGGACGATCTCCCAAGGCACGTAGGTGCAGTAGGTCCCGACGATCGGCACGCCCTTCTCGCTGGCTTCCTTCAGCTGAAGCACGCCGTCTTTCAGATGATCCCGCATGTCTTCGACAATTTCTGTGATCTTTCTCATTTCTTGCAGGCCTCCCAGCCGATAAGCGCGGCGCCCAGCGCGCCGGCAAACTGTGATTTTTCGTGGACAGTCACGGTGCTGCCCAGTTCCTTCTCTATAAAAAACGCCAGCGAGGGACTGCGCGACAGGCCGCCGGAAAAAAACAGCGGTTCGCGGAACCCTACGCGCGCCAGCATGCCCGCAGAACGGACGGCGATACTCTTCAACAGGCCGCGCGCCAGGTCTTCGCGCTTCACGCCCTTGGCAAGATGGCTGACCACTTCGCTCTCGGCGAAGACCGTGCACATGCTCGACAGCGGCTGCAGAGGTCCTTCGGGCGGCACAGCGCCGAAATCGGCCACGTCGTAGTCCAGCCGCTGGCTCATGATCTGAAAGAACCGCCCCGTCCCGGCGGCGCATTTGTCGTTCATGGCAAAGTCGGCCACGCCGCCGTCGGCGCCGATCACGATGACCTTGCTGTCCTGGCCGCCGATGTCGAGCACCGTCCGGGCCTCGGGAGCCAGAAAATGGGCGCCCCGGGCGTGACAGGTGATCTCGGTCACGCGCTTTGTGGCGTCGGACACGGAGTTCCGGCCGTAGCCCGTGGCCACGAGCGCGCCTAAATCCTCGCGGTTCAGGCCGCGGTGCGCCAGCAGATCGGCGATCATGACGCTCCCGGCGTCACGGGGGCTCCAGCCCGTCGGCGACAGAGCCCATTCCAGGACTTCCCCATTGCAGAGAACGCCCTTCACAGCCGTGGAGCCGATGTCAATTCCCAGTGAATACGTCATCGCATGGCCCCTCTCCTAGACCTCCCAGCGGGCGCCGTAACAGACGCCGGAAAGGGAAACACGGGGGCGGCAAAAAAGGATTTCAGAGACACCGCAAGACTCCTTCCTACAACTCCAAAACCGGCCGCCGCAAAGGGCAATGACCGGTCAACCGAAAACGAACTGACTGAGCCTCCCTCACAAAAGCGCGGCCAAAGGCCAGGCAGTCACGCCAGAGGCAAAGGCAGCGCTCAAGAAGCCCTGCAAAGGCAAACCCAGCGAAGCACCTCTCTCCGTACCTCTATTCCCTTCTTTGAGAAGAGGAAAATTCGCATATTCATTATAACTTTCACGGCAAAAATGACTATACGCTATACGCCGCAAAGCACGGTGAAATTCGTCAGTCTCTTTAGATATTTTATGTTTATTATTCCATTTTGTTTGTAAAAATTCATCCTGGCAAAAAATAACAGAATAGATCCTCCCGAAATCCCTTTTCGAAACGCGAAAGCGGGCCGCCGCGTGATCGGCATGCCGCGGCGGGGCCGCGCCCGCCTCCGGCCTGGTGTATAATGGGCAGGTTCAGAGGCCCTTCGGCCTTTGGGAACAGGACAGTTCTGAAAGAACAAAGCGGGGAGGCTGACAGGAAGTGTCATTAAAAGTACGGGATCTGCTCAACATCGTCGAGCTTGAAGGCATTCGCCTTCTCGCAGGAGAAGGCGGCCTTGACCGGGACGTGATCAACGTGAACGTCATGGAGGCCCCCGACATCGCGCGGTGGCTCCGCGGCGGCGAATTTCTCCTGACGTCGGCCTATCTCGCGCGGGAGCAGCCGGAAAAGCTTTCAAACCTCGTGGAGGAAATCTACGGAGCCAACGCCGCGGCTCTGGGCATCAAACTTGGGCGCTTTATCCCCCAGCTGCCGCAGGAAGTCCGCAATCTGGCGGACAAACTGAAATTCCCCATCTTGGAACTGCCCATGAGGCTGGCTTTCGCCGACGTGATCACTTCCATTCTTGGACGTATCACCAATGAGCAAGCGACAGATATCCGCTTTTCCGAGATGGTGCTGAGATCCTTTTCGCAGCTGGTAGTGGAAGGCGGAAAGATCGACCAGGTCCTTTACAGCCTCCAGCTGTTCATCCACGAGGACGTGGCTTTTTTCAGCATTCCCGCGCGGGAACGGTACATCAGCGCAAAATCCCCTGAATTCCAGAGGTTCATCTCCGAAAACACCTTAAGGGACATGCAGGAAAAATACTTCTGCGAAAAAATCAGTTCGGGCGGAACCGTGTACGGCTACCTTCTGGTCAACGTCCCTCCCATGTCGGGGGCGTCGGGGGCTGAGGACCGCCAATGGTGGATATCGCTGGAGCACGCCAGAACCGCCCTGCTGCTCTGCGTCCAGCGGGATATGGTGACCCGCGAGGCCGAGCGCCGCTACAGGGACGAATTCGTGCAGGACCTGATCCTGAACACGGCGCACTACCAGAAAGAGGTCTGGAACCGGGCCGGGCATTTTGGCTGGGATTTGAACGGCTGGGTCAGGACCATCATCTTTGAGATCGACGACTACAAAAAATACATCGACTCCCACTTCGACATGTCCTACGCAAAACTCGAGGAATCAAAGCAGTTCGTCTTCTCGATCATCACCGAGACGATGCGCCAAAAACGCCCCAAGATCCCCTACACCACCATGAGCGACGCCGTCGTCTTTCTCGATTTCTCCCCCGACGGGCACCAGGAGAACATTTCGAGGGAGCATCTGGAGCGGATCCAGACGGAAGTGCAGAAGAAGGCCGATTTCACCGTGTCGGTCGGCCTGGGGCGCTTCAGAGAAAACTGTTTCCTCTGCCATGAAAGCTATAACGAAGCCAGGCGGGCCATAGAAATAACCCGTCCTTTCAGAGGCGGAAACCAGATCGTCTCCTGGGACGAACTGGGGATCCTCTCCTTTCTGGCCTCGGCCTGCGAGGGGAAGGAAGCCCAGGCCTTCTGCTACACCCAGCTCGAGCCCCTGATCAATTTCGACCGGGAGAAAAAGGGGGAGCTGCTGCACACGCTGGACGCGATCATCCAGAGCAACTGGCAGATGAAACAGGCCGCGAAGAAATTATCCGTGCATTACAACACGCTGCGCTATCGATTCGAAAAGATCTGCGAACTTCTTCGGAGCGATTTAAGTTCCAGCGAACAGCGCCTCAATCTCAACGTGGCTTTAAAGATCATGCAGATCTCAAAAAAATAAAACAAAAATAAAACAACTTTTAGCAAAAGGGCGTTTTTGTACTTATGTACAAGAATGTCCTTAATTTTTGTCACTATCGTCCTATATTGAACCTTCACAACCTATTAATTATGTTCAAACTCCAATTTCATAGAGCATTTTTTAGCATCCAGCCCTAATGTAAAGTAAGCAAATAAACTGTAAGATATCGAACAAGCCGACCAATGCAAAAGTCATCTTTTCCTTGTGACGTTATTAACGAGCATCACGTCAGTTTAAACGTTTTCTCTTACAACATTTTGAATATCCTCTTACCGAGAGCGTGGTGATTATTTCTTAAGAGCGCCAGCGTCTTATTCAATGATTCGTGACCTTGAAAAACAACGACTTACTAGGAGGTATGAGAAGAGATGTGGAGATTCATCGTAAAACGCGTTCTCACGCTGTTGCCCGTGTTATTGGGCGTCGCTTTTATAGTTTTTACGCTTCTTTACATGACGCCGGGAGACCCTGCTCGAATTGTTCTCGGAGAACAGGTCAGCGAAGAGGCCATCAAAGAATTCAGAAGAGCCGAAGGATTGGACGACCCCTTCCTCATGCAGTTCGGACGCTACATTTATAAAGCTGTCGTCAAAGGGGACATCGGCGTTTCCTACGTGACGAAGCGCCCCGTTATGACGGATATCCTCGCAGCGTTCCCCCCCACGGTGCTTCTATCGGCCCTCGCCATCGCCGTCGCCGTGATTATAGGCATACCCTGCGGGATTCTGTCCGCCGTCAAACAATATTCTCTTTTTGATTCCGTCGTCATGGTCTTTGCGATGATCGGCATTTCAATGCCCATATTTTGGTCGGGCCTTCTTCTCATCCTGTTTTTTTCCGTCTATCTGGGCTGGTTCCCCTCTTCAGGCTTTGATTCCTTTTCAGCCATGGTCCTTCCGGCGGTTGCCCTCGCGGCCCAGTCCGTGGCGATCATCACGCGAATGACCCGCTCGAGCATGCTCGACGTCGTCCGCCAGGATTACATCCGCACGGCCCGCGCCAAGGGACAGAAGGAGTCGGTCATCATCTGGAGCCACGCCCTTAAAAACGCGCTGATCCCTATCGTCACGATTATCGGGCTGCAGTTCGGCAACCTCCTTGGAGGCGCCCTGATCACGGAGTCCATCTTCTCGATCCCCGGGATCGGGCGTCTCATGGTCGACGCGATCAAAATGAGGGACTATCCCATCGTCCAGGGCGGCGTCCTTTTTATCGCCGTCGCGTTCTGCATCGTCAATCTTCTGGTCGATATCCTGTATTCTTATATCGACCCGCGCATTAAATCACAGTACCGTTCATCATAAGGGAGATGCGTTGAAAATGGCACAAAACACAGCAAATCAGCAAGGCATACGGGGGATCATCGGGCGTTTTAAACACAGCCCGCTGGCGATCATCGGCTTTATCGTCGTCGTTCTTCTCATTCTGCTGGCGATTTTCGCGGATTACGTAGCTCCCTATCATTACGCAAAACAGAACCTCATGATGGCCTACACGGAGCCCTGCCGGGAATTTCTCTTCGGCACCGACGAGTTTGGACGCGATATTTTCAGCCGCGTCATCTACGGCTCGCGAGTTTCCCTTTTCGTCGGCTTCATCGCCGTCGGAATCGCCATCATCTCGGGAGGCTTCTTCGGGTCCATCGCGGGATACTACGGCGGACGGCTCGACAACGTGATCATGCGCGTCATGGACGTCCTTCTCTCCGTCCCCAGCACACTGCTGGCCATCGCCATCGCGGCAGCTCTCGGACCAGGGCTCGGCAACCTGATGATCGCCGTCGGAATTTCGACGACGCCCCGCTACGCCCGCATCGTCCGCAGTTCCGTGCTGACGCTCCGCGGACAGGAGTTCATCGAAGCCGCCCGCGCCGTCGGCTCCGGCAGTGGACGAATCATCATCAAGCACATCATCCCCAACAGCCTTTCGCCGCTGATCGTCCAGGCAACGCTGGGCGTCGCCTCGGCTATCCTGACGGCGGCGGGACTTTCCTTCATCGGCCTGGGAATTCAGCCGCCCGTTCCCGAATGGGGCGCCATGCTGTCGAGCGGAAGAACGTTCATCAGAGATTATCCCTACATGACCATGTTTCCGGGGCTTGCGATCATGATCACCATTCTCGCATTGAACTTCCTGGGTGACGGTCTGCGCGACGCTCTGGACCCCAAGCTGAAGAGATAGGAGCGAGAAAACATGAAAGAGTATACAGACAGGGACAGCCTCTTAAAGGTCAACGACCTGACGATCCATTATGTGACTGAAAGCGGCACTGTCCACGCCGTGGAAGGCTTAAATCTGGAACTGGGCGTCGGCGAGACGCTCGGCTTCGTGGGGGAAACCGGCGCCGGCAAGACGACGACGGCCTTGGGCATCATGCGCCTCCTGCCCGTGCCGCCTTCAAAGGTTGTCTCCGGCGAGATCCTGTTTCAAGGGGAGAACCTCCTGACCAAGAGCGAATCGGAAATGAGAGCCATCCGCGGCGGACAGATCGCCATGATCTTCCAGGATCCCATGACCTCCCTCAACCCTGTGGTCCCCGTGATCGACCAGATTGCCGAGATGATCCTGCTCCACAAGACCTCGAAAAAGCAGGAAGCTCACAAACTGGCCGGCGACATGCTCGAACTCGTGGGCATCCCCCGGGAACGCGGCCAGGCCTATCCCCATCAGTTCTCCGGCGGCATGAAGCAGCGCGTCGTCATCGCGATCGCCCTGGCCTGCGACCCCGTGCTTCTCATCGCCGACGAACCGACGACCGCGCTGGATGTGACGATTCAGGCCCAGGTCCTTGAGCTGATGCACAACCTGAAGGAAAAGCTCAGGACTTCCATGATCATGATCACCCACGATCTAGGGATCGTGGCGGAGATGTGCGACAAGGTGGCCATCATGTACGCGGGGCGCGTGGTTGAATACGGGACGACGGAAGCCCTGTACAACCGCCGTCTCCACCCCTACACGGAAGGGCTTTTCAACTCGCTTCCCGACCTGGACAGCGAGCAGGAGGAACTGAAGGTCATCCACGGGCTCATGCCCGACCCAACTAACCTGCCGAGCGGCTGCTGCTTCCATCCCCGCTGCCCTTACGCTGTGAAGTCCTGCAGCAAAGAGGTGCCTCCGATGATCGAGATTGAAAAGGGGCACTTCGTAGCCTGCCCTATAAGAGCACCCAAGGCAAAGTTTTCTGACGTCAAGGCTGAAAAAGGAGGCGAGCGTCATGACTGAACACATTCAGGTTCAGAACTCGGAAGCGATGGTCAGGGTGAAAAACCTCAAGAAATACTTCCAGACTCCGCGGGGGCTGCTCCACGCTGTGGACGACGTGTCTTTCGACATTTACCGCGGAGAGACGTTCGGCCTTGTGGGCGAATCGGGATGCGGCAAATCCACGCTGGGACGGGCTATGATCCGCCTTCTAGAGCCCACGTCGGGAGAGGTGCGCTTCTGGGGCCAGGATCTGGTAAGCCTGTCGGCCTCAAAGATGAAGGAAATGAGGAAGCGCGTCCAGATCGTCTTCCAGGACCCCTACTCCTGCCTCAACCCTCGCCTGTCGGTTTCTGAGCTGATCGCCGAGCCTCTGATCGTCAACAAGGTCTGCGGAAGCCACCGCGAGATGAACGAAAAAATCCGAAAACTCATGGACACGGTCGGCCTGGCGCAGCGCCTTGTGGGAGCCTACCCTCACGAACTTGACGGAGGGCGGCGCCAGAGAATCGGCATCGCGCGATCTCTGGCGCTCGATCCTGAGTTTATCGTCCTCGACGAACCCGTCTCGGCGCTGGACGTATGCATTCAGGCTCAGGTCCTGAACCTCCTCCACCAGCTGCAGAAGGAGAACAACTACACCTACATCTTCATTTCCCACAATCTGAGCGTGGTCAAGCACCTTTCCGACAGAATCGCCGTGATGTACCTCGGGAAAATCGTGGAGCTGACCGACTACAGGACCATCTTCAAAAAACCGCTTCATCCCTACACGCAGGCGCTGCTCTCCGCCATCCCCGTTCCCAAGGTGGGGCAGCAGAAAAAGAGGATCATCCTCGAAGGCGACGTGCCGAGCCCCGTGAATCCCCCGTCGGGCTGCCGTTTTGCCGGACGCTGCCGCTACAGGCAGGAAATCTGCGCCGCTCAGTCGCCCGAACTGCAGGAATATGAACCGAATCATTTTGTAAGCTGCCATTTCGCAGGCAAGATATAGGGTATTTTACGGCTTTCGCCGTATTCAAACTCTCACAGGGAGGTTTAAGAAATGCAGATTAACAGGAGTTGGAAAGCTTTATTGGGAGCCGCCGTTTTTTGCGGGGTGTTATCGTTCGGAGCCGCCTTCGCGGCGCGTGACGCCGATACGCTCGTTGCGGCAAACGCAGTGGACGTGAAGACCCTTGACCCGATTTACACGGGTGACGCGGGATCGTCCAACACGTTCCTTCAGATTTACGACCATCTGATCTTCCAGGATAAGGACGGCAAGCTGTCCCCCCGCCTCGCGGAGAGCTGGGAACAGCCTGATCCCATGACCTATGTGCTTCACCTGCGCAAGGGCGTGAAGTTCCACAACGGGATGCCCTTTACCGCCGTTGACGCCAAGTTCACCATCGACCGCGGCATGAGCTCTCTGACCGCCACGGGATCTAACGTGCTTCTGAAGGACATCGACAACGTGAAAATCGTCGACGACTACACCATCGCCATCCACATGAAGCAGCCTTACACTCCCCTTCTGTACGCCTTCTCCGAAGTCTGGGGCAGCGTGGTCTGCAAAGCGGCCGTCGAAGAGCTCAAGGATCAGCACGCCATGAACCCCGTAGGCACAGGCCCCTTCAAGTTCGTCGAGTGGAAGAAGGGCAACCGGGTCATTCTTGAAAGAAACGACGACTACTGGGGAGAAAAGCCGCCCTTTAAGCGCCTGATCATCCGGGCCGTGCCCGAGACCTCGGTCCGCACCATCGAACTTGAAAGCGGCGCCGTGGACGTTTCCTACCAGATCCACGTGAACGACATCAAGAGGATCGAGAAGAACCCCCACCTGTCGCTGGTGCGCCGTCCCGCGCTCCGCGCCGAATTCATGCTCTTCAACTGCTCCAAGGCGCCGTTGAACGACGTCAGAGTGCGCCGCGCCATCGTCAAAGCCCTTGACATCCAGGGAATGCAGCGCGCCGTCTACAGAGGCCTGGGCTATGTGCCCGCCGGCCCTCTGCCCGAGGCGATGCGCTACTGCGACAAGACCCTGCCCAAGCCCGTCCGCGACATTGAAGGCGCCAAGGCCCTGCTGAAGGAAGCGGGCGTCAAGGATCTTCACGTGGTGATCTCCGTCAATGAAGCGAAGGAACGTATCGACGCCGCCACGATCACCCAGGCTCAGCTGGCAGAAGTGGGCATCACCGCCGAAATCAGGGTTCTTGAATACGGCGCCCTGCTGGACATGCAGAACCGCGGAGAGCACCAGATCACCTTCTCGGGCTGGGGCAACAACCTCCCCGATCCCGAATACGCGCTCTCGCGCCTGTACCACACCCGCGGCCTGGGAACCACCAACATCGCCTTTTACAGCAACCCCACCTTCGATAAGCTCCTGGACGACGCAACCCGAGTTCCCGATGGACCTGAGCGCGAAGCTCTCTACAAGGAAGTCCAGAAGATGTTCATCGAAGAGGCGCCCGCCGTTTACTGGAACATCGGCGAATACGTGACGGGAATCAACAGCGACAGAATCGCCGACTTCCCCAACCACATCCGCGGAATCTACGAGTTCAACACGGTCAAGTTCAAGTAGCTTCAAGGAGGCCCTTCCATCATGATGTTTAAAAAGGTTTTATGCAGCGCGCTGCTTGCCGCCGCCATAGCTTTACCCGCGCAGGCCAAAGACACGCTGACCATCGCCAATACCGCCGACATCCGCACGCTGGATCCTGTGCGCGGCGCCGACAACGTTTCGGCCAACGTGCACCTTCAGATGTTCGAGAACCTCGTCTACATCAACGCGCAGGGACGCATTGAACCCATGCTCGCCGAGAGCTGGGAGCGTCCCACCCCGGCGGAATGGATCTTCCATATCCGCAAGGGCGTCAAGTTCCACTCGGGCGAGGAATGCACCGCCGAAGACGTGAAGTTCACGCTGGACCGGGCTTTGAGTCCCATCGGCGTCGCCGCTCACGCTCTGATCAAGGGGATCGAGTCGGTAGACGTGCTTGACCGCTACACCGTCAAGATCACGCTCAAGCGCCCCGAAACGCCCTTCCTCTACGCCCTCGCCGAATCCTGGGGCGGCATCGTCTCCAAAAAGGCCGTGGAATCGGGCCTTCACGACACGACTCCCATCGGAACGGGCCCCTTCAAGTTCGTCAGCTGGGTCAAGGGTGACCGGGTCATCATGGAGCGCTTCGAAGACTATTACGGACAGAAGCCCACTTTCAAGAAACTGGTGGTCCGCGCCATTCCCGAGACCTCGAGCCGCACCATCGAGCTTGAGAGCGGCGGCATCGACGTGGCCTACAACATCCACCACACCGACATCAAGCGCATCTCGAACAGCAAAAAGATGAAGCTCCTGAGAATGCCCTCCTTCAGGACTGAGTATATCGGGTTCAACTGCCAGAAGGCGCCTTTCGACGACGTTCGCGTCCGCCGCGCCATCGCGCTGGCGATCGATACCAAGGCGATGCAGAAGGTTGTCTGGAGAGGCATAGGCTACGCTCCCAACTCGCCGCTCCCCAAGGGATTCCCCTACTACGACGACTCGATCCCCGAACACGTCCGCGACCTGGAAAAAGCCAAGGCCCTTCTGAAGGAAGCCGGCGCCAAAGACCTGCAGGTGGAACTCTGGACGAACGAGAACAAGGAGCGCGTCGACGCCGCCACGATCATCCAGAGCATGCTCTCGGAAATCGGCATCACGGCTCACATCAAGGTTATGGAATACGGAACGTTCCTCGACGGCTGCCGCCTCGGGAAACACGACATGTTCGTGAGCGGCTGGGGAAACAACCTGCCCGACCCCGAATACTCCTTTGGCAGAGGCTTCCACTCCAAGGGAATCGGCGGCAACAACTACTCCTTCTACAGCAGCGCCCGCTTTGACGCCGCCATGGACGAAGGCCTGGTGCTGCCCGAGGGGCCGGAACGCGGCGAAGCCTACAAGAAGGTCCAGCAGTATCTGATCGAAGATGTGCCGGCCTTGTGGTGGAGCGTATCGGAAACGATCGTCGGAGTCCGCGGGAACATCACCCATTTCGACCTCAACCCCAGAGGCATGGCCCGCCTGTGGCTGACCACGTTCTCTGACTAAACTCCGACAACAGCCCTGTTTTGACAATAAAGAGAAAGCGAAACGGAAAGCCGCCCTTTCCTTTCGCTTTCTTTATGGAAATCATCGCTCAATGCGAGTCAGGAGAAAAAATGTCCGAGGAAAAAAAACAGATCATAGACCTAATGCTGCGCCACGGCACCGTCGTCACCATGGACTCGCAGAGGCGCATTATCGAAGACGGCGCGGTGGCTATTCAGGGGAAGCGCATTCTTGAAATCGGCGACACGAAGGCACTGTCAGCGAAATACGAGCCCTGCAAGACCATGGACTGTTTCCACAAAGTCGTCATGCCGGGACTCATCGACTGCCACGGACATGCAGGACACGCGCTTCTGAAAGGGATTGGCAGCGACACCCGCAGCCATTGGATGAACATCGTCACGCCCACCTACCACCATTACACCACCGACGACTATTGGTACAAAGAAGGCCTCGTCGCCTCCCTGGAACGCCTGAAAATGGGCGTTACCTGCGGCGTCAGCGTCATCAGCTCGGCCCAGCGGAGCGAGGATCCCGTTTTCGCCTGCAACAACGCCAAGGCCTACGCAGAAATGGGCATTCGCGGCGTCGTCGCGGTGGGCCCCTGCAACCCGCCCTATCCGAGAAAATTCAGCCGCATCGTCAACGGCCGGAGGGTCGAAAAGGAGTACAGCTTCGAAGAAGTCATGGCAGGCGCGGAAGCGGCCATCGCCATGTGGAACCACGGCGCCGACGACCGCATCCGCGTTTTCATCGCCCCCTTCGTTCTCATCACGTCCATTTTCGGCTCCGGCTCTTCCGCCGCGGACGTGGCGGTATCGCTGAGCGACCATGACCGCAGGATGATGCGCGAGGTCAGAAAGGTCGCGCAGCATTACGGCACGAGAATCCACACTGAAGCTTTCGGCGGGATGATCCGCCTGGCCGCACGGGACGACAACGCCCTTCTGGGCCCCGACGTGCACATCCAACACTGCACGGGCATTTCCTTTGAAGAAGCCATGATCCTCGCCAAAACTGGAACTCACGTGACAAGCGCGCCCGGACCAGGCCAGGGAAAGGGGCGCTGCCCCATCCCCGAGCTGCTGGAATTGGGCGTCAACGTGGCGATCACCACCGACGGCTGCGCCCCCAGCGTTTCCTTTGACCTCTTCCAGGCCGCGCGGAAGACTCAGCTCATCCAGCAGCTCCTGGTCCACGATTCGTGCCTGCTGCCCCCCGGAAAACTTCTGGAGATGGTCACCATCGACGCAGCCAAGGCCCTCGGCTGGGACGACGAAATCGGCTCGCTGGAAGCCGGAAAAAAGGCCGACGTCATCGTGGTGAACATGTGGCAGCCCCATCTGGTACCCGACGTGATGCCCGTCCACCATCTCATTTATGAGGCCGTCGGCCACGACGTGGAATCGGTAATTGTCGATGGGCGCCTGATCATGGAGAACCGGACCGTGCTCACCGTCGACGAACCGGCGGTGCTCCGGCAGGGGCACGAAGAGGCCCTGGAGACGATCCGGAGAGCCGGGCTGGAAAAGCATATGGCCCTCCCCCCCTCTTTCTGGGGGCACAGCCAGGGCTGGCTGGACGAACAGCGCGTGGATTACGGCTCTCTGATCAGCCGTCCGTAACTTTAGAAGAAAGGATTCCCTGACGATGAAAAAGCAGTTAAGCGCCCGCTACGTAATCGCCTTTGACGGCAAGGAACACAGGATCCTCAAAGACGCCCGCGTCGTTTACGAAGGGCAGCACATTGTTTATGTTGGTAAGGATCCCTATCCCGGCACGGTCGACGAGTGCCTCGACTGCGGCGACGCGGTCATCAGCCCCGGTTTTATCGACCTCGACGCGCTGGGAGACATCGACCACGGGATGATCCACTGCGAAATCCCCGGTTCGATGGCCTCCTCGCTCCTCTGGTCCAGGGAATATTACGACCGCGGCCCCCGCGAGCCCATGACGCCCGAAGAGGAAGCTTTCAAATCGCTCTTCGCCTACGCGGAGCTCGTGAGGAACGGGACGACGACTGCCATGCCCATCACGTCGGTCCTCTACAAAAAATGCGCCGAAACCTACGAGGAGATCGAAGCCGCAGCCCATAACGCCGGAGCTCTGGGGCTCCGCGTCTACCTGAGCCCCAGTTATCAGTACGGCATGCGCGTGGTCTCCCCCGAAGGCCGGATAGAGGTCGTCTACGACGAGAAATCCGGCGAAGCCGGGCTGGAGCGGGCCGTCAGTTTTGTCGAAAAATATAACGGAGCTTACGACGGGCTGATCTGCGGCGTTCTGGTCCCCGAAAGGATCGAGACGCAAACTGTCGAAAGCCTCCTGAGATCCAAGAAAGAAGCGGAGCGCCTCCATTGCCCCATCAGGCTCCACGCGGCCCAAGGCCAGTTCGAGTACGACTGGATCTCGTCCCGCCACGGCAAGAGCCCCCTGCAGCTGCTGGACCACCTTGGCTTCCTCGGGACAGGGACGCTGATCCCCCACGGGCTTTTCGTCCAGGGATACGGCGACCTGAAAAACCCCGTCCCCGGCGACGACCTGAAACTGCTTGTCCAGTCGGGCACCACGGTCATCCACTGCCCGCTGGTCTACGCCCGCAGCGGGACGGCTCTGGAATCCTTCGGGCGCTACAAGGCCGCCGGCGTCAACATGGCCATGGGGACTGACACCTACCCCGCCAGCATCCTCGAAAACATCAAGGTCGGAAGCTACATGGCCCGCAGGGTGGACAGAACGCCCGAGAATAACCGCTACGCCGATTTCTTCAATGCGGCGACCCTCGGAGGCGCGAAAGCCCTGGGACGCGACGACCTGGGGCGCCTGGCTCCCGGAGCGAAAGCCGACATCGTCGTTTTCGACCTCACGGGACGCCACATCGGCCCCGTGGACGACCCCATCCGCACGCTCGTCAGCTGCGGCGGAGGCCGGGACCTGAAGCTCTCCGTCATCAACGGCCGCTGCGTCTTCAAGGACGGGAAGCTGACGGGCATCGACGAAACGTCGCTGCGCGAAAGAGCTCAGAACTATTACGACAAGATGAAACAGAGCTACCTTGAAAGAGATTATCAGCACCATTCAAAGGAAACGCTTTTTGTTCCAGCCTTTCCGATGGAATAACAGCGTCACAAAATTTCAGGAGGTTTATAAAATGGGATATCCAAAGGGACTTTTAAGCAGCCGCGCCGTGATCAAGAATGGAGTTTATTCGGTGATTCCTCCCGAGGGACGGGTTTTCAACGTCATTCCGGGCTTTGAGGGCTTCAAGACGAGCATTATCGCCTCTCCCAAGTACGGCCCCAGTTTTGTGGAGTACGTGTCCACCGTGGCCCCCGGCGCTCATACGACGCGGGGATGGGGCGGCGACGGCGTGGAGACCTTCGTCTGCTTCTTCGACGGCGAGGGCGAGCTGACCGTAACCATCGGCGACGAGACTCAGGTCATGACCAAGGGCGGCTACGCCTATGCGCCGGCCGACAAGACCATGAACATCCGCAACGATTCCAAGGGAACCATGAGAATCCTGCTCTACAAGCAGCGCTACATCCCCGTCGAAGGCGTTTCCGCTCACACTGTGTTCGGCAATTACACCCAGATTCCCGAGCGCGTCTACGACGACATGGCCAACGTGTTCATCCAGGACTTCCTGCCCACCGACATCGGCTTCGACATGAACTTCCACATCCTTTCCTTCGAGCCCGGCGGATGCCACCCCTTCGTGGAGACTCACGTGCAGGAGCATGGCGCCTATATCACCAGCGGCGAGGGCGTCTACCTGCTCGGCGAGGACTGGATCCCCGTTCAGAAAGAGGACTTCATCTGGATGGGCGCTTTCTGCCAGCAGTGCGTCTACGCCTCGGGGCGCGAACGCCTGAGCTACATCTACTCCAAAGACTGCAACCGCGACGTTAATATCTAACACTCACTATCAGCAAGACAGCTAAACTAACGTCCGGGGCCAGCCTGAGGAAAATCGGTTCCGCTTCGAACATACTCGGACCGCATCAGCGGTCCTGCGCAGCTTGCGGCCCCGACCTTCCTCAGGCCGCCCCCTCAGAGATATTTGGCGCTTCAGCTGGTGAACAACATAAGCTTTATTACTGAAAGGACATGAACGAACATGGCAATCACCGCCGATTTTGCTCCGCTTCAAATTAAAGACGAACTCGAGGCCGTGGGGCTCAAGGGCAAAAACCTCGAGTTTTTGACGGACCTCAGCAGAGAACAGTTTAACCATCTTTTCAAAGCTGCTACAATGATCGAACCCTACTGGCGCACGGGGCTGAACCTGCTCCAGGGAAAGGTGCTCTGCGCGCTTTTCTTCCAGCCCTCCACCCGCACGCGTTTCAGCACTGAACTGGCCATGCTCCGCCTCGGCGGATCGGTGCTGACCGAGTCCAACCCGGCGGCCAACTCGTCGGCGGCAAAGGGCGAATCTCTGGCGGACCACCTGCGCACCGCTTCTTACTACGCCAACATCATCGGCCTGCGCCACCCCGACTACGAAGCGGTCAAAGCCGTTCTTCCCTCGGCCAAGGTCCCCGTCATCAGCTGCGGCTGGGGCAACGAAACCCATCCTACCCAGGGCCTGCTGGACATGTACACGGCCTACCGGGCCTTCGGCGGCAGCTTCGACGGCCTGCGCGTCTGCGTGGCTTCTTCGGACCTCTCGCGCGCCCGCAGCGGCCACTCCTTCGCCATGGGGCTGGCCATCATGGGGGCTCAGATCGTCTACGTGGGACTGAAAGAGCATCCCATCCACCCGCTGGTCATGGAGAAGCTCCAGAAGGCCGGCGCGAACATGGAAATCCACTACGACCTTTCCAACAGCGAATTCATGGACGTGATGAGCACCTGCCACCTCTGCTACCTGCCCGGCTGCAGCGTCCCCAAGGACAACCCCGAAGCCAGAAACGCCTTCATGGAAAAGATCTCCAAGTTTTACATCACTCTGGACGCCCTGAAGGACATCCAGAAGAAGACGGGCCGCACCATCGGCATCATGCATTCACTGCCCCGCAACAGTGTGGAATTCGACTACGGCATCGACGATTCCGAGTTCGAGCTCTATTTCAAGCAGCTGGGCTTCAGCGTCCCTGTGCGCATGGCCCTGGTCGCCTCCATGGTGGGAGTCAATTAACAGGGCTTTTTCCCCATTGAACTCTTGAACCCGACGCCAGGGGATATTCAGTATTTCAGCTGGCCATGAGCATAACGGGCTCGGAAGGATCGCCCTGCCCACTATCGAGCTGTAAAGGAACAGGAGCAAGAGACCGGAGACAGGCCTGGCCGCGTGAACGGCCGGGAGGCGCGCCGTACCTGCCTCCCCTCTTGCTTTTATTTGAGCTTCGCACGAGAAATTTTTAACTTTTTACAGGAGACTTCCGAGGATGTTCGATCTTTCAATCTTGCACGGAAAATTAGTCACACCCGACGGGATTCTCGCGGGAAACCTCTATGTCGCCGACGGAAAAATCGCCGCCCTCACCGGCGGAGAGACGGTGCTGGAGTCCCGCGAGAGCCTGGACGCCGCGGGGAAGTACCTGTTTCCCGGCGCCATCGACGTCCACGCCCATCTGAACGATCCCGGCTTCACCTGGCGGGAGGACTTTGACCACGGCACGAAAGCGGCGGCCGCCGGCGGCGTGACCACCGTCATGGACATGCCTCTGCAGAACGAGCCCGCCCTGACTTCGGCCGCGCTGTTCCAGAGGAAGGATTCGCTGGTGCGTCCCAAGGCCTGGACGGATTACGCCTTCTGGGGCGGCTTGGTGGACCACAACCTGGAGGAGCTGCAGGGCCTGCAGGACGCCGGCGTCACGTCCTTCAAGGTCTTCATCGGCCCCGTGTCGCCCGATTATTGTTCCCTGAACCTGGGACAGATCCGCCGGGCCATGGAGACTGTGGCCGGATTCGGAGGCCTGATCGGCTTCCACGCGGAAGACTACTCCATCGTCAAGCACGAAGAAGCTTTGGCACAGCAGGAAGGGCGTCTGGGACGACGAGACTTTCTGGGCACCCGCCCTGTGGAAGCGGAATTGGCCGCCATCGGCAATGTGATCAGCCTTATGAGGGCCACGGGAGTCAGGGCCCATATCTGCCACGTGAGCCATCCTGACGCGGCGGAACTGATCGCCCAAGCCCAGGCCGAGGGCCTGCCGCTGACGGCGGAAACCTGCACCCACTATCTGACCTTCAGCGAGGAGGACCTGCTGGAACGGGGCATGCTCTTCAAATGCGCGCCCCCGCTGCGGAGTCCCCAGGCGCGGGACCGCCTGTGGGACTACGTCGCCGACGGGACCCTGTGCTGCGTGGGCTCGGACCACTCGCCCTGCGCTCCCGAGGAAAAGAGCGAGAGCGAAGGGACTTTAAAGGCCTGGGGCGGCATCAGCGGCATTCAGAGCGTGATGCAGGCCTTTTTCGATCAGGCAGTCCATAAAAGAGGCTTTTCACCCACCATCGTGGCGCAGCGCCTGTCCGAAGGCCCCGCGCGGACTTTCGGCCTCTGGGGGAAAAAAGGCGCTCTGCTGCCCGGGTTCGACGCCGATCTGGTCGTCTTCGACCCCGAAAGAGAATGGGAAATTACCGCCGGCTCGCTGTACTATCTCAACAAGATCTCGGCTTTCGTGGGGCTCAAGGGCGCGGGACTGCCCGAGACCACGCTCCTGCGGGGCGCGGTGGTCTTCGACAGGGAGAAGGGCTTTTCATCGGCCCCTTCCGGAAGACTGGTCAAGAGAATTTCCCGGTAAGGGCGCGCAGCGCCGCTGTTTTGACTGAACATTGAATGTCAGAGAAGACAAAAGAGGGATCCTATGGATAATCACGTTTTTTCCCTTCTCATCACCGGCGGCCGCCTGGTGACGCCCTCGGGCGTTATAGAAGCCGACGTCGCCGTCCATCATGGGAAAATCGCTGCCATCGGCAGCGCCGGCAGCCTGAAGGGCGCGGAAGAAGTGGTCTGCGCCGCCGGCAAGTACGTGCTGCCCGCCGTCGTGGACGCTCACGTCCACTTCAACGACCCGGGACTGCCCGAGCGGGAGGACATGACCACCGGCACTTCGGCCGCCGCGGCCGGCGGCGTGGGCACAGTGATCGACATGCCTTTGTCAGGAGCGCCAGCCGTCACGTCGCCTGAAACGCTGGAACTGAAGAAGAAAGCGGCCGCAGTGCGCGCCGTGGTGGACTACGCCCTCTGGGGCGGCCTGGTCGGCGACAACGTGGCTCAGCTGGAAGAGATGAGCCGCCGCGGCGCCGCCGCCTTCAAGGCCTTCACCTGTTTCGCCGGCAGCGACTTCCCCTACGCGACGCCCGACGTGCTTTACCGCGGCATGGCCGAAGCCAAGCGCCTCGGCCTCCTGATCGGCGTCCACTGCGAGGACGAGGCCCTCACCTCGGCCCTCGAAAAAAGAGCCCGTTCCGAAGGGCGGCAGAGCGTGCGGGACTTCCTCGACGCCCATTCACCGCTGACGGAACTCCTGGCCGTCGATATGGTGCTGGACATGGCCCGCGCGACGGGCGCCCGCGTCCACATCTGCCACGCCACCATCCCCGAGGCCGTCGACCGCGTCAGGGCAGCCCGCGGCGCTTCTGTCACCGTGGAAACCTGCCCTCACTACCTGACCTTTTCGGAAGAGGACCTGGAGCGCCTTCAGGGCATCCTGAAGTGCACGCCGCCCGTCCGATCGAAGGAAGCCGTCGAGGGGCTGTGGAAGCGTGTCTTCGACGGATCCGTGGACATGATCTCTTCGGACCACTCGCCCTCGACCCTGGGGCAGAAAGGCCCCGCCTCGGGGAACTTTTGGGACGCCTGGGGCGGCGCGCAGGGCGTCCAGACCATGCTCCCCGCCCTCTACACGGAAGGCGTGATAAAACGCGGCCTTCCCATAGAACGGCTGGTTCAGCTGATCTCCACAAATCCCGCCCGGATTTTCGGCCTCTATCCCCGCAAGGGGGCGCTGAGAATCGGAAGCGACGGTGACCTGACCATCTTCGACCCTCAGGCGGAATGGACTCTCTCGCCCGAAATGCTGTTCTATAAAAATAAACACTCTCCCTACCTGGAAATGACGTTCCGCGGACGCGTCGATGCCACCTATGTGCGCGGACGGGCCGTCTTCAGGGACGGCCGCGTACTGGCCCTTCCCGGCAGCGGTTCGATGCTGCGCCCGGGGCTGTAACGGAAATATCATTCGGAAAGGAATACCTTCAAATGGTCCTACATAAAAAAGTGGTTATCGCTCTTGGCGGAAACGCCATTCTCCAGCCAGGGCAGAAAGGAACAGCCGAGGAGCAGCTGGAAAACGTCCAGAAGGCCGTAAACCAGATCGTCCCCATGGTCGCCGCAGGATACGACATCGTGCTGACCCACGGCAACGGGCCTCAGGTCGGATCGATTCTGATCCAGCATGAAGCCGGACGGGACAAGGTTCCCGCGCTGCCCATGGATTTCTGCGGTTCCGAGAGCCAGGGATTTATCGGCTACATGTTCTGCCGCCTTCTGAGAAACGCCCTTCACAGCGCCTGGATCGAGGGCAAAGACCCCGTGTGCGTGGTGACTCAGGTGGAAGTCTCGCCCGATGACCCGGCTTTCGCCCATCCCACCAAGCCCGTAGGCCCCTTTTATACCGAGGAGGCCGCCAAGGCCCGCGCCGCGGCCATGCCGCAGGAAACCTGGGTTGAGGACGCGGGGCGGGGCTGGCGCAGAGTAGTGCCCTCCCCCGAACCCATCGACATCGTGGAGAAGAACGTGATCTCCATGCTGGTCAATCAGGGCAAACTGGTCATCGCCTCCGGCGGCGGCGGAATTCCCGTGGTCCGCAGAGGGGACGGCCTTCACGGAATCGAAGCCGTCATCGACAAGGACCTGGCGGGCGAGCTGCTGGCGCGCAGCCTGGGAGCTCAGATTTTCATGATGCTGACCGACGTGCCCAAAGTCGCGCTGAACTACGGGACGCCCGACCAGACCTGGATTGACGACGTCTATCCCGAAGAGATGTGGGCTTACGCGGCGGCAGGCCATTTTAAGGCCGGTTCCATGGGCCCCAAGGTGAAAGCGGCGCTCCGATTTGTGGAGCGGGGCGGGGAAATGGCCATCATCGCCAACCTGGGCTCGGCCCTGGACGCTCTGGAAGGGCGCGCGGGCACCCGCATACTGAACCCCGTGACGCAGGAGGCGGCCAAAGAAAAGGAAGGCGCGCTTCCCAAGATCCTTCTCGGCGCTTCATAAAAAAGGAGACTTAAAATGGGACGTTTTCTGCTGATCACCACGGGTGGAACCATCGCGTCGACAGCGGCTCACGGCGGCTTCGCCGCGGAACTGAAGGGCAGCCAGCTGCTGAGCGGCCTTCCTCTTGCCCAAAACATAGGGGAACTGACCGTCGCCGACCTGTTCTGCAAGCCCAGCCCACAGATCGGCCCGTCGGACTGGCTCGCCCTGGCGTCGTACATCGCCGAGCGGGGCCCTTCCTTTGACGGGGTGCTGGTCCTTCACGGCACCGACACCATGGCCTACACAGCCGCGGCCCTGTCCTTCCTGCTGCTCGGCTTCCCCCGGCCCGTGGCGCTGACGGGGGCCATGCGGGCCCCTTCGGAACCGGACGCCGACGGCCCCGCCAACATCGCCGACGCCCTGATCAGCCTGAAAGCTCTCGCCGAAGCCCGGCAGGAAGGCGTCTGGCTCGTTTTCGGCGGCCGGATCCTGTGCGCCGCCGCGCTGAAAAAGCGCAGCTACCGCAGCCTTCAGGGCTTCGAGACTCCGGCGCTCCCCTGGGCCGGAACCGTCAACGCCGGCCGGGTCTGTCTGGACGAAAAAACGCTGATTTCCATGCGCAGGCGCCCTCTTCCCGGGCTGAGCCTGGAACAGGACGTGAACCCCCGCGTCCTCGGGCTGACCCTCCACCCGGGACTCACGTCGGCGACGCTCATGAAGACGCTCAGCCTGGCCGACGCCTTCGTCCTCGAAAGCTACGGCAGCGGCGGCGGCCCCGCCGAGGGCGACTGCGAAACGCTCGGCTTCCTCGACGCTGCCGCCGAGGCGGGCGCTCCTGTGATCAACGTGACGCCCTGCACGGCCGACGGCATGAAGCTGGCGCGCTACCACAACGGCGTCCTGGGCCTTCAGCACGGCCTTATTTCCGGCGGCTCCATGACCTTTGAAGCCGCCCTGGTCAAGGCCATGTGGCTCCTCCCGCGATGCCAGGACCCCGCGTCCTTCAAGAGAGCTTTCCAGTGGACCTTCTGCGGCGAAGGCGCGGAAGAACGTCCCTGATCCCCCAGCCCCTTCGACGAAAGGAATGCATAGCCATGATCCGTTCTCTTCTGAAATACGCGGAGCACTACTACTGCCTCGGCCGCGGCGTACGCCGCGCCTTCGAGTACATCGCCTCCACGGACTTTTCCTCCATGAAGGCCGGGCGCTACGACGTGGAGGGCAACCGCATCTACGCCCTGCTTCAGGAGCGGGATTCACTGCCCCTCCATCTGGCGCCCTTTGAAAACCACCATCGCTATCTGGACCTGCAGACCACCCTGGCCGGTGAAGAATGGCTGGGCTACTGCCCCATAGACTGGCTCACGCCCGTGGGCCCCTACAACGCCGAGACAGACGTGCAGCTCTACAGCGGTACGGGCTCCCTGCAGCGGAGTTACGTCGGCAGTTTCGCCATCTTCTTCCCCGAAGACGGCCACCAGCCCTACGTCACCTGCGCCGACCCCAAGCCCCTGCGGAAGCTCGTGATGAGGATCGCGCTGGAGACGCTGAAATAGAGGGGCCGCCTCTGATCGTTTACGTAAAAAAACAGAAAACGCCTTCAAACAGGGACCAGGGATGGCCCCTGTTTTTTTATGTGGCGGCGCTTCAAACAGCACAGCGCTTTACCGCGTTTTTTTCTGCGCTTTTTTGCGTGTTTTTCTCATTGACATTCAAGCCATCTGCCGCCCCGTAAAGATAAAAGTGATATAATGAATAATTATCGACATTATTCTTTTAGTTTTATCAAGGAGGCCTTTCAGTGAAAAGAGTCAGAATCGGCTGCGGGTCTGGGGGATGCAGTTATGAACGGTTGGAACCCACTGCGGAGCTCCTGGAAAAGGGGAACATTGACTATCTCGTTTTCGAGTGCCTGGCGGAGCGGACTATCGCCGACGCGCAGCAGGAGAAGATCAAGGATCCCAACAGGGGTTACAACCCGCAGCTTGAGATCCGCATGAGGAAGTTCCTCAAGCTGGCCCGGGAGCACGGGACGAAAATCATCTCCAACATGGGGGCGGCGAACACGCCCAAAGCGGTGGAGAAGATCTGCGAGATCGCGAGGGAACTGGGGCTTTCAGGCTTGAAGATCGGCATGGTGCAGGGCGACGACATCCTGGACAGGCTGCCGCGCTATGACGACGCGCCGCTCTGGGACCGGAAAGCGCCCCTGAAATCGCTGAAGGGGTCCGTGGTGTCCGCCAACGCTTATCTGAGCGGCGATCCTATCTGCGAGGCGCTGGACAACGGCGCGGACATGGTCATCACGGGGCGCGTCGCCGATCCGGCGCTGTTCGTGGGGCCGCTGAAACATGAATTCCGCTGGACGGCCGGAGAACCTCATAAAATGGGGCAGGCCATTCTTCTAGGGCACCTGTTGGAGTGCGCGGGACAGCTGACGGGCGGCTTTTACGCCGACCCGGGGCGCAAGGACGTGCCCGACCTGCACAGGCTGGGATTCCCCATCGCCGAGATTGACGAGACGGGCGATTTTTTCGTGACGAAGGTCGAAGGTTCCGGCGGCACCGTCTGCGAAAGCGTATGCCGCGAGCAGCTTCTTTACGAGATCGGCGATCCCGGGCACTACATCACCCCTGACGGCATTGCCGACTTCTCCAAGGTCACCTTCAAGACCTTCGGAAAGGATAAAGTGCTCGTCCAGAACGCGTCCTCAAAGGGTGAACCCGCGGACTACAAGGTGAACATCGGCTACCAGGACTGCTTCATCGGCGACGCTTCGCTGAGCTTCGGAGGCAGCAACGCCTTGGCCAGGGCCCAGCTCTGCGCCGACATTGTGGAGAAGCGGCTGAAAATCGTCGGCGTCGAGCCCGAGGAATTCCGCGTTGATTTTATCGGTTACAACTCCCTCTATAAGACGTCGATCTCGAAGATGATCACGCCCAGGGTTTCCAGCGAGATCAGGCTTCGGATCTGCGCCAGGACGAAGACCCAGACCGAGGCGAGCGCTGTGGTGCGCGAGGTGCAGTGCATGTACACCAACGGGCCCGCCGGGAGCTCCGGCATCGATTACGAGATCCGCCGCGTCCTTTCCGTCGAAAATATCCTGGTTCCACGGGCAGACGTCCCATGGACCGTCAGTTACTGCGAGGTGTAAAAAGATGAGGTTAGGAGAAATTGCCCATACCCGGACAGGCGACAAGGGGAATCTCTGCAACATCTGCGTGATCCCTTACGACGACGCTGATTATCCGCTGTTGAAAGAAAAGCTGACCGCCGCCCGCGTCAAGGACTTCTATAAGGAGATCTGCATGGGCGAAGTGAAGCGCTACGAGGTGGATTCCATCTGTTCCATGAACTTTGTGCTCTACGACTCCCTGGACGGCGGTGTGACCCGCAGCCTCGCCATGGACCGCCACGGCAAGTCGCTGGGAATGGCCCTGCTGGACATGGAGCTGTAAACCGCCCGATCAAAGGGCAAAGAGGCGCAGAAGGTCCCGATCCGGGCCTTCTGCGCCTCTTTTAATGATGCTCGTTCAGCGTCCAGAACAGGACGCGTTTCTTGAAACGGTCAAAACAGGTCATGATCGTGACGATCACCACGATGGTGAACAGCAGCCCGCCGATGACCCTCGCGTAGTCCGAGAAGTCCGCGTAGTACTGGATGTAGTAGCCCATGCCGGAATTGGTGGCGAACATTTCGGCCACCGTCAGCAGGATAAAGGCGAAGTTCAGCGCCGTCCCGGCGCCAGCGAGGATCATGGGCGACGCGGCCGGCAGGATGACGTTGACCAGCTTCTTGAGCCCCCTGAACTCGAGGACTTTGGCGTTATCCAGGTATTTCTGATCGATCAGGACGATCCCGTTGATGGTGCCCACCAGAAAGGGCCAGAAACAGCCGATGAAGATCACGGCCACCGACGAGAGGTAGAAAGTGGGCATGACGGCGATCAGGTAGGGGGTGAGCATGGAAGGCGGAATCGGGTTGAGCGCGAAGATGATGGGCTTGAGGTTTTTATGGAGCCTCGGCGACAGCGCGATCAGGACCCCCAGCAGAATCCCCGCGGCGGCGGCCCCGAAATATCCCGGGATCAGCAAGGTCATGGAGCTGAGGAAGCACTCGAAAAATTTCGGCCCCGACTCGACCATGGTCGGCCAGATCTTGGAGAATCCGGGAAAAAGGACCCCGTCAAGACAGCCGAAGACATCCGTCGCAAGTTCATAAAGGGCAAAGGCCGCGATGACGATAGCGGCGGTTCCGCCATAGTTTCTGTAAAGATCCCTGAGTTTTTTCACAACCGACACTCCTAAACAAGATCATCAGCCGGACAGCATACTCCAGCCGATGGCTCATAGGCCTTCTCCATTGAACGGCGTCATCCGGCGTCCAGGGCAGACACTCTTGAGGATATCCAGTATTTCCATCGGTCATGAGTATCGCGCCCGCAGAAGACAACAAAAAAAGAGGGGCCTTCCGGCCCCTCTGAAGACGCAGGACGGCGATTACTGGTTGTACTTGATAAAGCGCGCCTGGAACTCCTTGAAGCGCTGATTATCGGGATACTTGGAGCACAGCTCTTCCAGGGCTTCCTTATAATAGGCCGAGTTGACGTGGTCGTTGATGTCGATGCCCTCCGTCTGGGCGTATTTCAGCTTTCCAAGCAGCTCCCACATGTAGCGGACGCCGTTGGTCTTGGGGTCGGATTCGAAGACCTGGTTGGTCTTCAGGAGCATGGTCCGCGAGTTCTGCTCGTCCAGCCCCATATACTTCATGTTCAGCGTCACGCAGTATTCAGGATCTTCGATGAGGACCTGCTCGGCCCGGATCCAGGCGCGGAGGAATGCCTTGGCGCGCTCGGGGTCGGCCTTGAGCCAGGACGTATTCGCCACGGGACGGCAGCAGACGTGCATGGGGTCCAGGTCATTCGTCCAGGTCAAGGTCTTGAGGCCGGCGGCCAGAGACTGGAGGTAGGTGGAATTGGTGCCCACTCCGATGTCGGCCTTGCCCGACTTGACGGCTTCCAGGACATCGGCAGGCTTTTTGAACTCCATGATCGTCACGTCTTTGGCCAGGTCGTAGCCAGCGCGCATCATGGCTCCGCGCCAGACGATATCGGGAGTGTACATGCGGGCGACCGCGACCTTTTTCCCCAAGAAGGTCTTGGGGCCTTCATAGACCACCGAGGGCTTGGCGTAAACGGGCATTCCGCCCGACACGTAGCCGGCGAAGATCGTGAAGTCGGCGCCCTTCGTCACAAAGGTCAGAGGCGCCGCCGTTCCGAAGGAAACGCCGATGTCCACCTTGCCTGCGCGCAGGGCCGTCAGCGCGTCGGTCGAGTTGGAAAAGGGCACCAGATTGATGTTGATCCCCTCTTCGGCGGCAAAACCCTTATCGATGGCGATAAAGCCGAGGATGTTGCCCGTCGCCGGATTATAGGCCAGGTTGATATTCTTCGGCTCGGCCGCGTTTCCGGCAGCGGCTCCCAGGGACAGCGCACAGGACAGTGCAAAAGCGGTGACAATGTTTCTGAACTTCATTCTTTCTTTTCGCTCCTTAATGTAATTTTGACTCTACGTCTTTATTCAGGATCTGGATCAGCTGATGCCGCAGCTCGCCTATCTCCGGATTACTGAACAGTTCCTCGCGCGAATAGCTTTTATCGCTCCCAAGATCGTGGCTGTAGATGATCCTGCTGGGACGCAGGCCAAAAACGTATATTTTCGTCGCGAGATAGAGGGCCTCGTCCACGTCATGGGTCACAAAGAGAATGGTCTTTCTGGATGGTTCGTCCTTTTTCCAGAGCGACAGGATCAAGTCCTGCAGGCGCGAACGCGTCACGGCGTCCAGCGCCCCGAAGGGCTCGTCCATCAGGAGGATCGGCGGGTTGAGCGCAAAGGAGCGGCAGATCGCGCAGCGCTGGCGCATGCCGCCGGAAAGCTCGTTGGGGTACTTGTCGTACACCGACTCATGCAGCCCCACTTCCTTGAGATAACGCAGAGTCCGCTGTTTCAGGGCGTCCTTCGACTCACCCCTGAACTTCTGCTGAAGCGAGAGGCGGATGTTCTTCCCCGCGGTAAACCACGGAAAAAGGCTGTAGTCCTGAAAGACCACGCCGCGATCCAGGCTGGCGCCGTGAATTTCCGCCCCGTCTACGGCGATGGAACCGCCCGCAGGCGCCGCAAGCCCCGCCATTAAACGCAGGAAGGTGCTTTTGCCGCACCCCGATTGGCCGAGGAGGCAGACAAAATCACCTTTCTCCACATCCATGTTGATATCGTTCAAAATCTGTTCTTTATCGTAGAAAAAGCTGACATTGCGGATCTCTATTAAGGACATCAGGTTCATCAACTCCATATTCGTTATAAACATTATACTTTTAGCTCAAGAATGCGTCAAGGGCGATTTTCGTCTTTTAGCAGAGTTTGCTGTTTTCTCCGCCAGAAAGGGGAAAACTCATTTTATGTTCTTTCAATAATTGGCGCAGAATGCTTCCCAAAAACACATCGCCCTTTGAAAGGATGAATTTTGCGGTTGACGATGACTCACAATTAGAGCAAAAAACGTTCATTCACCTCTAGAGGTGCCCGGGGCAGGCGCTCTTGCGGCGCTCCTCGCTTTTCACGTAACGGTCTGTGAGAACCGGGATTGGCAGCCTCGTGATTCCAGAAGTGCCGAATCTACGGCCAGAAAAATCACTAAAGAAAGAAACAAAAAATCCTCAGAAGCGGCTTTTTTGTTAGAATGATTCAATCTGTCTTGTAGCAGTCCTGTAACATAAGAGCAAAGAATTTGAGAGGAGATTGATCTATCATGGAATTCCTGAAGAAAAACGCCGCGGGCATAGCCCTCTGTTTTCTCATCGCGGCGCCCGCCTGGCTGCTGGTGAGGGCCCTTCCCGCTCTGGAAGTGATCGGCGCGCCCGTCATCGCCATTCTGGCCGGCATGATCGGCGTCATGTTTTGCAAAGAACTCGGCGCATGCAAGCCCGGCGTAGCGTTCACGTCGAAAAAGATCCTGCAGCTTGCGGTGGTTCTGCTGGGCTTCGGCCTGAACCTGGCCACCATCGGCAAGGTGGGCATGGCGTCGCTGCCCATCATCGTCTCGACCATCAGCATCTCGCTTGTGGTGGCCTGGGTTATGCACAAAATCATGCATACGCCGGCAAAAATTTCCACGCTTTTGGGCGTGGGATCGTCAATCTGCGGCGGCAGCGCCATCGCGGCCACAGCTCCCGTGATTGGCGCCGATGACGAGGAGATTGCCCAGTCCATCTCGGTCATCTTCCTGTTTAACGTGCTCGCCGCCCTGATCTTCCCCTCCCTCGGCGGCGTCCTGGGACTGAGCAATGAAGGCTTCGGGCTCTTTGCGGGCACCGCCGTGAACGACACCTCTTCAGTGACGGCGGCGGCTTCGACCTGGGACACGCTGCACGGCACCGGCGGCCTCGTCCTGGAATACGCCACCATCGTCAAGCTGACCCGAACGCTGGCCATCATTCCCATTACGCTGGTCTTGGCCTTCCGGCGCATGAAAGACAACGGCAAAGGAAGCCAGGAGCGGCTCAGCCTGAAATCAGTGTTCCCTATGTTCATACTCTATTTCGTGCTGGCCTCGGTGGTCACCACCGCGGCGACATCGCTCCTCACCGGTGCCGCTCTGGCAGGCGTAAACGGGCTGTTCTCAGTGCTGAAGCAGCTCAGCAAGTTCTTCATCGTCATGGCTATGGCGGCGATCGGGCTGAACACGGACCTTGTGAAGCTGGTCAAGACCGGCGGCAAACCCATTCTGATGGGCTTTTGCTGCTGGATCGCCATTATCACCGTGTCGCTGGCCATGCAGCGCCTCATGGGGACCTGGTAAGCCGGGCCGCAGAGCGGCCAAGCCAGCCGCACGGTAAAGGGTCGTTTTTTTGGTTGACAAGGCTCTGCAATAAGAGTAAAAATCTTCTATCAGTCTTGACTTTCGGAGGTCTATATGATGAAAAAACTGCTCTGCGCCCTGTTCTGTCTCTGCCTCGCCGCTTCGGCCGGATGCGCCACATCGGCCGACAAAGAGGTGCTTTTGGTGGGAACCGAGAGCACCTACCCGCCCTATGAATTCCGCAGCCCTCAAAACGAGCTTATCGGATTCCACATCGACCTGGTGGAAGCCCTCGGCCGTGAAACGGGCAAGAAGATCCAATGGGTGGACATGTCCTTCGACGCCCTGATCCCCTCGCTGCTGACGGGGAAGATCGACATGATCGGCGCGGGATTCCTGATGACCGAAGCCCGCCGGAAGAGAGTGGACTTTACGACCCACTACGAAGTTTCCCGCGGCGCAGTGATCACCCTTCCCTCTGAGAAGGAGCGGGTGAAATCCCTTGACGACCTGGAAGGCAAAGTTGTGGCAACGCAGCTTGGCAGCTTCCTTGAAGCCGTCTGCATGAAGCACGGCGGCATGACCGTCAAATCCTTCAAGAAGTTCGACGATTGCCTCCGCGAGGTCCTCTACGGCCGCGCCTACGCGACCACCATGGGATTGGTGGCGGCTAAAAAGTACATCGTCCAGAAAGACTTCAAGGACAAAGTGGCCGTCGCTTTTATCTACGACCTGGAAGGGACGGAAAATCAGAAAGCCTTCGCCATCCCCAAGGGCGATCCGGCCTTCAAGGAGATGCTCGACCAAGCCCTCGCCCGAATCGAGGCCAGCGGTGAACTGCACCGCCTGAAAGTTAAGTGGGATCTGCTCTAGAGCTTTAATACTATTTTGCAATAAAAACGCAAAATGGGCACTGAGAGGACGACCCAAGGGGTATCCACCAAGCGAGTATAGGCAGGCCGAATAGGCCGAGATAGTCTTTAGCGACTGGATACCCCTCGGGACGGCCCCGGTCCCTAATTTAGCCGTCCTATTGCTAAATAGTATAAGAGTAGAACAATACAAATCTGGGAGGATGGTTTTCATGAGAAAAGTCGTTCTGGCGCTGCTGTGCATAGCCCTGCTCAGCGCCCCCGCCGCCGCTGCGTTCAAGCAGGTGGAAGAGTTCAAGGTTCCCGAGGCTAACCAGGCCATCGGCGTCGATGAAAAGCACTTCTACGCCATCGACAACCGCTGCATCGCCAAGTACGAGAAACACACGGGCAAGCTTGTCGCGAAATGGGAAGGCCCCAAAGACGGCCCCATCATCCACCTCGACAGCGCGGCCGTGATCAACGGCATGATCGTCTGCGCCCACTCGAACTGGCATGAGTGGCCCATGACCAGCTCCGTCGAGATCTGGGACGCCGAGACGATGAAGCACATCGGCAACCACAGCTTCGGCATCCACTGGGGTTCCCTGACCTGGATCGACTGGTACGACGGCTTCTGGTGGGTCGGCTTCGCTAACTATGAGAGGCCCTACGGCCCCAACGGTAGCCCCTACGGCTATAAAGCCTGCACCACTGTCGTGAAGTTCGACGAAAAATGGCAGTGGCAGGAAGCCTGGACGCTGCCCAAAAAGATCCTCGACCGCCTCGAGGACATGAGCAACTCCGGCGGCTCCTGGGGCCCCGACGGCTACCTCTACCTTTCCGGCCACGATCCGGCAGAGGTCTACAAGTGCCAGCTGCCTGAAATGGGGTCCGTGATCGAACTCCTCGAGATCATCCCGCTGAACATTCGCGGCCAGGGCATCGCCTGGGACCGCAGCGAGCCCAAAACGATCTACGGCATCGTCCGCGCCACCCAGGAAGAGAAAAAGTCCGGCGAAACCCACAAGGTCACCGTGTCGGTGATGGAATAGAGCTCGATCGTCGCAACAACAAAAGCCCCTGGAATTCCGGCGCTGACGCCGGAATTCCAGGGGCTTTTGCCATGGTTTTCCCTTCGAAAGGGGCGCGCCTCGGCAAATACTTGACAAAGTCAAATTTATGATGCTATGATCGCCTCAGAAAAAACATGCTAAAGTCATCTATTTAGAAACGGGGGAGGCGAGAAAGATCATCGATCAAAGGACAAAGGAGATCGCCGCGATCAGGCGGTTCAGCCGGTACTACACCAATCTGCTTGGCCTTCTGGACCGGCATATCCTGAAAAGCGGCTACTCTCTGGCAGAAGTCCGGGTGCTGCTGGAAATTGAAACCCTTTCCCAATGCACCACCAAAAAGCTTTCGGAAGTGCTGACCATGGACGAGGGCTACCTCAGCCGGATCCTGAAAAAATTTCAGGTCTCGGGACTGCTTCAGCGTTTTCAGTCATCCGAAGACGGCCGGATTCATTTTCTCTCGCTGACGGAAAAGGGAAAGGCTGAGCTGGCGGAACTGAGCGCACGTTCGGACGAGCAGATCCGCAGCCTCATAGCCCCTCTGTCATCGCAGGAAATCTCAAAACTGACACAGAGCATGGAAACGATCGAATCGCTGATGAGCACGTTACCGATACGCATCAATCAGGATAAAAATTAAGGAGGCACGGGCATGGGAAAGAAGAGCTTTTTGATCCGCCCCTGGAAAAAAGGCGAGGAAAACTACGTGGCCGACGCCCACGAACGGATCTACGTAGAAGAGTACGGCTGGAACGAGAACTTTTACAAGTACGCGAAACAGATCGCCTGCGACTTTGGCGCCGCGCCGAGGAAGCCCCGCGAGGAGCTCTGGATCGCCGAGATGGACGGCGCGCCGGCGGGGTGCGTGATGCTCGTGGGGACCGACGATCCCAACGTGGCCCAGCTGCGGCTTTTCCTTGTCGAGAAGGCCGCGCGGAAACAGGGCATTGGCTCTGCGCTGGTGCAGGAGCTGCTCAAAAAGGCTCGGGAGTGGGGATACAAAAGGATAATCCTTTGGACCGCCGAACCGCTCCACGACGCCCGCCGCTATTATGGAAAGCTCGGCTTCACGATGACCGAAAGAAACGAGAACCACGACTGGCGCGGCGACGGCGGGGCTGTGGCTGAGGAAAAATGGGAAATGGAGCTGTAAGCCTCCCCCATGTAATACTCTTTTGCAGTTAAACGGCTTAATTGGAGACCGGGCCGCCCCGAGGGGCATCCAGTCGCTAAAGACTACCTTGGCCTATTCGGCCTGCCTATACTCGCTTGGTGGATACCCCTCGGGCCGTCCCCTCAGCAGGTATTCATTATTTCAGTTGGCAATTAGTATAAAGGCTTTTGAGAAAAGCATTCAATAAGAACGAGGAGGCCCCGGGGAATTTGAACAGCCCCGGGGCCTCCTCCTGTTTTTGCGTTTGTTTATTCGATTCCTTCCGGGAACATAGCGTTCAGGCTCTTTTCGAGCTCTTCCATGGCCTTGCCGTATTCGTTCCAGTCGGCGTTTTTCAAGGCCTTCTGGGAACGGTTCCAGGCCTCCCTCGCCTCTCTGGCGCGGACCTGGAGGGCGCTGTCGCCGGCCACGGCCGCCGGCTTCTGGTAGGGAGCCGTCCCGGGCTGAAGCGCCTGAGGGGCGTCGGCGTCGGGCTCGCGATAATTCAGCAGCTTTTCCAGCGCGCCGTCAAAGGTCTCGTCCCAGACCACGCGGCCGCCGCTGGAAAGGATGACGCGTTTCAGCTCGGGCAGGTCGCTCTGATTGGCCTTGAGGTACAGAGGGCGCACGTAGAGCAGCGAGTTGTTCACGGGGATCACCAGCAGGTGGCCCATGATCACGTCGCTGCCGCGCTGAGACCACAGCGACAGCTGGGCCGAGATCTCGGGCGTCTGGTTGATCAGCGCGCTGATCTGGTTGGGGCCGTAGATCAGGGTCTGCTTGGGGAACCGGTAGAGCACCAGTTTGCCGTAGTTGGCGCCGTCGGAACGGCCGGCCATCCAGGCGATCATGTTGTCGCGGCTCACGGGCGTGTAGGGCGTCATCATCAGGAACTCGGGATGGTCCTCGCCGATCAGCTTCATCATCACGTAGTAGGAGCTCAGGGTGCCTTCGCTCTCGTCGCCCTTGATGGTGTTCCACACGTCTTCCTTGTTGTAAAACGTGTTGGGATCCATCATGTGATAGGTGCGGTAGATGTCGGCCTGCACGGAGAACAGGTCGCGGGGATAGCGCAGATGCTCCCTCAGCGAAGCGGATATCTCGCTCGCGGGGCTGAACAACGCGGGGAAAATCCTGCGCCAGCAGTTGATCAGCGGGTCCGACTCGTCCATCACGTAGAACTTCATGTGGCCGTCGTAGGCGTCCACCGTGCATTTTACGCTGTTGCGGATGTAGTTGATCCCGCCCGTCAGACGCCCGCGGCGGTAGCGCGATCCCACGGGCTCCGAGTAGGGATAGAGATCTGACGTGGTGTAGGCGTCCACAATCCAGACGATCCGGCCGTCGATCACGGCAATATAGGGATCGGAGTCGTAGGCCAGGAAAGGCGCGGCGCGGTTCAGGCGGGCGCGGATGTTGCGCTCGTAAAGGATGCGGCTCTCCTTGGTAAACACGTCGGAGAAGATGATCTTCGAATCCCCAAAGGCCAGGGCGTAGACCAGCCGGCGCCACAGGGAACCCATGGGCACGCCGCCGGTTCCCTCATAGGTGGAGCGGGCGTTGGCCTCGCCCATGGGATAGTCGAACTCCTTCACGGTGGTTTTGACGAAGGCATACCCCGTGGGAGCCTCGCCAAAATAGATCTGAGGACGCTTCAGCGGGATGTCCACGGTGCTGACGGGCGGCAGGTCTTTGATCCAGAGGTTGGGCTGGCCGTTCTGCCCCAGCTCGCGGGCGCCGTTCATGACGATGCCGTAGCCGTGGGTGAACTCCAGTCGCTGGTTCACCCAGGTGCGGTTCTGCATACCGCTCAGGTCAAGCTCGCGCGGCGCCAGCATGGTCTGGCGGATTTTGCCTTTGATCTTGTAGCGGTCGATATCCACGGCGGAAAAGTCGTAATAGCTGCGGATTTCCTGCAGCTGCTTGTAGCTGCGCAGCAGCGCCCGGTAGTCCCAGAGGCGCACGTTCTCAACCGTGTCCAAATCGGCGTCCACGTCGGCCTGAGTCAAGCCGGCGTCGGGCGTGACCTCGCTGCTTTCGATCTTGTCCATGCCGTAAGCCTTGAGCGTAGCCGCAATGTTGTTGCTGATATAGGGTTTTTCCTTCTCAAACTCGTTGGGCACCACGATGTACTTCTGAACCAGCGTGGGATAGACGCCGCGCAGGATCACGTTGCTGGCCACAAACACCACGGCCACGATTCCGATGAACTTCCAGCTTCTGTTGGAGTAGATCGCGAAGATCAGCAGCAACGCCACGGCGAAAGCCAGCAGGGCCAGCACCACCAGGGCCAAAAGGTTGGCGTGGATGTCCGTATAGCCGGGACCGAAGGTGACGCCGTTGGGGTTATAGAGCAGAAGATAGCGGTCCAGCACAAAGGACAGGCCCCAGCAGAAGACCAGCGCCGAGGCCAGCGCCAAAGCGTGGCTCCGGATCCGGTTGGGGACGGAAATACGCCCCGTCTCGTGGGAAGCGGCCATGAGCGTCATTCCATAGAGAGCGCCGCAGGCGAAGAGCGTGTTGACCAGGACGCCCGTCACCCAGCGCTGCAAAAAGTTCCAGAAGGGAAGGGAGAACATGTAAAAGCCGATATCATTGTCAAAAATGGCGTCTCGGGAACCAAATGAACCGCCATGAAGGAACTGGAGTACCATCTGCCACTGGTCCATAGAACCCGCTCCAGCGCTTAAAGCCATCAGCAACGCCACCGCCAACGGAATCCATTTGGCCAGAGGATGCCCCAAAATAACTCCCAAGCTCTCGCGAGAGCTTAAGGGCACCTCGCGAGCCAATTTCAGCGCCGCACGCAAGTTAGGATAGACAAGGGCGAAGGCCAGCGCCGAAAAAAGGACCAGCAGCACCCACTGGGGCAGCAGCCTCGTCCAGAAGACCGAGGAGATCCCCTCTGCGTCGAACCAGTAATAATCGGTCAAAAAACCGGCGAGCAGAGGGAGCCCGACCACGACCGCCATCAAAAGCGCCAGCAGGATCACCGTGCGCTTGCTGAGATTAAATCCGATCTTTGGCATGGGCATGGATGAAGGGTCATCGCCGTCAGGCTCCCTTTGCCCGCCGCCTCCGAAGGGAAATCCGCCGAAGGGGAAACCGCCAAAAGGTCCATTGCCGTTTGGGTTGTTCCAATCACGAAAAGTCATAAAGTGCCTCCTTTTAAAAAGAAAATCTTCGCGCGAGTTAGCGCAGATTATATCTGGGCCAGATAAAGAGAACCGCCCCAAGCCCGACCAGGGGCAGCAGAGCCATCAGGGAGACCACGGCGCTGATGCCAAAACGTTCGGCGGCCATGCCGGCCGGCGCCGCGACCACGCCCGCCAGGCCGTAGGACAGCCCCATGGTCAGCGAGCTGACAGTGCTCCGGTCGTGAACCGCCAGGCTCTGCGCCAGGGCGTCGTTCAGCGCCGTCCCGGCGGAGAGGATGCCCGCCCCCAGAACCATGCAGGCCAGTGAAGGGATCAACGGCAAAAGCGCTCCGGCAATCAGCAGGGACATGCCGGCCGGCATGGTGATCAGGGCCGTCTTCGACGCGGACCAGCCGCCGTGCCGCTTGGCCACCCACAGGGGCGCCAGCGCCGCCATAAAAGTGGAACAGAAGATCATCGATCCTCCCAAAGCCAGGGACCCGCCTTTAGACGCCACAAGAAGGGGCAGCAGGAACAGCATGCCGCGCTTCACAAAATCGCGGGAAATCGTCAGGACCCAGACAGGCCAGATCTGCCTCAGAATCCCCCAGAAATGCCGGGGCAGTTCCGACAGGCCAAGCCCCGCCATGGCGCTTCTTTCATGAATCCGGGGCATGGCCGCGCCGCAGGCCAGAAAGACGGCAACGGGCAGAATCATGCCTACCAGGGGCAGCGCCGCGTGAGGCACCGTATCGTAGAGAAAAATTCCATACAATGGGCCTATTGCCGATCCAAGCGTTCCGCCCAGGGAGAAAACAGCCAGGCCAAAAGGGATCTTTTCCCCTTCGTTTCCCGCCAGGTAGCCCACCGCGCCCTGTGCCTGAGGGTGGAACGTGGCCGTGCCGATGCCCCAGAAAACGGCGCAGCACAGGGCCATGGCGTAGTTGACCGACAGGGGCATCAGCGATCCGAAAAGCCCTGTGCCAAGAATGCCGTAACGGATGAATTTGCTGTGTCCCAGCCGGTCTGAAAGGTAGCCCGAAAGCGGCTGAACCAGGCAGTGCATCAGGCCGCCCAGCGTGGCGAGAAAACCGGCCTCGCCCATGGAGACGCCCAATTCCCTGATCAGCAAGGGGATGAAGGCCTCGATATAGTTGGCGTAAAGGTCATTGACAAAGTGGGCCGCGCCAAGGATGTTCCATTTGGCCTGCGGCGACAGGGCGGGCCCCCGCGCCGGCGACGCGTCGACATGATTCATGTTATGATCGTTTCCTCTCGTATTCCCACCGAATTCCGTCAAAGGGTTTCGGCAATATTCTGCTTCTGACGTAACAGGAACCGTTTTTAAACTCGATCCTCGAGATGTGCAGCGGCAGATTGTAGCGGCTCAGGTTGATAACGGGCTGAAGCCCCTCGAGCGCCCGCGTCACGTAAGACGGAGACACCTCGGCGTTATTGACCTTCAGCTGAATATCCTCGAGCCAGAGTTCCGTGCCATGGCGCGCCGCGAGAACGCAGGAGACTTCAAGCTTCACCTTCAGCCTGAAAAGTTTCAGGTCGGCCAGATAATAGGCGGAAGCCGTAATCCGGCCGTCGCGCATGCGAACCTTCACGCCGCTCCACTCGTCCTTGTCGCCGAAGGCGCGCTCCATCAGGAAATCGTTGACGTCGGACTCGGTCACGTGGGCTTCGGCGTGGCAGGCCAGCACCGACGATATTTCGGGATAGTCCAGGTCTTTCCAGCGTTCCGGCGGTGAAACCATGGCGTCGAAGCCGTCGACCTTCAGTTTCGAGATGCGCAGCCCCTGCACATTGGCGCCGCAGAGCTCGAAATAGGCCCAGGGGATCAGGCCGTTCTCCCTCGGAAGCGAACTGAGGGTCATCGCGGCTTTCTCCGGGCGGAACTCGCGCAGGATGATGTTAAAAAGGCTTTGCCCATAGTCCTCCGCAAAGGCGGGAATAGCGCCGAAAAGAAACAGAGCCGCCGTAATAAGGGCGTTGCGCAGTTTTTCTGATATCTTCAAATCACGAACCCTCCCAGTCTCACCCGATTCGTCAGAATAAAAGCGTCAGTCCCGAAAGGATGATCAGGAGCAGCACGCAAACGCGGAAAATCTTTTCGGGGATCTTCGCCGCCGCCTTCACCCCCGCGAGCGTCCCCAGGACCGTGGCGGGGACGAGGACGCAGAGCAGCTTCAAGAACGCCATGTCCAAAATGCCCTCGCCGGCGAAGACGCCCATGGTCACCAGGTTCAGCGCGAGGAAATAGGCCGAGATGGAAGCTCTGAAGACGTTTTTGGGAACGCTCCCCGCCGTGAGAAAAATGGCCACCGGCGGCCCTGAAAGGGAAATGCAGCCGTTCAGAAAGCCGCTCACGATGCCCACGCAGAAGCGCAGCAGCCGGCTTTCAATGGGGCAGCGCCATCCCAGCCAGAGGATCACGCCCGAGAGGACCACAAAGAGCCCCACGAAAAACTTGAACGTCCCCAGGGGGATCAGAGCCGGCACGAAGGAGCCCGGAATCACTCCGACGCAGGCTCCCAGAAGCAGCGGCAGGATAATGCCCCTGTCGGCGTCGCGGTACAGTTTCAAGAAAATGGACAGATTCATAAAGACGGCCAACGCGACCACCAGGGGCGTCACCTGCGCCGGCGAAAAAAGCCGAAGCAGCACGGGGACCGCCGCCAGGCCCATGCCGAACCCCGCGCTCCCTTGGATGGCGCTGCCGGCGAAGACGATCGCGGCCGCGGAAATCAGCGACGCCGCGGGACTCATCGCTCGCCGCCCGCCAGGCGGCGGCGCTTTTCTGCGATACTGCCCATCAGATCCCTAAAAGCCTTCGCAAAGGACGCCAGACCGTCGGCAAGCAGTTTGTCCGTCACGGCGTGCAGTTCAATTCCGCAGGACGCTAGCTGCCGCAGATCCTCGGCGGCGGCGCCTTCCCTGATCGCCGCTCGCGCCGTGCCCTGGCGCATAAAAGCTTCCAGCGTCGCCGGCGGCAGCGTGTTGACCGTGTCCCTGCCGATCAGCGAATCCACGTAAAGCGTCGGGGAATAGGCCTTGTTCTTGGTTCCAGTGCTGGCCCACAGAGGGCGCTGCACCTTCGCGCCCTTCCCGGCCAGGCGCGCCCAGCGCGGCGACGAGAAGAGCTCTTCGAAAATCCCGTAGACCGCTTTCGCGTTATCGATAGCCACGCGCCCAGCCAGCTGGGGGGCCTTCTGGGCCAGCAACGGATCCAGAGCCGTATCGAGGCGGCTGACGAACACCGACGCCACAGAGGAGGGCGTCAAAGCCAGCCCCTTCTCCGCCCGGCGCTCCAGGCCCTTGATGTATGCCTCGGCCACCGCCCTGTACTGGTCCTGCGAGAACAGCAGCGTCGCGTTCACACTGACGCCCTCGGCGATCACTTCCTCCATAGCCGCAGCGCCCGCGGGCGTCGCGGGGATCTTGATCATGGCGTTGGGGCAGTCCAGAGCCTTCCAGAGCCGGATCGCCTCGGACACCGTAGTGCCGCGGTCGTCGGCAATCAGGGGGTTCACCTCCAGGCTCACGAAGCCGTCGCCGCCCTCGGAAGCTTTCCACAAATCCAGGAAGAGGGCGCAGGCGCGCTTCACGTCCGCGAGCGTCAGCGCGTCATAGATCTCGGCGTCGCTTTTCCCCCCGGCCGCCAGTTCCTTTATCTCGGCGTCGTAGTCGTCGGAATCGGCAATGGCCTTCTGAAAGATCGACGGGTTGGTAGTGACGCCCCTGACGCCTTCCGCGGCAAGCCTCGCCAACGTGCCGTCCTGAAGGGCACTCCGGCTGATCGAGTCATACCAGACGCTCTGCCCCAGTTCCAAGGTCCTTTTCAGTATCGGATTCATGCTTTGCAATCTCCCTCTGTGATTTTCTTCCCGCGGGCCCTGTGAAGCATCATGCTCGCGAGCGTATCGTCAAAATTGTCGAAGGGCCCTTTTTTCACGGCCACGGCTCCCATTCTCGGCCCGGCCAGGCCCCACATCTCGCCGGTGTCGGAATGCCAGCGAACCCACCACCAGCCTCCGCAGGGAAGCTTATAAGCCGCATAGCCGTCCTGCCACCGGATCAGATCTTCCGTGATCCTTTCGGGATCCACCTCTGAAACATCGCCGTTAACATTAGCAGCAGCGTTGTTTTCAATGCCAGTTATTTCATGCTTTTGACCGGCAACATCACCAGCAACGAGAATACCACCGGCAGGCGAGACGTCCGAAGCATCCCGAGGGGCCGCCAGAAGCGTTCCAAGCTGTGAAAGCGCCCGTGCGGCGTCAGAACGCGAAAGGCCGCCGTCAAAGGTGAGCGTCAGGCCTCCTCCCGCAAGACGGAGAACCATGACGCAGCCGTCCTCATAGGGAAGAGGCTTTCCCGAGGACAAACGATCAGTTACGTCAAAAACCGCCATGACACACCTCCCCAGCGTCGGCAAAAATTTCAGGTCCGGCCCTATTATCGCTTGTAGACAGGAAATTTACAAGAATTATTATAGTGAAAGGAGCGGAAAGATCGGTTTTCCCGATTTTTTGAAAAACGCTTCGGAATATGATAGGATAAGGCCGAACGCAGTTCTATCTTTGGAGGAGTTTCCATGACTATTCGCGCGGTTCTTTTTGATTTTGACATGACGTTGATCGACAGCAGCGACGCGCTGCTGAACAATATAAACAAGATGGCTTCGCATTTCGGCCGGCCGGGCTGCTCTCGCGAGCGGCTGCTGCAGGTTATCGGCCTGAACTCGGACGATTTCTGGCGCGCCATCTTCGGCGACTTCGACGACGCCTGCGCTGCCTACTACAGGGACGAATGCCTGCCCCATGAGCACGAGCTCATGCGCGCTTTCGACGGCGCCTTTGACTGCGTCAGGGCCCTGCGCTCCCGATCCGTCAGGGTGGGTTGCGCTTCCAACAGGAACAATCCCGGCCGGGTGCTCCGCATGACGGGCCTGGAACCGCTGATGGACTGCGTGGTTGGCGCTTTGGACGTGCCTCGCCCCAAACCGGCTCCCGACGTGATTCTGAGCGGAATGCGGCATCTCGACGCTCTCCCCGGGGAGACGCTCTATATCGGCGACACGCCCATCGACGTGGCCGCCGCACGGAACGCCGGCGTCCGCTGCGTCGCCGTGCTCACCAGCAACCGCGAAGAGACCCTCAAAGAAGCCGGCGCCTGGCGCGTCTGCACCGGCCTGCGCGACCTGCCGGCGCTGCTAAGCGGAGAAAATCTGCTCTGATCCGGCGCCTCTAATACTAATTCGCATTCAACGTGCTTAATGTCAGACTGAAGATCAAAGTTAAAAGATTTCAACACAAAGGCTGAACAGAAAAGGCGCAAAGGACGCAGAGGAAAAACAAAACCTGAATTATTAATTAAAAACCGAATTAACGTAATGCTAATTTATGTATTTTGCTAGATTTCGCGCTTCTAAAAATTTTTCAAGGTCTTCCTTTGCGAACCTTTGCGCCCTTTGCGTTGAAATCTTTTGACCTGGCTCTTCGATTTGATATTAAGTATGTTAATAGAGAATTAGTATAAAATCAAAACGCCCGCCCCATCCAGAACACAAAGGATGGAGCGGGCGTCGTTTTACGTTCATTCTGCCGGTTTACAGTGAGGCCGCTCCGCTCTGGCGCTTCAGGTAATGGTAGAGCAGCGACGCGCCGTAGCCGGTGGCGCCCTTGTCGCACCAGGGCTGGTCTTCGGCGGTGTAGTTCACGGGAGCCATGTCCACGTGGAGCCAGGGCTTGCCCTCGGTGAACTCTTTGATGAAAAGCCCCGCGGTGATCACGCCGGCGGTGGTGTTGCCGGGAGCCGAGTTCTTGATGTCGGCCACGGAAGAGTTCAGGATCGGGCGCAGTTCTTCGTCACAGTCCAGCTGCCATACCTTTTCGCAGGCGTCGTAGGAAGCCTCGCGAAGGACCTCGAAAAGCCCTTCGCCGCTGGCCATGACCGCCGACGTGCGGTTGCCCACGGCGGTGCGGGCCGCGCCGGTCAGCGTGGCGATGTCCAGCAGCGAGTCCACGCGCTCCTCGCGGATCGCGTAGGTCACGGCGTCGGCCAGCGTCAGGCGGCCCTCGGCGTCTGTGTTGAGCATCTCGATGGTCTTGCCCGACATGGAACCCAGCACGTCGCCGGGCACGTAGGCGTCGGAGGCCACTTTGTTCTCGCAGGCCGCCATCACAGCCGTGACGTTCACGGGAAGGCCGTTCAGCGCGGCGCTGCGGATAGCCCCAAGCACGGCCGCCGCGCCGCCCATGTCGTCGAACATGGTCTTCATGCCCTCGCGGGTTTTCAGGCTGTAACCGCCGCTGTCGTACATGATGGCTTTGCCGATCAGGCCGATCACGGGGCCGTCGTTCACCCGGCGGCGAAGCACGATCAGCGCCGGGGGCGTGGTATGGGCGCCCCGCCCCACGGCCAGGAAGGCGTCCATGTGGAGCTTTTCAAGGGCGTCCTTTTCAAGGACCGAGATCTCGAGGCCGCATTCCTGGGCCGTCTTGCGGGCGGCCTCGGCCAATCCCGCAGGGTCGAGAACACAGGCCGGCTCGTTCACCAGGTTGCGGGCCATCACAGCCGAAGCCGCGCAGACGGCGGCCTCGCGGGCCAGAGCGGCGCTTTCGGGACGGGAAGTAACCATGGTCACGCTCTCAAAAAAGTTTTTCGAGGGCGCGGAGCGGTACTTCTCAAAGCGGTAGTCCACGAGGAACGGCGTCTCGCAGGCTTTGGCGAACACCTCGGGCCGTTCCATGGAACCGGCGTTTTCACAGGCGAAGGCCACCTTTTTGGCGCCCAAACGCCGGCATTGGCGGAAGCCGTCGGCGAGAGCCAGGAAAATCCGGCGGTTATCGCTCCTTTGGGTCCACCGGGGCAAAGCGCAGAGCACCGCCCAAACCAGCTCCGAACCGCGGAGCGCCGACAGGGCGAGGACCTTGCGTTCCTTCCCGTCAAAAGCTCCCGAGGCCAGCGCTCCCTTCACAACCTTCTCGATCTCGGCGGGGAGCGCCGCCTTCAGGCAGGCTCCGTCCTCAAAGGGAATCAGCCAGCAGTCCGCGCCGGCACAGGAATCGGCAACGTTAAGATTCATCTTTATTCAACCTCTCTCTGTAAATTTCCAGTTCCTCTTCGCTGGCCTGGACAAAATGCCCAGGCTCGATTTCCACCCAGTCCGGCTTGTGAATCTCGTAATGATGGCAGGCCGGGTCATAGACCAGCACCTTTTTCTTCCGCTCCGCCAGAGGGTCGGGCTGAGGAATCGCCGAGAGCAGCGCCGCCGTGTAGGGATGCAGCGGGTGGGCGAAGAGCTTTTCCGTCTCGGCCAGCTCCACGATGTGCCCCTTGTGGATCACGGCCAGCCGGTCGGTGATGAAGCGCATGATCGACAGGTCGTGTGCGATGAACAGGTAGGTCAGGCCGCGCTCCTTTTGAAGCCGGGACATGAGGTTCAGCACTTGGGCGCGGATCGACACGTCGAGGGCCGAAATGGGTTCGTCGGCGATAATCAGCTCCGGGTTCATGATCAGCGCGCGGGCGATGCCGATGCGCTGCCGCTGCCCGCCTGAGAACTCGTGGGGAAAGCGGCTGGCGAACTCCGGCAGCAGTCCCACGTCCAGAAGGGCCTGCGCCACCAGCTCCTTCCGATGGGGATCGGAGTAGGGCATGCCCATGTTCAGAAGCCCCTCGGAAACGATGTACTCCACCTTGGCGCGCTCATTCAGCGACGCCATAGGATCCTGAAAGATCATCTGCACCGAGCGGATCACCTGGCGGTCCAGCTCCTTCGGGATAGCGCCGTTGATCCTCCGTCCGTGCAGGAGCACCTCGCCGCCGCTGGTCTCGTTGATCCGGATCACGGCGCGGCCGATGGTGGTCTTGCCGCTGCCCGACTCGCCCACCAGGCCGAAGGTCTCGCCCTTATAGATGTGGAAGTTCACGCCGTCCACGGCCACAAAGCGCTTCTTGCCGGAGCCGAAGGCCACACTCAGGTTCTTGACCTCAAGCAGTTTCTCTCGGGAATCAGTCATGGTCAATCTCCTTCCAGCGGGCTCTCAGCCTGCGGATGCTTTCCGGCGGCTCCACCTTGGGCGCGCGCGGATCCAGCAGCCAGGTGCGCGCCCTGTGGGTGGGCGACACGCTGAAATAGGGCGGCCGCTCCACGAAGTCGATTTTCAGCGCCCGGGGATTCCGCGGGGCGAAGGCGTCGCCGCGGATCTCGGTGAACAGGTTCGGCGGCGTCCCCTTAATGGAATAGAGCTCCTGCCCCTTCACGCCCAGCTGAGGCAGCGACGAGAGCAGCGCCCAGGTATAGGGGTGCTTGGGGTTGTAGAAGATCTCCTCGCAGAGCCCCGTCTCGACCACGTCGCCGGCGTACATGACGGCGATGCGGTCGGCCACGTTGGCCACCACCCCCAGGTCGTGGGTGATGTAGACCACCGTCAGTCCGTATTTGCGCTGCAGTTCCTTCAGCAGCCCCAGGATCTGAGCCTGAATGGTCACGTCCAGCGCCGTAGTGGGCTCGTCGCAGATCAGCACGTTGGGGCTGCAGGCCACAGCGATGGCGATGACCACCCTCTGCCGCATGCCGCCTGAAAACTCGTGGGGATACTGTTTATAGCGCGTCTCGGGAAAGGCGATGCCAACGTCAGCCAGGATTTCCATGACCTTGTCCTTCGCCGCCTTGCCGCGAAGCCCCTGGTGCAGCTCCACGGTCTCCTGAATCTGCCGGCCCACGGTTTTTAAAGGATTCAGGCTGGTCATGGGATCCTGGAAGACCATGGCGATCTCCTTGCCCCGGATGCTCAGCCACTCCTTCTCCGTTTTATACTTCGCCAGGTCCCGGCCCTTGTACATGATGGAGCCGCTCTCCACCCAGCCGTTGCCGTCCAGAAGGCCCATGAAGGTCTTGGTGAACACTGACTTGCCGCTGCCCGACTCGCCCACGATGGCCAGGCTCTCGCCCTTGTAAAGGTCCAGCGAGATGCCGCGGATGGCCGTGAGAGTCCTGCCGCGGAGGCTGAACTTCACCACCAGGTCGTGAACAGAGAGGACCCGTTCTTTCTTAGAGTAATCCATAGCGGTCTCCCCTCTCTACACGTGGTTTCTGGGATCGGCCGCGTCGGCGAAGGCGTTGCCCATCACGTAGAAAGACACGGTGATCGCCGAAAGCACCATGGCGGGGAAGATCAGCTGATAGCGCGTGGCGGGGCTCATCATGACGATGCGCCCTTCGTTGATCAGGTTGCCCAGCGAAGGGATGCTCACGGGCAGCCCCAGGCCGATGTAGGTCAAAAAAACTTCCATGCCGATAGCCTGCGGGATGGCCAGCGCGATGCGCAGCATGATCACCGACACCAGGTAGGGCAGCAGGTTTTTGACGATCAGGCGCCGCGTGGGCGTGCCCAGGCAGCGCGAAGCCAGGTTATACTCCCGGTCGCGGATGATCACGATCTGATTGCGCACGAAGCGCGCCATGGGAAGCCAGCCAGTAACGCACATGGCCATGATCATGGTGCCCACGCTGGGACGCAGGATATAAGAAGCCAGGATCAGGATGATCGACGAAGGGATGTTGTGAACCACGTTATAGACCTCGGTGATCAGTCCGTCCAGACGCCTCACATATCCCCAGAGCGACCCCACGGCGATGCCCAGCAGCGCGTTCCACAGCCCCACGGCCAGCCCGATCAGCAGCGACGTGCGCGTGCCGCTCCAAATTCGGGCCCACAGGTCCTGGCCGATATTGTTGGTGCCGAACCAGAACTGGGCGTCGGGACGGTGATTGCGGTCCTGGCGGCCGGTGGCGGCGTCCAGGTAGATCTCGGTGGGGCTCTTCTGCCCGGGCAAAAGAGGCTGGACCATCGTGAATGCCAGCAGGACGCAGAGGCAGACCAGCAACGTCATGGCCACCTTGTTCTTCGTGAAGGCGCGCCAGGTGGAAGCCCAATAGGCATAGTTGGAATAGCCGCGGCGTTCGCCGGCGCTTTCGTCGTACTCGGCAAACTCGAAGAGGCCTGCTTCCTGAGCCTGCGACGCCTGGACCAGGCCCTCGCCCAATCTCTCAAAAGTATCGCTCATCGTGCCGCCGCCTTTCGTGCCAGTTTAATGCGAGGATCGCAGAGCGCCATCAGCAGGTCGCCCAGGAAAAGGCCGAAGATGCCCACCGAAGAAAAGATCAGCACCAGCGCCTGGACCAGCGTGTTATCCTGCCTCTGGATCGCCGCGACCAGCAGGCCGCCCATGCCGGGGATGGAAAACAGGGACTCCACGTAGATGGAACCCGAGATGGTCAGCAGGATGGACATGGGCAGATACTGGGCCACAGGGACGAAGGCGTTGCGGATCACGTGCCTGAACATGATGGCCGAGCTGGTCATGCCCTTGGCGCGCGCCAGCTTTACGTAGTCGCGGTTCAGCTCGTCCACCATGTAGCGCCGGATCCACATGGCGTAATAGGCGATGCCGCTCAGCGACATGCTGACCGTGGGCAGAATCCAGCTTATGGGCTTCCGCGAGTTGAAGAGCATGGGCAGGTCCAGCGCCGACGAAAGGTAGAGCTGGATAAAGAGGTAATAGACCGCCGCGGGCACGGCGTTGATCAGCACCACATAGGCCGAGCCGAAGTTGTCGAAGAACTTCCCCTTATAGCGCGCCATGAAGATCCCCAGCGGGATGCCGACGACCAGCGACAGCGCCACCGACGCGAGGCCAAAGCGGATCGAATAGGGGATCTTGGGCTTGATGATGCGCGTGATGGGGACGTTGGGACGGAACACCACCGATTTTCCCAGGTCGCCCTTCGAAAGTCTTTTGTAGAAGTTCATCAGCTGGACATGAAGAGGATCTCTCAGCCCCATCTGAGTCAGGATCGCTTCGCGCTGCATCTCGTCGAGCTTGTCGTAATCCTCGCCGAAATAACCCTCTTCGGGCATCAGCCGCAGCAGCAGGAACACCGCCGTGGCGATGATAAACAGCGTCAGAACCGATTGAAGCAGTCTCTTAACAACGTATTGAATCAGGGTCGTTCCCTCCTTCCTAACACTACAAAAAAGATTTCATACCAATTTGCATTCAACGTGCTTAATATCAAACTGAAGATCGAAGTCAAAAGATTTCAACGCAAAGACTGAAGAGAAAGAGCGCAAAGGAAAAACAAGACCTAAATTACAAACAAAAAAACGAATTAGCGTGATAGAAATTTGTATATTTTAATTAATTTTGAGATTCTAAAAGCCTTTTAAGGTTTTCCTTTGCAAACCTTTGCGCCCTTTGCGTTGAAATCTTTTGACCTGGCCCTTCGATTTAATATTAAGCACGTTAATAGAGAATTAGTATTAAAATCTTTCGGCTTTTCGCAGAAGCGTCACGCAAAAACAAGCGGACCGAAGTCCGCTTGTGGGTGAACTTTTTTTCTGGGCGCTAGTTGTACTTCGAAGCCTTGCGGGCCTCGTCGCGTTCTTTCAGGTATTTCTCCTGCGCCGCGTTGAACTCGTCCATGTTCATAGGCTTGTCCAGGAGCACCGCGCCCTTGAGCTTCCGCAGGCCGTTGTTGCCGAACTGGCCCGTAAAGCCCGAGAAAGGATCAAGGTAGGAAGCCGTGAAGCCGCCGCCCGACGTGTAGAAAGGAATCACGAAAGCGTTGTCCAGAAGGAACGTCTCCGCCGCCGCGAAAAGCTCGTAGCGCTTCTTCAGGTCCTTCACTTCTGCGTTCGCCTCGTCGGCCATAGCCTCGAAGCGCCCCCGGCCGTCGGCCGTCACATAGTCCTTGGCCAGGTAGATGCGGCCCCACTTGGCACCAATGGCGGATTGCATCAGAGGGTCAAAGCCGCTCAGAGGATCCACAAAGTCAGGCCCCCAGCCCAGTTCGGCGAAGGAGAACTTGCCCGAGTTGCGCGAAGCGGCGTTATAGCCCGAAGCAGCGTAGGGAACCAGGATGATGTCGATAAAGTCCTTGCCCAGAAGCCCTTCCATCTGCTGCTCCACCACCTGGACGCGGCTCACCATGTCCACCTTGCCCGTGTTGTAGGGCATGACGACCTGAATCGGGAATTTGACCTTCCCCTTCAGCTCCTCCATCGCCTTGGCCTTGTAGGCCAGAGCCTTGTCCTTGTCGAAGGAATCGCCCTGGGTGTAAGCCGCCAGGCCGCCCATCATGGTGTAATCCACGCCGCCGAACTGCACCAGTTCTTTGCGGTTGTAGGTGTTGAGCAGTTTCCGCTTGTAATCGTAGGGCGCTTCCGTCATGATGGCCGCCACGCGGTCGAAGCCATGGAAGAAAGCCTTGCGGAAGTTCAGGTTGTTGACCGCCGTCACCCAGTCCTGGGGCGCGTATTCCTCTTCGTACTTGGGCTCGAAGTTGAAAGCCATGAAATAGGACATGTTAGTCAAGATGTGAGGATGGATCAGGTTCTTCTTTTCAGGATCCTCCATCCACTCGTCGAGAATGGAACCGGGAAGCACCAGATCCATGATCTCGCCGCGCATGAACAGCTCGGGGCCGTTCGCCGAGGCTTCCTTGTTGTACTTGGACACCATGGTTTCGATGGTGATGGCCTTCCGGTTCCAGTAATGGGGGTTCACCTCAAGAACCCGCTGATACTCGGGCTCGTATTCTTTCAAAATATAGGCGCCGCAGTAAAGAAGCGTATCGTGGCTGGTGCCGAAGGCGTCGCCGCACTCCTCGATGAACTTGCCGCAGGCCGGGAAAAACACGGGGAAGGAGAAAAGCTTGATCGAATAGGGCAGCGCCTTCAGCAGAGTGTACTGCAGAGTGTAGTCGTCCAGCGCCTTGATGCCGACGGTGGAAAAGTCCGACGCAGTGCCCTGGTAATAATCCTTCGCACCCGCGATGTTGTTGTAGATCGTGTTGGCGAGGGCGGAGCCGTTCTTCTTGTTCAGCACCCACTTGGCGCTGGAGACGAAGTCGTGGGCCGTCACGTCGGCGTATTCCTCGCCTTCGCAGGTGTACCACTTGACGCCGCGGCGGATGTTCATCGTAAAGACGCGGCCGTCCTCGGACACGGTCCAGTCCGTGGCAAGGCAGGGACGCAGAAGGCCGAAACGGTCGAACTCCACAAGGCCGTCAAGGATGTTGTATCCCAGGGTCATGGTCGGGGTGTGGTTGTCCTTCAGACAGTTCACCGACGACAGCTCCGCCTCGTAAACCGACACGTACTCCGTCTTGATTGCCCAAGCCGGGGAGCACAAAGCGCATAAAGCCAGACACAAAACCAACAACTTCTTCACTGCACATCATCTCCATTTTCCTTATATCCCAGACGTCCCGTAAAAGGGCGCCGCCCATGCACCACTGATAAAAGGACCAGTCAGCAGAGACAGGTCAAAAAATTGAATCGCAGGAGCCACAAAGGCATGCATAGGGAAACCCAACCGGAATTAATAAGCAAAAAACAAACTCGCATCATCAGAACAGGCGAATTTGAGCAGGTCTCGCGGCTCTGAAAATCTCTAAGATTTTCTTTTGCGTCCATGGCGCCCCTTCACATTGAACCCCTTTGGCTCGGCCTTTTAGCCCGATAAATGACAAGTTATCGGCAACCTTGCGCAAATTATTCTATCATGAAATTGCGAAAAGGCTGAATCATTCTTTTACGCAAAACATTGCGGCGGGCAAGAGCCTTTTTTCCGCCTTTCGGCTATTCCCGGTAAAGCGCCTCCAGGCAGGCCCGCGCGAGGCTTTTGAGGCTGGAGACGCCCATCTCCGGCGGCAGCGAGCTGGCGTCGTAGGCCAGAGGCAGCTCCGTGCAGGCGCAGACGATGGGAGCCTTCTTCACCGCCCACAGCCTAGAACCGATCTCGTCCATCACCCTGCCGCTGGCGTGCAGGTCGCCGGACTTGACCAGGCGGATCGCCTCGAAGGCCAGCTCCTTGACGCCGCTGTCCACGCCGAAAAAGCCATAGCCCCGGCGTTCGGCCTCCTTCGCGTAGATGCCCGACTCCAAAGTGGCCCCCGTGGCGATGATCCAGCATCCATCCGGCGCAAGCTTCACGGCGTCGTCAACGGTGGCTTCCACGATGTGGATCAGCGGAACGGGCAGCTCCGAACGGAAACGGTCGATAAAGATATGGGCCGTGTTGCAGGGCACGGCCAGCAGGTCGACCCCCCAATCGCGGAGCTTGAGAAGCCCCTCGCGCAGCGCCGGTTCAGGGCTTTCGCCCCGGCCCATAAAGGCCGCGGTGCGGTCGGGCGTCTGGGCGTTCGAATAGAGATAGACCACAGGGTGCTCCTGATCGCGCTTTGCCGGCGCCATGGCCGCCAGTAGGCGCATGAACTCGGCGGAAGCCGCGGGCCCCATGCCGCCGTATACGCCGAGTATTTTTTTGGGAGTCATTGACACAACCTCTTTCATGAATAAATTTAACCGCCGGGAAATTTTTTTATTTCTCCTTTTAGTATCATAATCCATTTTCTACGGCCGTCAACCTTGTTATAATCGGCACAGCCTGTATTTCAGAGAAAACTCAAGGAGGCCTTCCGCCATGAACCATAAAGACATCGCCCCAAAAGGCGGCGCGGCATGACGTCCGTCGCCCTCTACCGCTGCGCCCAGTACCGCCCCGAGCTGCTGGACCCCATCATGCGCCGCTGCCTGTCCCTGGGGAATTTTTCCCGAGGGCAGAAAATCATCGTGAAAGCCAATATGCTGGCGGCGCGGCCTCCCGAACGCTGCGTTGCCACCCACCCCGCCGTGGTCGATTCCGTCTGCCGGGCGCTGCTGGACCTGGGCTGCCGCCCCGTAATCGCCGACAGCCCGGGCATCGAGCCCTTCGGGATCGTCGCCCGCGTCACGGGCATCGCCGCCGTGGGCGCGCGGCTGGGCGTCCCCGTGAAGGAGCTTTCGCGCTCCACCCTCTGCCCGCCTTTGGAAGCGCGCGTGAACAAGCGCCTGGAACTGTCGGCGGACGTGCTGGAAGCCGACGCCCTGGTCAATTTGCCCAAGATGAAGACCCACTGCCAGATGCAGCTCAGCCTCGCCGTGAAAAACCTCTTCGGCACCGTGGTCGGCCAGAGGAAAGCCCAATGGCACTACGCCGTGGGCCTGATCCGCGACCGCTTCGCCGACCTGCTTCTGGACATCGCCCTGTCGGCGCCGCCCACGCTCTCCATCCTCGACGGCGTGAACGGCATGGAAGGGCGCGGCCCCGCCAACGGGATCCCGCGCAGCTACGGCCTCATCGCCGCTTCCGCCGACCCCGTCGCCCTCGACGCGGCGGTATCGGCCATGATGGGGCTGCCCGCCGGCGAGTACGCACTGCTTCGCGCGGCCAAAGCGCGCAATCTGGGCAACTGGAGCCTGCGGGACGTGGAGTGGCTCGGCGACGTGGCCCCCGAAACGCGCTTTCCCAACGTCAAAATCCCGGCGCTGGACGCGCTGAGCCTGGCGCCGCGCTTTCTGGACAGCCTGGGGCGCCGGTTCCTGTCGTCGCGCCCCATCCAGATCAAGGAACGCTGCCTCGCCTGCGGCCGCTGCGCCCAAATCTGTCCCGCCGGCGCGCTCGCGCTGGAAGGGAAGACGCTGCGCTTCGACTATGGCAAATGCATCCGCTGCTACTGCTGCCACGAAATGTGCCCTGCCGACGCCGTGGGCTTCCATGAAGGGATTTTGATGAAGCTGCTCGTGGCGGTTTGGGGGCATTGAAAACCGCCGCCGGAAGGCGAAGCTGAAAAACAGAGGCGCGCGCCCACGTTAAAACCACTCCGGCAGAAGGATAAGAAGACGCCTTCGGGGTTCTCAATATCGAGCCGTTTTCAGATAATGTTATTTCTCCATAAAACAGCCTAATTAAAAGCCGGGGAACGACCTGAGGGACATTCCCCTCCGTACCAATTTTGTGTTTCTATAACTAATAAACCATGTTTAAAGCAGCCGTCGTCAAGTCCAGCTAAAACAAGCCCCTCGATTTTTCGAAAAAATCGAGGGGCTTGTTGGCTCTGCCATTTTTTACTTAAACGTTTGCGGCACGAACCTATCAGCAGCGGTTGGGGAGCGCTTTTTCTCTGTATTCGGCCTGCATGGCCCGGCGCATTTCGGGGCGTTCGAAGATGTCGGCGCCGGTCATGGCCAGGGCCTTGGCCGCCAGCAGGACCACGTCGTCGGCGCGCCTGCTTGCCGCCGCCTCGCGGAAGGCTGCCGAATGGGCGCTGGCCCCGGGGGCCTGGAGCGACAGGTAGACGTGGATCGAGGGCACCACCAGCGACACGTTGCCGATGTCCGAGGAGCCGCACATCAGGTCCGGCGCGGGCCAGTGCACTTCTTCGCCCAGGCTTTCGAGGTTGGACTTGAAAGCTTCGTCCATGACGCAGTTGGAGTAGCGTTCGGCGTAAATTGGGTCGCGGGCGATTTTGACCGACGCGCCCGTGCCCTCCGCCGCGGCTTTGGCGAGGCGTTCCAGATCTGCGTACATGGGGAGAAGCTGGTTCTTGCGGTCGGCGCGGACGGTGAAGCTGCACCGGCTGTATTCGGGAATGATGTTTGACGCCGTGCCGCCGTCGGTGATGATGCCGTTGATCTTGCTCTTGTTGGGCCAGCAGTGGAGCTGGGCGTTGATGCCGTTGAACAGGGCGATGGCCGATGCCAGGGCGTTGACGCCTTCGGCGGGCGTCGACGAGTGGGCGGCCTTGCCGAAGAACTCCACGGTGACGCCCATGGCGGCCAGCCCGCCGCGGCCCACCAGGTTCTCGTCGGCGGAGGGGTGCATCATCATAGCGCAGTCCAGATGGTCAAAGGCTCCCTGCTCCACCATGGGGATTTTGCCGCCCAGGGTCTCTTCGGCGGGCGTTCCGAAGAGGATCACGGCGGCCTCTTCGCCTTCGAGGGCTTCGGCGAGAGCGATGGCCGCCCCGCAGGACGACGCGGCGATCAGGTTGTGCCCGCAGCCGTGCCCCACGCCGTTCAAGGCGTCGTACTCGGAAAGGATGCCGATCTGAGGCCCTTTGCCGGGCGTGCCCTTAACGGCTTTGAAGGCCGTCTCCATGCCGCAGAAGGGCTGCTCGACGGTAAAACCGTATTTCCGAAGCAGTTCGGCCTGCCAGGCCGAAGCCTTAAACTCCTGAAGCCCCAGTTCGGGGTTGCCGTGAATGTCATGGCTCAGCCGGATCAGCTCCGGCGCGGCTCCGTCGACGACGGCGATAATTTTCTCCTTAAGGTCCATCATAAAACTCCTTCTCTATAAAAATCGTTTTTTCTTGGGCTGAAAGTCCAAGGCCAGAAGATTTCAACGCGAAGGGACGCAAAGGCCGCAAAGGAAAAACAGAACTTGGGTCAACAACTAAAAACGAATTAACGTTATAATAGTTTATAGACTTGACCAGATCTTGTGATTCTCAAGACTTTCAAGTTTTTCCTTCGCGAGCCTTTGCGCCCTTCGCGATTCAATCTCTTAATCTGTCACTTCTGAACCCAGGCCGCGATGAGCGCCGCGCCTACGGGAAGGCAGGACTCGTCGACGCGGAAACGGGGGCTGTGGATGGGCTCGGCCGGCAGGGCGCTTGAACAGCCCAGGTCCACGTAGCAGCCGGGAACGCGCTCGCCGATGTAGGCGAAATCGTCCACGCCCATCTGGGCGGCTTCGGGGATCAGCACGTTTCCCGCGCCCAGAAGCCCAGCGCCGATCCGGCGGATCTCGGCGGCCATGGCCCCATCGTTGATCAGCGCGGGATAGCCCGCGATCATCTCCACCTCCGCGGTCACCCTCAGGGCCCGCGCCATGTCCTCCGCGATCTCGCGGATCCGGCGGCAGCTCTGTTCGCGCGTTTTTGGGTCGAGGGTTCTCAGAATCCCCTCAAGGCGGGCTTCGTCGGGAATCACGTTGCGCGCCGTTCCCGCGGTGAACTTGCCCACGGTGACCACCGCCGAATCCAGCGGGTCGGTCTCGCGGCTGACGAGGGTCTGGAGCGCCGCAAGGATCTGAGCCCCCGCGGACACGGCGTCGGCCCCCAGATGGGGATAGGCGCCGTGGCTGCCCCGGCCGCGCAGCGTCACGTTGAACATGTTGCTGGAAGCGCGGGCACACCCCGATATGACGGCGATCTGCCCCGCCCTGACGCCCGCGGCCACGTGAAGGCACAGCGCCGCCGAGACGCCGTTCAGGGCGCCCTCGGCGATCATCTTTTCAGCGCCGCCGTCGGTCTCCTCCGCAGGCTGGAAGAGCACGCGGAGCGACGCGCCCCGGTCTTCCGCGCCCAGCAGCTTTAAGGCCCCGAGCGCGCAGGTCACGTGAGCGTCGTGGCCGCAAGCGTGCATCCGCCCCGCGTGCTTCGACGCGAAGGGCAGCCCCGTGGCCTCGGTCACGGGCAAAGCGTCCATATCGGCGCGCAGGGCCAGCAAAGGCCCATCTTTCCGGCCCGGAAGTTCGGCCAGAAGGCCGCCGGCGCAGGGCCGCCACGAGATTCCCATCCTGTCGAGCGCCGACGCGATAAAGGCCCGGGTCTCCGGCAGGTCGCGGTCCAATTCGGGAATTTCGTGAAGCCCGCGATACACCTCGGAAAGCCAGGGCTGCAAACTCTGAGCCTTTTTATACATAGAAACACCTCGTTCAAGAAAAAATGTTCCTGTTTCCCAGGAAAGGGATTGCAGTTCTGTACCATTCTCAAAACCTCCTGAAATGGTACAATAGCGCCATCGAATTTTACAGCTGTTTTTCAAAGCTCCCGGAGAAGGAGGTTCCAGAAGATGTGGAAGAACGTTACTGAAAGAATCGCCGCGGAGCTTGCGCCGTGCCCCTTTATCGAAGGCGTCGTCCTTGGCGGCTCTCGGGCCACGGGAACGGCGGCGGAATGCTCCGACATAGACGTGGGGATTTATTACGACCCTGAGAGCATAGACTTCAGCCGCCTCAACGAGATCGCCCGTGGGCTGGACGACGGGCATCGGGAAAACCTGATCTGCCGCGAAGGCCAATGGGGGAACTGGGTCAACTGCGGAGGCTGGCTGACCGTCCAGGGGTTCCCCGTGGATCTGATCCTGAGGGACCTGACGCGCGTCAAAGCCGTGGTGGAGCGCAGCGGCGAGGGGCTTTTTTCTTCCCATTACCAGCCCGGCCATCCCCACGCCTATATAGACGTCATGTACCGAGGCGAGCTGGCGTCCTGCCGCGTCCTCCGCTCCGCGAACCGCGGTTTCCTGGAGCTGAAGCGGCGCGCCGAAAACTATCCCGAGCCGCTCAGGAAGGCGCTGATCTCCTTTTTCCTGTTCGAAGCGAGGTTTTCACTCGAACTCGCACGGAAGAACGCAAAGAACGACGACCCCTGCTACTCCGCCGGGCTGCTGTTCCGATCTCTGTCGGCCCTGAATCAGGTGCTGTTCGCGCTGAACAGGGTCTACTGCCTGAACGAGAAAAAAGCCGTCCTCAGGATAGAGCGTTTTCCCCGGGCGCCCCTCCGTTACGGGGAAAGGGTCCGCCAAATCCTCACCTCCGGGGAGGACTGGCGCGGAGCCTCTCTGGAAGAACTGGAAGGGCTGTGCGGCGACGTGGAGCGCATGGCCGGCGAAGAACTGTCCCCGAAAGGAATGTGAACCCATTAATGAAACCGAAAATCGGCCTTGTGCTGTCGGGCGGCGGCGCGCGGGGCGCCTATCAGGCGGGAATCGTGCAGGCTCTCGCCGAGGGCGACCTCTATGTGGACGTCATCTCCGGCGCCAGCATCGGCAGCATGAACGGCGCCGTCATTTCCGCCGCGCCCGGCTTCGCCGAGGGCGCGCGGCGCGTGGTGGAACTGTGGCAGGACCAGGCGCGCCGGTCGCCCCTGATCCCCGTCGACACGAAGGCAGTGCTGTCGCGGATTCCCCAGAAGCTGACGACGCTGCTGGCGGACGTAGGCATCTCCGTGGACGACGTGGAGCGGCAGATCGCCGCGCGGATGCCCATGGTGCAGAACCTCTTCAAGGACTACGCCGAAACTTTCTTCGGCGAACGGCGGCACGACGGCGCCTGGCTTTCCAACAGGCCGCTGGTGGAGCGGGTGGACCGCTATATCGACTTCAACGCCCTGGCCCGCGGGGTGCCCCTCTACGTGTCGCTCTACCCCGCGTCGAGCTCGGCGGTGCTGGACGTCGTCCAGTGCTTCCTCGCCGAGCTGTCGCTGACGGAAACCCACGACTCGGAGTTCTTCTGCGTCCAGAAGCTTCCGCGGGAAGACCATAAAAAGGCCCTCCTGGCGTCGGCGGCGCTGCCGCTGATCTTCCCGCCCCAGGTGATCGACGGCAAGGCCTACTCCGACGGCGGCCAGGGAGGCTGGCGTCGGCTTCAGGGCAACACGCCCGTGGAGCCACTGATACGCGAGCGCTGCGACGTGGCGGTCATATCGCGCATATGCGGCGACAAGCGATGGAACAGCCAGAACTACCCGGGCATGGACATCATCGACGTCCGCCCCCGCGCGTCGCTGAAGCGCAACCTGATTATCCCCGACACGCTGGGCTTCACCACGGGCAACATCCTCAGCTGGATCGAACAGGGCTACGACGACGCGAAAAGCTACCTGCCCGAGATCTTCCAGGCCCTGGAAGCCTGCGAAAAACGCCCCGCCCCCTGAAAAACAACAGCGAGCTTCCAGACAAAAGGGAGCTCGCTGTTATTCTGCGCGCATAGAAAATGTTCCACGTGGAACATTTTCCAGAGAAAGTGTAATTTGCTGAGCTGAAAATCCAGGTCAAAAGATTTTCATCGCAAAGGATAAAGTGAAAGGTCGCAAAGACCGCAAAGGAAAAACAAACTATTAACTAAAAAAACAAATCAACATGATAATAATTTATAGATTTTATTGGGTTTTACGGTTCTAAAAATCTTTAAGGTTTTCTTTCACGAACCTTTGCGCCCTCATATATTAGGAGATAAAGGAATGCTCTCAAAGTTCCTCAAGAAAAGCCTGACATTATTCCCTACATTGAATAGAATACCGCT
>SFDM01000038.1 GCA_004558205.1 Pyramidobacter piscolens
GTTAGTGCCTTTTCCTATTTCAAATCTATCACGGCTTTTTCTGATTCTTCCTCTAGGAATTTTTGCTTTTAATATGTCCTTGACAAAGGGTACACTTCATTCTTGAGAGTATCCATCACAGGCAGCTGCTGAACATGATCTACATTACATCCGACGGCAGAGAGGTTTGTGAGGTCATGGCACCATGGAAGCTCTATTTTGCCAATCATGACTGGTACGTGTTCGGCGGCGTCATCAGCGACGATTCGCCCGACCAGGACAGGGGCTGTCGCCGCCGCGTCAGCCGGATTAAAGAGCTCTCGCCTTACATGGAAAAGGATAAATATTACTATGGTCTGCGCAGTCACGTGGACAGGGCTTTTTCGCGCGGGGGCAACGAGATGTGGGTCAACGAGAAAAACTATGAAGAAAAGGGGAAACATCTTTACGAAGTGAAAGCCAGATTTACGGGTGCTTTCTGCGATTCGGTCATGCGCACCGATTTCTTTCCAGGGGAGATAAAAAAGCTCAGGATCAACAAGAATGGGAAGAGCGAAGTGGATTATTTGGTGCTTGTGGAAAACCTCTTTGAAATTAAGCACTGGTTCCTCAGCGCTGCTGACAGCATTACCGTGGAGGGGCCTTGGAAGCTGAAGGAGGAACTGAAAAAAAGACGTGGGAACCATGCTGAAAAACATGAAAGATCAGGAAGAGAACGAATATGAAGTCTGACCTCGCGCTTCGGCATAATTGACAGTCGTCTTTACCGGGCGGAAAAACTTCCATTGAAAGCGCCATAACATAAAACAGCCGCCGCAAACCCTCAAATAAAGGGGTTCGCGGCGGCTGTTCGCGTTTATTTCGTTTACGGTTACGCCTGAAGCGGCGCCATGGCGTCGTAGAGGATCCGGCCGATCTTCGAGCACAGAGCCACACCCTTGTAACGGTCGCTGAGCAGCGTGGTCATGACCACCACGATCAGGGGGCGTTTGCCGAAGGGGAACAGGATGCCCGCGTCGTGTTCGTGCCCGCCTAGTTCTCCGGTCTTGTGAATCAGGACCTTCTCCAGGTCGTCCACATCGTCGCAGGGGATGTTCGCCGCCAGCTTGTTTTGGAGCTTCTGGGCCGACAGCATGTCCATTATGCGGTCGCAGCTCGTTTTTGACAGGCCGTCGTGGTTCAGCACATGGGCGTAGAAGGCAGCCACGTCGTCGGCGCAGGTCCAGTTGTCCTTACCGGCCTTGCGCGCCGTCGAGTCGAGCATCTTTCTCTGCAGGTCCGTCTGAGTCATGCCAAGCTTTTTGGCTGCCGCATTGACGGCGCCCATGCCAAGGCGGTCGATCAGAGTGTTGGCGGCGCTGTTGTCGCTGACCGCGCACATCAGCAGCGCGTAGTCCTCGATACGCAGCGAAGGATGGGCCGAGAACTTGTGAAGCAGCCCGCCGTCCACCCGGTGGGCGTCGTCCAGGACGATCTGTTCATCCAGCTTGATCTCGCCGGACTCCACGCGCTCAAAGAGGTTCCAGAGCACAGGCAGCTTGATCAGGCTTGCCGAGAGCATTTGGCGTCCGCTGTTGTAATCCAGTTTGTCGCCCGTGACGGGATCCAGGATGGCCACAGAGGCCGTGGCGTCCGAACCGGCGATGGCGCTGATGACGGCGCCTTTCCACAGAGCGCTCATCAGAGCATCATGGCGCGGACAACCGCGTAGATCGTCGTGAAGAACACGATCAGCCAGCCGTTCTGAAGCACTGAGATCAGGTCGTCGGAACGGGCGAGCCCCATCTGGCCCTGCATGTCGCCCTCGGGGAAGGCGAAGGAGGTCATCTGGGACCCGATCAGCAGCACGATAGCCCATACGGTCATGGGAATGCCCTGAGTCTCGGCGAGAGCTCTGAACATCTTGTTCAGGATCTCGGCCTGAGCCACGGCCGCGCCGGGAACGCCGAAGATGCCCACGAGCGTCGTGAAGGCCACGAAGGCGACCTTGCTGCCGCCTTCCACGTAGGGTTTCAAGATCACAGCCAGAGCCTGGAAAGCGCCGGCGTCGGAGATGAAGTTGATGAAGGGGTCCAGCAGCACGAAGAAGAAAAACAGCCAGATCAGGTTTTTGGCGCCGTCGCAGATGGCTCCGATGATGTCCGAAGCCTTAAGCCCGCCGGCGATACCCGTAAGAGCCGCGGTGATCAGCATGATCGCCAGGACGAAGGTGGAGCCGCCCTCTTTGACGATGCCATAGGCCACCAGCGTGACCATGGAGATGAAGAACACCAACGAGGCGCGCCCCGCCTTGGGGTTGGCCGCCATGGCCTTGTCGGCTTCGGACTCCACGGCCTCGGCGTAGCTGTTCTTGCCCGCGTACTTCTTCTGCACGTGACCCGCCCAGAAGAACGTGACGATCCACATGATGATCGACACCGGAAGTCCGGCGTTGAGCAGGAACTGCACGTAGTTGACGCCCGTGAACTCCGTGAGGGCGACCACGGGAGGCGTGAAAGGCCCGAGGAAGAGGCCCGTGGCGCCCGCGCCGTGAAGCAGCACGGCCATGGCGTTGGGGACCACGCCCATGGACGCTGCGATGGGGATCAGGATGGGAGCGATGATCGCGTTGCCGCCGGCCATGGTGCCCAGAAGGCTGACGATGACCACCGACGTGAGCATGACCACGAAGAAAGCCTTGTTCTGAGAGTCCACTTTCAGCTTGCCCGTGACGGCGTTCACCATGTAATGGACCACGCCGGTGCGTTTCAGGACCATGCCGAGGCCGCCGCCGAGCAAGATGATCAGCCCGATGTAGCCCAGGAACGACCCCAGTCCGGCGCGGATGGCTCCGGCCACTTCCATGAGGCCGTGGCCGCCGATGATGGCCGCCGATACGATGCCCACGAGCACCGCGAAGATCTGCCCGAAGGGCAGGAAACAGAAGATGATGTACAGAATCAGAGGAATGAGACCGATAAGCGATGGGTTATCCATGAATAGAACCTCCTGATTATTTGTGATGGCGATACAGATTGTACAGCGCCGCGAAGGCGTTGCCAACCCTCCCCGCGGCGGGGAGGGCCCTGTTTATTACGTCGTGGGGAGATTTTTGACAGCCGGTTGGTCAAGGGCGCTGCGGACGCGGCTTGCCGGAGCCACCGGGACTTCGGCGATTCCTCGTGGGCAGTGATGATTCAGCTATGGTGCCACCCATGGGAACTTTGAAGAAGGTGAAACACGCCTTTCCTGGCGTGCCTGCCGCGCTGCGGGGACAAAGCGGGAAAGCCGGATCAAAAAACGCTGGCGATCCTGCAAAACAGACTGCCGCCTATAGAGAATAGGGGATATTCTCTTGACCGATAAGCGCGCTGAACAGAGTAAATTTTTCGCATCACTCCTTTCTCAGGATCCTTTTGAGGAGAGCGGGTACTTGAGCCACGTACTTTCTCTCTGCTCTCTGCTTTGTCCCCGGGCGAATCCTGGGGATGCGCCGATGGACGGCGGGAAGCGGCGCTCCGAAAGCGGCGGCGCGCCGTTTTCGCCTTTTGTCAAAAACACAGCCGCCGCAGCGGCCTCTTTATAAGAGCCCGCTGCGGCGGCTGGATCTTCTCTTCCCTGCTGGCCGCGCAAAAGCGGTCAGGCTGATAGACAAGGCAGCATGTTCGGTTTTAATCGGCGCTGATAATGCCGCGTCTCCACGCCCGGTATTTCTTGACGGCGTCCTTGTAGGCTACGGCGATAGCTCTCTGCGACGACCCCAGATAGCGGGTGCGGACTCTGTCCAGCAACTCCTCATCGGTGGCCGCCAGCGACCTTCCCAGAAAAAGCTTTTCCACGAAACGCGCCGTTAGCGCCAGCGTCATCGACGCTTCCACTTCCTGGATTGCGCCCGTTTCGCTGTCCACAATAAAGGTAATGAAGAACTGGGAGAATTTGTGCGTGATCGGGTTCTCGCTCTGAACCTTGGCGTTGCCGATAACGCACAGCTGAAAAGGTTCTTTGGAATCCACCCTCACTCCCCCCTGCACTGAACATACTTTACTCATTATAGCTTTGTCAAGTAAAAAAGACAAGGGTAAAATTGTAATTTCCGCAAAAAGTTTAGAAGAACTTTTCCAGAAAGGTTTCAGCCTCTTCTCCCTGAGGCAGTTCCGACGCCAGCAGCGTCTTTTGCAGCGCGCCGCCGCCGAGGACGGCGATCCGTTCCGCCAGCTTTCGCGCCTGAGCGAGGCTGTGAGACACCATCACGATGGGGTAGCGTTCCCTGAAAGAGAGCAGAAGATCCTCCACGACCGCCGCCGCCTTGCGGTCCAGCGATGCCGTCGGTTCGTCCAAGAGCAGCAGGTCAGGCTCCAGCGCCAGCGTCCTCGCCAGGCAGAGCCGCTGCTGCTGCCCTCCCGAGAGCTGAGCTGCCGGGGCATTCAGGCGGTTGGCCACCTCCTTCCAAAGTCCCACGTCCAGAAGCGCCGATTTGACGCGGTCTTCGGCCTCGCTCCCCCTGACGCCTAAAACCAGCGACAGCGGCAGAGCGATGTTCTGCCGTACGCTCATGGGCAGCGGGTTGGGCGACTGAAAGACCATGCCCGCTTTCCTCCGCAGTTCGGGCAGAGGCAAAGACGCGTTCCCCAGGATCTGCCGCAATCTGCCGTCGATTTTCAGTTCTATGGAGCCCTCGCTGCGGCAGCCCGTGAAGTGCTCGTTCAGCCGGTTCAGAGACCTCAGAAGCGTCGTCTTGCCCGAACCTGAACGCCCCAGCAGCACCGTGACCGCATGGTCAGGGCAGTCCAGGCTGATATCATGGAGCACTTCCTGTTCTCCGAAGCAGACCGACAGATGATGGATGCGCGCGCAGAAATTCATGACCGAACCCCCTTCCAATGACGCTCCAGACCCCTTTGCAGCCCCCAGGCTCCCATCAGGAGGCAGCCCGAGATCACCAGGAGCGTCAGCGCCGCTCCAAAGCCGCGCAGCAGCTCTGCCTGATCCCGGTACTGCGCAGAGATGTAGAAGATGAAAAAAGGCAGCGCCTCATACTTGGCCGCCAGCCCCGCCGGCAGCCCTGCGTTCGCCACGGCTCCCGTGACCATGATCACCGCCGTGTCCTCAGCGGCCCGGCCCAGCGCGAGCATGATCCCGCCGAGGATACCACGGCTGCCCGCGGGGATCAGCAGATGCCTCACAGCCTGCCAAGGCGAGAGCCCCAGCGCTTCCCCCGTAAGCCGCAGGCTGTCGGGCAGGCCTTCCAATGCCGTTGAAGCGGAGATCACCAGCGAAGGCAGTACCAGCAGCGCCAGACAGAACGCCGACAGCAGCAGGCAGGTCGTGGCGTTCGGCGCGGCCAGGCGGCGCAGCGCCAGGATCAGCACAAAGCCGAAAAGCCCCATGACGATGGAGGGCACGCCCGCCAAAAGGTCCACCGCCATCCCCAGCCACCGCTTCATCCTGGGCCCCGCGAAGCAGGCCAGATAGACGCCGCAGCCGATTCCCGGCGCCAGCGCCAGGAGCATAGTCAGCCCCAGAAGACAGAGCGTCCCCGCCACAGCCGGCCAAATCCCGTCCCATACGGGCATCCGTCCCAGAAGGGCGTCCAGAGGCGCCGTATCGCCGAAGAAAAGTTCCAGCCCCAGCGCCGGAATTCCCTTTGCGCAGAGATAGCCCAGCAGCCACAGCACCGCCGCCGGAACGGCCAGCGCCGAAAACCACGACAGAAGGCGCAGCGCCCGTTCTCTCATGAAAGGTTCCCCTTTCTTGAGCTCAGCCCCCGCACGATCAGGCTGGCCGAGGCGCTGACCAGCAGCAGAATGCCTCCCGCCAGAAAAAGCGAGCTGTAGGCTTGCCCGCTCACGTCCGACGACGTGACCAGCCCGATATGGGCCGTCAGCGTCCTGAGGGCGTCAAGGGGTGACTTTGCTATCTGTACCGCGTTGCCCGCCAGCATGGTAGGGATCAGCGTATCGCCCGCCGCGCGCCCGAAGCCCAGCATGGCCGCCGAGATCAGTCCCTTGCGGCAGGCTGGCAGCGCCACCCAGGCCAGGTTCTGCTCCTGGGACAACCCCAGCGCTTCGGCGGTCAGCCAAGTCTCAGCCGCCGCCAGGCGCATGGCGCCGTCCATGGTCAGCGTCATGGACGGCAGAATCTGAAGGCTCAGTACCAGCGACGCCGACAGCCAACAGAGCCCCGAGCCGCCCAACCCGTTTCTGATCAGCGGCGTCAGGAGAAAGACCGACGCGAAGCCGTAAACCACCGTCGGAATGGCGGTCATGAAGCGGATCAGGCCCATCAGAAGCGCCGCCGCCCAGCGTGGGCCTAAACCGTTGAGAAAACAGGCCGTGCCTACCGCCAGAAGCCAGCCCATGGCCAGAGAGGAACAGGAGAGCAGCAGAGTGCCCCAGATCATGGGCAGAATGCCAAACCGTCCCGCGTCGGGCTGCCATACCAATCCGGTCAAAGCCGGACCGCCGTCCTCCATCAAAGCGCCGAGAGCACAGATAAGAATAAAGCCGAACACAGAGGCCATCAAAGCCCCCACGCACCCAGCCGAAGCCCGGACCCAAACTGGCGCGTCGCTCGCCATCGAATCACCATCTTTCAATAAATTGTAATTTCTCGGCCTGAAAGTCCAAATCAAAAGATTTCAACGCTAAGGGCGCAAAGGAAAAGTCAAATCTGAATCAACAGTGAAAAACGAATCAATATGACAATAATTTATAGATTTTACTGAGCTTTACGATCCTAAAAATCCTTAAGGTTTTTCTTCGCGCATCTTCGCGGCCTTCGTGTTGAGATCTTTTGATCTTATAGCAATTCGCATTCAACGTGCTTAATACCAGACTGAAGATCAAAGTCAAAGGATTTCAACGCAAAGGCTGAAGAGAAAGGACGCAAAGGACGCAAAGGAAAAACAAAACCTAAATTATTAATTAAAAAACGAATTAGTGCGATGGTAATTTATGTATTTTAATTGATTTTGCGGTTCTAAAAGTCTTTCAAGGTTTTCCTTTGCGAACCTTTGCGCCCTTTGCGTTGAAATCTTTTGACGTGGCTCTTCGATTTGATATTAAGCACGTTAATGGAGAATTAGTATTACTGCTGAACCGACGCTTACGCCAGCAGCGCAGAAGGCGGCGCTCGATAGACGTTCCAAGTGCGAAGAAGCCTTCCTCCGACTCAACCGGAGGCGTACTTGACGTACTCCGAGAAGGAGGCGAGCAACTGGGACGTTTAGCGAGTGACGCCCGTTATCGAACAGAACGCGCGGGGAGAGCTGTGCTTCCCCGCGCGCCGCAAGTCTATTGTGGAGAGAAAATTACTTTCTGGGGATCGGGATATAGCCGCTTTTGGCGATGATCTCCGCGCCCTCGGGCGAGTAGATGTAGTCGATGAAGGCCCTGGTCAGCCCCTCGGGCTCGCCCTTGGTGTTCATGAACAGGTCGCGCACGATGGTGTAGCTGCCGTTGGCCGCGTTCTCCTGCGTGGCCGTCATGCCGTCCAGCGTCGGCGCCTTCACCGAAGCGTCGATGTGGCCGATGCCCACATAGCCGATAGCGCGCGCGTCCTGGGCAATGGCCGTCTTCATTGCGCCGTTGGAGTTCACCACGTTGGTGCCCGCCGCCAGAGCGCCGCCCTTCAGAACCTTGTCAGTGAAGACCTCTCTGGTGCCCGAGCCGTCCTCGCGGCCAAACACGTTGATCTTTCCGGCCGCGCCGCCCACCTGGGACCAGTCGGTGATCTTGCCGGAATAGATGTCGGCCGCCTGCTCGCGCGTCAGGGCGTTCACGCCGTTGGCGGGGTTGACCACCACCGCCACGCCGTCGATGGCGAAGGGGAACGTCACGAGGCCATACTGGGCGACTTCCTTTTCTTTCAGCGGGCGTCCCGTGTTGCCGATAGCCACAAGGCCTTCGCCCGCCTGCTTGACCCCCACGCCCGAGCCGCCGCCGGCCACGGTGATGCGGATATCGGGGTTGCTTTTCATGATGCGCTTGGCCGCTTCCTTCATGACGGGAATATGAGCTGTGCCGCCGGCGATATCCATAGTGCCCTTCATGCCCTTGAAAGCGTCGAGCGGCGCCGCGAACGCCGACGAAGCGAGCGCCAGTACGAGTACCGCCGCGAGGAAAAATCTTTTCATCGTAAATCACTCCTGTAGAAATAAAATGAGGTTAAGCAGAACTTTCTTCATAGATATTATGATAAAATCGACAACTTTTCACACGCCGAAGTGCATGAAAAAAAGGCTGCCCGTAAAGATGATCATCGTCGTTTTATCATAAATTCTCGCGAGGAATCGATAAGCTAGTTTATAGAAATAATTCGTAATAGATATGTAAGCTCAAGAGAGGTCGCAGAATGTGAAGTGTAAAATTTAAGATATTGAAATATGGATGTGTCAGGATCCGTGGGGAAAACAAAAACATAACTGCCTTTTCTGAGGCGATCCCGATCATGTGGTGAAAACCTTGAGAAAATCCAGCGTCACGCCTCGCGGGAACGGGGTGGTTTCAGCTGGGCTGAAGGGAGCCAGGACGCGGTGTGAGAGCGATAGATTCTCAGTTTCATGGAGCAGGAATAACCTGTTTCAATGCGCCTATTTTATCGTAAACATGCTAGAATGAAGCGTAAAATTTTCGTTCTTGAGAAATGTTCCACGTGGAACATTTTTCAGAAAGTCCCCGCCGGTTCGGCGGCGCGGCGCTGAGCAAACGCCGCGGCTGGCGCTGTGCGGCGGTGGCTTTCAGGAAGACTAAAAAGGGGAGAGGGTATTTCATATGGGCTTTTTTCTTGAATTGCCGACGCCTCTTCAGGCGCTGGTCGCCACGTTCTTCACCTGGGCGGCGACGGCGCTGGGCGCGGCTGTGGTCTTTACCAGCAGGACGCCGAGCCGTCGCTTTCTCGACGTGATGCTCGGCTTCGCCGCGGGCGTGATGATCGCGGCCAGCTTCTGGTCGCTGCTCGACCCGGCGCTGGAAATGGCGCAGGAACTGGGCTGGCCTAAATGGCTGCCCGTGGGCATCGGCTTTATGGCGGGCGGCGTCTTTCTGCGCCTTGTGGACCGCTTCATGCCCCACATGCACTTGGGAGCCGCCGCTCCGGAAGGTTTGCCCAGCAAGCTGCGGCGCACCGTACTGCTGGTGCTGGCCATCACGCTGCACAACATACCCGAGGGACTGGCCGTCGGCGTGGCCTTCGGCGCCGTGGGCTACAACCTGCCTTCGGCCAGCCTGACAGGGGCCATCGCCCTGGCGGCGGGCATGGCGATCCAGAACTTCCCCGAGGGCATGGCGGTCTCGCTGCCGCTGCGCCGCGAGGGCCTCTCGGCCTGGAAGAGCTTTGTCTACGGCCAGTACTCGGGCCTGGTAGAGCCGGTCTTCGGCGTGCTGGGAGCCATGCTCGTGGGCATAGCGCGCCCCGTGCTGCCCTTCGCGCTGGCTTTCGCCGCGGGAGCCATGATCTTCGTGGTCGTGGAAGAGGTCATCCCCGAATCCCAGTCCGACGGCTACGGCGACGACGCCACCATGGGCGTCATGGTGGGTTTCGTGATCATGATGATCCTTGACACGGCGCTGGGGTAAGCGCGGAGGTCAAAAAAACGGAGAACCCATATGGGTTCTCCGTTTTTTTGACTAAGGTGAATTTGTCGGTCAGCTATTTACTCCGCGGGCGGGACCAGGTCTTCGCCTTCGGACTTGGCGACCACTGTGGCGACGGCGGCGTCGCCGGTGATGTTGATGCAGGTGCGGATCATGTCCAGCACGGCGTCGATGCCGGCGATCATGGCCACGCCCTCGATGGGCAGGCCGGCCTGGACTGTGACGAGGGAGAGCATGATCAGGCCCGCGCCGGGGACTCCTGCGGTTCCGATGGAGGCCAGCGTGGCGGTGACGAGGATGCTCAGCTGAGCGCCGAAGGACAGCGGAATTCCGAAGGCCTGGGCGATGAAGAGCGCGCAGACGCCCTGATAGAGGGCGGTGCCGTCCATGTTGACCGTGGCGCCCAGAGGCAGCACAAAGGAAGAAACCTTCTCGGAAACGCCCATCTTGCGGCAGCATTCCATGGTGACGGGCAGCGTGCCGGAGCTGGAACGGGTGACGAAGGCCGTGAGGCTGGCTTCCTTGATGCCCTTGAAGAACCACAGGGGGCTCTTGTGGACGAAGATGGCGACCATGCCGGAATAGACCAGAACGGCGTGGATGATGCAGCCGGCGTAGACGGCGATGATAACTTTGAGGAAGGGGAGCAGCACAGCGGCGCCGTACTTCGACACGGTGACGGCGATCAGGGCGAAGACGCCGTAGGGAGCCAGAGCCATGACGCAGGCGGTCATCTTGTACATCACTTCAGCCACGGAATTCATGAAGGCGATGGCGGGTTTGCCCTTCTCGCCGGCCATGATGGCGGCCACGCCGAAGAACAGCGCGAAGACGATGATCTGAAGCATGTTGCCCTTGACCATGGCGTCGAAGAAGTTCTTGGGGAACATGCCAGTGAGCACTTCGCCGAGGCCGGGAGCCGCTTTTGCCTTTGTGGCGGTGGCGAGGGCCAGATCCATGCCGGCGCCGGGCTGGAACACGTTGCCCATCACGAGGCCAATAGCGATGGCCACAGCCGTGGTGATCAGATAGAGGGCGATGGTCTTGACGCCGATGCGGCCGAGGGCCTTGGGATCGCCGAGGGAGGCGACGCCGACCACAAGGCTGGAAATGACCAGCGGCACGATCAGCATGCTCAATAAAGCCATAAAGATTTTGCCGATGGGGTCAACGTAACCGACGACGCTGGGATCAAATAACTTGCCGAAAACAATACCCGCGATAAAACCGATGGTGATCTTCCAAATCAATGGAATTCCGCGTTTCTCTGACATGATGTATCCCTCCATTACAAAGATGTGATGCGTTGTTCCGCAAAGAACGGGATAAAACAATATCAGTATATAAGAAAATAAATAATTGTCAAAGGCTTTCTGCGGCGGCCGATGGATTTTTTTGAGAGGTTTTTCTGCCCAAAATTTGGGCTGTAACTGAAAGCCATGGAAAACTGTGGTAAAATCGGGAAGTCATATTAAATTTTAAGCGGGAAGGGCGGTTGCGATCAATTGAAAAAAATCACAGCATGGCTGTTGTTCTGCCTTGTCTTCTGCGCTGCGCCTGTTCAGGCGGAGGATCGCCCCTACGTCGTGCTCGCGCTTTCAGGCGGCGGCATTAAAGGGTACGCCCATATCGGAGTGCTCGACATACTGGAGAAGAACGGAATCGGCGTGGCGGGCATCGTAGGCACCAGCATGGGCGCGGCCATCGGCGGCATGTACGCCAGCGGCTATACAGCGGAAGAAATTGAAAAAATCGTCGATTCCATCAACCTGGGCGAGCTGATCGCCTCGACGGGGCAGCCTTTTTTTAATATTTCCGAGCGGGTTCAGCGCGATGTCAGCCTGCTCCGTCCCGAAATCTATACCGACGCGAAGAATCGCGCGGCGGGGCCTCTGGGGCTTTTTGCCGGAGCCGGCGTGCTCGAGTGCTTCGCGAGGCACCTTTCCCATATCACGGTGACCGATTTTAACAAGCTGCCCATTCCCTTCGCTGCCGTGGCGACGGACCTCGTGACGGGGGAGAAAGTAGTGATTCGCCACGGCTCTTTGGCGTCGGCGATCAGGGCCTCCATCTCTCTTCCAGGCGTATTCGACCCCTGGAACCTGAACGGGCGCCTTTTGGTGGACGGCGGCCTGGTTTCCAACATGCCCGTGGAAACGGCGAAAAACCTGTTCCCCGGCTACCCCGTCATCGCGGTGAACCTCACGAGCGAACTGGGGAAACGCAGTTCCATGGGCAACATGGTGGACGTGCTGATGCAGTCCATTACTATTCTGACCATGCAGAACGTGCGCCGCGAGGCGACCCTGGCCGACCTGGTGATCAGCCCGAGCGTCAAGGAATATCCTATCCTCGGCGACACCAAGGCGGACGTGATCGTCGAACAGGGGCGAGCCGCGGCTTTAAAGTCCATGCCGCAGATACGCGCGCTGCTCAAGCGGGCGCCGGTTCGGAAAGTCCCCGATGAAAAGCCGGCGGAGCCCCAGGAACTTCCCCGCGTCGCGGGCGTACGGGTGATCGGCGCGCCCGCGGAAATGGCCCGCGGCATTGAAAAAGAGTTGAACCGGGCCTGGCTCGGGCGCCCCGTGTCCATGAAGTCCATCATCGAGGCCGGCGCCAGCATCACCCGGCGCGAAGACGTGCGCAACGTGGATTACGACCTGGTGGAGACGAAACGCGGCGTGATCGTGGAGATGAACCTTCAGCGCTTCCCCGCGCACCGCTACTCCCTGAGCGGCTATGGAAGCACCTTCAGCGGCGCGGGCTGGCTGACGGTGAACGCGAAAAGCTACGACTACCTGAAGCCCGGCGACCTGCTCCAGGCTAGGCTGTACCTTTCAGACAGCTGGGCGGGCGTGGTCAATTATTACTGGGGCATGGACAACCCCAGCAACTCCTGGGAGCTGGAATTTCTGGCCTCGCGATACAGCCTGAACACGCCCGGCGGCTTCTTGAAATGGGACCGTTACGCCGCGGCGCTTTCACGGCGCGTCACCGTAAAAGACCGGCTTTGGTTTGAAGGCGGGCTGAACGTGACGGCCATGAGAAACGTCCACGGCGCCGACGAGGTGAACTTCGCGGCTCCCTACGTCTTGGCCAGCCTGAACATGATGAACGCTCCCGAAGACCCCACCGACGGCATGATCCTCCACGTGGGAGCCGCGTGGCCCACCGAGGCGGAAGAACTGATGCTGTATGCCGACCTGACGGCGCGCAAAAAACTGGGGCCACGGCTCCTCGCGGAAGTCCGGGGCGGCTATCGCGAAGGGGATATGTCCTCGTCGCCGCTGTTCGCCGCCTATCTCGGCGCGAGAGAAGAGCTGTACAGCCTGGCCAATCGCCCGATCCTCTCGGAAGACTTCCTGTGGTGGCGGGCGAAACTGGCCTATTCGCTGAAAGAATCCTTCCTCGGCAGCTCTGTGGTGGAAATTTTTGGCGGCCAGGGCTATGCCTGGAACGGCAACGGAGACCGGATCGCCGAGCCGTGGGAAGTGGGGCTGGCTTTCTGCGCTCCCCGAAAACTTCTGGACGCGCGGGTCTACGCGCTGTATACCAACCAGAGCGAGTGGCGTTTCGGCGTGACTCTGGGGATGCCGGATTGGGATGTCTTTCTTCCCTTTTGATTTTCATCAAATGCGAAGCTGCTGAAACTATGCTACAATAGATTCTTTGCGCCCGGCTGAAAAGGCGCGGCGGTCTTATCATACTAATTACCCATTGGCGTGCTTAATGCCAAGTCGAAGAGCCACGTCAAAAGATTTCAACGCAAAGGTTCGCAAAGGAAAACCTTGAAAGATTTTAGAACCGTAAAATCAAGCAAAATTTATAAATTATCATCGCGCTAATTCGTTTTTTAGTTAATAATTTAGATCTTGTTTTTCCTTTGCGTCCTTCGCGCCCTTTCTCTTCAACCTTTGCGTTGAAGTCCTTTGACTTTGATCTTCGTTTCGACATTAAGCATGTTGAATGTGAATTGGATTAAATCGTTTGAGTCAAGTTTAGGGGGACCGATCCCCCGGAGCTTTTGGAGGGAATTAGGATGGCTCGTAATATAACGCCGAAGGAACAGGATTATTCACAGTGGTATCTGGACATCATCAAAGTGGCCGAGCTTGCCGACTATGCGCCCGTGCGCGGCTGTATGGTCATCAGGCCGACGGGGTACGCCGTCTGGGAGAACATGCAGGCCAAGTTCGACAGGGCTTTCAAGGAGACGGGGCACGTGAACGCCTACTTCCCCGTGCTGATCCCCTCTTCCTTCCTTGCGAAGGAAGCCGAGCACGTGGAAGGCTTTGCGCCGGAATGCGCCGTGGTCACCCACGCGGGCGGCGAGGAGCTTGAGGAGCCTCTGGTGGTCCGCCCCACGTCGGAGACCGTGATCGGCTACATGTACAGCAAGTGGATCCAGTCCTGGCGCGACCTGCCCGTGCTGATCAACCAGTGGGCGAACGTCATGCGCTGGGAAAAGCGTCCCCGCTTGTTCCTGAGGACCTCCGAGTTCCTGTGGCAGGAAGGTCACACGGCTCACGCCACCTCCGAAGAGGCCCTGGCCGAGACCGAAAGAATGCTTGAGGTGTACCGCAAGATCATGGTGGAGGACCTGGCCCTGCCCATTGTCGAAGGCGTCAAGTCCGAAGGCGAGCGGTTCCCCGGCGCGCTGGAAACCTACACCTGCGAGACTATGGTCAGCGATACCAAGGCACTCCAGGCCGGCACAAGTCACTTTCTGGGGCAGAACTTTGCCAAGGCCTTCAACATCCAGTTCCAGGACAAGAGCGAACAGATGGAGTACGCCTGGACGACCAGCTGGGGCGTGTCCACGCGCATGATCGGCGCCGTCATCATGACCCACTCCGACAACGACGGCCTGATTCTGCCGCCGCACATCGCGCCCGTGAAAGCCGTCATCGTCCCCATCTCAAAGGACGAGACGAAGCTCACGGAGCTTTGCGCGAAGGCGAAAGAGCTGGCTGCCCGGCTGAATTCCGTACTGGGCGAGCCCTGCGTCAAGGTGGACGAGCAGGTTCATATGCGCCCGGCCGACCGTTTCTTCTATCACCTCCAGAAGGGCGTGCCGCTGCGCCTGGAGCTGGGCGAGAAGGACGCGGCCCAGGAATCGGTGCGTTCCGTGCGCCGCGATACGGGCGAGAAGGCCGACCTGAAGTGGGACAGCCTGACCCAGACCGTTCCTGCGCTGCTTGAGGAGATTCAGGCGTCGCTTTACAAGAAAGCCTGCGCCTTCAGGGACGCCAACACCGTTGAAGTCTCTTCTTATGAAGAGCTGAAAGCCCAGCTTGAAAAGGGCGGATGGGTTCGCGCCTATTTTGCCGGAAGCAAGGAAGACGAGAAGGCTATCAAGGAGGAGACCAGCGCCACAGTCCGCTGCTACCCCCTGGCCGACGCGGCCCTGCGCGGCCGTTGCGTCTATACGGGCAAAGAGAACGCGCGGCTTGCTATTTTCGCAAAATCCTATTAACGACAGGCGGCGAGCTTCCCCCGGACAGCTCGCCGCGTTTTATGGGCCGCCCGCCAGGAGGAGTTGAGGCGCTTGGAAGAGAGTAAAACAGCAGTTAGTCCCTTGTATCCTTGGCAGATCGATGCGTGGCGTCGGATCACCTCGGAAGACGGAACGCCGCAGAGCGCGGTCCTTTCGGCCCCCACGGGAGCCGGCAAGACCATGGTGGCCTACCTGTGGGCGGGGCTGATCGACGGAGAAGGCCGTCCCCTGGAACCGTCCCGAGGGGGGAAGGTCATCTTCACGGCCCCTATCAAGGCGCTGAGCAACGAACGCTATATGGACCTGCTGAAGATGGGGTTCGACGTGGGCATCGAGACCGGCGATTTCAAAAAGAACGACGCCGCGCCCGTGATCTGCTGCACTCAGGAGATCTACGACCTGAAATACGCGGGGCGTGACCATATCAAGCTGATCGTCGACGAGTTCCACTACATTTTCAGCGAGAACGAGCGGAGCCGGGCCTACATCGACGGAATCCGGCATACCCATCCCGCAGTGCCGCTGCTCGTGATGTCGGCCACCTTCGGCCAGCCCGAGGAGATCCGCGCCTATCTGGAACGCATCATGAACCGTCCCTTCGAGCTCTACCTGCTGAAGACGCGGACCACTCGCCTTACCTATATGAGGCACTCCGTGGGCGCTCGAGAAATCCACGACGCTCTGGTCTTCGCCTTCTCCCAGAAAGGCGTCCATCAGGTCGCCGAGATGATCACCGACCAGAGGCTCGATATCGATCAGAGCCGGAAAGCGCGGCTTCGCGACCTCGCCTGGATTTTGGAGGTAGAAATTATCCCCAAAAGCCTTTACAAAGGCGTGGGCGTCTACTACGGACGGCTTCTTCCCAAAGAAAAGCTCCTGGTCGAGCGCGCCTACCGCGAGCGGATCATCGACGTGGTGGTGGGGACCGACGCCCTGGCGCTGGGCGTGAACCTGCCGGCCGAGACCGTGGTCTTCGCCCAGACGGTCAAATACTTCGACCGGCGTCCCATTTCGAAGACCTCCTTTTGCCAGATGGCGGGAAGGGCAGGGCGGAAGGGGCTTTTTGACGAAGGCTTCGTCACCTGGCTTGAGGATTCGCCCGTGGAGTCCCACGGCATCGACACCGGTGAGATGTTCAGGGCGCTGTGCGCCCAGCCCGAGGAAAAAGCTTCCATTGAACTGCGCCCCGACTTCGGCGCCATCCTGAAAAAGCGCAGCACCATGGAGAACGAGGCCGAGATCGTAGCACTCTATTCCCTGCCCCAACTTGATTTCGGCTACGTCAGGTCCGAGATTGAAGAGGCCCTGGCGCGCATCGATAAAAGCCTGGATGAGATCGTGCCCGACCGGAAGGAACAGTTCAAGGCGATTCTGGCCGACGTCTGGTATGGCGAGATGGAGATCGAGCAGAACCTTGAAATGGCGGAGCTGTTCTTCTGGGGGGCCTCGGGCGGCGACGGCTATGTGCACCCCGACGGCATGACCGCGGCCGAACTTTTTCAGAAGTACGAGAAGAACCCGCTTCAGGCACTTTTGCGCGTCAAGCGCTTCAATAACGCGCTGCCCGATGAATACAAGTTCTGCGGCATGGACAAGGTCAACAGGGCCATCGAAGAAATCGACCCCACGGTCTTCGGCTTCGAGGACCGGATCCTGGAGATGGACAGCACGGCCGTGACCCTGCCGGAGGCGAGGCTTCGCCTTCGCGCGCAGGACAGCGTTCGCCTGAAACTCCGCAAAACCCGCGGGCGGCGGAAAAAGAGCGCTTCCGCGCCGGGCCCTGTTCTAAAACCGGAGAAAACAAAGGCTTCGCTGGAAGCTCCCGCGGCGAAAAAGCGCCGCCGGCGGCGGAGAAAAAAGCCCGCCCCGCAAAAAGCCCAAGACGGCGGCAATTCGGAAGCTCAGCATTAAGATCTATAAAAGAAGTTCCCTGAAATTCTTTACTTTTTCAGAGGATTGGGCGTAAAATTTCCCTCGAAGACCCCTTTTCTTTTTGGGCTGTCTGCGTTAAATTTGCTGAAGCGCTGAGATTTTCTCAGAAAAATTTTTTGCTGACGGAATACCCCTGAACCTGCTGATTGTTCAGAAGCATAAAGAGAGTTTTTTCAGCCTGAAAGGAGCGAAATATGGACAATATCGTCATTTTGGACTGCGGGTCACAGTTTACACAGCTGATCGCCCGCCGTATCAGGGAACTGAAGGTACACAGCGAGATCCTGCCTTGGGATGTCACTCTGGAGGAAGTCAAATCCCATAATCCCACGGGGATAATCATCTCGGGCAGTCCCCGCAGTGTGCTGGAACCCGATTCGCCGCGCGTGGCCGACGGCCTTTTCGACCTTGGCCTGCCCGTGCTGGGCGTGTGCTATGGTATGCAGCTGATCTCCTACATGTTCGGCGGCACGGTGCGCCGTTCCACGGCGCGCGAGTACGGCCGGGCTTATATGAGCGTGGAGGACGGCGCTTCGCCCCTGTTTGATGGCCTCTGCGGCAAGTTCCAGGTCTGGATGAGCCACGGCGACGACGTGGAGAAGATCCCCGAAGGCTTCGTGCTGACGGCTCGTTCCGACGACGGCGTGGCGGCGGGAATGCGCACGCCCGACAACCGCATCACGGCCCTCCAGTTCCATCCCGAAGTCTCCCACACGGAGCACGGCGCGGAAATGCTGAGCAACTTCCTGTTCAAGATCTGCGGCTGCAAGGCCGACTGGGATCTGGGCAATTGGTCGGACCGCATGAAAGATGAAATTCGCGCCAAAATCGGCGGCGACCGCGTGATCTGCGGCCTTTCCGGCGGCGTGGACTCCTCCGTTGCGGCGGCCCTGACGGCTTCGGCTATCGGCGACAAGTTACAGTGCATTTTTGTCAACAACGGCCTTCTGCGCCTTCACGAGGCCGAAGAGGTCATGGAAAGCTACAAGCAGATGAATCTGAACGTCCGCTACGTGGACGCCTCGGAACAGTTCCTCAAGGCCCTGGCCGGCGTGATCGAGCCCGAGAGGAAGCGCAAGATCATCGGCGAGACCTTCATCCGCATCTTCGAGGCCGAAGCCCGCAAGGTGGAAGGCGCCCGCTGGCTCCTTCAGGGGACCCTCTATCCCGACGTGATCGAGAGCGGCCAGCGCAAGGGCGCCGCCGTGATCAAGAGCCACCACAACGTGGGCGGTCTGCCCAAGGACATGAACCTCAAGCTCCTGGAGCCCCTTCGCGACCTGTTCAAGGACGAAGTCCGCACCATCGGCCGGCTTCTGAAGGTGCCCGAGAACATCGTGCGCCGCCATCCCTTCCCCGGTCCCGGCCTCGCGGTGCGCTGCCTGGGCGACATCACCAAGGAGAAGCTGGACATCCTGCGCCGCGCCGATCGGATTTTCATCGACGAGATCCAGAGCGCCGGGATTTACGACGACATCTGGCAGGCCTTCGCCGTGCTGCTGCCCGTCTACACCGTAGGCGTCATGGGCGACGAGAGGACCTACGCGCGCGTCTGCGCCCTGAGGGCCATTACTTCCCGCGACGGCATGACCGCCGAGTGGTTCAGGATGCCCCTGGACGTGCTCGACCGCGTCTCCACGCGGATCTGCAACGAAGTGCGGGGAATAAACCGCGTGGTCTACGACGTGACGAGCAAGCCGCCCGCAACGGTGGAATGGGAATAGGCTCAGAATAGTCGCATTTGGGCGAAAAAAATTCCCTCCCGTTTTATGCGCTTGTGTTTCAGCACCTGGGCGCATATAATACGGTAGTTTTCATGTGTGATACGCTCATTTAAAAAAATGGCTGTTCTAATTTCAAGGAGGTAAGGTTATGGTTTTCACGATGTGGGTACTATTGTTGGTAGTCCTGGCCGTCGGCGTTCTCTCCCTCGGCTACGCCTTCAAGACCTATCAGTGGGTTATGGAGGTTGAAGTTGCGAACGAGAAAGTAAAGGAACTTTCGGAGATCATCCATCATGGCGCTATGGCGTTCCTTAACAGCGAGTATAAGTGGCTGGCTCCCTTTGTGGTGGTCATCACGGCTCTTCTGTGGATCAAGCTGAATATCGCCACCGCCGTCTGCTTCCTGCTCGGCGCGCTTTGCAGCGCCGTTGCCGGCTACGTGGGCATGCAGGTTGCCACCCGTTCCAACGGCAGGACCGCCTATCAGGCTACTGTGGGCATGAACGAGGCTCTGCAGGTCGCCTTCAAGGGCGGCTCCGTCATGGGCATGACCGTGGTCGGCGTGGGCGTAATCGGCGTGGTCATTTCCTACATGCTTTTCCGCGACGCTAACGTCATCACCGGCTTCGGCTTCGGCGCTTCTTCCATCGCTCTGTTCGCCCGTGTGGGCGGCGGCATCTACACCAAGGCTGCCGACGTCGGCGCCGACCTTGTGGGCAAGGTTGAAGCCGGCATCCCCGAGGACGATCCCCGCAACCCCGCGACCATCGCCGACAACGTGGGCGACAACGTGGGCGACATCGCCGGCATGGGCGCCGACCTGTTCGAGTCCTATGTGAACTCCATCATCGCCGCCATGGCCGTAGGCATGTTCTTCGTGCCCGACGGAGCCAAGGAAGCCCTCGGCCTTCCCGGCCTGGTCTATCCTCTGGCCCTTTCCGCCCTCGGCATCGTGGCCGCCGTGCTCGGCGCCAATATCGTCAAGGTCAAGGAAGGCACCAGCGCCCAGAAGGCTCTGCGCATGGGCACCTTCGCCACTGGCGGCATCGTTATCGCCGGTTCTCTCATCCTTTCGCTGGCCCTTCTTCAGGATATCAAGATCTTCTTCGCCGTCGTTTCGGGCGTCATCGTGGGCGTTCTGATCGGTGTGGTCACCGAGTACTACACCTCCGCCGACTACAAGCCCGTCAAGAACCTGGCCCAGGCCACCGAAACCGGCGCCGCCACCACTATCCTCGGCGGCATGTCTCTCGGAATGCTCTCCACCGTTATCCCTGTCATCCTGCTCTGCGCTGCGACGCTGATCAGCTATTACTTTGCCGGACTTTACGGCATCGCCTGCTCCGCCGTGGGCATGCTCTCCATCACGGGCAACACGCTGAGCGTTGACGCCTACGGCCCTATTTCCGACAACGCCGGAGGCATCGCCGAAATGGCCGAGCTTCCTCACGAAGTCCGCGAGATCACCGATCAGCTCGACGCCGTGGGCAACACCACCGCGGCCATGGGCAAGGGCCTTGCCATCGGTTCCGCCGCTCTGACTGCTCTTTCCCTGTTCTCCGCCTACGCTTCTGCGGTGAACCTGAAGAGCATCAACCTGGCCGATCCCAGGGTCATGTGCGGCCTGTTCATCGGCGGCATGCTTCCCTTCCTGTTCAGCGCCCAGACCATCGCAGCCGTCGGCCGCGCCGCTGAAAAGATGATCGTCGAAGTCCGCCGTCAGTTCAAGGAAATCCCTGGAATCATGGAAGGCACTGCGCGTCCCGAATACGAGCGCTGCATCGCCATTTCCACCACCGCTTCACTTCACGAGATGATTCTGCCCGGCGTCCTGGCGATCGTCGTTCCTGTTGCCGTGGGCCTGCTCCTCGGCGCGGAAGCCCTTGGCGGCCTTCTGGGCGGTTCCATCGTGACGGGCGTCATGATGGCCATCTTCATGTCCAACGCCGGCGGCGCCTGGGACAACGCGAAGAAGTACATCGAGTCCGGCACTCACGGCGGCAAGGGGTCCGAGCAGCACGCTGCGGCCGTTGTGGGCGACACCGTAGGCGATCCTTTCAAGGATACGTCGGGTCCCAGCCTCAACATCCTGATTAAGCTGATGTCTGTCGTCGCTCTGGTGCTCGCGCCTCTGTTTGTCTAAAAAACGCTCGACAGAGAAGAAAGAAACAGTTACAATCCTGTGGAGAGGGCCTGTGGGCTCTCTCCATTTTTAATACTATTTTGCAATAAAAACGCACAATGGGCACGGAGAGGACGACCCGAGGGGTATCCACCAAGCGAGTATAGGCAGGCCGAACAGGCCGAGATAGTCTTTAGCGACTGCATGGCCCCTCGGGCCGGCCCCGGACGTAGTCATAACTTTCAGTGAATCGGAGGAAAATAGATGGCCGACGAGATTGTCGAAAAAATTAAAAACGCCGTCAACATAGTCGATCTTATCGGCGATTCGGTGCGTCTTATCAAGAAAGGGCGCAACTATAGCGGCCTTTGCCCCTTCCACGACGAGAAAACGCCCTCCTTCTCGGTCTCGCCGGAGCGCCAGAGCTGGCATTGCTTCGGCTGCGGCAAGGGCGGCGACATCTTCAGCTTCGTCATGGAAAAAGAGGGGCTGAGCTTTCCCGAGGCGCTGGACTACCTGGGTCGGCGTGCTGGCATCGAAATCCCGCGCAAGAAGTCCATAAGCCAGTCCCTGGACCTGTATTCAGTTATGGAGCGGGCCGTGGAGTTCTATCAGAACGAGCTGAAAGGGGCCGCCGGCTCCGTGGGGAAGGGCTACCTCGAGCGGCGGAACATGTCGCTGAGCGAGGCCGCCGTTTTTGAGCTCGGCTGGTCGCCGTCGTCCTGGCGCGTGCTGGGCGACGCGCTGCGGAAAGAGGGCGTCACCCAGGAACAGCTGATCAAGTGCGGCCTGGTTATCGAAGGGGAAAAGGGCTGTTACGACCGCTTCAGGGGCCGCGTAATCTTCCCGATCAGGAACGTCTCAGGCAGAGCGATCGGCCTGGGGGGGCGCATGGTGGACGGCGAAGGTGCCAAGTACCTGAACAGCCCCGAAGGCCCCCTTTACAACAAGAAGATGAACCTCTACCTTTTGAATCAGGCGAAGGGCGTGATCCGTGAGAAAAACCGGGCCATCCTGGTGGAGGGCTACATGGACGCCATCAGGCTCCATATGTACGGCCACAGGGAAGCCGTCGCCTCCCTCGGCACGGCGCTGACGGAGGAGCAGGCGGCGCTGCTGAAACGTTTTTCCGATCAGTGCTACATCTGTTACGACAGCGACACCGCGGGACAGGACGCCACGCTGCGGGGTATGTACGTGCTCCAGCGCGCGGGCCTGTCGGTGTTCGTGGTGCTTCTGCCCGAAGGGAAGGACCCCGACGAACTGCTCCAGCTTCCCGACGGCGAGGCCCTTTTCGACGGCGCACTGGCGGCTGCCCGGCCCCTGGTCATGCACCATATCCATTTGTTTAAAGAAGCGGCCCAAAAGGGCGGCGAGGCGAAGGCCGCCATCGAGCTTCTGACGGGCATGTCGCAGCTGAGCCCTGTGGAACTGGCTCCCTATCTGCAGGAGATCGGCAAAGCCGTGGGGCTGCCGGACTATCAGCTGACGGAAGAGCTGGCGCGCCTGCGCAGGGGCCGTCCCGTGGTCCTGGCCTCGGAGGACGGGACGCCGGTGTTCCCCGAAGAAGAGGAAGAACCGGCGGAGCGTCAGGCCCCTTGCGATCCAGGGGAGACCGCGCTGCTTTACCTTTTGTGGTCTTCACGTTCGCTGCGTCTCGGCGCGTCCATTCCCGAGGTGATACGCATGCTCAGCGACGAGCGCCTGAAGGATCTGGGAGCTACGATCCTGAGCGGCCAGTCGCCCCAGGAAATAGAGCGCCGGTGGCTGGAGATGGGGGAGCAGTTTCCCCTGTCGGTGCTGGCCATGGGCGGGAATTACAGCGAAACTCTCGGGGGCAGCGACGACGACAAATGGAAACGGATCACCTCCGAACTGAAGCGCCGGGAAAAACAAGCGCGGTACCGCCAGCTCAAGTCTCTTATGCTCCGCGGGGAAGCCGCCGCCAAGGATATGGCGGAGTACGCCGCACTGGCCTCAGAACTGAAGAAATAGGGGAGGGGGACGCCGGCGGCGCAGGGGGATTGTGATTTTTTAAGGGGTTTTTCAGGGACGCAAAAACTTTTCAGATTGTCTCTCGAGAAAGTGATTCACAGGACAAATTCCTGTTATAATAAACCGTTGTGTTTTTTTCGAAAGTGGGTGCAGTTTGTGATTCGACTGGATAAATTTCTGAAGCTCTCACAGCTGGTAAAACGCCGGACGGCGGCTCAGGAAATGATCGAAGTCGGGGCGGTGCGCGTCAACGGGCGGAAAGTCAAGCCTGCTTGCGACGTGAAAGTCGGAGACGTCATCGACGTCGCTTTTCCCCGCCGCGTCCTATCGGCCGCGGTGCTGCTGGACGACGAAGCTCTCCTGCGCCGCCGCGGAGCCGTTGCCTGCGAGATGCGCGGCGAGCGGCGAGTGGAGCCCGAGGAGAATCCCTGGGATTTTGAAAGCAATGCTTGAGAGTTGGGAACCTACGACCAATAGGAGGTAGACGGTAATGAGCGCAATTATAGGAGTACATGCAAGAGAAATTCTGGATTCTCGCGGCAACCCGACGGTGGAGACGGAAGTCTGGCTTGAAAGCGGCGAAGTCGCCAGGGGGGGAGTGCCCTCCGGCGCTTCTACGGGAACCTTTGAAGCCGTGGAGCTTCGAGACGGCGGCAGCCGTTACGGCGGCAAGGGCGTCGAGAAGGCCGTAAAAAACGTGAATGAAATTATCGCGCCGGAAGTGGTCGGCATGGACGCCGACGACCTCAGAGGCGTGGACCGCGTGATGCGCGACCTGGACGGCACGCCGAACAAGGGCAAGTTGGGCGCCAACGCCATCCTGGGTGTGTCCATGGCGGTGACGCGCGCCGCGGCCATGTCCCACGACCAGACGCTGTGGAACTACATCGGCGGGCTCAATCCCCTATCCATCCCCACGCCCATGATGAACGTGATCAACGGCGGCGCCCACGCCGACAACAACCTGGACATCCAGGAATTCATGATCGTCCCCCATGGCGCCGAAACCTTCAAAGAAGCGCTGCGCATGGGCGCCGAGACCTACCACGTCCTGAAAAAAATTCTCGTCAAGGAAGGCTTCAGCACGGGCCTGGGCGACGAAGGCGGTTTCGCCCCGAACTTCACGAGCAACCGCATGGGGCTGGAATACCTGGTCAAAGCCATTGAAGCCGCTGGCTACGAGCCTGGACGCCAGATTTCAATCGCCATCGACTCGGCCATCAGCGACCTCTTTTCCGATGGGCTGTACCATTTCAAAGGCGAAGGCAGGGACTTCACGCCCGCTGAGCTGGTGGACTATTACGACCAGATTTCCACTGACTTCCCCATCGTCTCCATCGAAGACGGCATGGCCGAAGACGATTGGGAAGGCTGGCGGCTGCTCAACGCCAAGATCGGCGGCCGGATCCAGCTGGTGGGCGACGACCTTTTCGTGACCAATCCCGAGCGCCTTGCCCGCGGCATCGAGCTGAAAGCCGCCAACTCCGTCTTGATCAAGCTCAATCAGATTGGCTCCGTATCGGAGACGCTGGACGTGATCGCCATGGCCCGCGCCGCCGGTTTCTCCTGGGTTGTGTCCCACCGTTCGGGCGAGACCGACGACAGCTTCATCGCCGACCTCGCGGTGGCCACGGCGTCGGGGCAGATCAAGACCGGCGCTCCCGCCAGGATGGACCGCGTCGCCAAATACAACCAGCTTCTCCGTATCGAAGAAGCCTTGGAAGGGCAGGCCCCTTATGCCGGTTTGTCCACGTTCCAAGCTCGTCCCTAAGCTGGAGAAGGATGGAGAATTACAGTGAGTTCCCCCATCCCTTCGAAAAAAGAACAGATTACGGACCCCACCGTAGGACGTCTCGTCGCCTACCGGCGGTTGCTGATGCGCCTTGTGGACGAGGGGATACCGCTGGTCTCTTCAAAGGAGATCGGCGAAATGCTCCGCCTCAAATCCTGCCAGGTCCGCAAAGATCTTTCCTACCTCGGCGAGTTCGGAAAAAGAGGCGTGGGGTACAATGTCAAACGGCTTCTGGAGGACCTGGCCGGAATTCTCGCCCCCTTTGAGATATGGCGTATCGGCATGGTTGGCGTGGGGCGCCTCGGCGAAGCGCTGTTGAACCATCGTTCCTTTCTGAGCGAGAACTACGAGGTGACGGCGCTCTTTGACGTCAATAAAGAAAAAGTCGGACACGCCTACGCAGGGAAAATCTGTTATCATATCGACCATCTGCCCGAGATCATCGTCCAGAAAAACATCTCCGTACTGATGCTCACGGTGCCCCAGCAGGCAGCTCAGTCTGTGGTTGATTTGGCGCTTACGACGGGAAAGATCGAGGGCATCCTGAACTTCTCCTCCACGGTGATCACGGTTCCCCCGCAGGTGCAGGTCAAGGACGTGGACATCTTTATCGAGTTGGAAAAGCTCCTTTTTAGACTGAAGGCCAACGAGCAGAAAAGAAAACAATTTTAGACTTTCTGCGCCGGGGGGTTTGAAAAAGAGCATGGAAGCATGTTAGAATCAGAAGCGTGAGATCAATTGAAATTAACTTACAGGAGGTCATTTTTAATGTACAAAAGTGGACTTTTAGCAGCGGTTATGGGATTGGCATCGTGCAATGCGGCTTTGGCGGACACGCCCGCGGCTGCGCCAGCGGCTGGCGGCAACGCGCTTTCGGCGTTCTTCCCGCTGATCATCTTCGTGGTGATCTTCTATTTCTTCATCCTTCGTCCTCAGAAGAAGCGCCAGAAGACTCACGAGAACCTGGTTTCATCCCTGGCTCGCGGCGACAAGATCATCACCGCCGGCGGCTTCTTCGGCATTGTCCGCGAAGTCAAGGATGACAGCGTCATCATCGAGATTGCCGAGGGGATTAAGGCCCGTATTCTGAAGGGCTCCATTTCCACGAAGGTCACTGCTGCTGAAGCTCCCGCCGCCCCTGCGGAGCCGGCTCCCGCCGCCGAGGCTCCCGCTGAGGCTGCCCCTGCCGAGAAGGAAGAGCAGAAGTAGCCCTTTCCCGGAGCGGATGGTTCTTCGTCCGCTCCTTTTTTTCATCTCATGAGCATCACTTCTTTCGGGAGGTATAGAAATGTTGAAAAAGGATCGCTGGCGGCTGATCTTTATGATCACCGTCATCGCAGTATCAGCCTTTGTAGTTTTAAGAGGCAAAATCAACCTGGGGCTTGACCTTCGCGGCGGCGCCCATATTGTGCTTCAGGCAAGCGGCACCAAAGACGCGCCGCTGACGCCCGACAGTCTTGACCGCCTGCTGATCGTGCTGCGCAACCGCGTGGACCAGTACGGCGTGGCGGAGCCTCTTCTGCAGAAACAGGGCGCCGACCGCGTGATCGTCGACCTGCCCGGCGTTGAAGACCCGCAGGCCGCGCTTCGTCTGATCGGACGCACGGCCCTTCTGGAGTTCCGCGAGGTGCTTCAAAGCTCGCAGCCCCTGCCGCCCCAAGCGGAACGCAAGAACTACGACAGCGACGAGGAGTTCAACGCGGCCGTAGAGCGCTGGAACGCCTATAAGGCCCAGCAGGAACAGGCCAAGGAAAAGCTCGCCAAGGACGCTGAAGGCAAGGAAGACCAGCTTGTGGCGACAGGCGACGACGGTACTATCTATCTGCTCGGCAAGGTCTATCTGACGGGCAAGGCGCTGCAGAACGCCAAGCAGGAGTACGACCAGGTGGGACGTCCCGATATCTCACTGGAGTTCTCCGGCGAAGGCGGCGAACTGTTTGAAAAGGCCACCGAAGCCACCGTGGGCCGGCAGCTGGCCATGGTGCTCGATGGCGTCGTGATCTCGGCCCCCCGCGTGAACGAGCGCATTTCCGGCGGCAAGGCCGTGATCACCGGACGCTTCTCCGTTGAGGAAGCCCGCAGCGTGGCCATCATGCTCCGCGCCGGCGCACTGCCCGTCAACGTGGAGATCCTCGAAAACCGTTCCGTCGGCCCCTCCTTGGGTTCCGACTCCATTCAGGCGGGCATTTACGCCGGTACGATCGGCCTGGCCGCGGTATTTCTGTTCATGCTCTTCTATTACCGCCTCTGGGGCGTGACGGCCGACATCTCCCTGATCACCACGCTTCTCGTGCTGTTCGCCCAGCTTATGGCCGTGAAGGCCACCCTGACCATGCCCGGCATCGCCGGCATCATCCTGACCATCGGCATGGCCGTGGACAGCAACATCCTGATCTTCGAGAGAATTAAGGAAGAGTTGTTTGCGGGCAAGACGCCCAACGCGGCTCTCACCTCGGGATTCGGCAACGCGCTGACCACCATTCTGGACTCCAACATCACCACGGTCATCGCCGCCGCGGCTCTGTACTATTACGGCAGCGGCCCTCTGCGCGGCTTCGCCCTGACCCTGACGCTGGGCATTATCGCCAGCCTCTTCAGCGCGCTGGCCGTCAACAGGGTGCTGCTTCAGTTCCTCGTGGCCCGCTCCAGCAAGACCTTCCAGCTTCGGGCTAAGTAGAGAGGTGAGGACAATGAGATTTAACATTCCCTTTATGCGCTATCACAAGATCTTTATCGCCATCGCGGCGAGCTTCGTGATCCTGAGCCTCGGGCTCGTGTTTGCCCGCGGCTTCAACCTGGGCATCGACTTCACGGGCGGCAACCTGATTCAGATTGAGTTCCCCGAGCCCGTGGAAGTGTCCCAGGTCCGCGACGCCATGGCGAAGGTCGGCTACGGCCAGGCTGTGATCCAGTCCTACAGCAGCACCGGAGTCATCATCAGGCTTCAGGGCAGCAGCGAGCTGACGCCCGCGGACCTGCGCGACAAGGTCGTTAAGGCTGTGGACGCGCTGCATTCGGGCAGCGTCAAGCTTGTGGGCTTTGAAATGGTGGGGCCCACCGTCGGTTCCGAGCTGAGAAATCAGGCCATCCTGGCTTCGGCGATCTCCCTGGCCGGCATCCTGCTGTACATTACCTTCCGTTTCCGTTTCCGCTTCGCCCTGGTCAGCGTGGTCGCGCTGATCCACGACACGGTGCTTGTGCTGGGGCTGTTCAGCCTGCTTCATCTGGAGCTGGGCATGACCTTCATTGCCGCGATCCTGACCACCATCGGCTACTCGCTGAACGACACCATCGTCATCCTGGACCGCGTCCGCGAGAACTGGCGCTCTCTTCCGACCAAGGGGATGGCGGCGCTGTTGGACGAGGCCATCAACCAGACCTTGGCCAGGACGATCAACACCAGCTTGACCACCTTCTTCCCCGTGCTGGCCTTCTTCATCTGGGGCGGCCCCGTGCTTTCAGGGTTCTCCCTGGCGATCATGGCGGGCATCGTCGTCGGCGGCTACAGCTCCGTCTGCGTTACCAGCTCCGTGCTCTACCTGTGGCAGCAGTATTCGCCCGAAAAATAAACTCTATCGCTATGGCCCGTCCGCGCTGGATTTCCCGCGGACGGGCTTTTCATGTTTTCACGAGCGTCAGCCGTCCGTTAATACTAATTACCTATAGAACGGCTAAACTAACGTCCGGGGCCGCCCGAGGGGCATAGAGCCGCTAAAGGCTGTCTCGGCATATTCGGCCTGCCTATACTCGCTTTGTGGATAGTCCTCGAGCCGTCCCCTCAGCAGGTATTCATTATTTCAGTGGGTAATTGGTATAAATTGCAATTTTAGAGGAGATCCGTGTTCACGGTTTCAGAGATGGAGGCGAGCTGCCGCCGGCCGTAGTTTCACCGGGGATAGGCCGTTCCCTTGCAGGTTCAACTCGGTTCTTTGAAAAAAAAAAGCCCAATTTGCCGAAAACCTACTTTAACAGCGTTTCAGCGGCGCTAAATCTGGTAAAATGTCCAAGAGATCATCTGTTTCTTTTTGTGATTCAGCTCCGAAGGAGGGTGCGGAATGAGAAGCTATGGGCTGGGACTTGGTTTTATCGCGATGCTCGCGGCTCTTTTTGCGGTTCAGAATCAGGATATGCTGGCCGTGCGTTTTATGGCCTGGGACTTTGCGCTGCCTCAGGGGCTGTGGGAGATTTTTTTGTTTTTCCTGGGGATCGTGCTGATGTGGGGCATTTCCATGGCGGCGACCTGGGAAGCCCGATTCAGAAACCGGCGCGAGCTGGAGCGCTGCCGGCGCAGGGTTGCCGCGCTTGAGAAGGAAAAAGACGCGCTGCTGGCCGCCATGAAGGCCGCGGGCGCGTCTCAGGAAGAGATTACTTTCATAGAAGATGGGACCTCTTTGTAGAAGTGGAGCCATCGTTTCTGAGCTGTCGGACGGAAGCACCAGGCAGAGTTCCGACAGGATCGATAACTGCAAGGAAGGAATGTTTGTCTTTGATTCCGGTTTGTTCTTTAAACGAGTTGAGCATCTTCCGGCCCGATGCGAGGACCCGCGACCTCGCCCGCCGGCTGGAATGTTCTGAAGTGACGGCGGCGGTGCTCGGCAGCCGCGAGTCCGGGGAGGACGTCCTCCGGCAGCTTTTGAGCACTCCCGATCTGCGGGGGCAGCTGGCGGACCTGGACATGGGGCGCGCGGCCGAAGCGGCGAGAGCCCTGTGGCAGAGATCCGTGCCCGAGAAAAAAGTGTTCGTCTACGGGGATTACGACGTGGACGGCGTCTCCTCCACGGTTCTGGCCATGGAACTGGCGCAGCAGAGCGGCGCCGCGTCGGTGACCTATTACATTCCCGACCGGCAGGCCGAAGGCTACGGGCTGCACAGGGAAAACATGCGCCGCATCCTGGCCGACGGTTTTGACTGCCTGATCGTGGTGGACTGCGGTTCCAAGGACGTGGAAGCCGTGGAGATGGCGAAAAGCGCGGGGCTGAACGTGATCATCTTTGACCACCACTCCGTGGAGGGCGACGTGGTCTCCCTGGAGAGCTTCATCAACCCCCAGGTCGACGGCGACGAGGAAAGCAAGAAGCTCTGCGCGACGGCGGTGCTCTGGTGCTGGGCCTGGAAAGCCAGGCTCATCTCCGAGGCGAGGCTGGCCGACCTGCTGCAGCTGGTGGCACTGGCCACGGTTTCGGACTGCATGCCCCTGGGGCCCCTGAACCGCGCCTTAGCCCGCGAAGGCATGAAAATGATGCGCCGGCGGCCGAGAAGGGGGCTGGCGGAGCTGATCCACGCCCTCTGCCCTACCGAGCCCGATGCCCTTTTGGACGAGAACAGGCTCGCCATGAGGATCATCCCCTGCCTGAACGCCGCCGGGCGCGTTCAGGTTGCGGACGTGGCCGTGAACGTGCTCTACGGCCGCGGTTCCGATCTGGAGCTTCAGCGCAGCGTGGAAGAACTGCTGAGCCTGAACAGAAAGCGCCGCGACATCTCCATGACGATCTGCAACAGCATCAACGTGGGCCTGGAAAACGGCGAAGAGTCCCAAGTCCTCTACAACGGGGGCTGGCCCGTGGGCATACTGAGCGCTATCGCCAGCCGCCTGTGCAGCGAGCATAATAAGGCCTTTGCCCTTGCGGCGCCCTCCGGCTCGGGGATCAGGGGAACCCTGCGGGTGCCTGACGGCGCCAACGCCGTGGAACTGCTGTCACGGCTCGACGGCCTTCTTGAGGGCTGGGGCGGCCACCGCAGTGCCGCCGGCTTTTCCGTGGACCAGCTGAAATGGCCTCGCGTGGCCAAGGAACTGAACAGCATGCTGACGAACATCAAAGTCGAGAAGGCGCGCGAAGAGGTGATCCTCTTTGATCCAGGCCAGATCGGCCGCGACGACTGGGGCGACGTGCTCCGTATCGGCCCCTTCGGCAACGGCAATCCATCGCCGGCCTTTTTCGCGCCCATGGATCCCGACGTGACCTACATGCCCCTGGGAAAGAAAGGGCTTCACGCCAGAGTCCTGATCGGCGGGAGCGCGCTCATCGCCTTCAATGGAGCGCAGCAGCTGGAGAGCACCCAAGGCATCCGCGGCTGGATCTATAAACCGCGCCTCAACCTGTGGCAGGGACGGATGAACCTGCAGTTTATCGTCGAAAGAATTGTTGTGGCCTGAAGCCATGAAGGAGGCGTGAGAGATTATGGAATCGGCAGGAAAGAAAATTGTGACGGAAGAAGAGAAAAAGCCTGAAAATCTGGGAGACCCTGTCGCTGTCGGAACCGTGGAAGAACATCACGCTCCGGAACAGGAAACTTTTAAATTTGCCGTTTCCGGCTCAGCTCCCATTGTAAGCGGCGATGCGGCCGCTCCCGCCGACGTGCAGAACGCCATTCAGAAAAAGGAGCTGAACCTGCTCCGCGACAGCTATATCGGGCGCTTGCCTCTGCCTCAGCGTTCCGTGACGGTAAGCTTCGCTTGGCAGGAGCTTTGGGCCAAGGCCTCGCGTTACCTGCCCCGCGAAGAGCTCAAAAAATTGGGGGAAGCTTTGGTTTTCGCGGCTCAGGCCCACGGCGAGCAGATGCGCGCCTCCGGAGAGCCCTACATCATCCACCCCATTTACGTGACCTCCATCCTGTCGGATATGCGCATGGATCTGGCCACCCTGCAGGCCGGCCTGCTTCACGACGTGCTGGAGGACACGGAAGTCACCCACGAAGAGATGAAAAAACGCTTCGATCCCACCGTGGAGATGCTGGTCGACGGCGTGACGAAACTGGGCAAGCTGTCCTTCAAGTCCTTTGAGGACTATCAGGCCGAAAACCTGCGCAAGATGTTTTTGGTGATGGCCAAGGACATCCGCGTCGTGCTGATCAAGCTGGCGGACCGTACCCACAATATGCGCAGCCTGGGCGCCCTGCGGCGCGACAAGCAACAGAGAATCGCCAAGGAGACGCTGGAGATTTACGCGCCGCTGGCGCACCGCCTCGGCATCTATCAGGTCAAAAGGACCCTCGAGGACCTGGCGTTCAAGTATTACGATCCGGCCATGTATTACGACATCAAGCGCCGCGTCAAAAAGCGCCTGCCCGAGCGCGAAGCCATGGTCAATCAGGCCATGGTCATCCTGACCGACCGACTGAAAGAGATGGGCATTGAAGCCTTTATTAAGGGCCGGGCCAAGCATTTTTACAGCATTTTCGAGAAGATGAACCGCAAAAAACTCTCGGTGGACCAGCTCTATGACCTGCTGGCACTTCGGGTCATTGTGGCCGACGTGACCACCTGCTATACTGTGCTGGGCGTGGTCCACACCATATGGAAGCCCATTCCCGGGCAGTTTGACGATTACATCGCCAACCCGAAAAACAACATGTATCAATCCCTCCACACCACCGTGCTCGGCCCCAGCGGAGAGCCCATGGAAGTCCAGATCCGGACTTGGGAGATGCACTGGCTGGCGGAGTACGGCATCGCCGCCCACTGGCGCTACAAAGAAGGGCAGGGCCATATCGACGAACTTGACAACAAGCTCGAATGGATCCGCAAGGCCCTGGAAGACGGGCAGGAGACCAACAGCCAGGAGTTCATGGAACGCCTGAGAGACGACGTGCTGACCTCCGACGTCTTCGTGTTCACGCCCGAGGGCGACGTGAAAAGCCTGCCCCGGGGGTCCTGCCCAGTGGACTTCGCTTACGCCGTTCATACCCAGGTGGGGCAGCAGTATGTGGGCGCCATGGTCAACAACCGCATCGTGGCTTCCGATTACGAACTTCAGAACGGCGATATCATCAAGATCATGACCTCCCCGCAGGGCAAACCCTCGCGGGACTGGGCCAAGTACGTGAAAAGCAGCAAGGCGAAAAGCAAGATCAGGGCCTACTTCAAGCACATCGATACAGCGGCGAAGATGGAAAACGCCCAGCGCGGCAAAGAACTCCTTGAACGGGAGCTGAAGACGCGCCAGGGCGAGAGTTTCAAGCCTGTGGCCGACATCGTTCCCGTCATGAACCGCGTGGCCCGCGACGCCAACTACAACAACTCCGACGATCTCCTCGCGGCGATCGGAAGCGGCGCCATAGGCCAGTCCATGGTCGCGCAGAAAATCTGCGCGGCGCTCAGCATGCCCGCGTCCGCCGATTCCGCGAAGCTCGCTGCGATCCCGCCGGTTCCACAAAAGCAGGGCTTCGGCGAAAAGGACGCCGACATCATCGTCGAAGGTGCGTCGGGGATCACAGTCACGCTGGCCCGTTGCTGCAAACCCGTTCCGGGTGACTCTATCGTGGGATTTTCCACAAAGGTGCGCGGTATCACGGTACACCGCGAGAACTGTCCCCGCGTCGAAGAAGCCAGCAACGAACGGATTATCCCCGTCAGCTGGGGAAACACGGCGAAGAAGAAATACGAAGGGCGGATCATGGTCGACGCCCTCGACCGTTCCGGCCTTTTTGCCGACGTCGCGCAGGTCTGCGCCAACGCCGAGGTGAACATCACCTCGGTCAAGGCCAGCCAGCTCGGCAGCGGCAATTCGCGCATGAAAATGGACATTATGGTCAGAGACCTGGAGCAGCTTTACTCGGTCATCGCCAAGTTGAACGCCATAAAGGACGTCATCGACGTCTACAGGGGGTAAAATATATGAGAGCTGTAGTGCAGCGCGTGAGTTCGTCACGAGTGGAAACGGGAGGCTCCACGGTCGGAGCGATAGAAAAGGGGTTCTGCGTCCTGCTGGGCGTGACCCACAGCGATACCGAAGCCGACGCCAAATGGCTGGCGGAGAAGATCGTGAACCTCCGCATCTTTGAGGACGACCAGGACAAACTGAACCTGTCGCTTCTGGACGTGGGCGGATCCATGCTGATCGTCTCGCAGTTCACGCTTTACGGGGACTGCCGCAAAGGCCGCCGCCCGTCCTTTATCGACGCGGCCCGCCCCGAGCAGGCCGACAAGCTTTACCAGAAGTTTGTGGACGAGGTGAAAGCCCTGGGTGTCTGCGTGCAGACCGGCGTCTTCCAGACCCATATGTACGTGTCCATCGTCAACGACGGGCCGGTCACGCTTATTGTTGACTCGCCGGAGGCGCAGAAATGAACTATAAGCGCATCCCTCTTGGCCCCCTGTGGACCAACAGCTACGTTATCGACGACGGCGCGGGCACGGCCCTGTGCGCCGACGTCGGAGGCGAGCCCGACGACGTGGCCGCCTACCTGAAACGCGAAAAGCTCCGCCTTGAAGCTATCGTGCTGACCCATGGCCACATGGACCATATCCTGGGCGCGGCGGCCCTCAAAAAGGCCACCGGCGCGAAGCTGTACGTTCCCGCCGGCGACGAAGCCCTGCTGACCAACCCAGACCTGAGCCTCGCCAGCGAATTCGGCGTCGACGTGGAACCCGTGAAGGCCGACCAGCTGGTCCGCGACGGCAGCGAGTTCTCCGTCGGAGCCTTGAAGCTGACGGCGATCCACACGCCCGGGCATACGCCGGGCAGCACCAGCTACATCGTAGAGCAGGACGGCCAGAAATTGATGCTTTCGGGCGACACCCTGTTCGCGCGCAGCATCGGCCGGACCGACCTCACAGGCGGCGACGAGCGGGCCATGAACAACTCGCTGGCCCGCCTCGCGGCCCTCGAGGGCGACATGCCCGTCCTTCCGGGGCACGGACCGGAAACGTCGCTGGAACGGGAGCGGCAGAGCAACCCCTTTTTAAGGGACCTTTAAGAGATGAAGATCGCCGAGATGAACGCCAGCGAGCGCCCGCGCGAGCGGCTGCTCGCCCAGGGCCCCGGTTCGCTGAAAACCGAGGAGCTTCTGGCGATCCTGTTCGGGACGGGCCGGCGCGGCTGCGACGCGGTACAGATGTCCCGGGAGCTGTTAAGCAAGTACGGAGGCTTGAAAAGCCTCTCCCGGGCCCATGCGTCCGAATTGGCGCCGAAAAAGAACGGCGCTGCCGCCCAGGACAGCGTCAAGGGAATCGGCGAGGCGAAAGCGATTTCTCTATTGGCGGCGCTAGAGCTCGGACGGCGCGCCGCCCTCGAAGAGGACCGCCCCGACGATCCGCGAACCCGGCTGGAATTTTGGACTCGCCGGCTTCAGGGCGACGACAGGGAATTCATCGTGGCGCTCTATCTGGACGAAAAAGAAAAACTGATCGCCGACGAGCGGCTTTCTTACGGAGGAGCCGACGGGGCGGAGCTTGACGCCCCCTACCTGATGCGGCGCGCGGTGCGGCTCAGCTGCCGTTCGCTGGTGCTTCTGCACAACCATCCCTGCGGGGGGACGGCCCCGAGCCAGGACGACATGCGCTTGTCCCGGGCGGTTGGGGCCATGTTGAAGGTACTTCAGATCGGCTTTTATGGGCACTATATTGTCGGAGACGGCGAAATCAGGCGAATCCAGGGCGACGGAAGTATGGGAGCCGACATCATGCTGAACCGAGCCTCGAATTGAGGGTCGCCGGAAGAACGCTCCCCGGCGCCGAGCCGCCTAGCGAGTCCTCGCGCCGCCTTCTTGGGGCGGCTCTCGCCGCTTCGGCGTCGGAGCTTTGGCGAAAGCGAAGGAGCCACAGTGCTCCTGCATTTCAGGCGGAACATCATCAGAGGAGGAACGAGAGTGGCGTTTTTTAAAAAATCAAACGGAGTTGGGATCGGGATTGACCTCGGCACGTCCAATATCGTGGTGCTTCAGAGCGAAAAAGGAATCATCTTTGACGAACCCTCCTGCGTAGCCGTTCGTAAAATGCCCCGCGGCGGCCAGGAAGTGATCGCCTTCGGACGCGAAGCGAAATCGATGATCGGGAAGACCCCCGTGGGCGTAACGGTCATCAAACCTTTGAGAGACGGCGTTATCGCGAATTTCGACATGACCGAGGCGGTGCTGCATCACTTTATAGGAAGGGCATGCGCCCTGGGGCACTTTACCAACCCTCAGGTGGTGGTTTCCGTTCCGGCGAAAGTGACCGAGGTAGAGCGCCGCGCCGTAATCGACGCGGCCCTTGGCGCTGGAGCCAGGGAAGCCTACATCGTGGACGAGCCCATAGCGGCGGCTCTCGGCGCGGGGCTGCCCATCAACGACCCCGAGGGGAGCATGGTGCTCGACATCGGGTCGGGGACCAGCGAAGTGGCCGTGATTTCCCTGGGCGGCCTGGTGGTCAGCAACTCTCTGCGCGCGGCAGGCGACAACATGGACGAGGCGATTATCGCTCTGTTCAGGCAGAAACACGCGCTGCTGATCGGTGAATGCACGGCCGAGAACGTGAAGGTGAGCATCGGTTCTGTGATTCCGCTGAAAGAAGAGCTGGAGATGGAAGTCAAGGGGCGCGACCTTGCCGACGGGCTGCCCAAGGTGACCCGCGTCAGTTCAGTGGAAGTCCGCGACGCGCTGACGCCGATCATCGCCCGGATCGAGGACATGATTAAGGTGGCGCTGGAGCAGACGCCGCCCGAGCTGTCCAGGGATATCGTGGACAACGGTATCGTGCTGACCGGCGGCGGGTCGCTGCTTCGCGGCCTTCCTCAGAAGCTGACGAAGGTACTGAACGCCCCCGTCATCCTCTCCGAGAATCCTCTTCATGCTGTGGCGAACGGAATGGGGCTGACGCTTCAGAATCTTGGCGAAATGAAGAGAATCCTCACGACCGTTCACAGAACCTCCCTGTAACGGTGCGGTTTGCGCCATGACAGAGCGCCGGAACATGGAGCACGAGGTCCTTATCACCCTCGGCTGCGTCGCGGTCTGCGTCCTCTTTGCTCTCCTCATGACGGGCAGGGAAGCGACCAGGACAGTGATGGACGGTACGGCGGCGTTCCTCAGCCCCTTCGAGAAACCCGCGATTTACGCCGTCGCCCGCATCGAACGTGCGCGCCGCTGGATGACCGACCGGCACAAGCTCCTTCTTGAGCTGACAGAGCTGCGGGAGCAGAACAGGCAGCTGCGGCTCAAATTTGGAACAGAACGGGCCGACGAGTTTCATCGGGCCTTTCGGCAGGATCGGCGTTATCTCGTGGTCTATCGGGATCCCCGCGCCTGGTGGGACGAAATGCGGATAGAATGCGGCGCCGATGAATTCCCCGTGGGCAGCGCCGCCCTCGACGGTTCCAACCTCGTGGGCGTGGTCTCCGCGGCTGGAGCCGACGGAGTATGGGTGCAGCTTTTGTCAAATTCCGAACTCTACGTGCCCGTCGTCGTCGAAGCGACCCGCGAGATCGGCGTCGTCACCGGCGACAGCGAAGGCGGCGTGTGGCTCAAGTTCCTGCCCAGCGAAGGCGGTTACACGGCGGGGATGGAAATCGTCACGGTGCTGGGAGGCACGCTGCCCGCTGGGATTCCCGTGGGAGTGCTCACCGACGAACGCCGCGTCCTGACCCCCGGTATCGAAGAATACAGGATACGGCCTGGGGCGGACCTGTTTCGCCTTCAGTCCGTCCACATCATGAAAGGAAAAGAGCGATGAAAAACTGGGTTGTCATGATATTATGCTGGTACGTTCAAGATCTGGTCCAGCTGGTGATGACGCAGACCTTTCTCGCTCCCGAAGTTTTTCTCCTGTCGCTGATCTGGTGCGCCACAGGGGAAGATCCGGGCTATTCGGCGAAATGGACCGCCGCGGCGCTTGCCGGCGGCTTCCTGATGGATTTCAGATGGACAGGCATTCCCGGGCTGAGCGGTTCCCTCTATGTCTTAGCCCTGCTCGCGGCGCGGTACTTCTGGTTTCAGATTCCCGTGGCCAGCCGGCACATGCTTCCCTACGTCTTGATCAACGCCGTCGTCTGCGCGGTGCTGAGTCTGATCCGCCTGCTCCTCTGGAATTCCGACGTGCTCGCCCACCGTTTTTTTATCGTCCTGGGAACGCAGTGGCTGTTGACCGCCATTATGCTGATCCTGTTCGGTCTGCTGAGAGCCTACAGCTATGAAAAACAGCAGATCTGACAAAGCGGTCCAGAGGACCCAGAGCGATTCGCGCCTTCACTTCTGGTGCATGACCGTCCTGCTTTCCTATTTCTTCCTCGCCGCGGCGCTGGTCCTGTTTCAGGTCAGCTGGTCCGACCGTTACGTCGGGCTGGCGCTGAAGAACCGGCTCCGGCTGATACGCATGCCGCCCGTGCGCGGGCAGATCTACGACAGAAAAGGGCTGCCCCTGGCGATGAACGTGATGACCTTCGACATCATGGGCTATCCCCTCGACCTGAAGGACAAAACGCTGAGAGACCGCCTTCTTGCCGCGCTTGAGCGAGCCCACATGCCCCACGACGCGGAACAGCTCGAAAACCGCATCAAAAACCGCTTTTGGGTGCCCTATCGCGCCGTGTCGCTGATCTCCAACCTGACGCTGCTTCAAATGACCGGTTTGATGGAAGACCCCGATTTTCCCGAAGAGCTTTTTCCGCTTCCCGTCTGGCGGCGGATCTATCCGGCGGGGCCTCTGGCGTCGCACGTGGTGGGCTACGTCGGCGAAATATCGGAAGATGAGCTTCGCCAGCCGGCCTTGTCCGAAGGCCGGCGCTATATCGGCGGTGACAGCATCGGCAAATCGGGCGTGGAAAAACAGTACGAACACCTCCTGCGCGGCGAAGTCGGCGAATCGGCGATCGAGGTGGACGCCCGTGGCAGGCGGAGGCGCAAGCTCGACGAGCAGCTGCCCGGATTGGGGCAGGACCTGCGCCTGACTCTGGATCTGGGAGGCCAGCGCTGCGCTTCCGAGCTGCTCGGCGACATGCAGGGCGTCATGATTGCCCTCGACGTGCGCAGTGGTGAAGTGCTGGTGCTCTATTCCAGCCCCTCCTACGACCCCAACCCCCTCGCCTGGGGCGTGTCCGCCTCGGAGTGGGCGGCGCTGAACAACGACGCGGCGCGTCCCATGCTGAATCGCGCCGTCAGCGGACAGTACTCGCCCGGATCCATTTTTAAGATCCTTTCAGGCTACGCCGCGCTCGAGTCGGGCGCCGTCACCAAAGACACGGTCATAAACTGCCCCGGGGTGTATAAGCTCGGGCTGAACTCTTACCGTTGCTGGGCGCGTTATGGGCATGGGCGCGAAAAATTTGTCACCGCCCTGCGGGACTCCTGCGACGTCTACTTCTACGAGACAAGCCAGCTGGTGGGGATCAACAAGTACCTGGAAGTGGGCGAGCGCGTCGGCCTTGGACGCCGGCTGGGCATCGACCTGCCCGGGGAGGCTCCGGGGATCCTGGCGGGGCCCGCGTGGAAAAAGGAAAACCGGCATGAGGCCTGGATGAAGGGCGATACGGTCAACATGTCCATCGGCCAGGGGTTTCTTCTGATGACGCCTCTCCAGATGGCCGACATGTTTGCCACCTTCGCCAACGGTGGTACGGTGCACAAGCCCCACGTCCTGCTCGGAGCGCCCGTCGAGAGCCGGGACGCCGGTCTGCGCGAGGATTATCTGAAGCTGATCCGCGAGGGGCTCCAGATGGTGACGGCCAAGGGCGGAACGGGGCGCCGGGCTGGCGAGTACGGCGTCAACGTGGCCGGAAAAACAGGGACGGTCCAGAATCCCCATGGGAAAGACCACGCCGTATTTGTGGGATTCGCTCCAGCCGATTTGCCGAAATACGCCGTCCTTTGCTTCATCGAGGGCGGGGAAGGCGGCGGACGGGTCGCCGCGCCGCTGGCCGGCCAGCTTTTAGCCTACCTTCTCGGTCAGGACGGGGGAGCGAAACAAACAAATCCACAGTAAAGTACGAAAGGATGGGAACGAATGGTGTTTTCTGAACGGAAAAAGGAGCTCAGTTTTAAGGGCAGAGGCCCTTCACTGCAGGTTACCTTTGAGAGCGGCGTGCTCCCGGGGACTCCCGATGTCCTTCGTGAACTGCGCGACGCCGGCGCTCTGACCGCTGGGCATCCGCTGAATTTTGACTTTAAAGAGCTCCCTGTTTCCAGGGAATGGCTCCTGAACCTGATGAGGGACGTCGTTTTTCCTCTGAAGATTTCCGTAAATATGTGGTCGGGAACTCATCCTGAAACGCGCGACGCCCTTGCCTCCCTGGGGTTTAAAATGGAGGGGAGCGACCGGCCCGTCATCACTCAGGGAACTTTGAAGATCATGAAGACACCATTGCGCTCAGGACAGGCGGTTCACCACGAAGGCGACGTGCTTTTGCTGGGGAACCTCCATCCCGGGGCCGACATCTCCGCCACTGGGTCCATTATCGTCCTGGGAACCCTTATGGGCCGGGTTCACGCCGGCTGCAGCGGTGATAACAGCGCATCGGTGATTACCATGTGTTATATGACAAACCAGCTGAGGATCGGCTCGATGATCAGCAACGTGATGGAGCCACGGGCCTGCCCTTGGTGGGGGAAACCCGTGCATATCACCGTTGAGGGCGGAGTGTTCGTCGCTGGTGAAATTGTCAAAGAGAAATAGAGTAAAGAAAAGTTCAAGTTCGCGGCATCGGAAGTTTTTAACTTTTTAAAAGGAGGTTTTTCTATATGGCGGCACGCATCATCGTGGTGACATCGGGTAAAGGCGGCGTCGGCAAGACGACCACCACGGCCAACGTCTCAATGGCTCTTGCGAAACATGGACAAAAGGTGGTTGTGGTTGACGGCGACATCGGGCTCCGCAACCTGGACGTCATTCTCGGACTCGAAAATAGAATTGTTTACAACCTGGTGGACGTGGTCGAGGGCAACTGCGCCCTGAAACAGGCCCTGATCCGGGATAAGAGAGTGGACGGCCTGTACCTGCTCCCCGCGGCTCAGACCCGCACAAAAGACTGCGTGTCGGCGGAGCAAATGAAAGCTTTGTGTGATGAACTCAGCCCCGACTTTGATTTCATCCTGCTTGACAGCCCCGCCGGCATCGAGTCGGGGTTTAGAAACGCTTCCGCAGGCGCCAGCGAGGCGCTGGTGGTGACCACTCCCGACGTGTCGGCCGTGCGCGACGCCGACCGGATTATCGGTATGCTCGAGGCGCAGGGGAAGGAACAGATCCACCTGATCATCAACCGCCTGCGTCCCCGCATGATGCGCAGCGGCGACATGCTGGGCGTGGACGACGTGCTGGACATCCTGTCCGTGGGTTTGATCGGCATCGTTCCCGAGGACGATTCCGTGGTGATTTCCTCCAACAAAGGCGAGCCTCTGACGCTGGCCCCCACGTCCCCCGCGGCCCAGGCCTTCTCGAACATCGCCAGCCGGGTCCTCGGCGAGGAAGTGCCCTTCCTGGACATCGACAGCCTGGACAGAGGCTTCTGGGCAAATCTGCGCCACTTCTTTGGCCGCAGGTAGGTGAACGCCATGGGATTTTTCGATTTCCTGTTTCATAAAAACACCTCAAAGAACACCGCCAAAAAACGCCTGCAGATCGTGCTGATGCACGACCGCTCGGACATCTCGCCCGAGATGATGGACTGCATCCGCAGAGATATCCTCGGAGTCATATCGAAGTATATGGACGTGGACGACGGCAATATCGACATCGACCTGAGCAAAGACCAGGACGTAGTCGCCCTTGAAGTGAGCGTTCCCGTGCTCCGCATGAAACGGGGCAGCTCTGCGGCGCGCTCCTCAGCGGTCGGCGCCCCTTCCTCCCAGCCCTGATGTTTGACCCGTCCCGCCGTGCCGTTTCTGGCGAGCGAAGGCTTTTCCAGACACTTGACTATGGGCTGCTTGCCGCGGCGGTCCTACTTTACGCCATGGGCGTCCTGACTATTTTTAGCGCCGCGAACGGAACGGCGGGCAAAGGCGCCTTTTTCGCGGGAAAGCAGCTTCTGTGGGGCGGCGCCTCCCTCGTTGTTTTTACCGCGGTGCTGAAGATCGACTTTGAATACGTCCTCAGCCGGTCCTATTGGTTCTATGGCCTGTGCTGCTGCCTGCTGATCGCGCTCTTTTTTATGGGCCATCGCGCGAAAGGCGCGCAGTCCTGGATCAGCATGGGCTACTTCAAGGTGCAGCCGGCGGAGTTCACCAAGCTGGCGCTGGCCTTCGTCCTGGCCCATCAGCTGACGCAGAGGCCGCCCGCGGACTGGCGCAGTTTTTTGCTGGCCCTCGGGCTGGGAAGTGTTTCAGCCGTCCTCGTTCTCGTGCAGCCCGACCTGGGCAGTACTCTCGTGTACGCGGCCATGATTTTCGTGGCCCTGCTGGTGGCGGGAGCGCCGAACCGCTGCCTTCTCTCGCTGATCTCCTGCGCCTCAGCCTGCCTGCCGGTGCTGTGGTTTTTTCTGAAAGACTATCAGAAAAAGAGAATCCTCGTGTTCGTCAATCCGGAGCTTGACCCCCTCGGGGCTGGGTATAACGTCATCCAGTCCCGTATTGCCGTAGGCTCTGGCCGTTTGCTGGGCAAGGGATTTATGGAAGGGACCCAGAGCAAGCTGCGCTTCCTGCCCGAGCCTCATACCGACTTCATCTTCAGCGTATTCGCCGAAGAGTTCGGTCTTTTGGGCTGTCTCCTCCTGCTGTCGCTGCTTTCCTTCATTATCTGGAGGATGATCCGCATCGCCCTGCGCTCCCGCAATATCGCGTCGAAGATCCTGATCTCCTCGCTGACGGCGTCGTTCTGGTTCCACAGCTTTGAATCCATCGGCATGAGCATGGGGCTTTTGCCCGTGACGGGGCTGCCTCTGCCTCTGATGAGCTACGGCGGCAGCTCGCTGCTGTCCACGGTGATCGCCCTGGCTGTTGTCGTCAAGATCGGGGCGCTCGACGAAATCGAGCGGCTCGAAAACGCCGTGCCCGGCGAACCCTCGCTGTATGATCTATAAATCTATTAAAAAGTCAGGAATGGTTAAATTTGAGATTTGAAGAATTCGACGATCAGCGCTGGCCGTTGATCGCCGCAGCAAAATGGCCGACCCGCTACGCCGGCTCGGAATGGGGGCCGGTAACGCCCAAGCCCGCAGCCGATTTTCGTTTGTGCTTCTGCTTTCCCGACGTCTATGAAGTGGGTATGAGTTATCTGGGCTTCCAGCTGCTCTATCCCCAGACGAAGGCCCTGGACGGCATCGACGCCGAACGCGCCTATTGCCCCTGGATCGACATGGAGCAGGGATTGAGACTGAACAAACAGCTTTTGGGATCCCTCGAGTCGGGACGAGCCCTGCGGGAATTCGACGGCCTGGGTTTCACGCTTCAGCACGAGATGAGTTTTACGAACATCCTGACCATGCTGGATTTAGGCGGCGTTCCCCTGTTGGCCGCGGACCGTTCTGATTCTGACCCCATCGTGTTGGCGGGCGGCCCTGGAGCCCTGGTTCCCGAGCCTCTGGCCGATTTTATCGACGTCTTCTGCCTGGGCGACGGCGAAGTGGTCAACCCACCGTTGCTGCGCCTTCTAGCCGAGACGAAAGGCCTTCCGAGGGCCGAAAGGCTTCGGGCGGCCGCTGAGCTTGAGGGAACCTACGTTCCGTCGGTAGTGCAGTGCAGTTACGACGAGGAGGGGACCCACTTCACCTCGGAGTTTGCCCTGCCGCGCCGTCGCCTGATCTGCTCCGACATGGACGGGATCGCGCCGGAAAACATGATTGTCCCCGCTTCGGGCATTATCCACGACCGCGTGGCGGTCGAGCTTTTCCGCGGCTGTTCGCGAGGCTGCCGCTTCTGCCAGGCCGGCATGATCTACCGGCCTGTCAGAGAGCGCAGCGCCGCCAAGGTGGAGGAGACCATCAGGAAACTGATCGCCTCTACGGGCTGGGAAGAATGCAGCCTCGTCTCCCTGGCGAGCTGCGACTATTCCCATATCGACTCACTGCTTCTGTCGCTGTCCGATCTGGCGCCGCAGGGCGTCAAGCTGAGCCTGCCCAGCCTGCGCGTGGACAACTTCTCAGTGAAGCTGGCTGCCGGACTGGAAGTAATGAAAAAGGGCGGCCTGACACTGGCCCCCGAAGCGGGAAGCCAGCGCCTCCGCGACGTGATCAACAAGGGCGTGACCGACGCCGACCTCGACACCGCCCTGGAAGCGGCTTTTGAACACGGCTGGCAGAAAGTCAAGCTTTATTTTATGATGGGGCTTCCTACGGAGACCGAAGAAGATTTGGCGGGCATCGTGGAGCTTTCAGAACGTGCCGCCGCCATCGGCCGCCGGCACACCAAGCGCGCCGCCATCAACGTGTCCGTAGCCGGTTTTGTGCCCAAGGGGCACACTCCCTTCCAGTGGGTGCCTCAAGACAGCCGCGAATCGCTGGCGCAGAAGGGAAGCTGGCTTAAAAAGCACATCAAGTCCCGCGCCATCAGCCTGAAATACCACGAGTCCTCCCAATCCTTCGTCGAAGGCGTGCTCGCCCGCGGCGACCGCCGCGTCGGCGCGGCCATACTGGAAGCCTGGCGCCTGGGCGAACGCTTCGACAGCTGGAGCGAGACCTTCAGCCTCGACCGCTGGCTTGAGGCCTTCCACAGGACGGGCATCGACCCCCAGTGGTATGCGGGCCGGCTCCGGAGCGAATCGGAACTCTTCCCCTGGGACCACATCGACATGGGCGTGACGAAGGAATTCCTGCTGCGCGAATACCGGAAATCGTGCCAGGCCAAAGTGACGCCGGACTGCCGCAGCTTCAGCTGCAACGCCTGCGGATGGCAGGACAAAGGATGCCTCTGGAAAGGAGATAACCGCCCATGAGCCGTATCCGCCTGGCCTTTGAGAAGAGAAAGTTTTTCTGTTTCGTCCGTCACGTGGAACTGCCCCAGCTTTTCGGCAGGGTGGCCCGCCGCGCGGGACTTCAGGTCGAGAGTACTCAGGGCATGTCGCCCCATCCTCATATTGTCATGGGCGCGGCCCTGCCCGTGGGAGTGGTCTCTCTTCGCGAGCTGGCGGAGATCTGGTTTGCCGAAGCTCTTCCGCCTTCGGAGATCATGGACCGGCTGAACGCCTGCGTGCCTGGCGGCCTGAAATTTCTGGCCGCGCAGGAAGTGGACGGACCTTCGCTGAATAAACGGTTCAACGCGGCGTCCTATTGGCTCTGCACCCGGGATCTTTCGCGCCTTGACGCGGCGAAGGAAGCCCTGTTGAAAGGACTTGGCCCTGAGACGATTCTTCAGGTCAAAAGCTGTCCCGACGGCCTGGAACTGGTCATGAACGACCCATCCCAGACGGGGCCGGGCGCTCTCGTGAAGGAGCTGGCAGCTCAGGAAGTCATCACGGGCTGGAGCGACGTCTGCATGGCCCGCCTGGCCCTCGGAAACTGGAACGCCGATTCCCGCGAGGTTGTGCCGCTGCTTTGAGTCAAAGAATCTGCAGCCGTGCCATCTTGGGTGGCGCCGCTTTTGGTGGCGCCACCTCTGGTGGGACAAAGAATGTGTTTTCGGAGGCGTGGATATGAATCAGCCTGATGTAAAAATATTGGCGAACACCATCGATCCTGAAGAGTCGCGCGTGGCCATCGTCGAAAACGGGCGCATGAGCGAGCTTTTCGTGGAGCGGATGTGGGAGTGCCAGAAGAGCGGGGAGATATACAAGGCGCGCGTGGAAAGCGTCCTTCCGGGCATGAACGCTGCCTTCGTCGGCCTCGGGGACGGGCGTAACGGCTTCCTCTACCTGAACGACGCCCGCGGGGTGAACGTGAAGCAGAATGCGGAAATCCTCGTGCAGGTCGTCAAGACCGCGCGCAAAAATAAAGGCGCCAGGGTGACCACCCGGATTTCCATCCCTGGACGCTACATCGTGCTCGTCCCCGGCGCGCATGAAGTGGGAGTTTCCAAAAGGATCGTCAAAGAGGAAGAACGCCTTCGCCTGAAAAACGCGATCCACGGCATGGACGCCGAAGGATTCGGCGTCATCCTGAGGACTGCCGCCGAGGGCGTGGATAAAGATGTGCTGGAGTCCGATCTGGAACAGCTGAAAGGCCTCTGGCGCGATATCGAGAAGAACTCTAAAAAACAGACCGCCCCCTGCCTCCTCTACAAGGACATGGGCCTGGTGGGACGGGTGCTCCGCGATGAACTGAACTCTGACGTTTCACAAATTATCGTGGATAACCAGGAAGAGTACAATAAAGTGCAGGATTACCTCAGCCGCTACAGCAGCGCTGAAACGGCCCCGACGCTGACCTGCCACAGAAGCAACGTCCCCTTGTTCGAGTATTACGGCATGGAAAAGGAAATTGAAGAACTTCTGGACAGCAAGGTGTGGCTTGATTCCGGCGCCTATCTCGTGATCGACCAGACCGAGGCGCTGACCGTCGTGGACGTGAACACGGGCAAGTACGTGGGAGCCAACAACCTCCGCGAAACGGTGCTGGCCACCAACCTCGAAGCGGCGGAGGAAATCGCCCGCCAGCTTCGTCTGCGGGCCATTGGCGGCATTGTGGTGGTGGACTTTATCGACATGGAAACCGAAGAAGACCGGAAAGCCCTGCTCAGCCGGCTGGACCACGTCTTCGCCGCGGACCGGTGCCGCGTCCGGGTCTTCGGCATCTCGCCCCTGGGCCTGGTAGAGATGACGCGGAAACGCGCCCGTTCAGATCTTCGTTCCGTGCTGACCCGCCCCTGCCCCGTATGCGGCTCGGGATCACGGGTGCTGAAAGAAGATTCGCTGGCGCTGATGCTGAAACGTTTTATCCGCAAGGTCTTCCTGTCAAGCCGCGCCGAGGCCGTGCTCGTGGACGTCAACTCCTCAGTGGCCGCCTACGTTGCCGAGGTCTACTTAAAGGTTTGGGAAGAGAGCTTCAAACGCAGGATATTTTTGAGAGGCATGCCCAATATGCCCTTCGAGAAGTTCCGCCTGGACCTTCAGGGGGCGCTGAGCAGCATCGAAGCAAGAGCTGCGATGGGACGCGGCAGAGAGGAACAGAGCGTTGTTTATAGAACGACTGACTCTTAAGAATTTCAAAAGTTTTGGCGGTCAGCATGAGCTCTCTTTCGCCAGAGGCTTCACTGCGATCGTTGGTCCCAATGGCAGCGGCAAAAGCAACATCCTGGACGGGCTCCGCTGGGTTCTCGGCGAAAGCAGCGCTGCCCGCCTGCGCATCAACCGGCAGAGCGACCTGGTCTTTCAAGGGTCGGCGGGGCTCTCTGAGGCCGAGGAGACCGACGTGCTTCTCGACCTCTCCGACGGGGACCGCCGCGGCAAACTTCGCCGCCATCTGGACGGCACTGGATCTACGCTTTACGTGGAGGGGCAGAGGACGCGCGTACAGGATCTGTCCCAGTTCAAACAAAACTGGCACTTGGAAGGCGACCGTTCCGCCTTTATCGGGCAGGGCGAAGTCACCGACGCGATCCTCCAAAAGCCCTTCCAGCGCCGCCTTCGTCTGGAAGAGCTTTTCGGCATTGATCTTTACAGAAAAAAAAGAGACGATGCCCTGGACGAGATGAAACAGACCGAAGCCGAGCTCCTGCGCCTTCACACGCTGATGGGTGAGCTTCAGACCCGGCGCGACGAGATCGCGCCGGAACTGCAGAACGCCCAGAAGGCCAAGGACTACCAGGAGCGCCTCGAAAACCTGCGCGGCGTGCTCTACCACAATCGCCGCTTCAGCGAAGAGCGTCGCCTGATAACCCTGCAGGCGCGCCATGAAACGGCCCAGGCCAGCCAGTTTTCCGCGGAAAACTGGGCAAAGCTGTGGAAGCGTTCCGTCGAAAACCTGCGCGAGCGGGGCAGCGAGTACGTAAAACTGCGCGGCCAGCTTGGCGACGAGCTTGCCGAGCTGACTCCCCGTATCGACGACATACGGCGCCGCGAAATGGAAGTGAACTCAGAGCGTCACGAAAGTGAGTTCGCCAGCCGCCGCTGCGCCGAGGAAAGCCAGCGGCTGAAAGCGGAACTGGCCGAAGATGAAAAGCTGCGAAGCGAGGCCGCCGCGCAGGCCGGCTCGCTGGGCAGCGAAGCCGCCGCCCTCGAGAACCAGATCCAGGATATAGAAGACCGTATGGCCCGCAAAGGCCAAAAGCTGAACGAACTGAGGCGCCGGCGTCAAAGCCTGATCGACCGGGAAGCCCAGATGCTTGAAGAGGCGCGGCAGCAGTCTGTCCGCATGCAGACCCTGGGGCTGCAGAGCCAAGAGCGCGAAAAAGTCCTGGACGACCTGCGCCTCATGAGAGACAAGATCGTATCCGGCCTGACCGAGTCCGACGAGATTCTGGAAGCCTCGGAAGACCGTCTGGAAGCGCTGGAAAAAGAGCGTTCCGAAGCGTCGGCGCTCTGCCAGGAATTGGCCATAAGAGCCCAGAGTTTCCGCCGCGCCATCGCCAAAGCCGAGGCCGATCTGGAATCCATGCTTCAGACCGCGGAAGCGGGACTCTACCCCAAGCCAGTGCAGATGGTCATGTCGGCCGTCAAACTGGGACGCCTGAACATCGAGACCATCCCCGCCGTCGAGGCCTTCCGCTGCGACGACAAACTGGCCCCCTGCCTGGAAGCCTACCTCGGCGGCCGGCAGTATTGGCTGCTGACGGACAGCATGGAGCAGGCCCGGCAGGGTATCGAACTGTTGAAAGAGCGCAAGGGCGGCCGCGCCACCTTTTTGCCTCTCGAACGCTGCCGCCGCCGGCACGCCGACCGGGCCCCCGCGGGCGCGGGTGTGCTGGGCTGGGCCATCGACCTTGTAACCCCCGAAAAACGCTGGCTGGGCGCCGTAGAACACCTTTTAGGCGACCTGCTGGTGGTGAAGGACTATGCCACCGGATCTCGGCTTTCCGCAGGGGCCCGTTTCCCCATTGTCACCCTGGACGGTGAAGTCTTCTCGCCCGCCGGCACCGTGAGCGGAGGCCAGTCGGCCAAGAGCGTGGGCGCCATCTCGCTCAGAGCCCAGATCGCCGAGACCGAGAAGAACATCGCCGCCGACAAGGAAGCCCAGGAAGACGTGAGGCAGCGTCTGGCAGCCGCCGAAAAAGCCGAAGCGAAGGCCGGCGACGCCTGCGCCGCCCAGAGGCGTTCCGTAGACGAGCAGCGTTCCAAGACCGAAGCCCTGCGGCGCAAACTTCGCGAGCAGAGCGAAGAACTCAACGCACTGCTTCAGGAGAGCTCCAACTCCAAAGCGCGCATCGAACAGTGCCGCGCCGCCGTGGAAAAGGCCCAGGCAGCCGCGAAAGCCGCCAGAGCCGAGATAGACGGGATGACCGGCCTTGACGAAGACGACAGCGACAGCAGCGCCCTGCTCGAGCTGAAAACCAAGAGCCTCCTGATAGGCGAGCGCCTCGCGGCGAAGAAAAGCGAGCTCGACAGGCTCGTCCACTCCACGGCCGACCTGCGCCGTTCCATGATCAACAATGACGAAGCCGCACGAAAGATCGTTCAAAAACTGGCCGCCCTTTCCGAGACCACCGAAGAGATCCTCAAGGTCAAAGCCGAGCGCGAGGCGGAGAAAAAATCCATCGACGCGCGCATCGCCGAGCTGGACAGCCACAACGCGCTCGCCGCGCGGCGTATGGAGCGCCAGCTTCTCAGAAGCCAGCGTTCCCAGGCCGCGGCGGAAGCGCGAAAGCGCGACGAGCTGATGGCTCGCAACGAGATCGAGAAGACTCGTGAAAAACTGGCCGAGCTGATCGCCCAGTCCGAAGAAAAATATCCCTATCCCCCGGAATTCCTCCCCGGCGAGGAGACCGTGGACAAGCTCGAAAGCAGCTGCCGCTATCTCGAGCGTTCACTCAAAGAGCTGGGCGACGTGAACCTGGGCGTCCTGTCGGAAGACCAATCCCTGGGCGAACGGCTCAGCTACCTGAGCGCCCAGCTATCCGACGTGCAGCGCGGCATGAAAGACCTTCAGAACATGATCCGCGACACCGACACACAGGCGGCCTCCCTGTTCAGTACCGCCCTCGAGAAGATCGACCGGCGTTTCAACGAGCTTTTTCAGCGCCTCTTCGGAGGCGGAGAAGCCCATCTGAAAGCCCAGGAAAATCAGGAGCTCTGGGACGCGGGCGTGGAGATCATCGCCCGGCCGCCCGGAAAGAAATCTCTTTTTCTGGCGCAGCTGTCGGGCGGCGAACAGTCCCTGACGGCCCTGTCGCTGCTCTTCGCGTCCATGGAAGTGGCTCGGGTGCCTCTGGCGGTTCTCGACGAGGTGGACGCCGCCCTCGACGAAGTGAACCTGACGCGCTTCGCCCAGATGGTGACCGACTACTCGCAGAGGATCCAGCTGATCGCCATGACCCATCGGCGTCAGACCATGGAGCACGCCGAGGTCATGTACGGCGTCACCATGTCCGAGCCCGGCCTGTCGCAGATCGTCAGCGTGAGGACCGACCAATGGGCCTAGAGAATTTTAACGCCGCGCCGCCCGCGGCGGCCGAAGGGTACGAAGCCATCCTGTACGGCTTCCTGATGATGCGCCAGCCCGAGCAGGGTCCCAAGGTGAACATGGACACGGTGCTTCTGGCGGGCTTCTCGGAGCTGAGGGAAAAGGACTGCGTGCTGGAGCTGGGCTGCGCCCATGGCGCGGTTTCCCTGATTTTGGCAAAACGCCATCCCGGCTGCGCCGTCACTGGCCTGGACATTCAGCCCGACCTGGTGGAGATGGCCTGCCAGAACGCCCTGAAAAACGGTCTTGAAGACCGCGCGCGCTTTATGGCCGGCGACCTGAAAAATCACCGGCGGCTCTTTGAACACCAGAGTTTTGACGTGATCGTGGTCAATCCCCCCTACGAGGATCCCGGCCGCGGCGTCAGAAGCGGATTGGCCGCCAAGCGCGTGGCCCGCCAGGGCGAAGAATGCACGCTGGCCGACGTCTGCGAGGCCGCCCATTTCCTGCTGCGCAACCGCGGACGCCTTTACATGGTCATGAGGGCGCTGCGCCTGCCCGAAACCATGGAGCTTTTGCGGCGGTACAAACTAGAGCCCCGGCGTCTCCGCATGGTCCACAGCGTGCCTCGCCGCGACGCCGCGGTATTTCTCGTTGAGGCGAGGCGTTCGGGCGGCGCCGGCGCGGTCATAGAACCGCCCCTTTATATCTATGACGGCCAGGGGAATTACACGGAAGATCTGAAAAGTTTTTACACAGAAGGGACGCCGACAAAATGCCTCTGATCTTGATCCCCACGCCCATAGGCAACCTGGGCGACATCACTTTGAGAGCCGTCGAAGAGCTGAAATCCGCCGACATCGTCGCCTGCGAGGACACCCGCCACAGCGGACTGCTGCTGCAGCACCTCGGCGTGTCCGTGAAGACATTGTCCTATCAGAAGTTTAACGAGCGTCAGCGCGTGGACGAGCTTTTGGGCTGTCTTGAGAAAGGGCAAAAAGTAGCGCTGATCTCCGACGCAGGAACGCCCGGCATGTCCGATCCCGGCTACGTGATGCTCAAGGCCGCGATCGACGCTGGATACGGCGTGGACGTGCTGCCCGGGGCTACGGCCTTCGTGCCCGCGGTGCTTCTGTCGGGGCTGACGCCCCATCCCTTTTCCTTCATAGGCTTTCTGTCGGATCAGAAGGGCGAGCGGCGCGGCGCATTGGAAGCCCTGAAAGGCCATCCTTACACCATGGTCTTCTATCTGTCGCCCCACAAGGCCGCCAAGCACCTGGAGGATTTCCTCGACGTGCTGGGTGACCGGAAGGCCGCGCTGGTGCGCGAGATCAGCAAAGTCTATCAGGAAGCCCGGCGCGGAACCCTTTCGACCATCTTGGCCTCTTTAGAGGAAGGCGTGAAGGGCGAACTGGCCCTGGTCGTCGAAGGCGGCGTGACGGAAGCCCCTTCCGACGACGTCTGGCAGGCCAAAGCGCAGGAACTGCTCGACCAAGGACAGCCCACAAAACTTGTCGCCGAACAGATCGCGGCAGAATTCCGCCAGCCCAAAAACAAGGTAAAAGCCTGGATTTTGCGGCGATGAGAGCTGATATTCATTGCTTCGTGAAAAGCTGAATATCTACTGAGAGGATGTCCCTCGGGTCGTCTCTGGACGCCGGATGAGCTAGTTCAATGAAGAAGAAATATGAAGTCAAGAGATTGGAACGCTGAAGGAGAGAAGGGCGCTGCGAAGCGGGGAGTTCCACTTCGTACATATTTTTCGTATTCTCTATTTTTCACGGTGTCGAAGGGCCTTTGCCCTTTTCGTTGTTTCTCTCGGCTGCCGCCGCGTTGAAATTTTTTGATCTTAACTCTCTGTCTTCATGAGGATAGAGCAAAAGGAGGGGCTTATCGCCTCTCCTTTTGTTTTTCCTGCGGTTTCCTTCTTTGTCTTGTGGCGGCCTGATACTAATTATCAATGTGCGCCCGTGAAGCGCTTTGCAGAGAGTCACCAAGGAGATCTCAGTTGAAGAGAAACTGAGATGCCAACCAACTAACCGGGAGTGGAAACGCCTAAGGCATAGCATGTTGGCAAAGGGAAAGATATTGGATAGTCAGGAGTACAATAGGTTTTCCTAAGGCATAGGAACGGCATGGATAAAGGAACACTCCTTGAAATCCAGTCACTTGGCTTAAAACTAGGAGGTACACGAAAACGCTGACCGAAGCGTGTACA
>SFDM01000039.1 GCA_004558205.1 Pyramidobacter piscolens
AGCCTTCCCCCGGCCCAACCGGAGGCGTACGTTTGTACGGTGAGGATTGGGCCGGGGAAGGGTTCGAGCAGAGTTGCACGTTTAGCGAGTGACGCCGGTAAACCGCAATTTTTGCAGAGTCTATTATAGCGTGATTTTGCGCTGGCGGGGCTCTCGTGTTTCGGGCTGTCTTTGTGATATAATCAAAAATTAATGATGAACTCTTGGAGCGTGTCTTAAAATGGAACGTGAGGATCTGAAAAAATGCGGCCGCGTGGTGGTCAAAGTAGGCACCAGCACGATCACCCACAGCGGGGGAAAGCTGAATATCCAGCGCATGGATAAACTGTGCCGGGCGCTGGGGGATTTGCACAATCGGGGGCTGGACGTGCTCCTGGTCACGTCGGGGGCCGTCGGCGCGGGCATGGGCCGGCTGGGCTTCAGCGAAAAGCCCTCCAACCTGCCGGTCAAGCAGGCCTTGGCCGCCGTCGGGCAGGGCTTGCTGATGCAGATGTACGAGAAGCTTTTCTCCGAGTATGGCTGCGTGGTGGCCCAGGTTCTCCTGACCCGGGTGGGCTTCAACGACCGGGCCCGCTACTTGAACCTGTGCAACGCCATGCGTTCTTTGCTGGAGATGGATATCATCCCGATCGTCAATGAAAACGACACCGTGGCCGTGGACGAGATCAAGTTCGGCGACAACGACACGCTGTCGGCGCTGGTGGCCTGCGCGGTCGGCGCCGACCTGCTGATCATCCTGTCCGATATCGACGGGCTGTACGACAGGGACCCTCGCGTCCATCCCGAGGCGAAGCTGCTCCACCGGGTGGAGGCGGTGTCCCGCGAAATCCGCGAAAACTCCGGCAGCAAGGGGAGCAACATGTCCTCCGGCGGCATGTACACTAAAATCACCGCTGCCGACGTGGTGCTTCCCGCCGGAATCCCGCTGGTTATCGCCAACGGTTCGGAGCCCGACGTGCTTCACCGCGTGCTCGACGGCGAGGAACTGGGGACGCTGTTTATTCCTCAGGTGACGCGCCGCCATGCCAGAAAGCAGTGGATCGCTTCGGGGCGTACTGGCGTTTCTGTGACCGTCGACGCCGGCGCCGCGCAGGCGCTGCTGAATCGGGGAAGCAGTCTGCTGGCCAAGGGGATTACCGCGGTGAGGGGCGATTTCGAGATCGGGCGCATGCTGTCGGTGCTCGACCCCGAGGGCAGGGAAATCGCGCGCGGCCTGACTAACTATGACTCGAAGGATCTCCGGAAGATCATGGGGCACCACAGCGACGAGTTCGAGGCTATCCTGGGCGTGAAGGACTTTGACGAGGCTATTCACAGGGACAATCTGACGGTCCTGTAGGCGAAGGGAAAATGTTCTGCGGAGAACATTTTGCGTTGATTTTGTTTAATTTTATCATGAGGTGACGAAGATGGATGTATCTCTCATACTGCACGAAATGGGACGCAAAGCCCGTTTCGCCGCGAAAGAACTGGCCCTCGCCGGCTCGGACCGCAAAAACGCGGCGCTGAAGGCCATGGCGCAGGCGCTGCGCGAAAAGTGCGCCGCCATATTGGAGGCCAACGCGCAGGACGTGAAAGAGGGCGTTGCCGCCAAGCTGACTGCCTCGCTGGTGGAGCGCCTGACGCTGAACGAGGCCAGGGTGGAAGCGATGGCGCGGGGCATCGAGGAAATTGCCGCGCTGCCTGACCCCATCGGCCAGGGCGTCAGCAGCCACGTGAGCCCCGAAGGCCTTGAAATTGCGCAGGTGCGCGTGCCTCTGGGCGTGATCGGCATGATCTACGAGTCCCGTCCCAACGTGACCGCTGACGCCGCGGCGCTGTGCCTGAAATCGGGCAACGCCGTGATCCTGCGCGGAGGGCACGAGGCCTCCAATTCCAACAGGATTATTGCGAACGCGCTGGTTGCCGCGATTTTCACCGCGGGGCTGCCGGAGGACTGTGTGCAGCTTCTCGACATGCCCGGCCGCGAGGCGACCAACGCCTTGATGGCGCTGGAAGACTTGGACGTGCTGATCCCCCGCGGCAGCAAGCGGCTGAAAGAAGCCGTCAAGGCGAACGCCAAGGTCCCCTATATCATGACGGGCATGGGGCTGTGCCATCTCTACATCGACGCCACGGCCGACCCCGAGATGTGCGTTCCCATTGCCGTCAACGCTAAGACGCAGCGTCCCTCGGTCTGCAACGCCATAGAGACGCTGCTGATCCATGAGAAGGCGGCGCCGAAGATTCTGCCTGCCGTGGCCAACGCCCTGATAGCTCACGGAGTGGAACTTCGGGGCGACGCGAAGGCTCGAGAGATCTTCGCCATGAAGGCCGCCGACGACGAGGACTGGGCGACGGAATATCTCGACTTGATCTTGTCGGTCAAGGTGGTGGCCTCCCTGGACGACGCGCTGGCCCACATCGCGGCCTACGGCTCGGGCCATTCTGAGAGCATTCTGACGTCGGACTACGCTTCCGCCGAAAAGTTCCTGAACAGCGTGGACGCCGCGGCGGTCTACGTGAACGCCTCGACCCGTTTTACCGACGGCGGCGTCTTCGGCCTCGGCGCCGAGATGGGCATCAGCACCCAGAAGCTTCACGCCCGCGGCCCTCTGGGCATCGAACAGCTGACCAGCACCAAGTTCAAGATTCGCGGCAGCGGCCAGGTTCGCCGGTAAGCCCCTGCAGCCGCGATGTCTTTTTGTCGGGGTACAGCGCCACAACCGCGGATCGATCCTAAACAGCGCATGCTTTCAGGCGGCACCGCCTGGCCTATCTTCCTCTTCGCGCTGCCCATCATGCTGGGCTACTTTTTTCAACAGCTTTATATCACCGTCGACGCCGTCATCGTGGGCCGCTTTTTGGGCAATCAGTCCCTGGCCGCCGTCAGCGTCGCCAGCCCCATCCTGTTTATCGTGGTGTTCTTCTTGTTCGGCGCCTGCACGGGCGTCTCGGTGCTCATGGCCCAGATCTACGGTTCCGGCGACAGAAAGCGCCTGAAAGAGGAGATGTCCACAGCGCTGATCGCCGGGACGGTCTTTACGCTGGCCCTGTCGGCGCTCTGCCTTTGCACGGCTCGGGACATCCTGGTCTGGACGAAGGCACCCGCGGAAATTCACGACGAGACCATGGCCTATCTCGAAATCGTCTTTGTGGGTCTTATTTTTTCCTTCCTTTACAACTACTACGCCGCGGTGCTGCGCGGCATCGGCAACTCCCGGATCCCCTTTGTCTTTCAGGTGCTGGCGTCGCTGCTTCATATCGGCATGAACCTGCTCTTTGTGGGCGTCATGGGGCTGGGCGTGCGCGGCTCAGCGCTGGCCACGGTGCTCTCCCAGGCGCTGTCGTCGGCGGCCTGCATCGTCTACGTCTATCGCAGCGAGCCTCTTCTGGCGCTCCACCGGGGCGAGTTCCTGTTCGTGCGGTCGGCCTTCGTCAAAACTCTCGGTTACAGCTGGGCCTCGGCCATGCAGAGCATCATCGTCTACGTGGGGAGATTTCTGGTTCAGGGCTGCGTCAATCCTTTCGGCGCGGAGGTCATCGCGGGATACAACGCGGCCACGCGGGTCGAGGGGATCGTGATGATGCCCTTTTCGGGCGTGTCCACGGCGACGGCCACGTTCTGCGCCCAGAACATCGGCGCAGGACACGTGGAACGGGTCAAATCGGGCTACAAAGTGGGCCTGGTCATGGACTTCGTCTACGCGGTCCTTGCCTGCGCGGCGCTTTACTGGGGCGCTCACGGCGTCATGACGATTTTCGTCTCCGGCGAGAGCTCGGGCTCGGTGATTATCGGAACTGGCGTGGAATACCTGCGCTGGATGGCCTTTTACTACACCATCGCCGCGGTCGACGAGGTGCAGCAGGGCTTTTTCCGCGGCCTCGGAGCCTTCCAGACCACCATGCTCGTGTCCCTTCTGCAGATTATCGTGCGAGTGAGCCTGTCTTTCCTGCTCGTGCCCCGCATGGGCATCCCCGCCATCGCCCACGCCACAGGCATAGGCTGGGCCATGGTCTTCGTCGGCATGAGCCTCTACTCCTGGCACAGGCTGAAAGGTCTGGAGCGGGTAAAGGTTAAATTTGAATAGCGTATTTTTATTGAACCTTTGTAGAGAGGCTCGTTTATGATTATCAATCAAAGGGAAAAACTGCTGAACGCTGTCGCCTACTTTGCGCTTGAATTTCATGACCTCCGTTTGGCATGGCCGGGCCAAAAGTGGATCTATAAGCTCTTCGGGAAAATGTTTTTTTGTGCGCCATTAATGCAGCCCGGATAACAGTAAAAGGGCAAATATCCAATGATGATATGGTGAAAATCATGTTCGCTCTCTATAATTCTCCTTTAGATGCCAGAGTTATTGAAAAAATTAGAGATGTCCTGTGTGAACTGGATATTCCTAACCTTCCGCTGAAAACTGTGGAAAGACGGAAGCGTCGGCATTCGAGATAATTTTGTTTCCCCAAAATAAGACAGCGCCCTGAAGCCGGTCTTTTATCTGCTTCAGGGCGCTGTCCGTTTATTGGGCCTCGGCTAGGGAGATTTTGTGGCGGGCAGGGTTACATCAATCGTGGTGATTGTGATACTAGCGTGCAGCTGATACTATTTTGCAATAAAAACGCAAAATGGGCACTAAGGGGACGACCCGAGGGGTATCCACCAAGCGAGTATAGGCAGGCCGAACAGGCCGAGATAGTCTTTAGCGACTGCATGGCCCCTCGGGCCGGCTCCGGACGTTAAGTTCAGCTGTTCTATTGGAAATTTAGTATGATACTAATTTCCAACTAACGTACTTAATATCAAATCGAGGAGCCACGTCAAAAGATTTCAACGCAAAGAGCGCAAAGGTTCGCAAAGGGAAACCTTGAAAGGTTTTTAGAACCGAAAAATTAAACAAAGTATATAAATTATTATCATTTTAGTTTACTTTTTATTTAATAATCTAAGTTTCGTTTTTCCTTTGCCCCCCTTTCTGTTCAGTATCTTTGCATTGAAATCCTTTGACTTTAATCTTCGGTTCAGTGTTAAGTATGTTAAAGGTTAAATAATATGAAATGATCATCTCAGGAAGGGGCCCCTTTTGAGCGTGACGCTTAGATCGGCGAACTTGTCACGAAGGCAATGGTATCGACGTCGGTGTTTCAGGAAGAGTACAATAAAACAAAGTAGAAGAACATGCCGCTTAGCGATAGGGGGCATTCATAGAGTCTTGCTACTGTAAAGTGCCATTTGGCAGTATTTGTTTTTTTAAAGCCCTTTATAGAAATTGATCAGGCTTCCGGCAAGGAGGATTTTTTTCTCGGACTCGCTGACGTCTTTTAGGTCGAGTTCAAGATTTCGGGTATGGCCGCCTTTGCCGATCACCGTGGCGGTGAATTTTTTTGCGCCCTCGGCGACGGCCTTGCGGATGCCGGGGAAATAAATGAATTCACCGGGTTCAAGGTCGATCTCCGCCTCGGGGCAGGTGAAGGGAAGGATGCCCCAGTTCACGCAGTTGCTGCGGTAGCGCTTGGTCGCGTAGTCGATGCAGATATTGGCCAGCCCTCCGAGAACTTTCTGGCAGCTGGCGGCATATTCGCGGGCGGAACCGTCGCCGGGGCGCTTGGCGTACAGCACTGAACCGATGCCGGTGGTCTTGGCAAGGGTTTCGGCGCTTTCAGCAATGCCCAGGGCTTTCAGAACGTCGTAGGCTTCGGCGGCTTTGGCGCAGTCCCCGCTGCGCCGCGCCGTCTCGCAGAGCTGAATGGCTTTTGCGCGGCCGACGTACTGAGGGTCCTTGCGGATCAGCGTGAATTCAGAGATCTTGTAGGGGTTGGAACGATAGGAAGCCGTCTCGCCTGAGGGAATCAGCTCGTCGGTGGTGGTCACTTCGTCGCGGATGACGCTGGCAACCTGGAGCAGCAGGTTGTCCATAAGAGGCGCCATCTCTGGCCAATCTTTGATGGAAGGGCCGTAGACGATTTCCGTTTCGGGCTTTGCCTTGCCGAAGCCGTTGTAAACGATGCTGTCGTAAATTTTTTTGTTGAAATGGTACTCGGGCGTGCGGTACTCCATGTCTCCGAGCTCTTCTGCGGAAGTCAGATAGCCGCCGCTGAAGGCCGTCGCGGCGATCGATCTGGAGTCCATCAGCGCCACGGAAGCGATCTGCCCGGCGGCAGGGTTGGAACCCTCGCGGTTGGGGAAATTGCGCGTGCTGTGGCGGATGCAGAAATCGTTGTTTCCGGGAGCGTCGGAGGCCCCGAAGCAGGGGCCGCAAAAAGCGGTCTTGACCCTCGCGCCGTAGGTCATCAGGTCGTTGATCACGCCCGCGCGGTTCAGCTCGGTATAAATAGGCTGAGAGGCGGGGTAGATGTTCAGCGGGAAGGTCCCAAGTCCTCTGTCCAGTTTCCTGGCGATGGCGTCCACTGCGCAGATGTTCTCGAAGGAACCGGCCGCGCAGCCGGCGATGGCGGCCTGGTCGACTTTGACGCGGCCGCCGTGAAGCTTGCTCTGCAGGTCGAGGTGAATGTCCTTGTTGTTCTCGAAGACGCGTTCAGCTTCTTTCTCAGAAAAGGCCAGGTATTGTGCGGGGTTGGCGATGACGTCCTTCAGCGGGAAGGCGTTGCTGGGATGGAAGGGCAGGGCGATCATGGGCTCCACGGAGCTCAGGTCTATTTCTACCACGCCGTCGTACAGCGCCTCGCTGCCAGGCGCCATCTTTCTGAAACCTTCGCCGCGCCCGTGGATTTCGAAAAACTTCTTCGTTTTGCCGTCGGTGAGCCAGAGCGAACTGAGACAGGCCGATTCGGTGGTCATGGTGTCGATACCGTTGCGGAAATCCATGCTCATGCTGTGGACGCCTTCGCCGATGAATTCAAGCACGCAGTTTTTCACGAAGTTGTTCTTGAAGACCGCGCCGATAAGCGTGAGCGCCACGTCCATGGGGCCGACGAAGGGGCGGGGCGCGCCGCGGAGGAGGACGGCGACTACGGGGGGATAGTCGAGCTCGTAGAATTTGCCCAGCATCGCCTTGGCGAGTTCGGGGCCGCCTTCGCCGATGGAAAGACTGCCCAGGGCGCCGTAACGGGTATGGGAGTCGGAAACGATGCTCATGCTGCCCGAGTCGACGATCATCTCGCGCATGTACTGGTGGATGACCGCCTCGTGAGGGGGGACGAAAATCCCGCCGCTTTTGCGGCACGCCGACTCGGCGTACTTATGCACGTCGGTGTTGATGGTGCCTCCGACGGCGCAGAGGCAGTTGTGACAGTTGGTGAACACGCAGGGCATGGGGAACTCCTTCAGCCCTGAAGCGTAAGCCGTCTGCAGTATGCCCACGTAGGTGTTGTCGTACACGCCCATGGAATCGAAGCCGATTTCCAGGTGTTCCATGCTGCCGGAGTGGTTATGGGCCGCCAGCACCTGATAGGCGATCGTGTTTTGATGGGCCAGCTCGGCCGGAATGTTCGCCATCTCCGTCGAGGGGACGATGCGGTCGTTGTTCAGAACGTAATGTTTGCCTTTGTAAAGAGTGATCATGTTTTTCTCCCTTGGATTCGTAAAGCCGCTGAAATGTCCGAGCTTTCCAGCGGCTTTATCCTATTTGTCAATTGAAATGATGGATGTTCTCTGGGTGGCCGGCCCGCGGTCATCCACAAAGCGAGCTGCGCAGGCCGTAGGCCGAGTATGTCCGAAGCGACTGGATGCCCTTCGGCCGGCCCCGGTCTTTAGTTTATCCATTTAATTGCCGAGTCGTATTATTTGATATAAATGAAGCCGTCCATGATACGGCGGGCGGTGCGGATGACGCCGCCGGAAAGGATCTTTTCGCCGTCGAACTTCACGATCACGTCGGTGACGCCGCTGGCGTGGCCGAGGCGGACGACGCTCTCGCCGCCCTGGCGGCGCCCTTTGCGGCACGCCTCCCAGGCGATGGTCCCCTCGATGGAGGCGCAGGCCCCGGTGCAGATGGCTCCCGTCATGGGATAGGCCTTGTGCATTGCGCCCACGGAGACTGCGCGGACGCAGATATCCATCTGGCCGGCGGCGACGGCTTCGCCGTCCATGTCCGTATAATCCTGAGGCTCGGATACGAGAGAGACCTTGGGCGCGGAGGTCGACTTGGTGCGGGCGTCTTCGGCGCGCTCCACGAAGCCCATCATCTCGGCGCCGATGCAGCGGATACGCTCGATATGCTCCATCACGTCCTTGTCGTCGTTCAGCTCCACAAGCTCGCTGCCTTTGATCCCGAGGTCCTTTGCGCGGATGAAGACCGTGGGGTTGGAGCAGTCGAGCAGCGTCACCTCAATGGGGCCGTAGCCGGGGACGTCGATCCTGTCGATCTTGCGGCCCGTGGGAAACAGCTTGCCTGTCTTGGCGCCGGCCGGGTCGAGGAACTGCATGTTTATCGGCGAGCCGGTCCCGGGAACGCCCTTGATGGCCGTGTCGCCATAAACTTTGGCTTTGCCGTCCTCAACCTCCACATACTCCTCGATCACTTTCTTCGTGTTGGTGTTGTACACGCGCACCACCGTAACGGGTTCCCTGGCTTCCACCAAGCCTTCGTCGATCGCAAAGGGACCCACGGCGGAGGAAATATTTCCGCAGTTTACCGAACCGTCGACGTTGGGAATCTTGATGTCCACCTGACGGAAGGTGTAGTCCACGTCGATGCCGGGGCGCCGGGACGGTGCGATCACGGCGATCTTGCTGGTGGACGAGACCGTTCCCCCCATACCGTCGATCTGCTTCACGTCGGGTGTCCCCATGACCTTCAAAAAAATTTCCGGCCATTGGCTCTGCGCGGGCAGGTCTTTCTCATGGAATATAACGGCCTTGCTGGTGCCTCCGCGCATGTACACGCAGGGAAACTTTCTCATTTTCATTTTCTATTCCGCCTTTCAAATCAAAGAATTTGTGCGCTGAGTTCAAAGTATGTAAAGAGCCGACAGGGAACTCCGGCCTGCCGACTCGTAAGACATCAAAAACTTAGAAAGGAACGACGCCGAGCAGCGTGCTGGCGATGAGAGTGACAATGCTCAGGGGCCAAACGAACTTCAGGCTGTATTTGATATGATCTCCGATGGAGACGTCGGCCAGGCCAAGCCCCACGTAAACCGCGGCGACCGAGGGGCTGACCGGAGTCCCGAAAGTAGCCGTCAGCAAAAACGTGGCGGCCACGGCGTCGGCCTTCACGCCGAAGGGCGCCACCACGCCGATGATGATGGGCAGCATGGCGTAATAGAACGCGTCGGTTCCGAGGATCATCATCAAAGGCACCGAGAAGAGCGCCAGGAACCAGTGCATGTGAGGCGCCACTGACGAAGGCAGTGCGTTGACGATCGCCGTTGCCATTTCTTTCACCATGCCCGACTTGGAGATGACGCCCATAAACACGCCTACCGAGAAGAGCGTCAGCGTCATGACGATGGCGTTGGCGCCGAGGCTCTTGACCTTGGAGTTCTGGATCTTGCCCGAAGGGAAGTTCACCACCAAGGCGATGGCATAGGCGATCATGAAGATTGAATACAGGGGCAGGGGAATGTTCAGAAACAGGCAGGCCAGCATGACCAGCGTAAGAGCCAGGTTGAAAAAGTACTTCTCGCCGTGCCGTTTTTCCACGGCAGCCTCGGAAACCTTGGCCGTTTCCGCAGCTTCGGGACGCAGCCCGTGCCGCTTTTCGGCGAGGTTCACAAAAAAAGCGTTCACAAAGGCCAACGCCGCGATGACTGCCAGGCCAGGAACGATAAAGCTGTAAAGCTGCGCTACCTCAACGTGCGACACCGTAGCCGCGCGCATGGTGGGGCCGCCCCAGGGCAGAAGGTTGTTGAGCGCGTAGGGGACGCACATCAAGCACAAGAGCGCTTCGCTGCGGTAGCCGAGACGTTTGAAGATGGGGATGAACGCGGGCACCACGATGAGGAACGTGGTCGCCCCGGAGCCGTCGAGATGGGCGATGAAGGTGACCAGCAGCACGGAGATGAAGATCATCCCATGTTTGTTCCCGCCTTTTTGGGTCAGGTAGTTGATGATGGGGTCAAACAACCCCGCTTCGTCCATGAGCGTGAAATAGGAAATGGAGAACACGAACAGAACCGCCGTGTTCAGCATCGATCCCATACCGCTTTTGATAAAACCGCCGATTTCCGTCACCCCGAATCCGGCGGCGCCCGCAGCGATAAGCGGCAAGACGATGAAGGCTACGGAGGGCGTCACCCATCCTTTGATCAACACTATCATCAGCACGACCATCAACACAAAACCGACAAGCGCAAGAGTACTCATAAAAATCAACCCCCTGTTAAGATAGATAGATTTTTTGACGCCAACTCTATATTAAAAAGTTTCTTACTGCTGCGCTCATTCTAACAGGGGTAATTAATTCCGTAAAATACTAAAAATAGATCATAAAGATTCTTTTAAAGAATGGTTAATGTCTTTGTCTTTGAGAGAAAAGGACCTTGATCCTTAAAAAAACTGCATTCTTTTTTGAAGGCGTGATGTTTTTCGCTGTTGTCACGGGTCAAATACAATAGTAAAATTAGGTTGATTGTCAGATTGAATGACTAGGAGCGGTTCCCATGGATGAAAAAGACCTTGAAGTCTTAAGAAAACTCGTCGAGACCCCCAACATCACCAAGGCGGCGCAGGAGCTTTTTACGACGCAGCCCAGCCTGACCAAGCGCGTTCAAAAGATCGAGAACGAGCTTGGCTGCCGCCTCTTCGTCCGCTCGAAAAAGGGCCTCTATCCCCTGCCGGCAGTTGAACAGATCATGCCCAAAATAGAGAATGCGGTGAAGGCCTTTTCCGAGATCCGGGACGAGGCGGCGCTGTTTTCCGGCAGGATCGCGGGAACCTTGAAAGCCGGCGTCTCCATCAACTTTGCCCACTACGAGCTGCCGGCGCTTTTAAAACGCTACATTCAAAAGTACCCCTTTGTACGCGTCTCCCTGTGGGCGAATCAGAGCTCCGTGATCTACCAGCGGTTTCAAAAAGGGGAATATTCCGTTGCCATCCTGCGCGGCGAGTACCCATGGGAAGAGGGGGACGTGGTCCTCTCGCGCGAGCCCCTGTGCCTCGTGCGGAACTTTGAGACCGCCCAGCAGCCCCTTGACGCGCTTCCCTACATTGCCCGCAAAAGCGACGCCCAGCTTGAAGAACAGCTCGCCCGCTGGCGCGCTGAGCAGGGCCTGCTGCCCATGAACACGCAGAGCCTTTTGAGCGTCAACGACATCGCGACCTGCATCGCTCTCGTCAGGCACGGCATCGGGTGGGCGCTGCTGCCTCAAATTTGCCTTCAGGATTTCAAGGGCGTCGTGGAACCTCTCAGGTTTAAAGACGGCGCGCGGCTGACCCGGACCACCCATCTGCTGTATCGGGAAGCCTCTGCCAAATTGCCCCAGGTTCAGGCCTTTATCGAGGAAACCATACAGGCCAGCCGCTGCTGAAAATCATATGAAGCTCTGTCCATGAATCAAAAAAATCACCGTCAACTTTGTTCCTGCAAAAGGAAAAGGCAGGGAAGCGATGAAAGTTTCCATCGCTTCCCTGCCTTAAAAAAACTTACAGGGACAGGACTTGTCTTTATTTTAGCCGGATTGCCCCGGCTGTTTTTTTATGAAGCGGCCAGAGAGGTCATGCCCAGAGCGTAAAGAATGGTGGTCAGCAGGGCGACGCCGATCAGGAGGATCTGGGGGTATTTTCTCAGGCAGGGCACGGTGAAGTAGAGCAGGGCGCTCAGGCCGGCGAAGGCCCAGAGTTCCCGGCGGTGGATCACCGGAAGGGCGACCGTCCAAAGCGCGACCGCCAGCAGCCCCACCACTACGGGGCGCATGGCCATGCGGATGCGGTCCACCCAAAGGCGGGCGCTGCCCGAAGCGTTTTTGAAGATCCATGCAAGTGCCATAATTACCAGAAGTGGCGCGATAACTACAGCCGATGTCGCGACAATGGAGCCCATGATGCCGCTGAAACGGTAGCCCAGCAGCGTGGCGGAGTTCAGGATGATGGGGCCCGGCGTCATCTGCGCCAGGGCGACGGTCTCGCTGAAGACGCCGGCCGTCAGCCAGCCGCGCTCCGTCACGAAGACCTGATAGAGGAAGGGCAGCGACGCCAGGCCGCCGCCAAAGGTTAGAAGGCTGACTTTCGCGAAGGTCAGCGCCAGCAGAATATAGGCCATCATGCTTTTGTACCTCTCTTTTCAAAGATCAGGTTGACGACGACGCCCACAGCGGTTCCGACGATCAATCCCCATACGGGGGAGATGTGGAGGAAAAGAAGCGCCATTGCCACAACTGCACAGAGAACGATATCTTTGACGGCGCAGAAGGCGTTTTTCTTCGCCAGGTTCCATACGATGGCCCCCAGCACCACCACCAGCCCCGCCGTGGCTCCGCTGAAAAAGGCCGAAATGTAGCCAGAACCCATGTGAGCCAGAAGCCATCCCGACAGGACCAGAATCGCTAAAAAGGGCGGCAGCGCCATGCCGAAGACGGCCGCAATGGCGCCAATTGGTCCGTGCAGCGCCAATCCAACTTGATAGGACATGCTGACTCCCATGGCTCCTGGTCCCGCCAGAGAGAGCGCAAGCATATCAGTAATCTCGTCTTCCGGAATGAGCTTCGTTCTTTGAGCGGCCTGCTGAATAAGGCCGATTAACACGGGACCGCCTCCGAGCGTGAAAGCGCTGATCTTGAAGATCATCATGAAGATTGAAAAGACGCTTGGTCTTTTTATCAATTGCTTTTCCACTTAAGAAACCTCTTTTCTCAATATTGAAGGGAATAATAGAGCGCATCGCGTCGTGTGAACGCCCTTGAAAGGTAACAAAGCTTGAGCTGTCTGTCAACTGTCAGTTTAGGGGGATGTGGCAATTGGCAGGAGGCGTATTTAGTCAAACCTTTGTGCTGAGATTTATTCCTTGAGAGGTTGATCAATTGGCCGGTTGAGTGCTATTATTAAAACAACAAGGAAACAGGTTGGGAAGGAGGAAAAGAATGCAAATAGATATGAACAGTCCGGTTCCTCTTTATTATCAACTGAGGGAACAGATACGAAGTAATATCATTAACGGTACCTGGAAATATGGCGACGAATTGCCGTCGGAGAATAAGCTCTGTCAACAGTTGGGCCTAAGCCGCGCTACGGTAAAGCAGGCTTTTGACGGTTTGGTGAACGATGGTTTTATCGTGAGGCGGCAGGGACGGGGAACTTTTGTAAATTATCAAAAGATGTCTTATGATATCTTAAAGGAACCAAATTTCTACGCGAAGAAAGATCAGGAGGGCTCTAAACAATGGGCGCTTGTCCTGGAGTCGCAGTATGTGAAGTGCAGCAAGCTGATTGCTGATAAGCTTCACATTAAAGAAAACGACTCGGTCTGCTATTTTAAAAGAGTCCGCTACATTGACAAAATTCCCATGATCATCCAGACGGTCTACATCCGAGCCGAGTACACCGAGGGCATCTTTGAGCAGAACTTCGCCTCTCTGTCCTTTCACCGGTACATTGAAGAGCATAACAACATAAAGCTCAATTTTTTCCAGGTGGGCATCGACGCCGTTATCCTGAACGATTATGAACTGGAGCTTTTCTGCGTCAAAAAAAGCAGAGCGGGTTTTCTTTTCAATACCGTCTACTACAATGAAGATACGCCTATTGTGTGCAACGAGAGGCTCTTTAGAGGCGACTGCGTCAGCCTTGCTCTGGATTTCCACACCGATAAATCGGGCCGGGAAGTTCAGCAGACGCTCAACATTCAGCATAATCTCTAAAATACAGGACGGGCGGGAAGCTTAAAAACTTCCCGCCCGTCCTGTATTTTGCGGTGTTTTCTTGAGTTTTACTGATTTGTAATTAAAATATTGAAAGATCTCTGAGGGGACGACGTGAGGGAGTTCCGCGGACTAGCTGCGCAGGACCGCGAAACGGTTCGAATATGTCCGACCGTCGTGGGACTTCATCGTGGCGGTTTCGGACATTGTCGTAGGTGATAATAAGTATTACACGGTGAAGAAAGGCCAGAAATTCATGCACAGCCAGCCCGTGGCGATAGTCAGCGCAAAGCAGATGACCACCAGGGCAAGGCCCTGTCTGAACATGTAAGAAGGCGCCACGCCGTTGGAAACGGGAAGGGCCCGAGTGGCAGTAGGAAGCAGGAAAGCGCAATTGCCGCCAACGGAGGCGAGATAGATATAGCCCATGGGATTGACATTTAAAGCCTTGCAGACGCTGATAACCAGAGGTACGGCGATGGAACAGGCCGCGTTGTTGCTGGAGACGTTGGACAGAATGGTTCCCAGCAGTACGAACACCACCATGAGCATGAACCCCGAGTCGACGCCTGAGTTGTTGACAATTTCGGCGACCATGGCGGAAGCGCCGGAACGGGTGATGCAGACGCCCAGGGCGAGGCCGCCGGCCAGGGTGTAATAAAGTCCCCAGGACAGGCGAGGCTGGGCGTATTTCCAGGTCAGGAGCCGGCCGTTGATCGACCCGGGCAGCACAAATGCGAAGAGTCCAAACAGAATAAATACATAGGAAGAGGTCAGGGCCGGGACGAGATCCTTATAGAAGGATCTCGTGAAGGCAAGGATCACAGGAACGACGAACAGGATGGCGCTCAAAACCTCATCCCGGCTCATCCTGCCGAGTTTTTTGTGCTCGGCTGCGTAGAATTCATGGGCGCCGGGCAGCGATTCTGACTCAGACTTCATCTTGATCATGTAGAAGTAGCAGCCCAGGGTCAGTGTAATCAAGATGGGCATCATGCGCCACACCCAGTCAATGTACATGTACTCCACGCCTGAGATCTCCTGGATGTATCCAATGGAGACCAGGTTCATGCCGCCTCCCAGAGGCGAACCGAAGCCGCCCAGGCCAGCGCCCCAGGCGATGGCGAGCAGGATGTTGGCGGCGCAGAGGCTTTTGGAGGGATCGCCTTTGCCCACGTTGACCAGCATGGCCATGGCGATAGGCGTCAGCGTCGCTCCGACGACCACGTTGGGGAGGAAGACGCTCATAACGGTGGAGCCGATGAACCACACGGCGAGCTGGGATTTCATGCTGGGGCCGATGGCGGAAAGCACGCTCAGGGCGATTCGTTTGTTCAGATTCGTGGCATCCCAGGAGACGGTGATGATATTCGCGCCTAAAAGGAGCATGACCAGGTCGGACGCGTACTGCGGGATGATCTGCTTCAGGGGTACGAAGGCAAAAACGGCATTGACCGCCACGGGCAGCAGGGCGGTGACGGCCACGTCTACGGGAGTGCAGATCCACCACGCTGACATCCAGAGGAAAAGACCGATGGCGCCCTTTACGGCCCAAGGCACAGCGGGTTCAGGAATCAGAAGCAGCGATAATCCAAAGAGGACGGGGCCTGATAAAATTTTAACAAGCTGCTTAAACATGCGTAAAACCTCCTCTAAAATAATAAAACTATGGGGCTACGTTTTGAGTTAAGCTTTTTCTGGCTTCCGCCATGATGTGTTCTCTGATTTCGTGCTCTTTTTCAAGAGACACGTTGGGATTTCCCACGGGCCAGGGGATGGCCTCGGCTTTGACGATTCTGTTCGAGCCCACGGTCTCCGCAATGGGAACGATGGTACAGATTTGAACGACAGGGATTCCGACACGGTCTATTTCTTTTGCCATCATTGCGCCGCAACGAGTGCTGGTGCCTCAGGTAGAGGTGAGTATGACCGCGTCCACTCCGGCGGCCTTCAGTTTTGCCGCGATGGCCGAGCCAAAAGCTTTGGCATTTTTCAGGCTTGTCCCGTTGCCGGCGGTGGAATAAATGGTCTCATAAAGGCTCCCCACGCGTCCGTGGTGGATATCTTCGCGGATCATGTCGAGGGGGACAATGATGTTGGGGTTTTTGTTGGCCCAGGACGTATCGTAGCCGCCGTGGATTACGCTGAAATTCTCAGGAGAAAGACGCTCCATGCCCTGAACGTCAAACTCCAGGTATTTTGTCGCCCGGGCCGATTCAAGGCGCTGGGTGTTGTTCTTGTCGGTGAGTCCCGCGTCGGTCACCAGGGCGACTTTTGCGTTGCTGAGATCGCTTACGGCCGGCGATGGTTGAATCTTTTCAAAGGGAGGAAGTTCCAGTTCCGTCTTATAGGGAGCCCCGTTCAATTTTGCCAGAATCATCTCGATAGCGCGCTGGGCTCCTGTCTCCTGGACGAAGATGTTTTTTTTATAGCCTCTGGCGAAGTAGTTGTCCTTTTCAGGGGAGATGTCCTCGCCTGAAAGGAGTTTTTTCGCGAGAGCCGCCATGGCTGACACGGCCTGTCTCATCCCTGCGGCGGAATCCTTTGTTTTGACGATATAGCAGTTTTTCCGGTACATTTCCACTCCGGGGTTCTCCTCATACATCCCAGTGACCACGGGAACGCCGAGCTTTTCCGCCACGGCCTGGCAGATGACGCCGCAGGCCGGGCCGTAGCGCCCCGCGTTGAAGGCCGGCCCCGCGATAAAAAGATCTGGCGCCAGTTCTTTTATCTGGGGCAGCGCTTTTTCCAGCGCCTTTCCGCTCGTTTCAGCCATGTAGTTGTCGCCGCAGATTACTGTCGCCACGATTTCAAAGTCCGCTCCCAGAGCGCCGCAGAAGGCCATTCCCGGCCCCACCGCTCCGGGCTTGATCTGGGGAGGCACGAACGCGGCGTCCTCTCCTCCAATTTGTCCAAAAAACTGATTAATGTAATGCACCACTTTTATTTTTGTCATTTCTCTCAGTCCTCGCTCAGGCTTTAATAGACGACCGTCTTCATGGAGTTGAAGCCTAACTGGTTCGTGGACGTGTAAAGGATTCCCAGGCTGGTTTTGAACCCGTCGGCGGCGCTGAACTTCCCGTTTAATATGTCGCTGCCGCCGATGACATGTCCCGCGCTGTCCAGAGAAACGATCTCGTCGTTGTTGCCGTTGGTGATGATGGCGTCGGCTCGATCGGAGTAAGAGACCAGAGGCGGCATATCTCCCTGGGGCCCGGCGATCTCGTTGGTCAGGATCACCGTTTTGACGCCGCTTTTCTCGCACTCGTCCAGAGTCATCATAAGGTCTACGTCGGCGTGGCCGCCGCCCTCCTGGGTTACCAGAATCCCGTCCAGTTTCAGTTCCCTGGCGAGTCGGGCGATGAGGCGTGCGTTTTCCTTCTTTCCTTCCAGGCTGCTGCTCTCGGTGGAGACGATGACCCCGCCGAAGGAGAGCGCCAATTTGTCCCGCTCGAAGAGCCCTTTGATGATGGGATTTTCCTGATGGAAAATTGTGGGGTTCTTCTGGCAGGCAATGATGTAGTTCCCGCTCACCAGAGCCCCGTCGAGAATGGCCTCGGGAGCAAGGATTCTCGGCTTCATGGCGACGCAGTCCTCGCCGCAGATGTGGACGTTCCTCAAGGGCCCCTGCGCCTGGATGAAGCAGGTGTATCCCACCCGCGGACCCTTTTCCTGGGACATCGGAGAGAGTTCGTAGTTCTCTTCGGCGTATCCCTTCTGCTCCGCCGCCAGCGACGCGGTATATTCGGCGGCTCTCAAAATCATCATCTTCAAATCCTGAGCCAGCTCCTTTTTATCGACGTGAGTGCCCAGAGGCGTTACGGTCATCACCAGGTTGATCATCTTTGAAAAGGCCGAATACCTGGCCCCAGCTCCCGACATGTCCACAATGCCTTCCTGAATGTCGGCGAAACGGCAGGTCTGCATGACTACCACATTTTCGAGTTGGAACGTGATTCCGCGCCCCGCCTGGTTCTCGCCCGCGGTCCATCCAGGGAAAGCCGATATCCCGCCGGCTTTCTTTGCCGGACGCACGGCGTCAGTGATGTGGATAATCCGCGTATTGTCTCCCGGCTGCGCGATCTCAAAATCCAGTTCGTAATTCTTTAAATCGCCCAGGCTGGTATCGATAAGCGTCTGTTTGTTCAGGACGAGCTTTCCAGAGCTCCAGATCGGGCTGTCTCCCCAGGAAAGACTGTCTGTATGGTATTTTCTAATTGTTAACATTAGAAACCTCCTTTTTTATGCATATGCGCCGCGTCAACGGAGACTCTGCGCGAACTGCGGCGCTAGGTTAAACCGCAAATCTTCCAGTAAGTGAAATAGAGCGCGAAACAGGCTATGGTCGCGAAAATCACATAGGGAATCTGAACCTTGACAAGGTCGTTGGACTCAAAACCGCCCGCCGCGAAGGGGATCAGCGTGTAGGGGCAGTGGACGGGCAGCACGCAGGCGTAGAGAGTTGGATAGAACATGACCATGGTGAATCCCATGGGAGAGAACGAAGGCCCCAGTCTTGTGGCGACGGAAGTGGCCAGCAGGATCGCGCAGGGAATCAGCGAATTGGTGCAGGCCACGCGGACCGAGAAGAAGAAGGAGCACGCCACCATGATGAGCAGCGAGACGCCCACGATGACGAACAGCGATTTATCGGTTAGATGAGTGGCGTTCACCAGTGCGTTCACGAGCCACGACGCCGTTCCGTAAGCCACCATGCCGTTTGCCAGGCTCATGGAAGAGGCGCAGAAGATCACCGTGCCCCAGGGCACCTCGTGGGCCAGTTCCTTAAAGGTAAAGCTGCCGATGGCCGGGCAGATCATGATAAAGACGGCTATGAGCGCCACAGTCTGAGTGCTGATATGGTGAATCGAGCCCGACATCCACAGCGCCACCGTCACGGCAAGGACGATTCCCGTCTTGATCTCGGCGCTCTTCAACGCCCCAAGAGAGGCCAGCTGCTGCGAAATATAGCTGCTGCCTCCGGGGAGGCTGTCGTATTTTGTGGGGAACAGCCGGGTGATGAGGAAGTAGGCGCAGGTCTGCACCATCAAGGCCAGAGGCAGCCCGTACCTCATGTATTCAAAATAGGTGATGTCGTGGCCGAAGTTGTTTGAGATTAGTCCCGTCACGGCGATGGCCGGCGCGCCCGCAGTCTGTATAAACAGGTTACCCGCGATAGTGCCCACGCCTACGGCCAGATAGATAGACTTGGACAGGCTGCTCGTTTTATCCAGTTTATAGTCCAGAAGCATTCCGCCCACGATGCCCGTGAGCAGCGCCGATACGGACATAGCGGCGGGCAGGAAAAGGTTCATGAACAGCCCTGCGAACAATATACCCATGATGAACCTTTTCGGTTTTGGGCCCACGGCTTTAAGAATCAAAAGCGCGATGCGCCGCGCCAGTCCGCTCTTTTCCACGGCGGCTACGATGAAGAACGCGCAGATGAACAGAGCTTCTGTGTTCGTGTTGAAGCCGTTCATGTTGATCTTGAACGCCTCGGCCGCCTTAATGCCGGATAGCCGCGGCATCATGAGCGTACACAGCCCGATCTGGATGAAAAATGTCGCGGCGGCAGGCACGGCCTGAGTGAACCACAGGATCAGCATGGAGAGAACCGCCCCTAGATACATTCTGCCCACAGGTTGCAGCCCTTCTATGGGGAGGAAGCAGACGCCGAAGAACACGGCGACGGACATAATGACAATTAAAAGTTTTTTCAGCTCTTTACTATTGTTATTCATGATGGCGCTCCTTTTTTTACGCGCCTCAAAGAGGACGCTCCAGTTTTGCTTCGCGGTTTTTACTCAAGTGCTTTTTCATTACAGAATAGCCTGATATGAATATCATCATGTTGACCGGTCAAGTTGATTTATATACCCTTTTGTTTTGTTTGTCAAGGGCCTCCATGAAAATTTAGGGGGAATCCTTGTTGAGTACAGCCTATCGGAAAAAGAGAAATCCTTAATGCCAGTATTAAATTGTCTCTGCCATTGGGCATTGAACATATTCCAAGGGATTGCTAAACAAAAAATAGAGGTGACCGTAGACTTCTCTTCCGGCCCTGGTTCATTGCTGATCAATATTGGCCGCAGCATAGCCAAGCATAGAGACGATAAAAATAAAATCCTCTATTACGCACAGGAACTCAAACAGAACACCTATAAGCTGATTTGTGTTGATAGCATCAATAAAACGCTTTGGGGAGTTTTGTCATTTTAAAGAAAAAAGTTGTGAATATAATTTGATATTTATGGAATACCTATTAGATATAGACAGTATTTAGTTACAGACAACATCAAAAACGCAAGGGCTCAGTACATCAATGTGATGTAAGAAACTCTGTTTATAAAACCAGGGACTTAAAGTATTTGACTTATTTGGAAGCAGCATGTGCTCATTTGAGGGGACGGCGCAAGGGAGTCCGGGCTGTAGGCTGCGCAGAACCGCAAAGCTGTCCGAGGTCGTCCTTAGCGGAACCGATTTTCCTCGGGATGAGCCTGGATGCCGGTTGACCTGATGAAAAAAACGGCGTGACCGAAGTCACGCCGTTTTTTTGTGAAGAACACTTATTTTTTCCGATTTTACCGGCAGCAAGAGCAGTCGCCGCCGCAGGAGGCGCAGGAGTGCTCTGACGACTGCACGACCACCGCCGAGAGCGCCAGGGGCAGCACCATGCGGGCCACGCCGTAGAGGTCGATGACCACTTCGTTTTTGATAAAAGTCACGTCGTCGGGGGCCCAGATCGTGAGGGCGCCTTTTTTGAGCTCGGTAAAGGTCTGGCGCGCGCTTTCCTCCGGTGCGCCGATACGTACCATGGCCAGATTCGTCGCGGCGTTTCCTGAGCCGAGCTGCCCCACGACGATCTCGAATTCTTTCCCCATCTCCAAGAGCCGGGCTTCCGCCCGCTCGCTCAGGGTCAATGTGAGTTCCTGCATCGTTATTCTCCTTAGGGTTGGATGATATGGTAGCTTTTGTTTAAAATATTGAAAAGTCAAATATTTTGATTTTAACACTGTCGAATCGCCACTCGCGCCGGCAGCGCAGGGAGGCGGCGCTCGATAAACGTTCCAGGTGCGAAGAAGCCTTCCCACGGCCCAACCGGAGGCGTACTTGACGTACTCCGAGGATTGGGCCGGGGAAGGGTTCGAGCAGCAGGGACGTTTAGCGAGTGACGCCGGAATTTAGAATTTACGGGCGGACCCCCGGATCGATAAAACCGAGGCGTTCCATGACTCGGCAGAGGTCTTCGGGAGCGGGGGCGCGGAAGGCCTTTCCGTCGATTTCCGACAGGAAGTCCGGCAGGCCTTTCAGCATCAGGCTTCGGGCGTGCAGCATGGGGCGCTTGACGCCCATGGATTTCAGTTCGCCCTTGGTTCCGAAGTCACCGTACTTCACATCGCCCAGAAGAGGATGGCCGATGTGGTTCATATGGACGCGGATCTGGTGGGTGCGTCCCGTGAGCAGGTGCACCTCGGTCAGGCTGAACTGCCCGTTGCCTGTCAGGCGTTCGTATTCAGTCACGGCCCGTTCTCCCGAGGGTGACACGCGCACCAGCTTCTTTTCGGGGTCCTTCAGCAGAGGCACGTCGATGCGGCCCCGTTCCGGCAGCTCACCCGTCACGATGGCCCAGTAGCGCTTGTCGGTGCCGCGCTCTTTGAAACACTCCATGAGCGCCCTCAGCGTCGGCCCGTCCAGCGCCAGGATCATGACGCCGCTGGTGTTGCGGTCCAGGCGGTGGACCAGCTGAGGCGGAAAATCGGGATCGGTCCCATAGCCCAGAGCGCGGGTTACCACGCTGTCCTCGCCCTTCACATCGGGCTGGCTCAGCAGCCCCGCGGGCTTGTTTACCACCATCACGTGCCCGTCGCTGTAAATGATGTCCAGCGGCAGCTTGCGGATCTTTCCGTCGGGCGTTTCCGCACGGCCCACGGTGCCCGGCTCCTCCCAGGGAACCCAGACGAACATGCCTTCGCTCACGTGGTCGCTGCAGTCGCCGCGTTTCCCGTTCAAGCGCACCGCGCCCTTGCGGAAGTACTTCATCATGGCGCCCAGGGGCAGTCCCGGCCACATGCTTCTCAGCACCGAGTCGAGACGCCGGCCTTCGTCGTGGCGCGTTACCTGAAATTGATAGGACATGGGGATCAGCGCGGCTGCGCGGGACGCCACTTCCACAGGCGCCTCTGGGTGGAAAAGTCGAACTCGGAGATGGAGCGGTCGGGTTCCATGCCGCCGTCGAGCAGCTCTACCGATCCGAGCCAGCTGTTGAGGTAGAAGTCCAGATTGTCCGCCGCCGCGACGATCATCGCCTCGGGCGTGGCGGGCAGGACGGGCGAGCCGAACTCCCTCTGGCCATGGTGGCTCAGGATGATGTGCCCCAGAAGGGTGCGCATCAGAGGCGTCAGTTTGAACTCCCCGGCCAGCGCCGTGAATCGGGCGTAGCCCGTGGCGATATGGTCGATCACGGTGCCTTCAAGGGTGGACTGGGGCATGGGGTTCAGCGCGTAGGTGTCCAGCTTGCCCAGATCGTGCAGGCAGGCGCCCGCGACGACCACGTCCACGTCGGCTTCGTACTCCGTGCCCTTGTAGCTTAACGCGATGGCCCGGGCGGAACGCACCACGCCCAGCGTGTGTTCCAGAAGGCCGTGAACGTAGGCGTGATGATGCGATACGGCCGCCGGGAACATCTTGAAGGCCTGCCACATGTCGCTGTCGGGGTTGAAGACGAAGCGCAGGAAATCGCCGGCCTCGCCGCCGCAGCCGTTGACGATCTCCCAGAATTCAGCTTCCAGCTTGTCCACAGGCGCGCTTGCGGCCCGGATGAAGCAGCCCGGGCGGTATTCTTCCTTCTCCTGGTCCACCAGCCAGATCTGGCTGAACTGGTACTGAGGCTTGCCCTTGTACTCCGTGACCGCGCCGATCAGGCCCACGGTCTGGCCTTTGAGCTCCCGCGTCAGGGGCGACTCCGCGGGGTCCTTGATCTCCTTTTTCACACCGTCCTTCACGTCGAACCACTGGGCGTTGCCCCAGACTTTGGCGTCCAGGCCGCCGGACTTGTCCATGACGGACATGATCCAGTAGGGCTTGTCGTTTTTGTCGCGCTTCTCCTTGAATTCCGTCACGAGCCCCACGGACTGGAATTTCGAGTCCGCGGGAAGCGCGCGGATCTCCGCGAGGGTTTGTTTGCTGCCTGCCATATTAAAAACTCCTTTATGTTGAAGAGTGAATGTGCGTTGTGGGCTAACGTCTAACCTTATTAAGAACGCCCTAAAAAGTCAAGCGCCAGGAAGGAGGAAATGCCAAAAATTCGATGTGAATACGTACAAAAGCCCCGTCCAATCCATGAATGCCGGAAGCTGGATGAGAAAGGAATGACGCTTGTTATTTTTTTTGTTGTTCTGCAAAACTTTTGTTTCTTGACAAATGATCCATATGATTGCATATTAGGAAAACGCTGAATACTCTCTTTCCATGCAGAAAAATTACATTGAGATATGAAAAAGTGGATTGACTCAAAATTTGGCTAACGATAAGGAGGACATGTGTTATGAATGACTGGAAAACGCTTTATGAGGTGAAAGGCCCGAAAAGCCTGATGGAACTGACGGCGGTGGAGCTGAAGGAGCTGATGGATCAGGGGGCCGATACGGTGATCCTTTCCTTTGGCGCTGTTGAGAATCATGGGAGCCATCTTCCGCTGGGGGCCGACTGGTTCCAGGCCAACGTGCTGATTCGCCGCGTTCACGAGGAGCTGACGGCTCTGGGGCATAAATCGGTGCCGGGGTTCCCTGTGCCTTTCGGCGTGCAGACCAACCAGTTTGAGCGCGAGGGCAAAAACCTTTTCGGCAACTGTCCCATCAGCGAACGCACTTTTATCGACATGGCGGAGGACCTCTGCCTTTCCCTGAGCAAGCAGGGATTCAAGAGATTCGTGCTCTGCCTGAATCATTCAGAAAACCACGCGGCTCTTCATGTGGCGGCTAAAGACCTGGCCGTGCGTTTCGGGCTGAAGAGCGTGGTCTGCGACTGGGTGCCCCCGATGAACGACTTTTGGCCGCAGGTGTGCAAGAATAAGGACCATCAGGGCCACGGCGGCGAGGACGAGGCTTCATGCGTGCTGGCGGCGGTGCCGGGGCTGGTGCACCTTGAAGGCTGCGAGCCCTATTATGACGAACCCGACCAGAAGCCCGTCAAGATGAGCGGCCTGCATTACTATGGCGGCGCCGTGGGCATTTACGTGCCCGTCAAGGAGGACCGGAGCCCCGGATACATCGGCAACCCCGCCGACGCAACGGCGGAAGTGGGCGAGAAGTGCTACGAAGCCTACGCCAAATGGATTGCCCAGGTTGTGGACAAATACCTGTTCTAAATCGCCGAGAGCCCCTCGCAGTTGAATTTGACATTGTTCGAGAAATAAGGAGTGTTTGTGAATGAGAAAAGAAAATACCGGCGCCATGCCCTTTGGGTGGGCGCTGTTCTGCATCGCCTTCTTGCTGCTGTCTATGGTGGCTTCCGTGCTGTGGCTCAATATCCCTGTGCACGTGAACCTGCTGGTTTCCATCTCTCTCACCCTGGGAGTGGCCTACGTCAACGGCAAGCCGTGGAAAGAACTGGCCGCGGCGATTGAATACGGCGGCCAGATCTGCATCACTCCCACCATCATCATGATGCTTATCGGCTGCCTGATCGCCAGCTGGATTGCCAGCGGCACCGTGCCCATGATCATTTACTGGGGCCTGAAGATCATCGATCCTTCGATTTTCCTTGTGACGGCCTGCATCATCTGCGCCGTCTGCTCCATCTCCATCGGCAGCTCCTGGTCGACCGCCGGGACCGTGGGCGTCGCCCTGATTGGCATTGGCGCCGGCCTGGGCGTCAACCCGGCCATGACCGCCGGAGCTATCGTTTCCGGAGCCTATCTGGGCGATAAGATGTCCCCCATGTCCGATACCACCAACCTGGCTTCGGCCGTGGCGGAGGCCGATCTTTTCGATCATATCAAGTCCATGATGTACACCACCCTTCCGGCTTTTATCATCAGCCTTGGGATCTATGGCTTCCTGGGTGCGAACTTTTCGGCTCAGGGCGTGAATTCGGAACAGATCGCCGCGACCCTGACGGCTATTGAGCAGCACTTCAAGATGAACCCCTTCCTTCTTCTTCCGCCCCTGATTGTCATCGTCATGGCTGTTTTCAAGTGCCCGTCCATCCCGACGCTGCTCTTCGCCACGCTGGCGGCTTCCATTCTGGCCATGGTCTTCCAGGGGCAAAGCCTCAGCAGCGTGGCCTCCATCCTCGACGGCGGTTTTTCCATTAAGACCGGCCTTGCAGATTTCGACCGGCTGATGAGCCGCGGCGGCCTTCAAAACATGTTATGGACCGCCGCTTTGGGCATGCTGGGCATGCTTTACGGCGCCATCATGGAAAAAACGGGGCTGCTGTCGTCTTTCCTCGAGAAAATGAAGCCTCTCGTCAAAAACACCGGCGGGCTGATCACCACGGTGATCTTCTCGAGCATTATCCTTCTGGCCGCCACGGCCAGCCAGACGCTGGCCATCGTGGTGGGCGGGCGCATGTACATCTCCGAGTTCAAGAAAAAAGACCTGCTGCCCCAGGTGCTCTCCAGGACGCTGGAAGACAGCGGTACCATCGTCTCGCCCCTGATCCCCTGGAGCCTTTGCGGCGTTTATATGGCGGGAACCCTGGGCGTGCCGACCCTTTCCTATCTGCCCTATGCCTTCCTGTGCTGGCTCTGCCCCCTGATCGCCATAATCTACGGTTTTTCGGGGATCTTTGTCTGGAAAACGGGAACTCACGCCACGCAGCGGAGTTATCGCGACGATCCCGCGCCCGAAGCCTGATAATAAAAAACGCAGCCTGTTTCCGCCAGGCAGGCATAACGCCGCGGGCCTCTCTTCAACCTGTTTGAGGAGGGGCCCGCGGCATTTTTACGGAAGATTGAACCTTGGTTGAAAACGTTTCTTTATACTGAAAAAAACTCGGCTCTGTGTTAAACTTCAACCGGAGGTGTTTTTATTGCTGACAATCGTTGAAGGAAGAGAACAGGACATCGGCCTTGCCCTGGCGCGTATGGCGCCTGCTGAACTGGACAAGTACGGCCTGAAAGATAAAGATATCATCGAGCTCGAGGGAGAACGCCGCGCGGCGTTCCGCGCCGTGGAAGACGTGACGGTCTGCGAGGGCAGCGTGGCGCTGGATTTGCTGGGACTTGAAAACCTGAACCGGAAGGTGGGCGGCACCATCCGCCTTTACAAGGCCGTGCACGGCTACGCCGAGACGGTGACGCTGACGCCGCTGATCCCGCTGCCCGAGAGCGAATTCGACCGCGAATACATCCGCGCGCGGCTGAAGGGCATTCCGGTGCGCACCGACGACGTGGTCCGCGTGGTCACCCATACGGGCAAGAACCTGCCCATGCGCGTCAACGCCACGCTGCCCGCCGGCACCGTGATGATCAGCCCTTCCACGGAGCTGAACATCGCCAAGCCTCAGCTGCGCGAGCTGAGCCACAGGAAGGTGACCTATGCCGATATCGGCGGGCTGGACGCTCAGCTGCGCCGTATCCGCGAGATGATCGAGCTGCCCCTGAAGTATCCCGAGGCCTTCGTGCGCCTCGGTGTGGAGCCGCCCAAGGGCGTGCTGCTCTACGGCCCTCCCGGGACGGGCAAGACCGTCATCGCCCGCGCCGTGGCGGCCGAGAGCGACGCCTGGTTCACCAGTATCTCCGGCCCCGAGGTGATCGGCAAGTATTACGGCGAGAGCGAAGAGCGCCTGCGCGCCATCTTTGAGGAGGCGCAGGCCAACGCGCCGGCCATCATCTTCATCGACGAGGTGGACGCCATCGCGCCCAAGCGCGAGGAGATGGGCGGCGAAAAGCAGGTGGAACGCCGCGTGGTGGCCCAGCTGCTGACGCTGATGGATGGCCTGTCGTCCCGCGGCCAGGTGGTGGTCATCGCCGCGACGAACATCCCGAACACGCTGGATCCGGCGCTGCGCCGCCCAGGCCGCTTCGACCGCGAGATCGCCGTGCCGATCCCCGACCGCAACGGGCGCTTCGACATCCTGAAAATCCACACCCGCGGCATGCCCCTGGCCGACGACGTGGACATGAACCGCCTGGCCGACATCACCCACGGTTTCGTGGGCGCCGACCTTCAGGCCCTGGCCAAGGAGTCGGCCATGATGGCCCTGCGCCGCCTGATGCCCTCCCTGGACACGCTGGGCGACCTGAAAGGCGAGGACCTGCTGTCCATGCAGATCACCATGGCAGACTTCATGTCGGCGCTGCGCGAGATCGAAGCCTCGGCCATCCGCGAGGTCTTTGTTGAGATTCCCGACACCTCCTGGGACCAGGTGGGCGGTTTGAAGGAGATCAAGGAAGAGCTGATCGAAGCCGTCCAGTGGCCCCTGCGGCAGGACGGCCTGTTCCGCCGCTACGGCGTGACGCCGCCCAAGGGCATCATGATCCACGGCGTGTCGGGCACGGGAAAGACGCTGCTCGTCAAGGCGCTGGCTCACGAGAGCGGCGTGAACTTCATTTCCGTCAAGGGCCCGTCGCTGATGTCCCGCTACGTGGGCGAGAGCGAGCGCGCCATTCGCGACGTGTTCCGCACGGCCCGCCAGGCCGCGCCGTCGATCCTCTACTTTGACGAGATCGACTCGCTGGTGCCCATCCGCGGCTCCGACAGCGGGCCTCAATCCCAGTTCACCGACCGCGTGATCAGCCAGTTCCTGTCGGAGATGAGCGGCATCGAGGACATGGAAGGCGTGGTCGTGGTGGCCACCACCAACCGCATCGACCGCATCGACCCCGCGCTGTTCAGCGCCGGGCGTTTCGAGCTGGTGCTGGAACTGCCCCTGCCCGACGAGGCGGCCCGCGAGGAGATTTTCAGGATCCACCTGAAAAAAATCCCCCTGGCCGATGACGTGGACCTTCACGATCTGGCGGCCAGGACTCAGGGGTACGACGGCGCCGGGATCGCTGGGCTGTGCCGCATCGCCTCCACCGAGGCGCTGCGCGAACAGATCCGGAAAAAGAGCGGCGACGCTCCCTGCCTGGAGCGTCGCCATTTTGAGAGCGCCATGAAAGAACAGGCCAAGCGCAGCCAGTCCCTGAAACGGGGATGCTGATCCCGCCCGAGAGCACGATGCGCTTCTGATACTATTGGTTAATTGAAAACGCCAGCTGCCTTTGAGGGAACGGCCTGAGGGAGATCGGGCCGCACGCGGCGCAGGATCGCCAGATGGGCCCGAGGATGTTTGAAGCGGAACCCATTCCCTCAGGCCGCTCGGACGTTAGTTGTGGTGTTTGATTGAAAATGAGTATGATTGCCAGCGAAGGAGGTCTTGAGATGTTTCTTCTGAGGATGGTTCTGATCTGTTTAGCCCTTTTCCTGTCCCTTGGCGGCGGCCCATGCTGTGCCGGCGGGCAGGACGAGCCGCAGCCCCGGGTCGTCTATTTCGATTTTTCGGTCGACAACGGAGAAACGTGGCAGGACAGCGCTGACTATCAGACGTTCTATTGTTCCGTGCAGTCGGGAAAGACGGGCGGTACTAGTCTTGTGCTGTTTTGCAGCGGCGAGGTTTCGAACAACTACCGCGGAAGCGTGGACGGCGGCGTTTACGAGGAACTGACGCGCCTGGTTTCGGACCTGGGGCTCGACGGCTGGGCGGCTTTCGGCTCGGGCATGCTCTATTCGGGGCGTCCCGAGTGGGCGCTGACGATCCTCTATCAGGACGGCCGGCAGGTGAAGGCCGGCGGTCTGCTGGAGGGCAAAATCCCTGAGAACTTCAAGGAAGCGGAGCGGGCCATCGCCCTCTTTTTCAGGCAGAAGGCCGAAGCCAGCCGGAACGCCCGGTCCCGGCAGATCGAGAGCTTCAGCTTTGAGACGGGGCCGGAAGCCCAGGCTTTGAAGCTGTACAGCGTCCATGTGTCGCTGAACCAGCGGTCGGTGATCGTGATGCTTCACGACGGCGACGAGAAGGGCATTGTCAATTTCTTTATCGACCAGGCCGCTTTCGACGAGTTTTCGGCGCTGGTCTCGAAATACGCTTCCGGTTCGTGGCACGCCTTCCGCGGGGTTCAGGACGGCAGCCCGGAAGACTTTCGGATGCTGCTGAAATACGATACCTTTGAAACCGTGGAGGTCCAGGGGAATAGCAATCTGGCCGGCGGCGCGCCGGAGGGGTTCGGCGTCTTCGCCGGGGCTTTGACGGCCTATTTTGACAAGTACCGCCGCATGTTCGCGCAGTCGCAGCTTCAGGAGGCGGGAAAGAGCGCGGAGGGGCTCAGCGAGTTTTTCTTTTCCGTCAGCGGCGCGGCGAAGGCGGACCATCAGAGTTATCAGGTCAGCCGGGTGCTGACGCCGCTGGGCATGCGCTTTGCCATGACCGCCGAAAAGTTCTGCGACGACGACCTGACGGTAGAGTTTGTGCTCTCCGACGACGAGATGGCGAGGCTGGAAGCGCTTGGTTCCCGGCTGAACCTGGAGGCCTGGGACGGTTTTCGGGGCTATCGGCGCGGCGTCCGCGACGGCAGCGGCTTTACGCTGATGATCACCTTTGCCGATCGCGAGGTCCGGGCCCGGGGATACGCTGCTTTCCCGCCGGATTACGCGGAAAAGAGCGGCACGCTGCTGCAGGCGCTTGACCAGATCGCCGAGGCCCACCGCAAGGTAAAAACATCCACGAAATATCCAGCGCTTTAGACGGCGCGAACGGTCCGTGAGGAACCGGCGGCTCCTCGCTGCCCCTTCCGCGCGGACCTTTTTTAGACAGAAATGTTCCACGTGGAACATTTTAGAAGTAACTTGCGGTTTACCGGCGTCACTCGCTAAACGTCCCAGCTGCTCGAACCCTTCCCCGGGCCAATCCTCAACGTACTAAAAGTACGCCTCCGGTTGGGCCGGGGGAAGGCTTCTTCGCACCTGGAACGTTTATCGAGCGCCGCCTCCTTGCGCTGCTGG
>SFDM01000040.1 GCA_004558205.1 Pyramidobacter piscolens
GAGCTCGCGATGTTTTGCGAGCTCTCCGCCTTTTTTGTGAAATATTTTCCCCTGGAGGGGGATGTTCCACGTGGAACATTGTGCTTTTTCCGCGCCCTTGAAGGTTCGGCGCGGCCCCCTGAGGCCGGCCGGCTCGGTTTTACTGCTCCGACACCACCGTGAACAGCACCAGGTCATCGGTCCCCGTGTTGGCGATGCTGTGAGAAGCGCCTTTGGGGCAGTAGCGGCAGATGCCGGGGGTTAACTCTTCGGGCTCGCCGCCGCAGACCGCGCAGCCTGTGCCGCTCAGCACGTAGTTCGCCTCACTGCTGGAAGCGTGGACATGGAGGCCGATGGATGCGCCCGCGGGCAGCCGGCTCAGCATGATCTTGCCGTTCCCGTCGGCGAAGAACTTCGCCGACACGGCGCCTTCGCCCTGATTCAGGTGAGGTATGGTGATTTCCTTCATCTTGTCAAATTGAATCAACATGGTTGATATCACCTTTCAAAAAGAGGCTTGGCTGCAGCCTTGCTTTCACGTCCTATGCTATTTATCGGCGGAAGCGCCAAATCTCCGGCAGGGACGATTTGAGGGGATCGAAGCCGCAAACGGCGCAGGACCGCCAAATGAGGTCCGAGCATGTCCGAAGCGGAACCGGTTTTCCTCAGGCCGTCCCCGGACGTTAGCTCAGCTGTTTAATCTGAAGCGAGGCTTAGGACAAGATCCGAATCTGCTCCTCCAGGCCGTCGTCGGGGAAGACCATGTACTCGTCGAAATCCAGCCAGACCTGTTCGCCCTGAGCGATCTGCTCGTAGGTGTTTCCGGCGCCGATCACGCGGACCGAGTTCCCCTCCAGTTCCACGCGGCAGTCGTTGGTATCGCCGAGATAATAAGCGCTCGCCAGAGTGCCGCGAAGCACTCCGCGGTCGGGGCGCATCACGATGTTCTCGGGACGCACGGCCACCACTACTTTGCCCGTCCGCTCGCCCCGATAGCTCATGCGCTGATCCGTGCCGGCCAGGCGAATAACGCCGCCGCCGGCTTCGCCGCGGATAAAGTTGATCTTGCCCACGAAGTCGGCCACAAACTGGTTGACGGGATGCCTGTAGATGTTCATGGGCGTGTCCACCTGCTGCACCACGCCCCGGTTCAGCACGATCACCCGGTCCGACATGGCCATAGCTTCGGTCTGGTCGTGGGTCACGTAGACCACGGTGATGCCGAAATGGCGCTGCACTTCCTTGATCTCGAATCTCATGCTCTCCCGCAGCTTCGCGTCCAGGTTCGAGAGGGGCTCGTCCAGCAGCAGCACCTTGGGGCTGGACACCAGGGCGCGCCCCAGGGCGACGCGCTGCTGCTGGCCTCCCGAAAGCTCGCTGGGCATGCGGTTCACGTACTGGCTCAGATGGACCGTCTCCAGGATCATCTCCACCCGCCGGCGGATCTCCTTTTTGGGAAGGCCCTGGATTTTCAGCGGATAGGCCACGTTGTCGAACACGTTCATATGGGGCCACACAGCGTAGGACTGGAAGACCATGCCGATATCCCGCTTGTTGGGCGGGACGAAGCCCAAGGGCCCGCTGACCGCGCAGTCGTCGATCAGGATCTGCCCCGACGTGGGCTTTTCAAAGCCGGCAATCATGCGGAGCATGGTGGTCTTGCCGCATCCCGAGGGCCCCAGCAGCGTGACAAACTCCCGGTCGCGGAACACACCGCTGAATTCCTCGATGACCCGCACATTCCCATAGGATTTCGTAACCGCGTCAAATGTAATGGAAGACATCAACCCATGCTCCTTTTAAATGGAAAATTCGCCCTTGGTGAGCTTGTTCAGCAGCCAGTTGACGCCGATGACCAGGATCAGGATGCCCGTGGCGATGGCCGCGGCGGTCTGCTGGCTGTGATAGGTCTGATAGGTGAACAGCTCGTAGCCGATGGTCTTGGTGTGCGTGGAATAGAGCAGCGCCGACATGGTCAGCTCGTAGAAGCAGGGCATGAAGATCAGAAACCAGCCCGCCACCACCGACGGCGCGATCAGCGGCAGCGTCACGTCCTTGAAGCTGCGCAGCCAGCCCGCGCCGGAGATCAGCGACGCCTCCTCCAGCGACGGATGGATCTGGCTCATGGCCGACACCACGGTGCGCATCCCCATAAGCAGGTATTTGATCATGTAGGCGATGATCATGATGGTCAAAGTGTTGTAGATGTTGATGCCGAAGCGTCCCGACATGGTCATGATCAGTGCCAGCGCGATGACCACGCTGGGCGTGCCCGAACCGACGGTGATCAGGAAATCGGGGATCCGGCGGCCCCACAGGCGCGTGCGCGTCAGCAGGTAGGCCATGACGCAGGAGATGAACATGCCCGCCGTGGCCGCCGTGGACGCGGCGATCAGGCTGTTTTTCGCCGAGGAAATGATGGCCTTCCGCGTGAACAGGATGCGCCAGTACTTGGCCGTCAGGTTGCTGAGCGTCACGCCCTTGCCCAGGTTGACCGTCACCGACGTGAGCGCCACGGTGGCGAAGGGGATCACGATGACGATCACGGCGAAGAGCGCCACCAGCAGCGTGACGGGCAGGCGCCATTTCCCCAGCTCCACCATGTTGGGCCTGGTGGACTTGCCCGAGACGGTGATGTACTGCTTCCGGCCGCAGACAAAGGTGGAGATGTAGAGCACCACGTTGGCGATCAGCATCAGCGCCACCGCCAGCGTGGTCGCGTCGGTCAGGCCTTCGGCGGAACCCACGTAGACGTAGTCGATGATGCGGGTCGTTACGGTGTCGATCTGCCCCGGCGCGCCGATAATGGAAGGAATGCCGTAGCAGGACGCGGCGGAAACGAAGACGAGCAGCCCCGCGGCAACGATGCTGGGGAGCATGATCGGAAAAGTCACGGTAAGCACGGTCCTCAGCGGCGAAGCGCCCGAGATCTTGGACGCCTCCTCCAGCGACGGATCCATTTTTTCCATCGCGCGGGAGATCGTGATGAAAGCGTAGGGGTAGTAGAACGTGGTCAGCACCCAGACCAGCCCGCCGATGCTGTAGATGTTGAAGGGGTTTTCGGCCAGGCCGAAGATCTGGGCCAGAAGGGTGTTCAGCGTGCCCACCTTGGGGTTCAGCAGCCTGAGCCAGGCCATGGCCCCCACGTAGGGCGGCACCATATAGGTCATCACGAAGAGCGTGCGGAAGAACTTCTTCCCGTACATGTCCGTCCGCCCCACAAGCCACGCCAGAGGAAAGGCGATCATCACGCCCAGGACCATGGAGCATCCGGCGGTGATCAGAGTGTTTCTCAGGGCTTCCCAGTTCAGCGCGTGAGTGTAGATCCGCCTGAAAGCTTCGGTGGAGAACTCCCCCGTCTCAAAAAAGGCCCTCACCAGCAGATAAAGCAAGGGAAAAACGTTGAAGACCAGCAGGAAAGCGACGATCGCCAGGATCAGAAACATTTTTGCGTCAAAGTAAAATTTCTTCGGCTGCTTTATCGAAATAGTTTCTCCTTCGGAGATCACCTCAGGACACCACCCGTAAAAATAGATTTAAACGCTATGAAAATTATTATAACACGAAGAGACGGGGCATGAGAATCGTGCCCCGTCAGTAGAATTACTGAAATTCAGCTCTTATTTCTTGACCCGTTCTTCAAAATTGGTGCGGAGCTCGGAACGCTCGCGGAAGGCACGCTCCCAGCTAACGGGCATGGCGTTCTTCCGGATCTCCTCCGTGGGGATCGCGTCGAAGGGGGGATTCACGCTGTCGCTGCGGACGGAGTGCATCCACGCCTTCACGATATAGGACTGGCCTTCGGGAGAAAGGAACCAGTCGGTCAGTTCCTCGCAGACCTTCACGTTCTTGTTGGCGCTCCATTTCTCGTCCACGGTCATGATCGGCGAGGGAACGCAGATGGTGCCGTCGTCGGGATAGATGACCTCAATCTTGCTGCCCTCTTCCTCGCGTTTTTTCAGGACCGATTCCTCGAGGATCATGATCACCTTGCACTCGCCCGTCTCGAGCTTGGCCAGAGCCACGGAGCCCGACTCCACCATGACCTTCTGTTTGGCCAGGGCGTCGTAGTATTCGTAGCCGTATTTATCTTTCAGAGCGGAAATGGCTACAAGCGCCGTGCCAGACGTCAGAGGGTTCGACATGGAAACGAAACCGGCAACGCCCGCGTCGTAGGCAAAGTTTTTGAAGCTGTGGGGGATCTGGTCCTTCGCGAACTTCTCGGGATTGTAGGCCAGGATCATGTTGCTGATGCGCACGGGATACCAGTAGCCCTCGGGATCGTACTCGAAAGCCATGTTCTTTGATTCTTTGGAGACATAGGGATGAAGGACCTTCGCTTCTTTCAGCTCAAGCGCGTAGGAAGGGTCGGCCACCATAAGCATGTCGCAGCCCAGCTTCTTGGAGTCCATTTCAGCCGCAATTTTCGCCTGAAGCGTGCCCGTTCCGCCATAGAAGAACTCAATGTCGTAATCGGGGAACTTCTCTTCCAGAACTTCATCCATGGCCTCGATGATATCCTCGTACATGGACGTGTAAATTACGACCTTCGGCTTCGCCGCGGCCGCCGCCGTCGCTATGCCCGCCACTGCCAAAAGCGCAAAAAGAAATGCCGATATCCTTTTCATCATGTCAACCTCCTGTTTTTTTAGAGATATTGCAAAACAAGTTTATCATAAACCGACGCGAATGGAAATTTTAAAATAGAGGTCTTTCATCCTGGAAACAGCGATTTTTTCCTGAAAAACATTCCGGCAAAAAAAGCGCGCCGCGGGGCCGTCCCTCCCGCCAGCGCCGCCAAGGCGTTAAAACTTCTGCTCCCAGGACAGCACCCACCGGCGTTCGGGCGTGATAAAACCCGAATAGTTGATGACGATTTCCTTGTTGAAGAGATTGCCCACGGCAAGCCGGAAACGGCTTTCGTCCCCCTTCCAGCTCAGGGCCAGATTCATCAGGAAAAAGCTCTCCTCGCCGTCGTAGATGGGCAGCGCCGCGTGGTCGGCATAATAGTGCAGCTCCGCTTCGGCGTTCCAGCGGCCCGAGGCGTAGCCCAGCCGCCCCGACAGGTCCCAGCGCGGCATCCCCGTGCGGCTCCAGGCGCCGCCTTCGGTCTTCTCCTCGCCCTTCACGTAGGAAAGGCCCTGAGTCCAGCTCCAATTCTTCCCCAGAGGGATTTTGACCTGTGCCTCGGCGCCCCAGGCCCGGTAGCGGTTCACGTTCAAAAAGACGCCGGCGCCGCTGGCCGGGTCGACCACGTACTTGACCTTGTCTTCCATGTCCAGCATGAAGAGCCCCAGACTCCAGGGATTTTTCGCGCCCCCGTTCTTCACGCCCAGGTCATAGCTCCAGCCCCGCTCGGGTTTCAGGTCGGGATTCAGAGGCCCCGTCCCGGCGCTGATCTCGTACAGGCTCGGCATGGCGAAGAACCGTCCCGCCGAGGCGTACCACAAAGCTCCCGAAGGGCTCTGCCAGCTGGCCGACAGCCGGGGAAGCAGTTCCCGGACGTCGGCGGCGGAACCGTCCATGTCCCAGTACTCGCCGCGCAGCCCCAGGTCGACGACCACCTCGCCCGCGGCTATAGACACTTCGGCGAAGGGGGCCAGCTCAAGGCGGTCCCTCTTGTAGCGCAGTTCCCCCGCCCCTTCGGAGCGTTCTTTGCGGGCTTCCATTCCCCAGACACCCGGCAGTCCCAAGATCGGCGACCGGCGGCTCCAGGACGCGCCCCAGATTTGGTCGTCGTAGGTCGTCAAATTAGATTGTTGCCAATAGTCTTTAGTGTTTCCAATGTAGTAAAGCCGTATGCTCTTCACTCCGTTGTCAAAAGCCAGGCTGATACGCCCGTATTTATTCTTCTGCCCCGCCTCGCTGGTAACTGCGTAAACCGTGTTGTCCCAGCGCGAAAGGGACTCGCCGAAGGCGGCGCTGAGCCGCCAGTTTTTCCAGTCCAGGCTCAGGCCGTAGTCGTCGCCGCGGTACTGGCGCGACAGGTCGTAGGCGTGCCCCGCCAGAAGGGCCGCGGACCGCGTGAGCTGTTTGATCTTCCGTTCTCCCTCTTCGGTGTGGACGTAGCTCACGGAGGCGCGAAGCCCCTTCCCTCCGGCAGCGGTCGCCTGGACCGAGCCTTTCAGCCATCCGCCCGAACCGCCTTCGCCTTTCAGGACCAGCTCGTTTTCAAGGGCGCTTTTGCGCGTGGTGACGCTGATGACGCCCGCGGCAGCATGGGAACCGTAGATCGCCGAGCTCGCGCCCTTGACCACCTCGATGCGCTCTACCGAATCCAGAGGCAGCGACCTCAGGTCGTAGGCATAGCCCGACGACCCCGTCCCCGTGCCGTGACTGGGCAGGTTGCAGGGAACGCCGTCCACCAAAAGGAGCACTTCCGTAAAGAGCCCGCGCACGGTGACGGCCTGGTTCAGCGTCATCGCCGCGCTGCCCGTCACGCCCGTAAGCCCGGGTACGCGGTTCAGAAGGTCCAGCACCGTGGAAGCCGCGCTTCCTTCAATGTCTTCCCGCGTAATCACATAGGTCTGAGCCGGAACCTCGTCCAGGCTCCGCAGCAGGCGCGACCCCGTGACCGAGACGCTTTCCGCATCGATCACCCGCGCCGCCGCGGGAAGGGCAAATAACAATGCTAAAATACCTAAACTTCCGCTTTTTTTCATGGGGACCCGATCCTCTTCCATTCTCACATTTTTTAAAACAGGGCTCACATCGCCTTCAGACAGGGCTTGCAGCAGGAATGTACAAGAAGGTCGAGAACCGTTTTTCATCATACCCTATCGCCGGAAAAACGGCAAGAACGGCGGGCGGCGCGCCAGCGACAGGGCCGGGAAAGGACGCTCTCACGCCTGTCTGGGACGTTTGTTTATTGGGCTGAAAGGCAAGTCAAAAGATTTTAACGCGGAGGGCGCAAAGGCAGCAGAGGAAAAGCGGCCCCAAATTCACAGCTAAAGTAAAAATAAATACAATAACAAATTATAGATTGATTTTTATGATTCTAAAAATCTTCAAGTTTTCCTTTGAGTTCTTTACGGTCTTTGCGACTCAATCTTTTGATCCGGCTTTTATACTATTTGGCAACAAGACGGCTAAATTAGAGACCGGGGCCGGCCCGAGGGGCCATGCAGTCGCTAAAAACTATCTTGACCTATTCGGCCAGCCTATACTCGATTGGTGGATACCCCTCGGGTCCTCCCCTCCGTGCCCATTTTGCGTTTTTATTGCAAAGCGGTATTGCGGCTTGAAAAACGACAATTCATCTTATTCAACCGCCTATAGCTATAAATATATTTTACAAAATTATTTCTAAAAGAGTATAATGAATAATAGTTTAAAGACGGCTTCGGGCGCGCCCATCAACGGCGAAAAGCCCGCTCTGGCCGACGAAGACATAAGGAGGCAATAAAAATGCGCGAACTGGCTTACAAAAAGATTGACGCCTTCACTTCGGAAAAATCGCTGGGAAACCCGGCGGCCTGCGTGTATCTGGGCAAAGGCGAGACGCTGACACCCGGGGAAATGCAGGACATTGCGAGGCAGCACAAGGGCTTTGTGTCAGAAATGGTCTTCTGCGAAAGCTCAGAGGCCGCCGACTGCAAGCTGACCTACTTTTCTTCGGAGTGCGAAGTGGAGTTCTGCGGCCACGGGACCATCGCCTGCATGTACGACCTGGCGAAGAACCGCCCGCCGCTCAGATCAAAGCCGTTGATCAGCATCGAGACGAACCGGAAAGGGACGCTCACGGTCTTCAACGAGATTGAAAAGCAGGACGCCGTCTACATCACCGCGCCCAACCCTCGGTACATGGGCACAGAACTGAGCGCCGCGGCCGCCGCCGAAGCCCTGGGAATCGCCCCCGGCGACGTGGACGGTTCGCTGCCCCTCGACGTGATCAATGCGGGATTGACCACGCTGCTGATTCCCATCGCCGACTTGCAGCGTGAAATCTCCATCTTTCCCCAGGAGTCCAGGCTGAAAGCCTTCTGCGAAAAACAGGGGATCGACATCATCCTGGCCTTTTCCCGCGCCGCGGCCGACCCCGCGAATAAAGCTCACACGCGGGTCTTCGCGCCCAAATACGGCTACCTAGAAGACCCCGCCACAGGCTCGGGCAGCAGCGCCTTCGGCTATTACATGCTGAAAAGGGGCCTCTGGAAGGGGGAACCCATCGTTCTCGAACAGGGCGGCCGCGACAGGGAATTCAACCCCGTCAGGCTGTCCGTCAGGGACGGCAGAGTCCTTTTCGGCGGCAGCGCCACCCTCCGCATTGACGGGACCTACTACCTTTAGGCCGCGGAGTTCCGCGGGGGATAAAAATGTTCTACGTGGAACATTTTCCTTTCAGTACAACCGCCTCATACCGAAGAATTCATACTATTACCCATCAATATGCTTAATATAAAATTGAAAACCACGTCAAAAGATTTTAACGCAAAGGACGCAAAGGTTCGCAAAGGAAAACCTTGAAAGACTTTTAGAACCGTAAAATTAATCAAAATATATTAATTTCAATCACGTCAATTCGTTTTTTTATTTAAAAAGCAGGTCTTATTTTTCCTTTGTGTCCTTTGCGCCCTTTCTGTTCAGCCTTGCGTTGAAATCCTTTGACTTTGATCTTCGGTCCTATATTAAGCATGTTAAATGCAAGTTAGTATCAGTTCCGCGCCGCTTTCACGGGGTTTCCACCTCCGCCGCCGCGGATCAAAGCCAACATTAAGGGAGTGCCGGACGAAAATGTTCCACGTGGAACATTTTCGTCCGGCACTCCCTTTTTCAGCGTTTCGGCTTTTATTTGATGAACTTCTGCACGTCCTCGTTGCCGCCCATGATGACCAGCCGCTGATCCTTGTCGAACCTGTAGTCGGGGTGAGGCAGCGGAGACAGCACGCCGTCCTGCTTCGTCGCCAGGATGGAGATGTGGTAGTTCGTGCGGATTGCCAGGTCTAGGATGGTCTTGCCGATCCAGCTTTCGGGAGGCGTGATCTCGTAGATGGAATAGTCGGGCGTGAGCTCGATATAGTCGAAAACGCTGTCGGAACTGTATTTGACTGCGGCCCTCAGCGCCGTCTCCCTTTCGGGATAGATCACGTCGTCGGCGCCGCAGCGCAGCAGGAACTTCACGTGCACTTCCCTGCTGGCCCGGGCGACGACGTACTTCGCGCCGTAGTCCTTCAGCAGGAACGTGGCCTCCAGAGAGCTCTGGAAATCGTCGCCGATGGCCACCACGCAGGTGTCGAAGCTGCCGACCCCGAGGGATTCGATGAACTGCTCGTTGGTGGCGTCGCCGATCTGGGCCTTCGTCGCGAAGGACAGCACCTTGTTGACGCGCTCCTCGTTCCTGTCCACGGCCAGCACCTCATTTCCAAGCTCGCAGAGCTTGCGGGTCATGTGCTGGCCAAAACGTCCCAGCCCGATAATAAGATGGGTCTTCATACAAAAAAACCTCCTTTTTTATCCCAGGGTGATCTTTCCGAGGGGGAACTGCGACGGCGGCGCGATCTGGCCGTTCGCCAGCGTGTAGATCAGCGTCAGAAAACCCGCGCGTCCAAAGTACATCAGCAGGATCAGAATCAGGCGGGAGAAGGCCCCCAGCTGCGGCGTCAATCCCAGCGAGAGCCCCACAGTGCCTACTGCCGACGCCGCCTCGAAGAGCGCCGCGTAGAGCGGCACGCCGTCGCTGAAGGCGATCGCCAGAGCGCCGGCCAGCACGAGGAACAGCGCCGTAAAGAGGACCGACACGGCGCTGAGGATCACGTCGCTCTCCACCCGCCGGTCATAGCACTCCACGGAGTGCAGCCTTTTGAAGGTGGAACGGACGCACAGGACCAGCAGCGCCGCCGTGGTGGTCTTCACGCCGCCCGCCGTCGATCCCGGCGAACCGCCGATGACCATCAGGATTCCCACGAGCATCAGCGAGGGCCCCTGCATCAGCGACAGGTCCACCGTGTTAAACCCGGCGGTCCTCGGCGATATGGCCTGGAAAAGGGAGGCAAGCCACTTTTCCTTGGCCGTCATCGCCGACCAGGCCGGAAGGCCAAACTCAGCGGCGTAGAAGAAGAGCGTGGGCACGGCGATCAGCAGCAGCGTCGCCGTCAGGACCACCTTGGTCTGAAGCTCGTAGGCGCGGAATTTCAGCTTTTGGCTGAACAAGTCGTCCCAGACGAAGAAACCGAGGCCGCCGACCACGATTAGCCCGCCCACCGTCAGATTTACCAGCGCGTCGCCGCCGTAGCCCGTCAGCGAGGCGTAGGGCTGCTGGACCGTCCCCATCAGGTCGAAGCCGGCGTTGCAGAAGGCTGAAACCGAGTGGAACAGCGAGAGCCAGAGCCCCCGGCCCAGGCCGTAAAGCGGGCAGAAGCGGAAGGCCAGCAGGGCTGTGCCCGCCAGCTCGACGGCCAGCGCCCCCCTGGCGATAAAACGGGCGAAGCGCACAATCCCACCAGTCTGCTGCACCGAGACGGCTTCCTGCATGACGAAGCGCTCTTTCAGCCCAATGCGCCTCCCCACCGCCACGGAGATGATGACGCCGATAGTGGCCACGCCCAGCCCGCCGATCTGGATCAGCAGCAGGATCACGCCGTGGCCGAAGGGCGACCAGAAGGTGGCCGTGTCGCGGACCACCAGCCCCGTCACACAGGTGGCCGACGTGGCCGTAAATAGCGCGTCCAGGAGGGGCGCCGGCGTTCCCTGGACCGTCGCGCAGGGCAGAAGCAGCAGCAGGGTCCCCGCCAGGATTTGAAGAAAAAATCCGCCCATAATGATCTTTGCCGGTGTCAGAAGGTATTTTTCGCGCATCCTTTTTCTCCTTTTCGCCCTCCCCTTGATTCTCCCAGAACTCTTGGATTGAAAGAGAGGGGCAAAAAAGATGTTATCACACCGGCTCCTTTCATGGAAGGTTTTCGGTCTAAGCTTCTTCGAATCTGTACCTTTTTTATGTTATAATTGTAAAAAGAAACCGTGACAAATTTCAGGAAGCGCGCGTCACGTGCCGGCCGATACCGGGTTTAGAGGAACTATGGCAGATCTCACCCTTGAAAGGAGATACAAACCATGTCGCCGCAATACGAAAAAAGAAAAAGCGCCCGGAGGGCAATCGTTTTCGGCCTGGCGCTGATCGGCGCGGGCTCGCTTTTATGGAACTCGCCGGCCCAGGCGGAAGTTCTCCCAACTGTATTCGATTGGCGGGTTTCTACAGCGCCTGCCAATATGGTAGGAAAGATTCTCAATCAAGGCGCCTACGGCGCATGCTGGACCTTCGGCGCTATGGCCTCCTACGAGTCCAGCTGGGTAAAGCAGATGGCTGAGAACGGGACCCCCGTCAGCGCCCATCCTTTCTTCTCCGAACGTTACCACGCCTGGACCGCCTATGCCCATCCTTCGGAGGAACCCAACGACACGGCGCCTCTGCATGACAAGAGCAAATTAGAGCGGAACAAGGATCCGGTTTATGACCAGGGCGGCTATCCTTTTACAAGCGTCCACACCATGGTCGTCAACGGCGTCGTTTCCTCCGCCCAGTGCGCCTATCGGCAAAAAGACATGGAGCCCGTTCCCAAGCGGCTGACGCCCGACGGCACGCTCCACGACATGTACGGCTTCGCCAAAGACAACAAGGGCAGCGTAAATTCCAGAGAGGACCTGCGAAAAAGGGTCAAGGAACTCATCAAAGATTACGGCGCGGTTCTCGCCCATTACGACTACGCTGAAGCCGGTACCATCGGCAGCGAAATTTACAACAAAGCAGTTCCGAAGGAGCCCGAGCCTCACGCCATTGCCCTGGTGGGGTGGGACGACGATTATGAGTTTCAAAACTTTAAAGGTCCCGACGGCAAAAAAATCTATGGCGCCTGGATCCTGCGCAACAGCTGGGGAACAGACTACGGCGACAACGGCTACTACTACGTCTCCTACAAGGACGTCACTCTGAACGACGTCTATTTCCTGAACGCCGAACTCGACAGCGGGCGCTACACCATCGCCGACGGCAATTTCGGCTGGACCGGCGACCGCTCAGCCTACCAGTACCCCTTCAATGACTGCCAGATCTCCGTGGCCAGCGCCAACCGGGCGGCGGACAACGAGATGGTCAAGGCCCTGTCCTTCTACACCAGCAACCCCGGCATGAACTACACCGTCACCATCCGCTCCGGCTCCACCCCAGGCGCGGGGCAGGTCCTGGTCGAGCAGTCGGGAACCTTCGGCGCGGACGGAGACGGCACTTCCAAATGGGAGGGCTGGCGCACCGTGGACCTGAAGTCCTTCGTCTTCCTGCCCAAGGACAAAGCCTACGTCGTGGAGATCACCACGCAGAATCCCGACACAAAAATCATGGCTGGAAGCTACTTTGCCATCGTCAGCACGACGATCCCGGGCGACGCCCTTTTGAACAGGACCTATATCTACAACCCCGAGACGGGAACGTGGGCCGACGTGGCGGTCATCGGCAGAACCTGGAATGAAGGTGACCCCCAAAACTACGCGGCCGACATCATGGTCCGCGCCAAGGAATCAAACGGGGCCAACGGCGGCGACTTCACCGTGGGCTGGCTGGACGACGGGGGCGCGGGCGGCAGTGAGATTTATCTCGGCGCGGCCGACGAACTCTACGGCGCCGACGCGCTGAGCGCCGACCGCCGCACCCTGTCCAACATGACCGTGAGCCTCGGCAAAGACGTCGCGAACGTCTACGCCGGCTCGATCACCGGCGAGGGCGGCGTCACCAAAAACGGCCCGGGCTTCCTGGCGCTGAACGGCCAAAACACCTACAGCGGCGACACCATCGTCGAGGCCGGCTCGCTGTCCGTCAATGGCTCCCTTGAATCGGCCGTGACCGTCGAGCAGGGCGCGACGCTCCAAGGCAGCGGCGTCATCAGGAACTCCGTGACCAACCGCGGCTCCGTAGCCCCCGGCAACTCCATCGGCACTCTGACCGTGGAGGGAAGCTACACCCAGGACGCCACTGGCATTCTGCAACTCGAAGGCGACTTCGAGGGCGGCGACAAACTGAAAGTCACGGGGACGGCCTCGCTGAACGGCATGGTTTATTACAAGCCCGAAGGCTATTTCGCCAACGGCAAAAACACCCTCAAACTGGAAAACTTCATTGAGGCCGATACTCTGAGCTTTGGCGAAAACTTCGTCGTTTCAGGCGATTTCCTTGAGTTGTGGTCCATGGAGCTCAGCCCCCTGGAAGCGGAAAGCGGCGCCACCGACCTGGTATATCTAGCCGTCCGCGCGCCCCATGTTTACAGCGCCATAGCCGCCACTCCCGGCGGGCTTGCCGCTGGGAAGGCCCTTGACAACGCCGTACTGGAGGAACTGACCGACGACGCCGCCGAGCTGCTCGGCGAGATCGACTTCGCCGAAAACGAAGCCATCGCCGCAAAGATGTTCGACCAGCTCCATCCCGAAGACTACGACATACTGCTCTACTCCGCCCTGGCCAACAACCAGAGACTGTCGGGCATGATCTCGGACCGCATGACCGGTTCCAGCGCCCCCTCGGGACAGCTCTGGAACTGGTACTTCCAGCCCTTCGGCGCCACAGCGCGCCAAAACGGCTGGTCGGGCTACGGCGGCTACAAGAGCCAGAGCTCCGGCGTCCTGATCGGCGGCGACAAGCGCCGCGGCAATTGGACCTGGGGCGTCCACGGCGGATTCATCCACGACGGCGCCAGCGTCTACTCGCCCTCCTACCTGAGCTCCAACAGCGACGGCGGATTCATCGGCGTCCAGGCAAAACACGCCAAGGACCCCGAGAAGGGACTTTTCTTCTACGGCCTGGCTCGTGCCGGTTGGGACCGCTACGAAACCTCCCGCAGCGTGAGCGTCGGCGACTACGAGCGCATCAACGGCGCCAAGTGGACTGGTTTCAGCGGCGCCGTGGAGATCGGTGCAGGCTGGAACAGCAAGAAAGGCTCCGCCACGCTGACCCCCGTGGCCGCGCTGAACTACGCCGTCGTCACCCGCCCCTCGGTGACCGAAAGCTGCTCCGCGGGCAACGGCAGTGCCCTGAACCTCAACTCAACCAAGTATGAGTCCCTGAGAAGCAGCCTAGGCGTGAAGGCGAATTTCGCCGGCGGCACGCTGAACAACGGGACCACCTATTCCGTCCACGTCTCGGCGCTGTGGCATCACGAGTTCCTCGACAGAAGCCACGATTACGGCTGGGTCCTCATCGGCGGCAGGACGAGCAGCACGTGGCGCGGTAACGCCGGCAGCGACAGCGTGGCTCTGGCGCTGGGGGCCGAGTTCGGCAGCACCGAAAAGTTCAGCGTTCGCGCCGCTGTCGGCACCGAAGTCTTCCGCTCCGGCTACAGCGACTTCGGCGGATCTCTCAGATTTGAGTGGAAGTTCTAAAAAAGCTGGCGGAAAGACCAAGTTCAAGATGTCCAGGGCAAACTGGTTCACTTACGGCCCACACTTACGGCCCAATTGAGGCAAAAAACACAAACGCCGTTTCCCTTTACGGGAAACGGCGTTGTGGTATAATTTGGACGCAAGGGACGGTTGCCCTAAGGGAAAACAACCCGTCCCGACAGCCCGCCGACTGGGTGGTGAGACTCAGTCAGCGCCATCTTTCACTGATGGTTACAGGCTGAGTAACGTGAAAACGAGAACATAGGTCCGGGATGATTGGATTGCCGTCCATATCACCCACAGAATCAGAGCTGCTAAGAAAGCAAGCGTCAACGCTTTCAGGCGGCTCTTTTTTCGTACCGTCATCGGTTCACCTCCCTTCGTTGCGCAGTGCCGGGAGGTTTCCCACAAAGTGCGGCGGCTCCCCGGCGTTCCGCCCGGAGCCCTTCTGAGCGACCTTGTGATCGCCTGACGCTATTTTATCATATATTTAAAAATAATCGGTAAATAACGTCCCCGCAAAAAAAGTGGTCTCCTCATCAAGGAGACCACTTTTTTGCGAGGCCGGAAAGGCCTTTGAGACTCTTTTTTCGGGCTAATCCTCTTCGGCAGGGTAAATGGTAAAGCTGAGGCTGCTGAAGACCTTGTCGCGCGTCGCCTTAGCCGTAGGGCTGCCGTAGTTGTGGGTAAGCTCGATGCCAATCACGTTGACGCTGCCGTTGGCCACGGGGACAGTGACTTTACCCTCAGCGTCAGCCTTGACGAATACCGTGTGGTGGTTGATCACGTCGGGAATCACCTCCACGCCGGCCATAGGCTGGCCATCATGGAGCACCTGGACCGTCAGGGGATCGCCCACGTTCAGCTTTGTGGGGTCGGTCATGGGGACGATCTGGAAGGGGATACCCTCGATGGCTTTGACCTCTTTTACGGACTTGAGGTAGTTCACACTGTACTTCACGGCGTGAGTGCCGATTGTGGCGCCCTCCACCTGATCCATGGGGGCGTTGTGCCACTTGCCGTCCTTCCCGTTGCTCCAATAGCCGTAGTCGAACTCCACGGCCACGACGGCCACGTCCTCGGCGGGTTTGATGGTGATATGATCGCCGCCGTCGATGGGCTTGACCTCCACCTTGTTATACTCGGCGTCATACCCCTGCAGAGCCGTCACCGCCTTGGGGTCGTAGGCGTTGTCCTTGAACCCCTCGCCCAAAACGAGCTGCGTCCTGTCCAGGCGGCTGGCGAACCACACGCCGTGCGCCTGTCCCTGCCGCGCCATGCCGAGAGCGATCATGACCGCGCCCAGAATCAAGCCCAACAAAAAAATTCTTCCTTTCATCGGTATACACCTCTCTTATGCAATTTTTCATTCCCCAGGGAATGAACTCTACATATCATTATATCTTGGAATTTCGAAAACAAAAGCCTTGTGCAAGTTAGTTATATTTAACTAATAAAATCTTGAATTAAACATCAAAGTATTTGCTTTATCAATGGAGGCGGCGCGGCCCCGGAGGTATTTCCGCGGAAAGTCCGGCAGGGGCTGTTTATCCGGGCACAAAAAAAGCAGCCCCCGCGTTGAGGGCCGCTTTTTTGCGCGCGTGATCTTAGTAGTTCTTGGCGAGAACCTTGAAGTAAGCCTGAGGATGGTCGCACACGGGACACTTGACGGGAGCTTTCTTGCCGACCACGATGTGGCCGCAGTTGGAGCACTGCCAGACCATGTCGCCGTCGCGGGAGAAGACCAGGCCGTCCTTGACGTTGGCAAGGAGCTTGCGGTAGCGCTCTTCGTGCTCTTTCTCGATGGCGCCAACCATCTCGAAGAGCTTGGCGATGCGGGTGAAGCCCTCTTCGTGAGCGGTCTTGGCGAAGCCGGCGTACATGTCGGTCCACTCGTAGTTCTCGCCGGCGGCGGCGTCAGCAAGGTTGACGTCGGTGGTGGGAATGTCGCCCTCGTGAAGGAGCTTGAACCAGATCTTGGCGTGTTCCTTCTCGTTGCCGGCGGTCTCCTCAAAGATGTCGGCGATCTGGACAAAGCCTTCCTTGCGGGCCTTGCTTGCGTAATAGGTGTACTTATTGCGGGCCTGAGATTCGCCTGCGAACGCCGTCCAAAGATTAGCCTCTGTCTTGCTGCCCTTGATGTTTTCCATTCAAAAAAATCCCCTTTCGATGTGTTTCATAAAAGTTGCACTGCCGAGTATTATCACAACTTCGACGTTTTTTGTCAAGTATCAGGAACGTATTTTTTCTACATTTTTGCTGGAAAATAATTGCAAAATCAGGCTTAACGGCGGCGGCAGATGAAAAGGGCGGAAACAAGAGATTGAATCGCCAATTCGTTTTTTTGGTTAATAATTTAGGTCTTGTTTTTCCTTTACGCCCTTCGCGCCCTCAGCGTTGAAAATCTTTTGTCTATCGTCAAGGGCGTTAAAAAGCCTCGCCGGGAGCCAGATAGCGCCATTTGCCCACGGGAAGGGAACCCAGGCGGACGGCGCCGACGCGGACCCGTTTCAGAGCCAGCACGCGCAGCCCCACAAGCTCGCACATGCGGCGGATCTGGCGCTTCTTGCCCTGACGCAGTATGAAGCGCAGCTGGTCGTCGTTCTGCCAGGTCACCAGGGCGCGGCGCAGGCGCTCGCCGTCGAGAGAGAGACCATAGTTCAGCAGTTCCAAGCCGCGGTCGCACAGCTGTCCCGCCACGCGCACCAGGTACTCCTTTTCCACGCCGCCGTCCTCGCCGATCAGCCGCCGCGCCACGCGCCCGTCCTGAGTCAGCACCAGCAGCCCCGTGGAGTTGATATCCAGCCGGCCGGCCGGCACCAGCCCATGCAGCTGCCCCGGATGGAACTCCTGCGGCGAGGGGTCCTCGCGCCACCGGTTTTCAGGCCGGATCAGCACCCTGGCCGGTTCATAGCCCCCTTCGGCCTGCCCCGAGACGTAGCCCAGCGGCTTGTGAAGCAGCACCGTGACAAGCTGTTCCTGCTGGCGCGACGCCGCGCCGGCCAGTTCGATCCTGTCGCTGCCGCTCACTTTCTGCCCAAGCTCCGCGACAGAGCCGTTAACGCGCACGAGGCCGCGTTCGATATATCCGTCGGCTTCACGCCGCGAACAAAGCCCCATCTGGGCCATTCTTTTTGACAATCGCTGAAGTTCTTCACTATTATTCACAACTTATGCACCAACCTTTTGTGGATAAGTGGATAAAGCTCTGGCGTTCCTCCCTTTTTACAGCAGGCCCAGAAGTTTCCACCAAAAGAGGCCCAGCAAAACCGTGGCGAGGGCCACGGCGGTCTGGGGGACGCCGAATCTGACCACGTCGGCGTCGCTGTAGCCGCCGCCCGACGCCCCCAGCCCCACCAGCAGGTTGATGTGGTGGAAAGGCATGATCCAGTGCAGCGTGACCGAGAAATAGCAAATCATGACGGCCACGAGGGGCGGAATGGCCGCCGCCTGCGCGAAGGCCAGCACCGCGGGAACGGCGATGCCCAGCGCCGAGAGGCAGCTGCCGAGCAGCATATGCACCCCCGTGCAGAACCCCCAGGCGAACAGCGCGAAGGCCAGGGGACTGGAGGATAAGCCCGCCGGCGTCAGCGTCTCCGCGATCCAGGCGTTCATGCCCGTGGCTTTGCCCACGCCGCCCAGAGCCAGGGCCGCGCAGAGGAAGAGCAGCGTGTTCAGGGGCACGCTCTTCCATGACGCCCCGTCCAGGCTCCCCAGTCCGGGCATGGAAAGGACGATCACCGCCGCCGCGCCGATCCAGGCGGGATCCAGGCCGTGCAGCCAGTCGCAGGCCCAGGCCAGCAGCGTCAGCGCCAGTACAGCCGCGGTGTAGCGCTCTTTTGGGCTGAGAGGGCCCAGCGCCTCGGCGCGGCTTTTCAAGAGGTTCCCGTCAAGGCTAAACTGGGGGGCTTTGCCGATCAGAAGCAGCTGAAGCCCGCAGGTCGCGGCGGAGGCAAAGACCGCGGGGACTCCCATATAAACCGCCCAGCGAAGCCACGAGACGGGCTCCCCCGCAAAGCCGACGGCCGCCGCGTTCAGCGTCGAATCGCCGGTGATCAGGATCGCCGCCGTGGGCACCGAACCGGCAAAGACCGCCATGCCGACGGCCGCCGCGTAGCGGGGGCTCAGGCGGGCGTCGGCAATCACGCGGGACATGATGGACATCAGCAAAAAAGATCGCGGCCAGGGATGGGGAATCATGAAGCTCAGCAAAAAGGCCAGGATATAGCAGCTGGCGATCACGCCCCTGTAGGAGCTGACGAAACGGGCCAGGAAGTTCAGCGCCAGGCGCTCGCCCAGCCCGGAGGATTTGACGGCCTCGGCGATCAGGAAACCGCTGATCACCAGATACATCATAGGCTTGGTCCAGAGGCCGAAGATCTCCGACAGGGGCACCTGGGAGCGGTCGAAGCACAGCACATACCCCAGAAGCAGCGCCAGAGCGCCCATCCCCGCGTCCATCACCCGAACGCCCCACAGGGCCACGGCGCCCACGCTCAAGGCCAGGCAGCGCTGCGCCGCCGGTTCCATGCCCAAGGGCGCGTTCCATAAAAGGGTTCCGAGCAGCAGGACCGCCGCCGCGCCCCACAGTTTTTTAACGTCCTTTGGATTCATCTTTCTTTTTCCCCTCCCCCCAGCGGGTCTTCGCCGCCGCCTCGAGCCGGGCCAGGGCCAGGGCCACGCCGGGGTCTTCGATCTCAGGGCCGATGCGTTCCAGAGCCTCGCTGACGGCCTTTTCCGGCACGCTGAACTTCCGAGGCTTCGCCTCGGCCGCCTGGCGGGGCTTGTCCACCCGTCCGACCACGGTCCTGACGCCTTTCAGCGCCAGGCCCCAGCGCCGTTCCACGCGCCGCAGCAGCGTGCCGGCGCTCATGTTCAAAAGCTGCGCCGCCGCCGGCGTCTCGCAGATCACCACCAGCCCCGTCCTGTCCAGGCTCACGGGCCGGGACCGCTGCGCCAGCTGGGGCCCCACGAGCAGTTCCCATTTCCGCTCCATCTCAGACAGCCTCAAAGCAATCTGAAAGGCCGGCGGCAGCTCCTTAGAAATCAGCGCTCCAACCGGCGTCAAACTCCCCTTTCTAGCCATGGGGATCCTCCTTTTGTCGTCATATACATATCAAGCTCAAAGATTGGAACGCGGAGGGCCACAAAGGACGCAAAGGAAAAACCAAACCTAAATTATTAACAAAAAACAAATTAAAGTGATGAAAATTTATATATTTTAATTAATTTTTGCGCTTCTAAAAGTCTTTCAAGGTTTTCCTTTGCGAACCTTTGCGCCCTTTGCGTTGAAATCTTTTAACGCGGCTCTTCGATTTCATATTAAGTACGTCAATAGAGAAATCCTATCAGCCCGTTTTTGTTTGCTGATTCAGGGTTCCATTTTCCTTTGCAAGCCTTCACGAACTCCGCGTTTTAATCTTCCGCCCATCTCTTCCGCCGCTGCGTAACAGAACCATTATACCCTGCGCCGGCAAAAAAGACGTCCTCCCGATTCAGGAGGACGTCTTTTTTACTGATGAAATTATTCCGGCTGAGGAATGAGCTTGTCGGGCCTGATCGCCGGGTTTTCGCGCGGGCTGGGCGATTCCTGCTCCGCCGTCCCGGGGACCTGCGGGGCGTCCGCGGGTTCCGCGCCGCCCAGCTTCGCGGCCACGCTGTCGAGCGCCGAGGCCAGGCCGTTCTGCCACAGCCCCTTGCCGCGGAGGTCCGCCGCCGCGTCCTGAAGCCCCTTGACCAGAGCTTTTTCAAGCTCCATCTTCATCTCCTCCAGAGCGGAAGAGAACAGAGCCCCCAGCTGGTCGGCCAGATCGCCCGTGGAACGGCTGATACTGTCCCAGTTCAGGCTGTCCAGGAAAGAGACCAAGCCCTCGCTCACTTCCTTCTGAATTTCCTCCGCGTAGACGCCGATCTTACGCCCGATCTCGTCCATGACCTGATCCGCCCGGCCGCCGCTCCGCGGTTCCGCGGAAGCCGGAAAGGCACAGAAGATCAACGCCAGCAGCGTCGCAAGCACAGCTGCCTTCTTCATGAAAAGCGCCTCCCTGTCATAGAGATTTTTTTAAGGCTTGGGCGTCTCCGGAGCGGGTTCCGCGTCGGGCGATTTCTCCTGCCCCGTAACGAACCCCTTGGCCTTATCGTAATATTCGCCAGTTTTTTCCTTCGTTTTATCCCAGTATTCCCCGGCTTTTTCCTTCACCACCGGCGCGTACTCCACGGCCACGTCCTTGGCCTTGTCGTAATACTCGCCGGCCTTTTCCTTGACCGCGCCGCCCACATCCTTGGTCTTGTCCCAGTATTCCACGGCCTTTTCCTTCACCACCGGCGCGTACTCCACAGCCATGTCCTTGGCCTTGTCGTAGTACTCTCCGGCTTTTTCCTTCACGGCGCCGCCTACGTCCGCAGCCGCGTCTTTCGCCTTGCCGTAGTATTCGCCGGTCTTTTCCTTCGTTTTATCCCAGTATTCGGCGCCCTTGTCCTTAGCCTTCTCGTAGAACGATTTCTCCTGAACGGGCTGCTCCGGAACGGGGTCGGCCGCGAAGGCCGCCGCCGCGCAGCAGAGCGCGCAGAGCGTCATAAGCGCAAACATTTTTTTCATAATAATTTCCTCCCTGACGATCGATAGACGTTGCTCTATAATTTTTTCTGAAAACAATCCATTACAGCATAGATATTTTCCTGTAAAAAAACAGGAAAATATTTCCGCCTTTTTACCGATTCAGATTTTCGTTGATATAAAGGGCCAAATGCTGCAGGTCAGCGGGCGTCACGCCGGAGATGCGGCTGGCCTGGCCGATCGTGGCGGGGCGGACGCGGGCCAGTTTCTCGCGGCTTTCCGACAGCATCCCCTTCAGGCGGCCATAGTCGAAACCCTCGGGAATACGCATGTTCTCCAGGCGCAGCATCTTCTCGACGGCGCGCTGCTGGCGGTCCACATACCCCTGGTACTTGACGCTGGTCTCCACCTCTTCGGCGTCGTCGCCGTCCAGGCGTCCTTCGGGCAGAATGCCGCGCAGCGCCTCATAGGTCATCTCGGGCCGGCGCAGCAGCTCCGCCGCGCTCACGCCCCGTTCAAGCGGCGAACCGCCCAGTTCCTTCAGAACGGCGTCGGCCATGGCGGGCGTCACCCGCGCCTTTGAAAGCGCGTCGATCTCGGAGTCCACACGGTTCCAGCGTTCTTCGAGGGCCTGCCACTGCTCGTCCGACAGAAGGCCCAGGCGGCGTCCCGTAGGCGCCAGCCGGCGGTCGGCGTTGTCGTGGCGCAGCAGGAGGCGGTGCTCGCAGCGGCTGGTGAGCATCCTGTAGGGCTCGCGGGTGCCCTTGGTCACCAGGTCGTCCACCAGCACGCCCGCGTAGGCCTCGTGGCGTCCCAGCACCAGCGGCGCTTCACCGCGGAGGGACAGCACGGCATTGACGCCAGCCAGCAAGCCCTGCGCCGCCGCTTCCTCGTAGCCCGAGGAGCCGTTGATCTGCCCCGCGCAGTACAGCCCCAGCAGCGCGCGCAGTTCCAGCGACAGCGAAAGCTGCTGGGGATCCACGGCGTCATATTCGATGGCGTAGCCCGGTTTCAGGATTACCGCTTTCGAACAGCCCGGCAGCGTCCGCGTCATCTCGATCTGCACGTCGAAAGGAAGGCTGGTTGAGAAGTTCTGCACATAGATTTCCACGCTCCCGCGGGCCACCGGCTCCAAAAACAAGGGGTGGCTGTCCTTTTCAGGGAAGGCGATGACCTTCGACTCGATGGAAGGGCAATAACGCGGCCCCACGCCCTCGATATTGCCCTGCACGATGGGGGAACGGTCCAGGTTGTCCTTGATGATCCTGTGGGTCGTGGGGTTGGTGCGGATGATGCCGCAGCAGACCTCGCGATAGACCTTTCTGCGGCCCCACAGGTCGAAGCAGACCGGCGACTCCTCGCCGTGCTGGAGCTCGATGCCGCTCCAGTCGATGCTGTCGCGGTGAAGCCGCGGCGTGGTGCCCGTTTTCAGGCGTTGCATGGCCACGCCCAGCCGGCGCATGGAATCACCGAGCCCGTAGGCCGCCGCCTGCCCCATGGGCCCCGACTCAAAGTTCACCAGCCCCACGTGGACGCGGCCGCCCAAATGGGTGCCCGTGGTCAGGATCACCCTGGGAGCCTCGAAGTCCAGCTGGAATCGGGTTTTTACGCCCTTCAGCCGGTCGCGGTCCATCCAGAGGGATTCCACGGTGTCCTGAAAGACGGTCAGATTAGGGCAGGTCACCAGGGCTTTCAGGTAGTGGTCGTGATAATCCCTCAGGTCGCATTGGGCCCGCAGGGCCCGGACCGCCGGCCCCTTGGAGGTGTTCAGCCAGCGCATCATCATGGCCGAGGCGTCGGCCGCCCGGGCCTGCTCGCCTCCCAGCGCCGAGATCTCCCGCACCAGGTGCCCCTTGGCGGGGCCGCCTATGGAGGGGTTGCAGGGCATGTAGGCCACGTGGTCCACGTCCTGTACGAGCATCAGCGTCTTCGCGCCCATCCTCGCCGCGGCGAGGGCGGCTTCGCATCCCGCGTGGCCGCCGCCGACGACGATTACGTCAAATCCGTTCTCTGGAAAAAGCTGCACAAAGCCACCCTATTTCCGCCGCGACACATCTTCGTAGGTGAGGACCGTATCATGCTTCGTAGACGAAGAATTCTCGAAAATCGTGACCGTCTGATCGCCCACGATCCAGAAGCAGCCGCGCGTCTTCCCGTCGTCCTTGTAGGTTTCCGTAGGAATGTCGTACTTCCCGCGGAGCATGTTGGTCAGCTGGCGGAAGTTGCCGCCGTAAACTTCCAGGCGCATCTTCCGGGTCTTTTCATCGCTGGTCAGCTCCGAATCCTTCTTCTCGAGCAGGTCCGAGCGCGTGAAGATGAACTGCGCCAGGTACAGCCCCTGCGAGGCAAATTCCAGCTTCATCTGGCCCTCGCGGCCAAAAAAGTCCACCTGATAGACCGCCTCGCGGCGGCCCTTGTCGGGCATAAACTCGCAGATCAGCGACGCGCCGTTGTCTTTGGTCATGATCCCATGAGCCTTTTCCCAGGAATCGCCGAAGGTCAGTCCCCAGACTCCCGTCACCGCTGGGTCCCCGGCGGCCCAAGCGCCGGAAACGAACACACACACCGCCGCCGCAAGGGCCAGCGCAATTTTGCGAATCATCACAGTTCCTCCTTGCACATCTAAAGTGTCATGTACTTGTTGATTCAAAAGCAGAGTCGAAAGATTTCAGCGCTGTTAATAATTAGGCCCTGTTTTCCTTTGCGTCTTTTGCGCCCTTTCTTTTCAGCCTTTGCGTTGAAATCCTTTGACCATTAATCTCCGGTTTCGTATTAAGTATGTTAATAGAGGATGAGTATCACAGCCCCGCCCGTTCGATCCGGCCCGACTCCACTTTCCAGAGAGCGCCCCGGAAGTTTTGAGGCGGAGGTTCGGCCGTGGCGGCGAAAACCTGCCAGGCGCTCCGGTCCAGGCATTCCATCAGAACCCGCCGCCCTTCGGCGTCCAGTTCCGACGTCACCTCGTCCAGCAGCAGCACCGGCGCCGCCCTGTAGCGCGACTCCACGGCGGACGCCGCCGCCATGACCAGCGCCAGAGCCGAACGCCGGCGCTGCCCGCGGCTGGACACCTCCGCCGCCGCCCTGCCGCCGCAGGTCAGAAGCAGGTCGTCCCGGTGAGGCCCTACCAGAGGCGTACAGGCCCCGCGTTCGCGGTCCTCCATCTTCCCCAGCGAGATCAGGAAATCCTCCCGCGGATCGGCGGCGTTTGCCGCCCCGCCCCGTTTGAGCGTCAGTTCCATCTTTCGAGGCAGCAGGTCGCCCCATTTTTCAATGCTCGCCCGCAGCGCCTCGAGCACCTGGCCCCGGCAGCTCCAAATCCACGCCGCCAGGTCGGCCATAGTCTCCTGGGTCACCCGGACGTCTTTGCCCAAAGTCAGCAGGTAGCGCCGGTTCTGGACGATTTTCCTGTACTCGCTCAGCTTCAGAGCGTACAGCGGAAAATAGAGCGCGCAGAGCACGTCCAGAAAGCGCCGCCGCACCGCCGGCGACCCCTCGATCAGCGCCATGTCCTCCGGAAGGAAAGACAGAGACTGCACGCAGTTCCGCAGGTCACCCCAGCGGCAGACCTTGCCATCCAGCCGCAGCGACGCCCTGGCCTGAATCGAAGCCTCCAGAAGGCACTCGCGCTCCCCCGCAGCCTGCGCCGCCAGCCCAGCCCCGTCCCGGCCGCCCCACCTCACCGCCTCTGAACACTTGGAACCGCTGAAGGCTCCCCACCCCGTGAGAATGTGGAGAGCCTCCAGAACGTTCGTCTTTCCCGCGCCGTTGGGGCCGCACAGCAGGTTGACCCCGTCGTGCCAGGTCACCAGAGAGTTTTCCAGGTTGCGGAAACCGCGGAACCGCGTCTGCGAGATCCGCATCGGCGCCTTACTCCTCGGAGCCCGACGCCGCCGGCTCCACCGACTTGATCTTGATCGGCATCAGCATATAGGTAAAATCCGTGCCGCCCGGCTTGGTGATGGTCATCTGCCCCTCGGGGCCGTTGAACGAAAGGGTGACCTCGTTGCCGCGGAAGGCCTTCAGCCCATCGATCAGATAGCCCACGTTAAAAGCCACCTTCAGCGGCTCGCCGTTCACCGAGGCGTCCACGTCCTCGTTGGCCTCGCCGATCTCCGGCGCGCGGCCGCTCAGGCCCATCTCCGCGCCCGGCGACAGCGTCAGCATCACCACGCGGCTGCTGTCGCGGACCACCACGTTGATTCTGTCCAGCGCCAGCAGGAACTCCTGACGGCCCACCTGCATCTGCGTGGTGCTCGTGCTGCCCAAAATCCTCTCGTAGTTGGGGAACGACGAGTCGATGCGGCGCACAGAATATTCCACGCCAGGCATGTTGAAATAGGTCACAGCGCCGTCCTGCAGCACCTCCACCTCCTGCTCCGGCGGGAAGCTCAGCAGGATTTTCTGATACTCCGCCAGCGACGTCAAAGGCAGCAGCACGTCCCTCTGCGTCCCGCCGCCCTGCACCACCGTCTTCGACAGCGACAGCCGCCGCCCGTCGGTGGCCACCACGCGCAGCTCGCCGTCGTTGATCTGCAGCAGGCCGCCGCAGAGGTACTTGGGGAAGTCCTCATTGGGCGCCCCCGCGATGCTGCCCTCTTCAAGCACGCGCGCCAGCTCGCCCGCCGAGATCTTCGTGAACTCTTCGGCGGCGCGGGGCGAAGGCAGGTCGGGGAAGTCGCTGACCAGGTAGGTCGTAAAAGAATAGCGGCTGCGTCCCGCCTTGATCGTCCCCTTTTCATCCTTTACCTCCACAGTAAAGGGGCTGGCGGGGATCTTCTTGAACAGCTCGCCCACCACCTTCAGCGGCAGAATGGCCGTGCCCGGCTCGAGGACTGTCACGCCGTCGGCTTTGACGCGGATGGTGGTTTTCAGGTCCGTGGAGTTCAGCGTCACGCCCTTCTCGTCGGCCACGCATAAAATGCTCGCCAGCGTCGCCATGGTGCTCTTGGTTCCCGTGACCCTTTCGGCCATGCTCCAGAATTTCATGAAGGGATTCTGTGTAATTTCGAGTTTCACTTGTGGAAAACCTCTCTTTCGGCTTTTACTTTTACTCTATAGATTTAAAAAAATAGAAGCAGGAGCAGTAGGTGCGGTGGAAATGATGGATAAGCGGCTCGAAGCCATGGTATTCCTCAAAGGAACGGTGTGAACAGTTTCAGAACAACCTGTGGAAAAGTATCCACAGAATTCGCAAATGGAGAAGTTTTTCCTTCATAGAAGGAGTTGTTCACAAAAATTTCTCCATGATATTCGCATTCTTTCCCCAGACTTTTCCACAATCCCTTTGAGCGAGAATGTCCTTTTCGCGGCTCCGAGTTTATTTTTTCCACTTCTGTTTTTACTGTTTAGATTTAAAAAATCAGAAGCAGAAGTAATAGGTGCGGTGGAAACGGTGCATAAGTGGAACCAGCCCGTGGAACCGCCGCAAAAAAGGCTGTGGGGAATTTCGGGATAAGCTGTGGAAAAGTATCCACAGCCTCCACATAAAAAGCGGTTTATGCCCCGGGAAGACAGTTGTCCACAAAGTTATCTCCCGTAAACCCACAGCGGATTCACAGCTTTTTCTCAATGTTTTCCACAATCCTGTTGACGCGGGGATCTTCTTTTCGCAGAGTCTCGATCTTCTTCAGCGCGTGAAGCACCGTGGTGTGATCCTTCTTGCCGAAGTCCTTGGCGATCTGCTGAAGGCTTGCTTCCGTATGGGTGCGGCAGATGTACATGGCCGTCTGGCGCGACAGGGCCACCTCGGCGGTGCGGCGCTTGCCGCAGATGTCCTCCACGGAGAAGCCGAACTCCGCCGCCACAATTTCCAGGATGCTCTCGAAGGACACAGGGCCGCGGCGCCCGCTGCCGATCACGTCCTTCAGCCATTCCTGCGCGTTTTCGATCGTGATGGGCTCCTGGGAGAAGTTAGAGGTGGCGATCACGCGGTTCAGCGCGCCCTCGAGCTCGCGGATGTTGCTGGGGATGTTCTGGGCCAGGAAATTGACCACGTCGTCGTTGATCGGAATGCGGCGGTTTTCGGCCTTTTTCTTGAGGATGGCGATGCGCGTCTCGTAGTCGGGCTGCTGGATGTCCGTCACCAGCCCCCACTCGAAGCGGCTGACGATGCGCTCCTCGATGTCGCCCAGCTCCTTGGGCGGCCGGTCGGAGCTCAGCACGATCTGCTTCTTTTCCGTATGCAGCTCGTTGAACGTGTGGAAGAACTCATCCTGAGTGCTTTCCTTGCCGGCCAGGAACTGGATGTCGTCGATCAGCAGGATGTCCACGTGGCGGTATTTGGCGCGGAACTCGGGCGTGCGCGCGTTTTTGATCGCCGTGATCAGCTCGTTCATGAACTTTTCCGACGAGACGTAGACCACCTTGATATTGGGGCTTTTGCTCTGGGCGTAGTTGCCGATGGCGTGCATCAAGTGGGTCTTCCCCAGCCCGACGCCTCCCCAGATGAAGAGGGGGTTGTAGGCCTCCCCGGGGCTTTCGGCCACGGCCAGGCTGGCCGCGTGGGCCAGCCTGTTCGACTTGCCCACCACGAAGGACGAGAATTCGTACTGGGGGTTCAGCCCGTTGGCGCTGATGGCCCTCGGCGCCGGGCTTTCCGCCTTGGGCGCCGCTTCAGCGTGGGGCGCCGCCGCTTCCACCTCCAGAGTGAGCCCCTTTCCCAGCCCCTCGCGCTGCATGTACTCGTCCAGAATGTTTTTATAGGCATCCCGGATCTTGTTTTTCACGAAGTCGTTGCCCACGTTGAGCACCAGAAAATCGCCGTCCATACGGAGCGGCGAACAGGGTTCCAGCCAGATATCCGCGGCCTGGTTGGGCAGAAGAGAGCCCGCCGCTTTCAGGAGCTGCTCCCATACTTGTTTGGCATTATCCATCTTTTACGTTTCCCACCTTGTCCTGCATCATAGGGTTATCCACCATCATTATCCACAATTTGGGCAGAAAAAACAATAGTTATTCACAATCTGGTCCATTTTCTTTTTCCGCCGGCGAAAACCTTTGCTTTTTATAAAACTATGGATTATCATGATTACAACCAAAAAGAAGAATTCAAGCCGAAAGGTTTCAGCGCGGCCCACCATCATTTATATTGGAGGTTTTTCTATGTCGATTTATTTCAACAACGCGGCGACTACGTGGCCGAAGCCGGCCTGCGTGGCGCGGGCGATGAGCGATTTCCTCAGTTCAGCCGGGGCCAACCTGGGGCGCGGCTCAGCGTCGCAGCGCGACCTGGGGACCATGGGCATGGTGCTCGAATGCCGCGAGAGAATCGCCCGCATGTTCGGCGGCTACGAGAACGCCAATCCCCTGTACGTCACCTTCACCGCCAACATCACCGAATCGCTGAACGCGGTCCTCAAGGGCTACCTCAAGCCCGGGATGCGCGCCGTCACCTCGTCGATGGAGCATAACGCCGTCACCCGCCCGCTGCGCCATCTCGAAAAACTGGGCGTGGAACTCTGCGTGCTCCCCTGCGGCAGCCAGGGCACGCTGAACCCCGCCGACCTCGACGCTGAGCTGTCCGCCCGCCCCGCCGGCCTGGTGGTTATGAGCCACTGCAGCAACGTCTGCGGCACCGTGCAGGACCTGGAATCCATCGCCGCGGTCTGCCGCGCCCATGGCGTGCGGCTGGTCCTCGACACAGCCCAGACCGCGGGACTGCTGCCGCTGGACGCCCAAAAGCTGGGCCTGGCCGCGCTGTGCTTCACCGGCCACAAAGGCCTGATGGGCCCCCAGGGCATCGGCGGCATCCTCTGGGAGCCGGGCTTCGCGCGGCTCTGCGATCCCTTCGTCGAAGGCGGCACAGGCAGCTTTTCCCATCTGGAGACCCAGCCCGAGGCCATGCCCGACCGCTACGAAAGCGGCACCCAGAACCTTCCCGGCATCGCCGGCCTAAACGCCGCCCTGGCGTGGCTGGAAGCCGAAGGCGTCGACAAAATCCGCGCCCATGAGAACCAGCTGTCCCGCCGGCTGCTGGACGGGCTCAAAAAACTGCCCGGCGTCAAGATCCACGGCATTCCCGACGTGATCGACGGCCGGCGCCTGGCCGTGTTCGCCGTCAACTTCGAGGGCGTGGACAACGGCGTGCTGGCCGGCCGGCTGGGCGACCTGGGCCTGGAAGCCCGCCCCGGCCTGCAGTGCAGCCCCTGGGGCCACCGCACCCTGGGCACCTTCCCGGGCGGGGCGCTGCGCCTCAGCCCCGGCTATTTCAACACCGAAGCCGACGTGGACGCGGCCCTCGCGATCCTGGAACAGGCCCTGAGCCCCATCAAAGCCTGACGCCGTCCGGCGCTGAAAAGTTTCGGCGCCGGAGGAGGCTCCAGTTTCACGCCCGCTGTGTTGTCCGATGTAGCGGAAAAGATAGTTTTGTTGTAAAATAAAAAACAGAATCGATCCCCGAAAGAGAGGTTTTCATACCATGACCGGTGAAAGGCTCCAGAGCGTCCTTCAGCAAGACAGCGCGGAAATCGAGGGCTG
>SFDM01000068.1 GCA_004558205.1 Pyramidobacter piscolens
ACTCTCCCCGAGGCAATCCTCGGAGTACGTCAAGTACGCCTCCGGTTGCCTCGGGGGAGAGTTCCTTCGCACCTGGAACGTTTATCGAGCGCCGCCTCCTTGCGCTGCTGACGTGAGCAGCGATTCAGCAGTAAGATCAAAATATTTCAGCGCAAAGGTTCGCAAAGGAAAACCTTAAAGATTTTTAGAACCGCGAACCCGGCAAAATCTATAAATTATTATCGTGATAATTCGTTTTTGGAGGTTAATAATTTAGGTTTTGCTTTTCCTTTGCGGCCCTTTGCGCTGAAATCTTTTGATTTGGGCTTTCAGCCCGAAAAATTACAATTTACGCGGTTTTGGCTTGGCGATGCTTTGTGAAGAACGCTTTGATACGGTCCTGGAGGTCGTCGAAGATGAGATAGACCACGGGGATCACCAGCAGCGTCAGCAGCGTGGACGTGAGGAGCCCGCCGAAGAGCGCCACCGACATGGGCTGGCGCGACTCCGAACCTTCGCTGAGCTTCAGCGCCGCGGGGATGGCGCCGATCAGCGTGGACAGCGCCGTGATCAGGATGGCGCGCAGACGGGCCGGGCCGGCGTTGATCACCGCCTCCACCTTGTCCATGCCCCGCTCGCGGTACTGGTTGATGAAGTCCACCAGGATGATGCCGTTGTTCACCACGATGCCTACCAGCAGGATGATGCCCATGTAGCTCATCATGTCCAGCTTGCAGCCCGCCAGATAGAGCAGCCCGAAAGCGCCGGGCGTCATCAGCGGCAGGGAGAACATGACCGTGAAGGGATGCAGGAAGGACTCAAACTGGATCGCCATAACCATGTAAACCAGCGATATGGCCACCACCAGCGCCGTCAGCAGGTAGCCAAAGCTTTCCTGCTGGCTCTTGGTCTGACCCGAAGGAACCAGGCTGATCCCCGAGCCTTCGGGAATGTTTTTATTCGCCGACTCCTGCATGAAAGTCATGGCCTGCCCGGCTGAGAAATCGTCGGTCACGTTGGCCGAGATGGAAAGCGACGTCTGGCGGCCATAGCGCTTGATCACGCTGGGTGCCATGATCTTTTCGGCAGAAATGAGGCCGGGGGCCTGGACGATTTCACCGTCGCCGTTTTTGAAAGACAGGATCTGGAGATCTTCAAGGCTGCGGCGCTGCTCGTCGCGGGCCATCAGGCGGATGTCGTAGCGGTAGCCGCCTTCTTTATACACGCCGGCCTTCACGCCGCCGAAGTAGGCCTGGATCTCCGTGGACAGGGACCGGATGGACACGCTGAGCTGAGGCTTGTCCAAGCGTACGTCGGTCTCCACGTCGCGCATTTTTCCCGAGGCGCGCATGTCGGCCATGATCTTATCGGCGACATTTATGAGCGTTTCAGTTTGAGCGCCGTTCAGAACCATCTCCACGTCTTTCCCAGAGAAAGTGGTGAAAGTCATGATCACGTCGCGGAAAGGCGTCAACGACTGGCGCACTTGCTCCATAATAAGCGCCAGGCCGTCGCGCTCGTCTCTCGACAAAAGCTGGATGTAGACATTGCCCTTATTGCTCTCGCTGCCGCTGCCCGATCCGATGTCGGAGAAAGAATAGCGGACGCCGGGATGGCGGCGCACAACCTCGGCCATATCGCCGAGAATGCGCCCTGTTTCCTCTACGGCAGTTCCCGATGGAAGCTCGCATTGAATCATGAACATGCCCTGGTCGTCGGTGGCCATAAAGGCGGTGCCTACCTTTCCAGCCAGTACGAGGCCGCCCGCGAACATGGCAATTGCCACTGCCACGGTGACCATGCGATGATGCACGGCAGCGCTTAAAACCTTGCGGTAGACATTTTCAAGGCGCACCAACAGGTTATCGCAGAACTGAGCGGCGCGGCCAGGCTCGCTTTTCTTCAGCAGGCGCGAACATAGAAAGGGGGTCAGCGTCATGGAAAGGACCAACGACAGGCCGATGGTCAGCACTACCGTGATGCCGAAGGCAAAGAAAAAACGCCCGATCACTCCGCCCATAAAAGCCACGGGAGCAAAGACGGCCATGGTGGTCAGCGCGCCGCCCAACACCGAGAAGGACACCTCTTTGGTCCCAACCGACGCCGCTTCCCGGGGCGCCAGCCCAAGGTTCATGTGACGGTCGATGTTTTCCAGCACCACCGTGGTGGCGTCCACCACCATGCCCACCGACAGCGAGATGCCCATCATGGACAGGTTGTTGATGGTCACGCCCATGCCCTTCATCAGGATCAAACTGCCGATCAGGCACACGGGCATGGTGATCACCGTCACGAAGGTGGCGCGGAAGGTCTGGAGGAAAAACAGCATCAGCAGCGAGCAGAGCACCACAGCCTGAATAACGTCGGTTCCCACGCCCGACATGGAGCGGCGGATGAAGTCGGACTTGTTGTAAACCACTTCCATTTTCATGCCTTCGGGCACCAGGGGCTGAATCTCCTCAAAGCGCTTGACGGCGGCGTCGCAGACGGCCACCTCGTTGGCGCCGCGCTGCTTCTTCACGGCGATTAGGATGGTTTCCTGATCGTTGAAATAAGCCTTATTGGTGACTTCTTCAAAGCCGTCCTCCACGTCGGCCACGTCATTCAGGCGAATGATCACGCCGTCGCGGGTAGTGATAGGAAGGCTTTTCAGCTGCTCCACCGACGCGTACTCGCCCTGGAGCCTTAAATCCATCTTAAAACGGTCGATGGTGATGCTGCCGGCGGGCAGCTCCACATGCTTGCTTTTGATGGCCGCGGCCAGATCGCTGACCACCAGGCCGCGGGAACGGAGGCGTACGGGGTCGATCCAGACGCGGATTTCGCGATCGCGCAGTCCGGGAGTGTCCACGTTGCCCACGCCGTTCACGGATTGGAGCTTGACCTTGGCGACTTTATCCACGAAGTAGACCTTGTCGCTGTAACTGGCGCTTCCAGTCACCGTCGCCATGACCAAGGGCGAGTCGCCGATGTCGTATTTGGCGATGATGGGCGTGTCGGCTTCGTCGGGCAGGTCGGCCTGGGCGGCGTTCACCTTGTCGCGCACGTCGGCGGCGGCCGCGTCGATATCGCGGGCCAGGTCAAACTCAACCACCGTTACGGCCGTGCCCTGGTAGCTCGACGAACTCAAGCTGTTGATGCCCGAAATGGTGTTCAGCTGCTCTTCGATGACGTCGGTCACGTCGTTGTCCATGACCGCCGCCGTAGCGCCCGTCATGGTTGTGGTCACCATAACCACCGGCAGGTCCACGTCGGGTGTCTGCTGCATTCCCATATTATTGTAGGCCATAAGCCCAAAGTAGACCAGCGCGATGGTACAGACCAGCACCGTCACGGGACGGCGCAGCGATGTATCGATAATATTCATTTCTTCTCCTACTCTGTTTTTTTATTCGAGGTTACAGGCAAAAAGCCGCGACGACGCGCTCCACGATGGCGTCGAGCACTGTGGGGTCGCTCGTGTCCAGGGTGTATTTTTCAGGGGCCGAGTCTAAGTCGCCCAGGCCGCAGAGCATGGCGCTCAGGATGCGGACCAGCATGTCGGGGTCGCCGGGTTTGAAGACGCCCCGGGCGATGCCGAGCTCCAGGATGGACCGCACGAGACCGTAAATCCGCTCCGAAGGCCCCATCTCGCACAGCAGTTCCCGGTCCTTGGCGTGAAAGCTCCGCGCCATTTCCTCGGCCGCGCGGTGAAGGAAGCGAAAGTCCCTGATCCCCGTCAAAGCGTTGCGGACCATGCACTCAAGGACGCGCCGCGAATCGGGCTCTTCCTGAATCAGTTCCTCGAGATTTTCGGCGATGTGATCGGTAAGACGCCGGTTGATGAAGAGCATCACCTCGCGCTTGTCCCTGAAGTAGTTGTAGATGGTCCCCTTGGACACGCCCATCCTTTGGGCCAGTTTATCCATGGTGAAACCGCGCCAGCCGCCTTCCTTGAGAAGGTCGCAGGCCGCCTCCAAAACACTGTCGCGCGTGGCCTGTTCCAAAAGTTCTTTTCGCTGCGGCGTAATTTTAGGCATCGATGCGTCCATACCCCCTGACTTTTCTCGTCATTAAAATGACTCGATCAGTCATTTTAATGCGAGGGGTATTGTACACCTCAACCCTCATTTTGTCACGAGGGAAAAGAACTATTTACGGAGTCCCATTATTCAGCCGTAAAACGGAGTAAGAAGGTTGTCAAGGTGCAAAAATTGCGGTTTACCGGCGTCACTCGCTAAACGTCCCAGTTGCTCGAACCCTTCCCCGGCCCAATCCTCACCGTACTAAAAGTACGCCTCCGGTTGGGCCGGGGGAAGGCTTCTTCGCACCTGGAACGTTTATCGAGCGCCGCCTCCTTGCGCTGCTGGCGTAAAAGCCG
>SFDM01000069.1 GCA_004558205.1 Pyramidobacter piscolens
CGGGCACCAGCAGCGCGATAGCCATCGTGGCCGACAGCCCCGGCATCGCGCCGACCAGAAGGCCGAGCCCCGTACCGCCCACAAGCGCAAGTAAATTAGGAATCTGAAAGACGTTCGTCAAACCTACAAGAATACTGTCAAACATGATAACAGGCTCCTCCTCTCTCAGGCCCCAAGGACCGATTCAAGCAATCCCATGGGTACCGGGAGATTGAGAAAACGGACGAACAACAGATAGACAAACGTCGAAAAGCACAGGGCGATTGCGAGCGCCTTAAAAAATCCGGCGGCGCGCAGATAGAGATAGCCCGCCACCATGAACAGCGGTGTGGAGATGAAATACCCCAAAGTTTCAGTGCTCGCGATATACAGGGCGATTCCCGCGGCAAAAATAGCCACGCGGAAAATGTTGATCTTGACTTTCACGCCGTCTTCAGGCGCGCGCCAGGCGTTGAAAGCCATCAGCCCGCTGAAAAGGAAGATCAGGACGGACATAAGCTGCGGGAAAAGCCGGGCTGAGTCGGGCATGGAGCCGCCCGCAATGTAGAAATAGAGCCCGAGAGAAACGGCGAAAACAGAGAAAAGAAGATGCTGGACAAAATAAGTCATGTTCCCCTACCCCTTTGCACAGAAAATCACAGGCGCCGAAAAGAACCTCACAGACGGCCTTTATATGCCGGCGCCCCGGTAAAAATGGCGGCCTCATCCCTGAGACCGCCATAAAAAACGCCCTTGAGACGTCCTCTCAGTTACTTTTTCTGAAACTGCCCTTTCACTTCGTCCCAGATCTGGGTGTAATCGGCTTCCTGTCCCTTCAGCATGGCTTTGTACTCGTCGCCGTACTTCATGTCGATAATGGAAGCGCGATCCTCGCAGGCTTTCTTGAATTCAGGCATCTCGGCCATTTTCTTGAACGCCTCGATCAGCTTCTCCCGAGCTTCGGCAGGGATGTTGGCGGGAGCGCTGTAACCGCGGGAAGAGCCCGAGACCACGTCGATGCCCTTTTCCCTCATGGTGGGCACGTCGGGAAGGAGCTCGTAACGCTTCTCTGCCATGACCGCAAGCGCGCGAAGGTTGCCGGCCTTGATCTGGGGATATACGATGCCGATGTTGTTGAAGCTCACGTCGATCTTCCTGCCCATCGCCGCCTGCCAGGAGGGACCGTCGCCCTCAAAGGGAACCTGCTGGACCTTGAGCCCCGACTTCTTTTCGAAGATCAGCGTCGTAAAGAAATCGTCGCCGCCAACGCCGGAGTTGCCCACAGTGATCTTGCCGGGGTTCGCTTTCACGGCGGCAAGGAAGTCGTCGATGGTCTTCAAAGGGCTGTCAGTCGCGACAACCACGATGCCGGGGTCGGTGACCACGTTGGCAATGGGCGTAAGCTCGTCCACCTTATAGGTGATGGAAGGCGTCATGATATAGTTTGTCAGAAGCATGGGCGTATTGGTGATGCTCAGCGTGTAACCGTCGCGGCGCGCCGTTTTGGCAAGCTGCGTCCAAGCGATGGCGCCCGTGGCGCCCGGAATATACTGATTGACTAGGGACTTTCCAAGGATCTTCTCAAGATAAGGCTGGGTAAGCTGAGCCAGAGTGTCGCTGCCGCCGCCGGCCTTAAATCCCTGAAGGACCGTGATCTGCTTCGTAGGATAGGCAGCGCAGGCCATCGGCGCCATCAGAGCGGTGAGAACTGCCGAAACACATAAAACCGATTTCCAATTTCTCATAAGAAAAGACCTCCTCATTATTGAATGACATTCAAACAGATACTCCTTTGATCCCCTTCCTCAAGAGGAAACCATGGCGCCAGACCTGATATCGCAGTCGTGAAGACGGCCTTCATACTTCAGAATCCGGTCTGGTCCAAGCGAATCATGGTTGCCCCATCTCTGGTTAACCATGATCTACCTGAACAAAAAGCAGCTTAGCACTTTTTTTCACAGATATCAAGATGTTAAAAAAATTTTCCATAATGAAATTACGACGAAAGAGTGTTTTTACTACATTTTCTAGCATTACGTTCCGTGAAAAAACGAAAAAGATCATGGCAGGCTCCCTCAATACAGGCAGGAAGCTTTTGAACACGAAGTGTATTTTATACATTTTGATGTATTTCAAAGCATTAAAACCATCATAAATCAATCTACATAAAAAGACAAACATTTTTTCCAGCCATGCATAACTTCACAAAAGAGAAAAGCGCTGAGCGAACACGCCCGCAGCCTACAGCGCCCCCATGGGAGCCATAAGCGTCAGGACATTTCGTCAGCGCTTCCTTAAAAACTACTTCGTCTGGACTTCAGGCAGCCAGCTAGGCCGCCAGTTTTTTCGCCTGGCGCCTTTTCTTCCAGCCGGCGTACCAGGGCGTGGACTGCACCAGCGACAGCGCCGCCAGCGCCAGAAGGACCGCCGAGATCGGGTTGGTCAAAAAGACCATCCAGCTGCCGCCGCTGATCAGCAGCGACTGATGGAGGCTCACGTCCAGCATGTGCCCCAGGATCAGGCCCACCACCAGAGGCGGAACGGGAATCTTGAGCTTGTCCATGAAATAGCCCACCACGCCGAAACAGAACATCAGCCCGACGTCGAAGAAATTGTTGTTAATCGCGAAAGCGCCGATCACACACAGGATCACGATCGCCACGGCCAGAATCCTGTTGCTGATCTTCGTGACGGAGATGCACAGCCGCGTGAAGAAAATTCCCTCCAGCAGCATCACGAAGTTCGAAAACAGCACCGCCCACAGCAGCGTGTAAGTTACGCTGGCATACTCCGTCATCAGGCTCGGCCCGGGCATGATACCGTGGATCATCAGGCCGCCCAGAAGCACTGCCGTGGCGGAGCTGCCGGGAATTCCCAAAGTGATCGTCGGGATCAGAGCGCCGCCGACCACCGCGTTGTTCGACGCCTCGGGGGCCGCCACGCCGAAGGGGTTGCCATTGCCGAAATCGTACTTGCTGCTGCCCGGCTTGTAGAAGCGCTTCGCTTCGTTATAGGCAAACCAGCAGGCAGTGTCGCCGCCCGTACCGGGAATGATGCCTGTAAACACACCGATCCCCGTAGAGCGGAGAATGGTCGGCATCAGAGTCTTCAGTTCAGACCAAGGGCGAATCACGCTGTCCTTAAAGGTGCCAATACGTTCCGCAGCCTCTTCGTCCTTCTCTATCAAGCGAAATACCTGGGGAATGGAGAACAGGCCGATC
>SFDM01000041.1 GCA_004558205.1 Pyramidobacter piscolens
GCCAGACCTTGAGACTGCCTCTTAGCTGCTCCGAATTTACTTTAGCAGCGCTGGTTTAGGTTATCCCCGGTAACTACTTTGCAGACGTGATTCTCGAACAGTTTAGGAGTCTTTTCGTCACTTTAACGTGCTCCATGCACGCCGAGGAAAGTTAAAGAGCATGACCGGCCTCCATACTTCCATTCATGAGCTTTCCTGTACACGCTTCGGTCAGCGTTTTCGTGTACCTCCTAATTTTAAGCCAAGTGACTGGATTTCAAGGAGTGTTCCTTTATCCACGCCGTTCCTATGCCTTGGGAAAACCTATTGTACAACTGACTATCCAATACCTTTCCCTTTGCCAATATGCTATGCCTTAGGCGTTTCCGCTCCCGGTTAGTTGGTTGGCATCTCAGTTTCTCTTCAACTGAGGTCCCCTTGGTGACTCTCTGCAAAGCGTTTCACGGGCGCACATGGGCAATTAGTATCACAAAGGAAAGAGAAATCTTTTTTTCCCCCTATTGACAAAATATCCTTATTGAGACATAATACCATTAAAGAATAAATACTGTCGAGGCTAAGTTCATGATCAAGCGAAACACAATTCAGTGCGCTTTAGTTTTGGAAACGGTCAACAAGCTGCGGTGCCATGCCACCGCAGACGAGGTCTACGACGCGATTGTTCAGGAACACCCCAACATCAGCAGAGCCACGGTGTATCGGAATCTAAACCGGCTGTCCCAGCTGGGCAGAATCCATAAAATGGAAATTCCAGGCGGGGCGGACCGTTTTGACCATGAGTGTTACAAGCACTATCACATTCGGTGTGAAAAGTGCGGCCGCGTCTTCGATGTGGACATGGAGTACATAGCTGATTTGGAAAAAAAAATCAGGGACACCCACGGGTTCGAATTCACCGGCCATGATATCGTCTTCACGGGCATCTGTCCCAACTGCAAAGAATGACCTATGCTTATCACTATCGACGTCCCGGCAGAATTTAATCGGCGCGCATGGGGGCGCATCGCATTACCCCGTAAATAAATACAACTCACAAGGGAGAGATCATCATGAGAAGCATTACAAAATTGGACCTGCAGTACGCTCACAGATTCTATGGATTTAAGGGAGAAGCCCAGTACCTGCACGGACATACAGGCATCTTGACCATTGAAGTCGAAGATTCGATTGAATCAGGCGTCAACATGGTTTTCCCCTGCAACGAAATCCAGAAGACCGCCTGGGAGGTGCTGAAGAACTTTGACCACGCGCTGATTTTGAGAGAAGACGATCCTCTGCTGCCGGCAATCCTCGGAGTCTATGAAGCGCAGGGCATCCGCAACGGCGCGCCGAGCAACAAGATGAAGGGCCCCGCTTTCAAGACGGAGCTCGCCACCGCCTACCCCGAGTGCCGCCTGGTCGTGACGAAGGAAACCATGACCGTCGAAGGCATGATCAAGATCGTCTACGATCTGCTGAAGGACAAGCTGAACATCGCCAAGCTCACCTTTAGCAGCGGCGTGAACGCGGCTTCCGAGGAATACAAGCCGAGCAAGAAAATTGACCGCTGTCCGCTGTGCGGCATCGCGCTGAACGAGAATGGCGTCTGCCCCAAGTGCGGATACAAGAAGTAGGCATGGAATCCACGTGCTGTTGTATTGCTTTCAACAGGTAAAAAACTAACCTCTGCCGAAAAAGAGCGGCGACAAGCGTAATTTACAGTGCTTGCCGCCGCTCTTCATGTTTTCTCCCCTCGAACCAAGACGTTTTTGCCACCCTCAGGCAAGGTCAAGCTTACGTTGTGTTCAACCCATCGCCGCGCAAAATTCAGAAAGGTGCGCGTAGCGGGCGCCGCCGTTCTGAGGGACTTCACAGCCATACTGATGATCCTGTACCCTCGGGGTTCGAGCTCCATGGCGCAGATCTCCTTTTCATGCCCTTGCACAAAGAGCCGCGGAAGGACGCTCATGCCAAGTCCCTGAGCTACCATAGCCAAAGTCACTTCATCGTCGTTGGCGCAAAACTTTACATGAGGCGTAACTTTAGCTTCTCTCATGATGCGCCCCAGATCATAATTTGCGCCGTCGGCAGGCATAATAAAAGGTTCAAAAGCAATCTGTGCCCTGGGAAAACGCCTGAGCTTTGCCAGAGGATGTTTCTTGTGCAGCACGGCAAGCATCTTATCCCTGTACAGAGTGAAAAAATCAAACTCCGTGGGCTCCTGCAACGACAAAAAACCGCAGTCCACGCTGCCGTCGCTGATCCAACGCTCCACTTCTCTATAATCATCGTGATTCATGAGGGTAAAATCAATATGGGGATGTTTTTCCTGAAAGGCCGCAATGATCTTGGGAATCCAGTGGACAGATACGCTGGTGATGCTTCCAATCCGCACGGCTCCGACCTCCAGGCCTCTCAAGGAGCAGGCCGTCTGAAACAGCCGCTCATTCCAGTTCAGCACCTCCCGCAGAGGTTTCAGAATCTGCTCGCCCTCGCTGGTGAGCCTCACTCCGTCTTTACCTCGCTGAAAGAGAGAAAAGCCCCATTCTTTTTCCAGCGATTTCACGACATGACTGACCGCAGTCTGCGAATATCCCCAAGCTTCCGCCGCTTTGGTCATATTTTCAAGTTCAACGGTTTTAACAAAAATTTCGTAACGTGCAAGAGTCATAAATGGACCTCCTTTCTGCAAAATCTTTCATACCTGCCATAAGAAATGTTCGTTTTACAGAGCGCCGAAAAAAAGTTATCCTTACTATAGGAAAGGAAAAGACACGCTATAAACCCCTCTATTTCGCAGATTGCTCCGCCTCTGCGTACCTTCGAAAAGCTTTCCTTTGATTCTCGCACAAGCGGTCATAAACGTTCCAAGATAGGCCCTTTCAGTCCCGGGACCTCTCAAATAAACAAGAGTTTTTTATTTTAGTTTTTTAGCCCTTCCTATTTGTGAATATTATCACAAAAAATAAAAGTGCCGTCAACATGTGAAACACGGAACAAATCGTGAAAACTGGGGATTTTTGCGTTGAAACCATGCAAAAGAAAAAGAGAAAGCCGTCCTGTTTTCACAACAGGAGAAAAAACGGCTGTCAAAATTTAGAAATACCCTGATGAACTCGGTCCTTCTGGGTTCTTTTGCTGCTCCTGCTGAGCGGATCCCAGGATGGAAAAGTTAGGGCCTTTTTATCAGACTTCCTTCTCAAGCTGCATATCACTTTAGTTAATTTCGCTGCAAAGAAAAAATCCTTTATGAACTTAAAAATGGTTATCCACAAAAAAGAACATCCAAATAAAAGCACGCAAATGCTTTCAATTACTTATCTCATAAATTCTGCCAATTCCTCGTAAATCCATTTCTTTTTCTCGCGGAGGCGTGGAATCTCCTTTTTTGTTACGTCAAAAAGATGAAAAACACTTCATCAAAAAGTAGCAAACTAGAGCTAATTATTTTGACAACTTAAGATTGTTTTCATATTTTCTTTTTTCCTCCTCTGTGTTAAATATAATTCAACTTTTACACTTTTTTGTGACGCTGAAAAGTCCCGTGTCGGGCTTTTGCAGGCCCGCCAGGCAGCCTCATTGGGCCTGCTAAGGGACTGGGAAGAAAGCGAGGAGCAAGCCATGAAGTTTGTCTGTTTGGGCGACAGTTTGACCGAGGGATACGGCGTTCGCGCTGAAATGTGCTGGGTCAGCCTCCTGCCGGAGTTGACGGGATACCAGTGGATCAACGCGGGCATCAGCGGCGATACCACAAGCGGAATGCTGGCGCGGCTGGACAGAGACGTGATCTCGCGGTCCCCTGACGGCGCCGTGCTGATGGGGGGCGTCAACGACATCCTCGCGGCAGGGTCCTGCAGCTGCGCCAAAACGAATATGCTCGCCATGGTGCAGCAGCTGGCGGCACGGCAAATCTCCCCCATTCTGGCCGTCCCCATCCCGCCGCGCGCCGAAGCGCGGCAGCCCTGGAAATCGCTTTCCGATTTCAGCCAAGCCGCGGCGGAAACCAAGGCCTACGCCGAGTGGCTGCGCCTTTTTTCCGCGGACTTCAGGCTGAGACTCGTGGATTTTGGAGAGGATCTGGAGTCCCGCACAGAGGAGGAGCTGGACCGATTCTACCTTCCCGACGGGCTGCATCCCTCCCCGGAAGGGCACAGGATTATGGCCCGGAGGATGGCTGGACAGAAATTCTTGCGATTGAGCCCTCGGCGAAACAGAACCAACTGAAGAATTCCGGCGCCGCCGCTCGTTATTTTCCTAAATGGATCTTCGGGGCACCATGAGAGGAGGGAAGAGTTCCCGAAGCGTCATATAAAAAAAATCACTCGAGACGCAATAGAGAACACATCTAAAAGGAGGAAGCTACGATGGAACAGAAGACCGCTCTGTACGACCGCCATGTGGAACTCGGAGGGAAGATGGTCCCCTTTGCCGGCTTCATGCTGCCCGTCCAGTTCAAAAAGGGCATTTTGGAGGAGCATATGATCGTCCGCGAGCATGTGGGCATGTTCGACTGCAGCCACATGGGAGAGGCGCGCCTGGACGGCCCCGACGCGCTGAAAAACGTCAACAACCTTTTCAGCAACCAGTTTGACAGCATGAAGGACGGCAGCTGCCGCTATGCCGTGATGCTCTATGAAGACGGCGGCTGCATCGACGACCTGATCGTCTACCGCCGCAGCCAGGACAGCTACTACGTGATCATCAACGCCAGCAACGCGGCGCGGGATGTGAAGTGGATCTCCGACCATCTCTTTGGCGACGTGGAGCTGACCGATATGTGCGACAGCTACTCCCAGATCGCGGTGCAGGGGCCTGAGGCGCTCAAAATGGCGGACATCGTCAAGGGCACGCCCCTTCCCGTCAAATACTACACCTTCACAGAGAACGTGATCATCAGCGGCGTGGACTGCTTCGTGTCGCGCACCGGCTACACGGGCTCCTTCGGCTACGAGCTCTTCATGCCCAACGAGGGCGCCGTGGCGGTCTGGAACGCCCTGCTGGACATGGGCGTGGAGCCCTGCGGCCTGGGATCCCGTGACACGCTGCGCACCGAAGCGGCGCTCCCCCTCTACGGCCACGAGATCTCCGAGACCATCGACCCGCTGATGGCCGGCCTGGACTTCGCCGTGAAGATGGATAAGGCAGACTTCATCGGTAAATCGGGGCTGATCAAGCGCGGAACCCCCGCGAAAAAGCGCGTGGGGCTGAAAGTGGTGGGCCGCGGCGTCATCCGCGACCATCAGGACGTGTACGACGGCGACAAGCTGGTAGGTTTCGTCTCCTCGGGCACCTATATGGCCTGGATCAAGGCGAGCGCCGGCATGGCCTTTGTGGACCCCGAGCTGGCCGCGGCGGGCAGGCGGCTGGAAGTGGACGTGCGCGGCCGCAGGGTCCCCGTGGAAGTGGCGCCGCTGCCCTTCTACAACACCGCCCGCGAAATTCCGGTTCTTCAGTAGCAAAAGCTCTAAGACACATACAAATCACAAGGAGGACATCATTATGAACATCAAGAACGATCTCAAATACACAAAGTCGCATGAATGGGTCAAGGACCTGGGCGAAAACTGCGCCCTTATCGGCCTGGACGACTACGCTCAGGAGCAGCTGGGCGAGCTGGTCTTCATCAACCTTCCCGAGGCGGGCGACGAGGTGACCGCGGGAGAGTCCTTCTGCGACGTGGAGAGCGTCAAGGCCGTGTCCGACGTGTTTTCCGGGGTCACGGGCGTCATCGCCGAGGTCAACGCCGACCTGGCCGACAGGCCTCAGCTGGTCAACGAAGATCCCTACGGCGCGTGGCTGGTCAAGGTGGAAAAGGTCTCCGAGTACGGCGATCTGATGGACGCCGAGGCTTACAAGAAATACTGCGAAAGCCTCTAACCCTTTTTTGCCGGGCGCCGGACACTCTCAAGGCGGCCCGTAATTTCAGAAAGGAGTGATCCTATGGGTACTTACGTTCCCTCTACCCAGGAACAAAGGACTGAGATGCTCAAAACGGCGGGGGTATCGTCGTTCGACGAGCTTTACGCCGACGTTCCCGCCCAGATGTTCTTAAAGGAGGGCGCCCTCAAGCTTCCCGAGGGGCTCTCGGAGATGGAGGTCATGGATCGGGTCAAGGCCATGGCTTCCAGGAACAAAGTCTTCCCCGTGATCTTCCGCGGCGCCGGCGCTTATAACCACTACATCCCCTCCATCGTCAAGCGCGTCACGGCCAAAGAAGAGTTCGTCACTGCCTACACCCCCTATCAGGCGGAAATCAGCCAGGGAATCCTGCAGTCCATCTTCGAATATCAGACCATGATCTGCGAACTCACGGGCATGGACGCCGCCAACGCTTCGGTTTACGACGGCGCGTCGGCCGCCGCCGAAGCCGCCGCCATGTGCCGTGAGAAGAAGCGCCACAAGATGGTGATCTCCGGAACGAGCCATCCCGACGTGATCAAGGTGGTCCAGACCTATTGTTTCGGCGCCGACGCCGGCTGCGTCGTGATCCCCGCCAAAGACGGCAGGACCGACCTGGAGGCCATGAAAGCAGCCTTGGACGACACCGCCGCGTGCGCCTACGTGCAGCAGCCCAACTTCTACGGCCTTTTCGAGGACTGCAGCGCTATCGCCGAGGCTGTCCACGCAGCGGGAGCCAAGTTCGTCATGGGCGTGAATCCCATCGCGGCGGCGCTCGTCAAAACGCCAGCCGAGTACGGCGCCGATATCGCCGTGGGCGAGGGGCAGCCCCTGGGCATGCCTATGGCTTTCGGCGGCCCCTATCTCGGATTTATGGCCTGCACGTCGAAAATGCTCAGAAAGCTGCCGGGACGCATCGTGGGACAGACCGCCGACGCGCAGGGAAGGCGCTGCTTCGTGCTGACCCTGCAGGCCCGCGAACAGCACATCCGCCGCGAAAAAGCCTCGTCGAACATCTGCTCCAACCAGGCTCTGTGCGCCCTCACCGCGGGAGTCTATATGGCTTCCATGGGCCCCGAGGGGATGAAGGACGTGGCTTCTCAGTGCTTCGCCAAGGCCCATTACCTGGCGACGCGCCTGACGGAGATCCCCGGGTTCAAGATGGTCTACCCCGGCGAGTTCTTCCATGAGTTCGTGACCACGACGCCCGCCGATCCGGCGAAGATCCTGGCCGCTCTCGAGGAACGGGATATCCTGGGCGGCCTGCCCGTAGAGGGCGGCATCCTGTGGTGCGCCACGGAGAAAAACAGCAAGGCCCAGATCGACAGCCTTGTCTCTATCCTGAAGGAGGTGTCGGGACAATGAAGTTGATTTTTGAGAGAAGCGCCCCCGGACGCCGCTGCTCTTTACTGCCTCAGTGCGACGTCTCCTCCCCGGCTTTACCAGAAAGCCTGAAGCGCGGGAAGCCCCTTCACCTGCCAGAACTGGCGGAGGTGGATGTCAGCCGCCACTACACCGCCCTGTGCAAACAGGTCTACGGCGTGAACTGCGGCTTCTATCCCCTGGGCTCCTGCACCATGAAATACAACCCGGCCGTCAATGAAGAGGCCGCGGGGCTGCCAGGCTTCCAGAACGTCCATCCCCTGCAGCCCGAACATACCGTCCAGGGCTGCCTTGAAGTGATCCACACGCTGGCGGACAAGCTCTGCGAGGTTACGGGCATGAACGCCATGACCTTCCAGCCGGCAGCGGGCGCCCACGGCGAGTTCACGGGTCTGCTGATCATCAAAGCCTGCCTGCGCAAACGCGGCGAAGGGGCGAGGAACAAGATCATCGTTCCCGACTCTGCCCACGGCACCAACCCCGCCTCAGGCGTCATGTCGGGATTCCAGATCGTGAACATCCCATCGGCCCCCGACGGCAGCGTGGACCTGGACGCACTGCGGGCCGCCGCGGGCCCCGACACGGCGGGACTGATGCTCACCAACCCGAACACGCTTGGCATGTTTGACAAGAACATCCTGGAAGTGACGCGGATCATCCACGACGCCGGCGGGCTGTGCTACTACGACGGCGCGAACCTGAACGCCGTGGCGGGCGTGGTGCGTCCCGGCGACATGGGATTCGACATCATCCATCTCAACCTCCACAAAACCTTCTCCACGCCCCACGGCGGCGGCGGCCCCGGCTCTGGAGCCGTGGGCGTCAAAGCGGAGCTGGCCAAGTACCTGCCCGGCAAGATAGTCGTGAAAACGGAACAGGGCTACGCCTTCACGGAAGACCCTGCCTCCATCGGCAGCGTGCGCTCCTTCTACGGCAACTTCCTGGTCTACCTCCGCGCGCTGTGCTACGTCCTCACGCTGGGCGGGCGCGGCATACGCGAGTCTTCCCAGAACGCCGTGCTGAACGCCAACTACCTGCGCGTCCTGCTGAAGAAGCATTGCCCCACCTCCAACGAGGGGCTGTGCATGCACGAATTCGTCCTGACGCTGGAGGAGCTTCATAAGGAGACGGGCGTCTCCGCCAGCGACCTCGCCAAGGGAATGCTGGACTGCGGCATGCACCCGCCCACCATGTACTTCCCGCTCATCGTCCATGAAGCCCTCATGTTCGAACCCACGGAGACGGAGACCAAGGACACTCTGGACGAGGCAGCCAACGCGGTCATTGGCCTGCTGGAAAAGGCGCGCAGCGATCCTGAGGCCCTTCACAGGGCGCCGGTCACCACGCCCATAGGCCGGCCCGACGAGGTCACGGCGGCGAGAAATCCCGTCATCCGCTACAGCTTCGGCTCATGATCCAAGAAACCCAATTCATTCTGGCCGACGGCGTGACGCCCTACCGCAACCAAGCCGTAGAAGAGTATCTGATGCGTTCCGCGGAACCGGGGAAGTGCGCGCTCTACCTCTGGCAGAACCGGCGCACCGTGGTCATAGGCCGCAATCAGAACAGCCGAGCCGAATGCCGGGTTGAACTGCTTGAAAAGGACGGCGGGTATCTTGCCCGCCGTCTTTCCGGCGGCGGCGCGGTCTTTCACGACCTGGGCAACCTGAACTTCTCCTTCCTCGCGGCCGACCCTGATTACAGCGTGGAGCGGCAGCAGAGGGTCATCCTCGCCGCGGTCCGCGCCCTTGGCCTGAACGCCGAGATCTCGGGGCGCAACGACATCACCGTCGAAGGGCGCAAGTTCTCGGGCAACGCCTTTATGGCCTCGGGGTGTCGGCGCTGCCACCATGGCACGCTGCTGATCAGCGCCGACACCTCGGACATGGTCAAATACCTCAACGTATCCCCCGACAAGCTGCGGAGCAAGGGCGTCCGTTCCGTGCGCGCCCGGGTCGTCAACCTGGGCGAACTGGACAGCCGCGTCACCGTGGACGTCATGACCGGCGCCCTTTACGACGCCTTCGCCCGGGAGTACGGCGTTACGCCCCAAAGCCTGCGCGTCGCCGACCTGAACGGCGAAAAGCTGGAAGCACTGACCCAGAAATTTCAGTCCCATGAATGGAGGCTAGGAAAAGAGCCTCAGGCCTTTTTCCGAAGGAAGGCCCGCTTTTCCTGGGGCGGCGCGGAACTGTGCCTTTCCGTGTCAGCCGGACAAGTGACCGAGGCCCGCCTTTTCACGGACGACCTGGATCCCGGGCTGTCGGAAGCCGCGGAGGCAGCGCTGCTGAAAGCGCCCTTTTCGTCTGACGCACTCTCCCGCGCGCTGAAAGAGGCTCCCTGTACCGAAGAACGAAAGCGGAAGTTTCTCGACATCTCTTCTCTTGTAATGGAGGCTGAATGAACCATGGAGACCTATGATCTGATCATCATCGGCGCGGGACCCGGCGGCTATGTGGGAGCCCTCCGCGCGGCCCAGCTCGGCTTGAAGGTATGCGTCATCGAGCGCCGCGACGTGGGCGGCACCTGCCTTAACCGCGGCTGTATCCCCACCAAATCCCTGCTTTACTCATCGGAGCTCTTTTCAAAAGCCAAAGACGACTTCGGCCTCTTCGGCCTGAAGGCCGACAACGTAGCCTGGGACCCCGAGAAGATGTACGCTCGAAAGGAACAAGTGGTGGTGCGCATCCGCAGCGGCACGGAGCGCCTTCTGGACGCGGCCGGCGTGGTCCGTCTGAGCGGCAGCGGCGCGATCCAGAGCCCCGGCAGCGTGAAATTCACCGCCCCCGACGGTGCGGAACGGGCTCTGACCGCCCAAAACATCCTGATCGCCACAGGTTCCCGCCCCGCCCGTCCCCAATTCCCCGGCTGCGAGCTGCCCGGCGTGGTTACCAGCGACGAGCTGCTCCAGGACGGCAATCTGGTCAGGAACAGGCTGGTCGTCCTAGGCGCCGGCGTGATTGCCGTGGAGTTCGCCACAGTGTTCGCCAACCTGGGCTGCGAAGTGTCCCTGATCGTGCGCAGCCGCCTGTTGCGCGTCTGGGACGACGACGTCGCCAAGACCTTCGGCGCCGTCCTGAAAAAGCGCAGGATCAAAGTCTACGAGCAATCAGCCATTAAAGAAGTGGTCCCCGCAGAACAAGGGCTCCTGTGCCGATTCACCTCCGGCGGCAAGGACTGCGAGAGAGAGGCGGACTGCGTCCTGGTGGCCAACGGACGGGATCCCGTCACCGACGGGCTGTTCTGCGGCGATTTCCGCCTGTCCATGGACGAGAGAGGCCACATACTGGTCAACGATCGGTTCGAAACCTCCGTCCCCGGCGTCTACGCCGTGGGCGACGTAATTGGCGGCATGCAGCTGGCCCATCTGGCTTCCGCCCAGGCCGTCACGGTCTGCGAGCGCCTGGCCGGCCAGACGCCCGAGACCTGTCTGGATTTCGTCCCCAACTGCGTTTACACCAGCCCTGAAATAGCCAGCGTAGGGCTCTCAGAAGCCGCGGCCAAAGAGCGGGGTCTCCGCACCGCCGTGGGCAAGTACATGATGATGGGCAACGGCAAGACCATCATCGAAAACGGCGACCGCTCCTTTATCAAACTGGTCTTTGACGCCGACAGCGACGTGCTTCTGGGCGCCCAGCTCATGTGCGAACGAGCCACCGACATGATCGCCGAACTCTCCACGGCCTGCGTCAACAGGCTGACGTCGCGCCAGCTGCTGCGCGCCATCCGCCCTCATCCCACCTTCTGCGAGGCGGTCACGGAAGCGTTAGAAGCCGTCCACGGCAGCTCCCTCCACAGTTTGCCGCTCAAATAGGCCCCTGAGCATTCCGGAACAATCTCCTGCCGGTGCCCCCAGCTATCAGTCAGGGGCGCCGCAAAACGTACGCCTTGGACACGCTGGAAGAGCGCCTGTATGATGCAATCATGCCGGCGCTCTTCATGAATAAATTCATAATGCACTTTTTTACAAAGTAGTTTAAAGGCGCATCTATGCTATAATCATGAGGGTATTTTCACAGGCGCACGGCGCCGGCGAAAATTGCCCAGAAACGTTCCGGACGAGTTTTTCCAGAGGCTCTTCCACGTTTCAGGTTACGGTTGTGCGTTATTCAACGTCGCGTTTTTTAGGAAACAAAGAGACAGAGTAGGGACAGCGCGTCAAGTGCCAGCGGATGGGAAGTCGCCGCTGGACGAAGAAACCGCAGGTTTCGCGTTGCTGCCGCCGCATCCGCTGCCACATAAAGAGGCTGAACCTCCTGCTGTGGCGCCACAAAAAAGGAGTGTTCCCATGAAACACAATCACACACGTGCAATGATTACTTTGGGTTTATTGACGGCCATGGAGATCGTCCTCTCCCGTTTTTGCTCCATCAGCGCCTGGAACGTCAAGATCGGTTTCAGCTTCGTCCCCGTTGCCTTCGCCGCTCTCAGGCTGGGGCCGCTGCAAGGCGGGCTGGTCGGCGCTCTCGGAGACTTTTTGGGGGCGGTGCTCTTCCCCATCGGCGCCTACTTTCCCGGTTTCACGCTGACGGCGTTTCTCACGGGCCTCGTCTTCGGACTCTTTCTGAAGGAAAAGCCTTCGCCGTGGCGAATCCTGGGAGCGGTGCTGGTCAATCAGCTGATCTTCAGCCTGCTGGTCAATTCCCTGTGGATTTCGATCCTCTACTCGACGCCCTTTGTGCCTCTGGTGCTGACCAGAAGCCTCCAGTGCCTCGTGCTGGCTCCCGCGCAGTTTATCCTCATCAGCTGCATGATCCCGGCTCTGAGCCGTTTTGAAAGGCGGAACGCCGCATGAATCCGGCGGAGGCCAGGGAGTTCATTCAAAGCACGAACTGGAAAGGGAGCCGCCTGGGGCTGGAACGGATGCGCGAACTGACGCGCCGCCTAGGGGACCCGCAGAAAGACCTGAAGTTCATCCATGTGGCGGGCACCAACGGCAAGGGGTCCACCTGCGCCCTGCTCGCTTCCATTTTGACCGCCGCCGGTTGCAGGACCGGCCTGTACACGTCTCCCCGCCTGCTGCAGGTCAACGAGCAGATCAAGGTGGACAGCGCCGACATTTCCGACGCCGACCTGGCCTCCATGTCGGAACTGGTCAAAGAAGCGGCCGACGGCATGGAGGACAAGCCCACGGAGTTCGAGATTATCACCGCCCTGGCCTTCTGCTACTTCCGCCGGCAGGCCTGCGACATCGTCGTGCTGGAAGTGGGGCTCGGCGGCCGGCTCGACGCCACGAACGTGGTCCCCGCTCCCGAAGTCGCCGTGATCACGAACATAGGCCTGGAACACACGGAAATTCTGGGCGATTCCCTGGAAAAAATCGCCGCTGAAAAGGCAGGCGTCATCAAAGAAGGCTGCGCGGCCGTCACCTACGGCATGCCCAGCGAAGTAGAAGAGGTCTACGCCGGGATCTGCGCCCAAAAAGGCGTTCCATGGCGGGCCGTCCGTTTCGACGGCGCCGTGAAGCGCCGCGCCGACTTTTCGGAGCAGATTTTCGACTGGAAAGACGAAAAGGGCCTGCGCATCCAGCTTCTCGGCGAACATCAGATTCACAACACTGTCATGGCTCTGGAAACGATAGAGGTTTTGCGGGAAAGAGGCTGGACCGTCAGCAGCGGCGCGGTGCGCAGGGGGCTGTCCGAAACCAGGTGGCCGGCGCGCTTTGAGGTGCTGAGCCGCGATCCCCTTTTCATCGCCGACGGCGCCCATAACCCGCAGTGCGTGGAAACGCTGGTTCAGAATATTCGCTCTTTCCTGCCGGGGCAAAAAGTGACCTTTCTGCTGGGCATCCTGGCGGACAAGGATTACGAAGGGATGCTGGACATGCTGGAGCCCTATGGGCGCTCCTTCGTCTGCGTCGCCCCCCGCAACCCGAGGGCATTGAGGGCTGAAACGCTGGCCAGCTGCCTCCGCCGGCGCGGCCAGAAAGCGGCGGCCTGCGAAACCATAGAAGAAGGGATCGGGATGGCGTTGGCTCTGGCTGACGGCTCGCCGGCCGTGGCCTGCGGCTCGCTCTACATGATGGGCGAGATCCGTTCGAAGTTCCCTTCCGTCCTCGACGCATGGCGCAAAGAGAAAAAAACGCTGTGACCGCAAGGGCCGGGAATCCGCCGGCCTGATGAAACGCCAGTCCTCAGCTGGAGGATTTTGCACTCCGCAGCGTTTTTACAATCCAGAAGCTGAATGCGCGTCCTCTGTCGAAGAACTGGACGGCATTCAGCTGTTTTGTTAATCCAGGAACGTAAACAAGACAGGGCGGGCGCCTTCACAGCAACGAGGACGCCCGCCCCGCCGTCAATTGGAGCCCGCCGTCCATTTACGGAATTCCCATGCCCCCATCAAAAGCAAATCCGCGGGGAAGGAACGGCCAGGAGCAGCCCGGCCAAGCGGCTATGACGGCCTGAATAGCTGCAGCTAAAGGTCCAGAGGGTTGACCGCAACGTGGTTCAGCTCTGGAATGAGGATAACCCGTTCCGCTACGCGTTCCGCCAGCGCCCGGTTGTGGGTGATGGCAGCCAGGGCCATGCAGTGTTTCCGGGCGTAGCCGAGCACGAAATTCCAGATATGGGCCTGATTCAGCGCGTCAAGCATGGTGGTCATTTCATCGGCGATCAGCAGGCGCGTTTCGGGACGCATCACACGGGCCACGCAGAAGCGCTGAAGCTCTCCGCCGGAAAGTTCCGCAGGCCAGCGGTCGAACCACAGGGACCTGATGCCGATTTCCCTCAGCACTTCGGCGTCGGGAGTTCCGGCTTCCCCGAGGGACTGCCCCATTTTCCACCGCGGGTTGAGAGCCCGCTCCGGGTGCTGATAAATCAGCTGCACAGGGCAGTATCCCTTTTGGGGCAGGGGGCGGCCGTTCCACAGCACTTCGCCTTCCTCGGGCGTTTCATAGCCGGCGACGATCTTTGCCAGAGTGCTCTTGCCATAACCGCTGGGACCCAGGATTGCGACGCGTTCGCCTTCCTCTACGGAAAAGCTCACGTCCTTCAAAATCCAGGGGCCCGCGCCGCCGTAGCGGAAACTGACATTTTTAACTTCGAGCATCGCCACAGCCGCACCTCATCCCTTTCTCGTCCACAGCCCACATGGCGCCGCTCAGGCCGCAGCGGGGGCAGTGGTCCAGGCAGAATCCATTCTGGGGCAGAGCCCTGAACAGAGCGCGGCTGTAGGGGTGTTTCAGCCCAGAGCCGTCGCCGCTGAAGGAGCTGACCGCAGCGGTTTCTACCACTCGTCCGTCGTAAAAAATCGCGATTTTGTCCGCCACGCCGAGAGCGAGGTCAATGTCGTGGGTGATCAGGAGAACGCCCTTGCCGCTGTCCGCCATGACGCGGAAGTCCTTCAGCGCTTCCAGGGCTATTTCAAGATCGAGCCCCGGCGTCGGCTCGTCGGCAATGGTCAGTTCCGCGCCGCCGACGCGGGCCGTGGACAACAGCACGCGCCGCGCCATGCCGCCCGAGAGTTGGAAAGGATAGAGCCGTTCCGTTTCCGGTTTCAGGTTAAAGTGGGCGAAGGCTTCCCGCTGCTGCGCCAGAAGTCTTTTGCCCGCCGTGCCGCGGACCTGATCGCCCACGCGCATCAGCGGGTCCAGAAAGGCCACTGACTGGGGAATGAAAGCGATTTCGCGTCCGCGCAGGCGCGCCTTCGCCTCTTCGGTTAGAGGCGCGCCGCGGTAGCGGATTTCGCCTCCGGTCCGGGCGTTACCGGGCAGAATCCCCATCACAGCGTGAGCCAGCAGGCTTTTCCCCGAGCCGCTGGAACCAACAATAGCCAGAATTTCGCCGCGGTCTACAGTCACGCTGAGATCAGCGATGGCCGTAAAACTGACCTTCTCCAGCTTTGCGTCGTAGCTCTCGAAACTCACCGACAGGCGGTGCACGTCGAGAAGGTTTTCTTTATAATCGTTCATGATCCCCGCCTCCTATTCACGGGCACAGTGAGGGTCGATCAGGACCTTGAGATAGTCGCCGGTCAGATCGAAAAGCTGCGTCACCAGAAGCAGGGCCGCGCCGGGAAAGAACGCCAGCCACCACAGTCCGGCGGCCAGGTACTTCATGGATTCCGACAGGATGATGCCCATAGCCGGAGTGTCTAACGGCAGGCCGTAACCAAGGAATGTGATGCCCGCTTCGTGCAGGATCGCGTGGGGGAAGAGTAGTATCAGCCCCACGACGTACTGGGGAAAGACGTGGGGAATGACGTGCCGCACAGCAATGTACAGGGGGCCGCGCCCCAGTTTGCGCGAAATTTGCACGTATTGGGCCGACCGGATCTGCATCACCTCGGCGCGGATCAGGCGCGTCAGGTTGGGCCAGTGGGTGACGGCGACGCCGGCAATAACGCCCCTAGCACCGCCGCCCGCGGCGATGGAGATCAGGATCAGCAGGATCAGATGGGGCACGCCCATGCACAGATCGACCAGATAGTTGACCGCCGAGTCCACCCTGCCTCCGAAAATGGCCGACAAACTGCCTAAAACCAGAGCGATCACCGAACTGATGGCCGCGGACAGAAGGCCGATGCGAATGCTCAGCGACAGGCCGGCGATGGAACGGAAGAACATGTCGCGCCCGAGATAGTCGGTGCCGAAAAGGTGCTTCAGGCAGGGAGCCAGTCGCCGCGCCGAATAATCGGGGCCGTACAGCGCAGGATCCAGCGCCATGCCCCAGATGAAAATCCCCGCCAGCGCCATCGTGCCCAGGACGATCACCAGCAGGGTCCTGCGGCGGCGGTTCAGCCAGGAACGTGATGGTTCCGAACGGACAAACTCAGGCATGGTCTCTCTCCCCCTCCCTGATCTGGGGATCCACGACGCCGTAGATGACGTTCGCCGTCAGGTTGCCCGCGAAGACGAAGAGCACGCTGAACAGGGCGATGCCCATCAGCAGCGGCGCGTCGGCGTGAAGCCCCGCCTCGACGGCCGTATTGCCCAGGCCGGGATAGGAAAAGACGCGCTCCGCCAGCACAGAACCGCCAAAAAGTTCGCTGACCGACGCGCACTGCAGCGTCACCGCCGGCAGCGCGATGTTGCGCAGCCCATGGCGCCGCACAACCTGGCCAAGGCTTTCGCCGCGCGCGCGGGCAAAGAGCACGTATTCGCTCTCCATCACGTCGATCAATTTCTGCCGCGTGTGCAGGGCGATGTTTGCCACACCGGTGATACTCAGCGTCAGCGCGGGAAGCGCCAAATGGTGCAGCCGCTCCAGCAGCGTGGCCTCCGAAGCGACGCGCCCTATGGGAATCGCCAGCCCAAGAGGGAACCAATGCAGCGCCACAGAGAAGATCACCAGCATCACCAGCCCGATCCAGAAGGTGGGCGTCGACGCCAGAATGAGGCTGAAGGTCCTGACGATCCTGTCGGTCCAGCTGTTCCTGTACATGGCGCTCCACACTCCCAGCGCCAGCCCCAGCACGCCCGAAAGGACCCATGCCGTGCCCATCAGCAGCAGCGAGGCTTTAAAGCGCTCGCCCAGCACCTCCGAGACAGGGCAGTTATAGGTGATTGACCGCCCAAGGTCGCCCCGCAGGGCTTTGGCAGCCCAGAGGATATAACGTTCCACAGGCGGCTTGTCCAAGTCCCATTGAGCTTCGATCAGCGCCCTCTGTTCATCTGAAACGTTGACCTCCTTCAAAAAGGCGTCCACGGCGTTCATAGGTGAGGCCGTGACCAGGAAGAAGCTCAGCATGGAAGCCGACAGAAGCAGAAGCAGCATGCGCCCCAGGACGCCGGCAAAGTATTTCAGAAGCCCTCTCTTCACAGATTCCTTTCTCCCTTCGATTTTCAGCGCCCGCTGCGGCCAGGAATTTTCTCTTTCCCGGCCGCAGCGGGCGGTTTTTATTCAGACCAATACCATTCGTTCAGATTTTCAAGCCCGGCGCCGCCCTGGTTTCTGACGGGGACTTTGCCCAACGAGGGAATCTGCAGGCCCTCGCGGACAAAATAGACGTTCTGGGTCCGGCAGACGTACAGGAACGGCACGTCCTGGGCGGCCGTCTTTTCGGCCTCTTTCCAGAACCGGTCAGCTTCGGCCTGGTCTGTGGCCCTTAGAGCGGCGTCGATCAGCTCGTCTACCTTCGCGTTGGAGTAGGAAGCCGGATTGCCGATCACCCCGCGGTTTATCTGCGAAGAGTGATGATACAGATAAAAATCCGCCGGGCTGGGATAACCGATACTCCAGCAGGTCGGTATGGCGCGGGCGTGGCGGGCTTCAGCCCAAGGCGCGGACTTCACGGCGATGTCGATGCCCAGGGCTTTGGCGTTCTGGGCCAGGGCAACCATGGTATTGTAACGGCCCATGTCGTTGCTGCGGCCCGTGGCCACAAACCGGGCCTTCACCCCGTTTTTCTCGCGGACGCCGTCGCCGTCGATATCTTTCCAGCCAGCGTCCTCAAGGATTTTTTTCGCCTCTTCGACTCGATTGTCCTCAAAGGTCGTCCTAGAAGTCCAGGGCAGGTCGTCGCCGATCGAATAGGCCGGCTTGCCCATGCCGTTCAGCGCCTGTTCGACCAGCAGGCGGCGGTTGATGCCGATGTTCAGCGCTTTGCGGACGGCCGCGTCGCAAGTCACGCTGTTGCCCACCTTTTTGCCGTCGGGCCCTATCCCTTCAGGGATAACGGGGAGGTTCACCGCCAGAGAGTTGAGCACGTCGAGGGTAAGAAGTTTCATGCCTTTCACCTCGTTCAGGGCGAACTCCGGCTCCACGGCAACGAAGTCCAGCTGCCCCGATTGGGCCGCCGCCAGAGCCGTGTCGGCGTCCAGCTTGAAAATGGACACGCGGCGGAAGGGCGACTTGGGGCCGTAATAGTGGGGGTTGGGTTCCAGAATCATCTGCTGCCCTTTCTGAAAATCCAGTACACGCCAGGCCGCGGACCCCAGAGGGCGGTCGCCGTAGTTTTCCGTATAGGCGTGGGCGGGGACGATGCCGATGTAGGTCACGATATGGGGAAAGATCGACCAGGGGCTGGAAAGAGTGAACTCCACAGTATAATCGTCAAGGACCTTCACACCCTCAAGCATGGTCAGGTCGGCAGCGGAAGCCCTGGATTTGGTCTTCTCGAAGGTAAAGGCCACGTCCTGAGCGGTCAGGGGATGGCCGTCGGCAAACTTGGCGTCCCTGCGAATCTCATAGGTGTATTTCAGGCCATCGGGACTGATGGCCTCGCTTACGGCCAAATCCTTTTCCAGCTTATTATCCTTGCCCACCTTCAGCAGGTGGCAGTGGAAAATATCAGGGGCCCACACGCCGTACCCCATGGTGGGATCGAACATCCCGGCCACAGCGTTGTCGCCTCCGGAGATCACGATCTCCTCTTTTGGCTTTGCCCACGCCATGCCGCAGGACAGGATGGCGCCGCAAACCAGCGCCGCAATAACACTTCTTTTCATCTTTTCACGCCTCCACACAACACAAAAACAATGCGCGACACCGCGCCCTTTACGCCGATTCTTCCCCTTTTGAAGGAGATGAATTTCCGCCGTGCGCGCGCCGGTTTGCCGTTAGTTCCGAATAAATAAAAAATGCGCCGGCTTCCCAACGAAGGGAAACCGGCGCATCCGTTTTTATGCGCGCAGAGCGTTCGCCCTTTGCGGTCAGCGAACGCTTCTCGAAAATGTGTAAGTCTCCTGACTCGCGATCCCGAAGATAAAAACCTTCTGCGTCCACATCTGCCTTCCCATGGCTGCCCACAGTGACGGACTTTCGTCCCCGCGCCCAAAGGGCGCTTCGATATGGCCTCACGCTTACAGTGCCGGCTGCGCGGGGATTTGCACCCCATTCCATCTACACCGTCTCCTCGCCTTCGCAGAGGGGAAACGATGACACTTTTTCATTGACTTATAACATGAGTATAGAATGGCTTTCAGAAAAAGTCAATCTATTCTTAAATCATTACAAAATAATAATATTTCACTTCTCTTTCATAGTCAAAAAAACAGGCGAACGAAGTTCCTCACCGGTGCCTAGAATTCCCGAAGAGAACTCTTCCTCCGATAGAGCAGCCAAAAGAAGAACGACGCTCCCAGCAGCCCTGTCAGAATGCTCAGAGGCAGTTCCGCCCCCGTCAGAGAGCGGGCGATCGTGTCGACGATCAGCAGGAACCCCGCGCCGAGAAGCGCCGCCATCGGCATGAGCTTCAGGTTATCCACGCCGACCAGAAGGCGCCCCAGGTGGGGTATGACCAGCCCGATCCAGCCCACGGTCCCGCCGATGCATACGCTGCAGGCCGTCAAAAGGGTAGCGCACAGGATCACTCCTGCGCGCAGCTTCTTCACGGGGAGCCCCAGGGACCGTGCCTCGGCCTCCCCCAGGGAGAGCACGTTGATCCGCCAGCGGAGAGACAGCAAAACACCCGCGGAGAGGATCATCAGAACGGCCGTGTTCCTCACGTCCCGCGGAAGGACCTTGGCGATGCTTCCCAGCTGCCAGTAGGTGATTTCCACCAGATGGGTCTCGGGGTTGGCCAGGTATTTGACCAGCCCGATCAGCGAGTTGAGCACGCCAGTCACGATAATTCCGCCCAGCAGCAGGACCATGGGGCCTTCGCGGCGAAGCCTTTTTGGGATCGAAGCGGTCACCGCCACCGCGGCCAGCCCGCCCGCGAAAGCACTGAGCTGTACCGCCAGCGCGCCGCCCTCCAGAAGGATCGCCAGCGACGCGCCGACGCAGGCACCCGAAGAGACCCCGAGCAGGTCGGGCGCCACCAGAGGGTTTCTGAAGACCGCCTGATAGGCCGAACCCGAGAGCGCCAGAGCGCCGCCGATCATCAGGGCGGCGGCCACGCGCGGCAGCCTGAGCGAAAGCACCACGTTCATGGCGTTGGACGGGATTTCTCGTGCAGGAAGGAACCACGAGAACAGAGCCCCCATCACATCCCAGGGGGGAATCCAATAGCGCCCAAGGCAGAGCGCCAACACCGAAAGCCCGGCTACGCAGGACGCCGTCCACAGCAAGGGCCTTTTTTTTATGATCCGCCTCATTTTCTCCAAGGTCATTCAATAGGCCCGTTCAAAGATTCATGCATGATGGCCTTCACATCGCCGTCGGTCAGGGCGATGTTGAAATAGGCCCTGTAAAAGTCCTTCAGTTCCTGGGCAAAGCTGTAATTCACCGCCTCGGGATGCTGGATCTTCGCGGTCGTCAAAACGGGACAAGTAGATAATTTCAGGGTCCCAGGCCAAAACCTGTTCCATATTCAGATCCACCCACTGTTTGTCCACAACGCCGGCAAGGTTGTAAGCGCCCGTCAGCTGCAGAAGGTATTGATTGATGTTCCGCGCGCCGGCGGCTTTAAGCTGGGCTCCCTGCATAAACAGGACCCGCGGCCGCTGGGACTGGTCAAGTTTTGTCGAGAAATCCCGAAAGAAGCTTTCAGTCTTTTGGTGGTAATCGATCATATCCTGGGCCAGATCCTCGCGCCCCAGGACGGCTCCCACCACGGCGAAATTATCGCACAGCATTTTGAGGTCCGTGGCGTACCGCAGCATCACCGACGCGATGCCCACAGCCTTCAGTTTTTGAGCGTCTGCCTCTTGGTTGTTCCAAAGGAAGACCACGTCGGGCTTGAGGTTCATCATCTCTTCCACGTTGACGGTAAAGTTCGAGGCGATCTCCGACGTGGAGATATTGCTGAACGCGGGATCCAGATGGGGAAGATAGCATTCGTAATACTGGGCCATGCTCACAGGGTTGATGGAGACCAAACGCCTGGAACTGCCTCCATCCAATCCCCAGAGAACGGAGGCCCAGGGCATGGGTGCCACCGCCATACGCTCAATCTTATTAGGTATTTCCACCACGTTGCCCATCACGTCGGTCACCGTTTTCGACTGAACCGTTTCAATTGAAGAAAGCACTAGGCTCAAGGCAAAAATGCCCGTGCAGGCTGATTGACATAGTTTTTTCATAGAAATGGATTCCTTTCTTTTCCGTAAACTAAGTTATTAAAAATCATACTAAAGCCCATCTTTCATGCGATTGTTCCCCAAAAAACCTCCACAGAAGTACCTCTGAAGGGGCAAATCCAAGAGAACCTCAGGACAAAGCACCAACGCCGAAAAAAAGCCCGGCTTGGCAGGAGATCGCCTCATAACAGTATTTTTTCTCCCTTACCCTCTTGAATTTACCCAAGGTCATTCAATGGGCCCGTTCAAAGATTCATGCATGATGGCCTTCACGTCGCCGTCGGTCAGGGCGATGTTGAAATAGGCCCTGTAAAAGTCCTTCAGTTCCTGGGCAAAGCTGTAATTCACCGCCTCGGGATGCTGGATCTTCGCGTGACCGCCGACACGTTCCCCCAGAACTGCCCCGGGATTTTGTCCTCATAGAGGTCCTGGGGCGTCAGCTCGTCAAAGCAGGACAGGTAGATGATCTCCGGATCCCAGGCCAGGATCTGTTCCATATTCAGTTCCACCCACTGTTTGTCCATGGCGCCGGCAAGGTTCCGCGCCCCCGTCAGCTGCAGAAGATATTGATTAATGTTCCGCGCGCCGGCGGCCTTCATCTGCGCGCCCTGCATGAACAGGACCCGCGGCTGCTTGCACGGGTCAAGCTTCGACGAAAAATCCTGAAAAAAACGTTCCGTCGCTTGGTGGTAACCGATCATGTTCTGGGCCAGTTCTTCCTGTCCAAGGACAGCGCCCACCAGGGCGAAATTGTCGCACAGCATTTTGAGGTCCGTGGCGTACCGCAGCATCACCCATGCGATGCCCACGGCTTTCAGTTTCTGGGCGTCGGCCTGTTGGTTGTTCCAGAGGAAGATCACGTCGGGTTTGAGGTTCATGATCTCCTCCACGTTGACGGTGAAGTTCGGGGCGATCTCCGACGTGGAGATCTTTGCGAAGGACGGGTCCAGATGGGGAAGGTAGCTTCGATAATACTGAGCCATGCTCTTGGGGTTGATGGAAACCAGACGCTTGGAACTGCCTCCGTCCAATCCCCAGAGGACGGAAGCCCAGGGCATGGCGGTCACCGCCGCGCGTTCTATCCGATCGGGTATTTCCGCCACGTTACCCACCACGTCGGTTACCGTTTTCGACTGAGCCGTCCCGATTGAAGAAAGAGCCAGCCCCAAAGCCAGAATGCCGGCGCAGGCTGATTGACATAGTTTTTTCATAGAAATGGGTTCCTTTCTTTTCTGTAAGTTATTCAAGATCACGACAAAAGACCTCTTTTACATAGCTGCTCCCGAAGGTACTCAAGAAAGGCGTCCCCGAAAAGGGGAACCTCTTTTTGAGGCGAAACGCCGCCGCTCACGTCCAGATCGGGCACGGGGATCAGGGCGCGCGCTTTTTCCGGGGGCAGCGCGCCGCCGTAAAGCCCGTCGCCCAGCAGAATCAGGGCCTTCAGAGCCAGCCCGTTCAGTTCCTCCGCGCCGGAAAAGAAGCTCAGCGCTTCGCCGGAGAAGGCGTCTTGCGCGTAAAGCCGCCGCGTTTCCAGGTCGGGCGCGTAGGACGCCAGGGTCACCTCCGCAGCGCCGAAATCCTCTCTGACGCAGCGTCCCAGAGCTCGGGCCTGAAGAGGCGGGGCGATGATCAGCACTGATTTCCCTTCGAGCTCTGCCGGTCCCCTTTCGCTGCCGCCAACGGATATTTCCAGAGGCCGCCTCAAAAGGCGCGACAGGCTCTCCCTCCAAGCCTTTGAACCTTTGGAACCTACGGGCAGTCCGGCCAAAAAGGGAGTCCCGGTTCTTTTTTCAAGCTCCTGCGCGGCCTCAAGCCCTTCGGCCTCGAGAACCCAGTTGACCGCCGCGCCGCCGTCGCTCCAACGTCCCTCTTCATCGGGATGAAAAAAACTCAGTTCGGCCCCCAATTCTCGAAGCCAGCTTTGGGCCTGGCAGAAATCCGAGGATCGCTCCAAAAGGCGCTCAGGCAGGCCCAAAACGTTCACCACACGCTTCTCCGCGCTTTTTGCCGCAGGGCGAAAGCGGCTCAGGGCGGCCAAGCAGAGTTTTGCGTACCCCACGGGAGCCGAAGAAAAACCGTCGCTTTCCACGGAAAAAGCCTCAAGGCCGCGCGCCCGCGCCTGGCTTTCCATCCGCGAAAAGTCGACGCCCGTGATTGCCGGAACCGGAGTGCCAACGAAAAACGCCGCCCTCTTTCTCTCGACGGCGCAGCGCTGTGCCGCCGATTGGGCCATTCCGTCGCCGCAGCCTTCCGCAGCCTGAAGGTCGTTCCACTTCGTCAGCCAGAACCGCGGATCCTCAAAGCCGTCGACGGCGGTCACGCAGCTTGAGCAGCCTCCCGGCGTGCAGAGCAGCGTGAAAAGCGGTGCGTCCCGCAGAGCTCTGCAGACGCCGCTGTAATCCGACGCCAAAGGCGGCAGAAGAGGCGCCGCCTCCGCCTGAACCGCTTCCAGCGCGGTCGGCGGAAGCCCGTCGATCTCCGAGAGGATCTCCGCCAGACGTTCCGCCGGTTTCACTTTCCGTTTCTGCAGCGGCCCCCTCCGGAAAACGAAGACCGGCACGGGCAGCGGCCCCATCCGGCTGACCGTTTCTTCATAATCCGCGCCGGCCAGCAGGTCTGCACAGGAGACGTAAAGGATCACGGCGCGAATGCCGGGCATCGCGGCTGCCTGGCGGAGGCTCGTTTCAACCTTTTCGTAATCTCCGAGAGCGTAATCGCCCCTGCTCAGAGGGCAGAGCTTCAGCCTGTAAAGCCGCCCGGCCCTGCAAGCCCGAAAATAGAGGACGCGCAGGCAGGCGGCAGGCCCCACGCCAACCACGGCGACGTCGTCGCGCCCGAAAAGGCCGGCCGACGTGACCGTCGATAAATTCTCCCGCCCAGCCGCCTCGATGGAAACCTCCAGGGACGTCACGGCCTTTCCTCCAATCGCATGGCCTGCTCGGCGCGGAAGCTTTCAAGTTCGTCCTCAGAAAGAGGCCGGCAGCCGAAGGGCCCCTGATCGGAACGGACCCTATCCGCCAGCTTGTCGAAACAGCCAAACTCAGGGCTGCATGGCGCCATGTCGGCCAGCGTACAGCGGCTGAAATCGGCCTTGCGGATCAGCCCGCTCTGGGGTATGCGGGCCAGCACCCGCGTGTGAGTCAGCGACGCGAAGCGTTCCACGACGTTGCCGTCCGCCGCGCCGCCATACCGGTTCAGGATCAGGCCGCCGAAAAGATCCCCTTCCGCGCCGCCGTAATGCGCCACCCCCTTCATGATGTTGTTGGCGCCGTAAAGGGACATGAACTCCGAAGAGGTGACCACATAGACGCGATCGGCGTAGCGCCGGCGCATGGGAACGGAGAAACCGCCGCAGACCACGTCGCCGAGCACGTCGTAGACCACGGCGTCCCAGGGTCTGGACAGGACGCCCAGCCGCTGCAGTTCCTCGACCGCCGTCCTGATCCCCATGCCGGCGCATCCCACGCCCGCTTCGGTACCGCCCGACTCGACGCAGTACACGCCCCAGGCCCCGACATGAAGCACGTCCTCCTCGGCCAGATCCTTTCCCCTGAGCGCCGTCTGGCGCAGGACCGAAGGGACCTTGCGCCCGAGGAGGCTCAGCGTGGAATCCGATTTGGGATCGCAGCCGATGAGGAGGACCTTCAGCCCCTTTCGCGCCAACGCGGCTGAGCAGTTGGCCGCCACCGTGGACTTGCCGATACCGCCTTTTCCGTAAAAGGCAATCTTTATCGCCATGACGAATCACTCCTTAGTCATATGGAAGGAGCCACGCAGGCAACGCGGTCCACTTTTTTTACGTAATCCATATAGAGCCTCACCCCGTAGAGCGACGACAGCCCTTCCTCGCAGACGATCCGCTCTGCCGGTCCGGTCAGCATCTCTCCCTGAGCGTTCAGGATCCCCACTTCCCCGCCGATCAGCAGGGCGTGGTCGGGCGTGTGGGTCGTGAAAAGGACCGAATAGCCCTCAGCCGTCAGGGAGCGGATCATCTTCAACGCCTTGATCTGATTGCCGTAATCCAGATGGTTGGTCGGCTCGTCCATGACGATCAGATCAGGGTTCTGCACGATCACCCGAGCGATGAGCACCTGCTGCCGCTCGCCGCCCGAAAGCTGAGTGTAGGGCCGCCGGGCGAAGGCCGACAGGCCCATGCGCTCCAAGACACCGTCGGCTATGGCGTAGTCCTCAGGCGAAGGGGATTTCAAGAAGGCGATGTGAGGCGCCCTTCCCATGACCACAAAATCGCGGACGCTGTATCCGTAGGTCCCCTGATGGAGCTGGGGTACGTAGCCCACGCGCTTCGCCCGTTCCGAGGCGGACAGTTTCAGGATGTCCCGGCCGCCGACGGTCACGCGCCCCGCCGACGGCGGCACCAACCCCGTCAGGCAGTTCAGAAGGCTCGTCTTCCCCGCGCCGTTGGGCCCCAGGATCGTGAACGTCTTCCCCTTTCCGACGGAAAAAGAAAGGTCATGAAACAAAGCTCCCTCACCAGGATAGGCAAAAGAGAGGGATTCAACTTTCAGCAAGGGTTCGGTCACGTTCTGTCTCCTTCCAGGCCGAAATGCTGCCGCAGCAGCAGCCATACGTAAAAAGGCGCCCCGATAAAACCCGTAAGCACGCTCAGGGGGATCTCGGAACGCGTCAGGTTTCGCGCCAGCGTGTCCACCGCCATCATGAAAGAGGCGCCCAGCAGCGCTGAAACCGGCAGCAGCCTACGGTTATCCGCTCCGGCGATCAGCCGCCCGAAATGGGGGACGACGAGGCTGATCCACCCGACGGTTCCAGCCATACAGATAGCGCACGCCGTCAGCGCCGTAGCGCAAAATACGGTCAGATTCCTCAGCAGACGGGTGTCCGCGCCAAGCGCAAAAGCCTCAGCCTCACCCAGGGAAAGCAAATTCAGACGCCATCGTATTGCCAGCAGCACAGCGCCGCAGCATATCATCGGCCAGCCCAGAGCGGCCAAGTCGCCGGCGCCGACCTTGGCAAGGCTCCCCATAGTCCAATAGGTGATCGTGCCCAGCTGGGTTTCCGGATCGGCGGCGTAGAGCAAAAGGGCTTGAAGGGATTTGAAAAAACCGCCGATGATCACGCCTGACAGCACGAGAATCAAGCTTGAACGAGACCTGAAAGCCCTGGCGAGCCAATTGGTCAGCAGAACAGCCAGCAGCCCCCCAGCCAGGGCGCCGAGCTGGACGGCTTTCAAAGACGCGTCGGCGATAATCGCAAGAGAGGCGCCGACGCAGGCACCTGCCGAAACGCCAAGGATATCCGAAGAGACCAAAGGGTTCCTGAACATGCTCTGATAGGCCGTTCCCGACAGAGCCAGGGCGCTCCCTATCAGCATGGCGCCGCAGAGCCGGGGAAGCCGGATAGCCCAGATTACGTTCTCCACGTTCTGGGACCAGTTCTGCTCCCACGAAAAAAGGGGCGCCAGAAGAACCCTGAACAGAGTCCCCAAGGGGATCCTGAAGCGGCCCAGCGTCATGCAAAGGCAGAAAAGGGCCGCCGTCAGAAACGCAAGCGCCGGAAACAGGAAGAAAGGCTCACCCCCGCTTTTTTTAAGAGAAGAAGCCATCGTTTACTGAGCGGCGGGATCGCGGTGAGTTAAAACGCGCCGGACGTTTTCATCAGAAAGCTCGAAATCATAAAAAATCCTGAAATAATCGCGCACTTCCCGTTCCATGTCCAGATCCTGAAAAAGGTCAGGGTGGAGAGTTTTTGCCAGATAGAGCAGAAGAAGAACGTTTTCACTACTGTAATCCCAATCCTTAATCCCCGAGGGGCAAAGATAGACTTTCTTCTCTTTCACGGCTTTGATCCCACTCCAGGCGGGATTCTCCATGATGATATCCACGCTCTTCATCCTTCCCATGAAAATCACGTCGGGATCCCAGTTGATGATCTGTTCCAGAGTGACCTTGCTGTTCATCTCCACAGGCGTGTCCTTCGACACGTAAACGCCGCCCGCCATTTCCACCAGATACTGAGGGTAGGAATTTCTGGAAAAGGTCACAAGCCCCTGGTCGGAGCGGGCGTAGTAGACACGGGGAAGCTCGCTGGGCGCCAGCTTGGAGGTGCGCGCCGTCACATAGGCAATTTTGTCGTCAAAATAACGAATCCACCGGTCGGCACGTTCCAGAGCGCTGCCTCCAAAGGCCTGGGCGATCGCGAGGACTTCCTTCTTCTGATATTCGATAAAACCGGCGCAATCGTCATAGGGCAGCGCTCCAGGGAACTGGACCACTATGGATGGGATTCCCACCCGCGCCATCTTCTCCATTTGATCATCCAACTTCCAGAACAGCACGAAATCAGCCTGAAGATTCATCAGCTCCTCCAGGTTGGGCGTTTGAGGGTTGCGGACCACGGGAATTTCAACCAAGCGGGGATTGACCAGTTTTGCCCACGGGGTAAGCGCCGACGCATGGATTCCCGCCACCCGCTCACGCTGTCCCAGCATCAGAGCCTTTTCGTAGGAAGGTCCAGCCAGACACATTCCATGCCGCGGGTCATCAGCAACGCTGACCACGCGCCCCGCCATATCCGTCACCGAGTGACGGGAAACGGCGCTGGCGCCGGTCGCTATCGCTGCTACAGAAATAAAAGCCACGATTCCTTTTTTCAAAAAATTTTTCATTCCTCTGCCCCTTTCACACAACAAAAAAAGGGGACCCGACAGGTGTCGAATCCCCAACTTACAGTTCATCATCCAATACGACCAGAACCGCAAAAGGAGTTTGCCCTCGCAAACGTCACCGTCCTTCCCGCTCCGCGTCCAATATCCTGACTTCCCCTTATCCTCCTTCACGCCTTCCCGGGGAATTGATCTGGAAATTCCTCAGTGGCTTTATGTGAATTCGCGGGGTTCACAGTGGCGGGGCCGTGCCGGATTCACACCGGCTTCCTGGCAACCGCGGAGCTGCTCTTATTAGGGGGGATGAAAAAAACGTCCATCCCGTTGTTGCCTTTTATCATACACCCAAGAAAGGACCTTGAAAATAGACAGTCATACATTTCGTTTTTTTATTCAGGCAGCGGATTATCCCATCATGGACGGCGCTCCCTTCTATCAGAGGCTTATTGCCAAGCTCCATCGGGTGTGCTATCATTTTTATACGTTCACGAAAAGCGTCTCATAATTGAATAGCGCGACATGGGGCGGACGAAAGTCCTTAAAAGGGAAGCAAGGTGTAATTCCTTCGCAGCTGCCTCTACTGTAATCGGCGACGAGAAGACATATGCCACTGCGCAAAGCGGGAAGGCGTCTTTGAGGATAAACCGAAAGCCAGGAGACCTGCCCGATGTCGAAAAACGTTCTTGGGCCTGGGGAACTGTCGGCAATGTATCCTGTGCTGCAGTTTCTCCTGCGGTGCGGGATTTTTATCTTTTTTGGATCATCTCGCGGCCAGCGGCTTTTTCGTGAAGAAGCTGCGCGCGGCGCAGCTAAAAAACTGAATATAGCACTCCTTTGGAGAGGAAGCCGGTGAAAATCCGGCGCGGCCCCGCCGCTGTAACTCGGACAAATCCGCAGGACGTCACTGGCAGAACGCAGCCGGGAAGGCGCGGACGAGATTGAAGAGAAGTCAGAATATTCTCCTCGGGAAGCTGAAAAAGGGGGAATGTTTGCGTGGGCGGACTCCTTTACAGTTAACGCGGCATGGGACTGTAAGCGGACAGGACACGACGGAGATCGTGTCTTTTTTTTTTTAGGGTCCATCCAGGACCTTTTACTTGAAGAAAGGACGAATATTTATGTCGCTCATGAAAACCATAGCTATGACGCTCGTTTTAACGGCCGCCGTTTTCACGGGAACCTCCTTTGCCGCTCCGGCTAAAGGCGAAAAAAAGGGAATTTTAATCGCGTCTTTCGGCACTTCCATGCCCGAAGCCAAAAAGGCCATCGACAACCTGGTCGAAGCGGCCAAGAAAGCCTTCCCCGAAACAGAAGTCCGCGTGGCCTACACGTCGAACATCATCCGCCGCAAGATCGCCCGGGAACAGAAGGTCTTCATCCCCACGCCGCTCGAAGCGCTTGCGCGCATGAACGACGAGGGCTTCAGCCACGTCTGCGTGATGCCTATGCACATCATCCCCGGCGCCGAATATGACGAGATCAGGAGCGTCGCCGAGGCCATGGCCTCGATCAAGGGAAAATATGGCTTCAAGGAAGTCCGCGTGGGGCAGCCCTTCCTTTCCAGCGTTCCCGCCTGCGACCGCATGGCCGAAATCCTCGTCAAGCGGTTTGAGAAGCAGCTCGCCGACAAGGACACCGCCGTCGTCCTCATGGGGCACGGCACGCCTCATCACATCGCCAACGCACTTTACAGCCAGCTGCAGCTTTCTCTGAACAAGGCCGCGGAAGGCCGTTTCTTCCTGGGCACCGTCGAAGCCGCGCCTCTGATCGAAGACGTGATCGGCGCTCTCAAAAAGTCGCCTTACCGCAAGCTCGTGATCTCTCCGCTGATGATCGTGGCCGGTGATCACGCCAACAACGACCTTGCCGACAAGGAAGATCCCGAATCCTGGTACAGCCTCCTGAAAGCCGCGGGATACTCGGACATCACGCCCTATCTCGTGGGGCTCGGCGAAGATCCCGAAATGGCGAAGACCTTCGTGGACCATCTGAAAGAAGCTATGAAATAGAAATGTCCCAGGTCACTGTCGGAGATCTCGCGCGCCGCCGCGCCGAAATCCGCGGACGGTACTTCCGTCTGGGAAGCGCGCTCTGCGCCCTTCTGTTTCTGACAGCGCTGTGGAGAATGACGCAGGGAGAGTGGGCCATCCCGCTCTCCCGCGTGTTCGAACTGCTTTCGCCCTTTCTCCCCGAGGCGCAGAGGGAGACGGCAGAAGCGATCGTCGTCCGCTCCGTCAGGCTGCCGCGTTTTCTCGCGTCGGTCGGCGCGGGCGGACTTCTGGCGGTGTCGGGAGTGGTCCTTCAGGGGCTTCTCGCCAACCCGCTGGCCGAGCCCTATACGCTGGGAATCGCCTCGGGAGCCGCCCTGGGGGGAACTCTGGGATTTTTTGCCGGAGGCCTGGCGGTCACGCCCATGGCCTTTCTCGGCGCGCTCGGCGCTCTCTGGATGGTCCACGCGATCGCGCGCCGAAGCGGCGGCGGCAGCGCCTTTCTCGTCCTGGCGGGCATCATCGTCAGCTCTGTGCTCTCGGCGGGCGTCACCTTCCTGAAGGCAGCCGCCGACGATCGGCTGGGGGCCATCGTGCTCTGGCTCATGGGAAGTCTTTCAGGCGCTTCGCCAAAATCGGCGGCAGCAGTATGGCTGGGAGCGGCCATCGTCCTGATCCCCTCGCTGATCTGCGGGCGCAGGCTTGACGCCCTCTCCCTCGGCGAAGGACAGGGGGAACTTCTGGGCATCGACGAAAAACGGCTCCGCATGCGCCTGCTGACCGCCGCCGCCCTGGGCACGGCGTTGGCGGTCAGCCACTTCGGCATTATCGGCTTCGTGGGGCTGGTGGCGCCCCACATCCTCAGGGCGCTGATCGGGCCATCGCACCGTCCGCTTTTGCTGTTCAGCTTCCTTCTGGGAGGCTGCCTTCTGGCGCTGGCCGACGGCGCGGCACAGCGTATGGGCGAGCTCCCTATCGGCGTCGTCACGGCCCTTCTGGGAGGCCCCTTCTTTTGCTGGATCCTGGTCGGCAGGAAAGCTCAATTTCAATGAAACTCCCCTTTTCTTTTCATGACCTGAGCGTCGGTTACGGGCCGGTTCCGGCGCTCAGAAACATCTCGGGCGCGATCGAAGCGGGAAAAGTCACAGCGCTCATCGGCCCCAACGGCAGCGGAAAAAGCACGCTGCTGAAAGCCCTCGCGGGGCTGATTCGCTATCAGGGCAGCCTGCGCCTTGGCTCCGAAGAAATCAAGGACCTGCCTCGAAAAAAGCTGGGCGCGCTGCTCGGCATGGTGGCTCAGCAGAGCGCCATGAAAGCGGATTTTCAGGTCTATGACGTGATCGCCCTGGGGCGTCTGCCCTATCAGGGCCTTCTGTCGCCCGCGACGCCCCAGGACAGGGCGCGGGTCCTGCGGGCGGCGGAACAGGCGGACATAGAACGCTTCCTGTTCCGGAGAATTTCCGAGCTTTCGGGCGGCGAGAGGCAGAGGGTTTTCATCGCCCTCGTCCTGGCCCAGGACCCGCCGGTGTGCCTCTTCGACGAGCCCACGTCGGCGCTGGATCCGCGCCAGTCCCTGAAAGTGTTCGCGCTGCTCAGAGAACTGGCGGCGCTTGGAAAGACCGTCGTCGCGGCCGTTCACGACGTCCACAGCGCCCTCACCGGAGCGGACGCCTTCCTGGCGCTCAGGGAGGGTTCTCTGATCGCCAGGGGGCCGGTTGAAGGTCTGGACGGAAACGTCCTCGAAAAGCTCTACGATGTTCCTTTTATCCCCTACATCTCACGAGAAGGTGACACAGCATGGCTTCCATCCATCCAAAGTTCTTGAAGACCGTTCTTTTCCTGCTGCTCTGGGCCGCCGCGGCCTCTTCGTCGGAAGCGGCCTATCGGAGGATTATCTCGCTCTATCCGGGGCACACCGACAACATCGCCGCCCTGGGCGGAGAGCCGCTGCTCGTGGGGCTGTCCAGAAACGACGATCCCAACCGCCTTCCCCAGCTCCCCCGTTTTCCCCTGAACTCAGGCGCCGAAACCCTTCTGGCCCTCCGCCCCGACTTGGTCCTGATCCGGACGCTGGTCGAAAAACAGAATCCAGAGCTGAAAAAAGTCCTGGAGCGCGCCGGCGTCACGGTGTGCCTCATCGACCCGCCCAGCTGGGACGGCTTCGGCGATTATCTGCGCCGCCTCGCGCCGCTGATCGGCGCCGATCCGGCCGAAGCGGCGGCGCTCTTGGAGAAGACGCGCCGCGAAATTCATGACGAATCGGAAAGACGCAGGGCGGGCAGGCCGGCCCCAAAAGTGTTTATGGAAGCCACCGCCAAGGAACTGCACACCTGCGCGCCCAACTCATGGGCGGCGCGCCTGATCGCCCTGGCCGGGGGAATCAACGCGGCTTCGGCCGCCGAACCGGGGCGCCGGGGAAGCGCCGTCGCCCCCTGGGGGCTGGAGCGCGTCCTCCAGCTGAGCGAAACGGGGCTTGACGTCTATCTGGTACAGCACGGGCCCATGAACAGCTCCGACATCGACAGCGTGCTGGGCCGCCCCTGGTTCAGCGCGCTCAAAGGCGTCAGGGCGGCCGTCGTTCCCGAGCGCTGGCTCAGCCGGCCTTCCCTGTCAGGATTGAAGGACGGAGGCATGGCGCTGATACAAATCTTTTATGGAGAGTGATTTCATTGAAATTTATCATAGCCGGCGTGGGCCCCGGAGACCCTGACCTGGTCACGCTGGGCGCGCTGAGAAGTCTCGCGGCGGCCGATCTGGTTCTGATCCCCCACTCTCAGACCGAACGGGCCAGCGTGGCGGAACAGGCCGTCAGGGCCCATTTGAAAGACCTGAAAACGACGCCAATCCTGTTTCCCATGACGATGGACGGGGAAAGCCGCGACCAGTCGCTGAAAGCCCAGCTCGAGGCGCTGCGCCCCCAGTGGGAGACATCCAGCCTGATCGTGCTGCCTGTGATCGGCGACTCCACGCTCTACGCCACGGGCTTCTATCTCTACGAGCTGTGGCGCGGAATGGAACCGCGGCTGGAGCTCGGGCTGATCCCAGGCATCTCAGCCCACTCGCTGGCCGCCTCCCGCTCGGGGACCTTTCTCGCCATGGGGCAGGAAATTCTGACGGTCGTCCCCGGCACCGCAGGGACGGAACGCGTCGCTGCAGCCCTGGCGGCAGCCGACTCGGCGGCGGTCTACAAACCCAGCGCGCTGAAGGAAAGGTTGCGCCAGGTAGTCGGCGCGGCGGGTCCCTGGAAGAAAATCATCAGAATCGACCGCGCCGGACTCGCCGACGAAAAAATCCTTGAAGGCGCAGACGCCCTCGCGCCCGCCTCGGAATACCTTTCCATCCTTCTGCTTCGGAGATAGGGCCGCCATGGATTGGGCGAACCTGCTGAAGGGCGAGCTGCGCCTGACGGCCGACATTCTGCTGGGCTTCGCCATAGGCATGGCCGTCATTCGCTCGGGACTAGCGGACCGCTTAATGCGGCGCGCCCTGCCTCTGTTAAAAAAGGCGGGGATCGGCGCGTCTCTGGGCATGGCGCTGACGGTCAGCCTCGGTTCGGCCAAAGCGGGGGCGGCTCTAATCGCTTCGGCGCTCGGCAGCGGGAAAATATCGCGGGAAAACGCCCAGTGGGGGACGCTGATGTTGGCCTTCCCCGCCTACCTTCACCGCTGGCCTTCCACGCTGATTATGGCGTCCAGCCTGGCCGGCGCGGCAGGTGCGATTTTCGCGGCCATTCTGCTGCTGCGCTCCGCCGCGCGCTTTCTCGCCCTGCTGCTGCTCCTCAAAAAGGACGACGGGGAAGAAGCCTTCGACGACGCCTCCTCAGCGGAAAACACCGCAAAAATGCCGGTGTTCGGCATGAAACTGCTCAGGACGCTGCCCCTGGCCTGGTTTTTCTACGCCGCCGCCGTGATGATCGTGCCCTGGGCGGAGAAAGCGCTGCGGGGCTGGCTTCTTTCAAGTTCCATGCTTCCGTTGTCGGCGCTCAGCGTGGCGGCGGCTTCCTTCGCTCACGTGTCCGCGGCGCTCGCCCTGGCCGGAGGCAGTCTGGCCGCCGGCGAGCTCTCGACCACCCAGGCCGTCTTCGCGCTCCTTCTGGGAAACAGCCTGAGCCTCGTCACCCGTCTCGTGAGAGCCAACGCGGGATATTACTTCGGCCTCTTTCCGCGGAGCCTGGCCCAGTCCATGCTCTTCTGGAACGTTCTGACCTCGGCGCTGGCCGCGCTGGCAGCTCTGCTCATCGCGGCGGTCCCGCTGCGGCTTTAAGGCCGTCCCGCGATAACGACATCGAATCCCCCGGGGGAACGCTCTGGAAGAAAACTCAGCAGCGGGGCCACCGTTTCAAACGGCCGGACTCCGCCGGAACGGCCCCAGAGAGTTCCTAGTAAGCCGTACCATAGAAAATGAGTATAAAAACGGCAGATTTCACGCAGACAGGCGCTTTCGACGCGCCGATCCTGCAGAAAGGCGTACATTTTGAGACCCGAAGAAATAGAACAGGCAAGCATGAAAATTATCGCCGGAGAGATGGCGCCCTGGACGGGCCCCGAAGAAAACCGTCCTGTAGTCATGAGGGTGATCCACGCCTCCGCCGACTTCGACTTCCAAAAAAATCTCCTCTTCACCCCCGACGCCGTCCGCAAAGGCCGAGAAGCGCTGGCCGCGGGCATTCCTGTCGTCACGGACACTGCCATGGCGGCGGCGGGCATCAACAAGGCCGCCGCCGCGCGCTTCGGCGTGTCGATCCTGTGCCATATTGCAGAACCTTCCGTCAGAGCTCAGGCCCTCGCCCGGGGCGTCACTCGGTCGCTGGTCAGCATGGAAGAAGCCGTCCGTTACACCCCCGGCGCCATCTTCGCTATCGGCAACGCGCCGACGGCGCTGATCCGCCTCTGCGAGCTGATCAACGAAAAACGGGCCGCCCCCGCGCTGGTAATCGGCGTCCCCGTAGGGTTCGTCAATGTGGTTGAATCCAAGGAACTTCTGCTTCAAACCCCCGTGCCGTCAATCGCCGCCGCGGGGCGGAAGGGCGGCTCCACCATCGCCTCGGCCATCGTCAACGCGCTGCTCTATGGAATTCACGGCTAGAAAAAAGCTCCGCGAGGGAATCACCACCGGTTCCTGCGCGGCGGCGGCGGCGCAGGCTTCGGCCCTTCGCGCGCTGGGGCGGCCCTGCCCCGAACAGGTTCAGATCACCACTCCGCAAGGCCGGATCCTGTCTCTGCCCGTCCTGCCTCTGGCCCAGGGCGCCTGCGGCGTCGTCAAAGACGCCGGGGACGATCCCGACGCGACCGACGGCATGACGGTCGTCGCCCAGGTCCAGCTTTTGGAAGACGGCAGCGGTATCCTTTTCAGAGCCGGCGAGGGCGTCGGCACCGTCACGCTGCCTGGGCTCAAGGTGCCCGTCGGCGAAGCGGCGGTCAACCCCGTGCCGAGGCGGATGATCACGGAGGCGCTCCACAGCGTTCTCGGCTCCCGCGGGGCCCTGGTCACCCTCTCCATTCCCGGCGGGGCCGAGAGAGCGGCGCATACCTTCAATCCCAGGCTTGGAATTGAAGGCGGCCTTTCAATCCTCGGCACCACCGGCATCGTCCGACCCATGAACGAGGAAGCGATCTTCGAGTCGCTGACGCTGGAGCTGAGCACCCATGCCGCCGCCGCTGAGAAGGTCCTGGCGCTGACCTTCGGCAACACGGGCGAGCAGACGCTGAGAAAGGCTTGGGACATCACGGGGCGCCGCGTCGTCCAGGTGGGCAACTACCTGGGCTATGTACTGGACGAAGCGGTGCGCTTGGGTTTCGAGAGAATCCTGCTCTGCGGCCATCCCGGCAAGCTTCTGAAGGTCGCCGCGGGCACCTTCAGCACCCACAACAGGACCGGCGACGGCCGCCTGGAGGCGCTCTGCACCCACGCGGCGCTGGCCGGCTGCGGGACGGACGTGGTCCGCCAGCTGTACGCCAGCTCCACCACGGAACAGGCCATGGAGGTCCTTCGCGAACGGGAACTCGACTTTCTGTGGTCCCGTCTTGCCGAAGCCGCGGCCAAACGCTGCCGCGACCGGGCGTTTAACGATATCGCCGTGGAAACGGCCTTTATCGACAAGGATTCGCACATTCTGGGAAGCAGCTCAGGGGCCGCTTCCTTCGCGGAGGAACTGCGTCATGGACAATAAACTCTTCATCATCGGCGTTGGCCCCGGCGATCCGCGGCAGCTGACGCAGGCCGCCAGGGAAGTTATCTCGTCCTGCCGCTGTGTGGTGGCCGCGGCGCGTCACAGGGCTCTGGCGGAAAAGCACGATCACGTGCTGCCGCTGGCGGGCTTCGACGAGACCTTCGGCAGGATAGACGCCGAACTCAAGCTGGGCTCCGTCGCCGTCCTGGTCTCGGGCGACCCCGGCGTCTACAGCCTACTGCCGCTCTTGAAAAAACGCTTCGCCGGCCGCCCGCTCGAGGTCCTTCCGGGGATCAGCTCCCTTCAAAGCCTCTGCGCCGCCGCCGGAACAAGCTGGATCGACGCGGCGATCCTCTCGGGGCACGGCCGGGACATCAGCGATGTGCTGATTCTCGACACCGTGGACCAGCGCCCGAAAACGATCTTTTTCTGCGGCCCAGAAAAGGGGCCGCGCTGGCTCTGCTCGCTCCTCGCCAGAAAAAGACTGAACCATGTGAGGATCACCGTCGGCGAGCGACTGAGCTACGGCGACCAGCGTATCTCGTCAGGATCGCCGGTGGAGCTGGCTCAGAAGGACTACGAGAGCCTTTCCCTGGTCCTGGCCGAAAACGAGACGCCCTGGGAAAAACCGCGGGGACGCCCCCGCGACGAAGACTTCATCCGCGGCGACGTCCCCATGACGCGGGAAACGGTCCGCTCCGCCGTGCTGGACAGCCTGAGGCTGGAAGAGGATTCGGTGCTGTGGGATATCGGCGCGGGCACCGGCTCGGTGACCGTGGCCGCGGCGCTCTTCTGCTCTCTGGGGGAAGTTCACGCCGTGGAACGGAATCCTCTGGCCCTCGGGCTGATCAAAGATAACATCAGAAAGTTCCATCTTCACAACGTTCACGTCTACGAAGGCAATGCCGCGGAAAAAATAGCGGAGCTGCCGCTGCCAACCCGCGTCTATATCGGCGGCAGCGGCGACGAACTGCAGCGGCTGCTTGAATTTATCAGCCGGCTGGGCGGCGGCGTCCGCGTCGTCGTCCCGGCTGTAGCGCTCAAGACCCTTTCAAAGGCGGCGGAGATCCTGAGCGGCCCCTCTTTCAGCGGCTTCGAAGCCCTTCAGGTCTCCGTCAGCCGCTCAAAAAAGGTAGGAAACACGCTGATCATGGGCGCCGAGAATCCAGTCACGCTTTTCTCGGCGGTCACCCTGCGGCAGGGACAATGAATATACGCACAGAAAGAAGGCAACGATCATGATTCACTTTGTCGGAGCCGGCCCCGGTGCTCCCGACCTGATCACGCTGAGAGGCGCGGAGCTTCTCGCCGGCGCGGGAATGGTCATCTACGCCGGTTCGCTGGTCAACCCAGAACTTTTAAAAAGAGTTCCTGAAAACTGTGAAATCCACAACAGCGCTTCCATGACGCTGGACGAGGTCATCGAAAAGATGGTTTCCGCCGAGAAGAGAAAGCTCAGCACGGTTCGGCTCCATACCGGCGATCCTTCGATCTACGGCGCCATCAGGGAGCAGATGGACCGCCTGAGGGAACTGGACATCCCCTTCGACGTCACGCCCGGCGTCAGCTCATTCTGCGCTGCGGCCGCGGCCGCACAGGCGGAATACACGCTGCCCGGCGTCAGCCAGAGCGTCATCATCACCAGAATGGCGGGACGCACGCCCGTCCCGCCCGAAGAAAAACTCAGCGCTCTGGCGGCCCACCACACGTCCATGGTGCTCTTCCTGTCGGCGGGCCTTCTGAAGGAATCCTGCCGGGAGCTCATCGAAGGAGGTTACAGCCCCGATACGCCAACGGCCTTGGTTTACAGCGCTTCCTGGCCTGAAGAGAAGGTCCTGCGCGGGACGCTGCGCACCATCGCCGGCATGGCGGAAGCGGAGGGGATCCGCAACAGGGCCCTCGTCCTGGTGGGCGACTTTCTCGGCGTGAGCTACGAGTTGTCAAAGCTCTACGACGGCTCGTTCTCCCATGGTTTCCGCCAGGCAAAACAGTGAAAAAACGCAGGATTATCGCTTTCACGCGGGCGGGGGCCAATCTTGCCGCACGTCTTGCCGCCAAGCTGGACGCCGAAGCCTGGTCGCCGTCTCAATACGCTTTCGAAGGGATAAAGAGCTTGGACTGTTCACTGCATGAATGGACGCGGCACTGTTTCGGCGATTCCGAGGCCCTGATCTTCCTGTCGGCCTGCGGCATTGCCGTGCGCGCCGTGGCCCCATGCCTTGGGGATAAGACGTCGGATCCCGCGGTAGTCGTCCTCGACGACCTGGGACGGAACGTGATCTCCCTGCTCTCGGGGCACCTGGGCGGCGCGAACAAGCTGGCCGAACTGATCGCATCCCATACAGGAGGCCGCGCCGTGATCACCACGGCCACGGACGTCCATGGCCTCCTGGCCGCCGACGCCTGGGCGGCGGAACATAACTGCGCCGTCCAGAACATCGCGGCCGCCAAGGCCGTCTCGGCGGCGATCCTCGAAGGGGAACGGATCGGCGTCGCCGTGACGGAGCAGCTTCAGCCGGCTCCCTGGCCCATCACGCTCTGGCTGCGGCCGCGGAACCTCGTGTTAGGCGTCGGCTGCAAGAAAGGCGCCGATTTTACCGAAATGAAAAAAGCCCTGGAAGACTTCCTCGAAGGCGCCGGCGTTTCCCCGCTTTCGCTCAGCGCCGTAGCCTCCATCGACCTGAAAGCCGGCGAAAGCGCCATACTCAGGCTCGCCGCCGAATTTGGCGTCCCCTTCAGGACCTACGGCGCCGAAGAGCTGAAAAGGGTTCCCGGGCGCTTTTCAGCCTCGGAGCGGGTTTTGAGCGTCACTGGCGTGGACAACGTCTGCGAGCGGGCGGCGGTGCTCTGCGCATGCGGCCCGCTTTTGAGGGGCAAAACGGTTTATAAGGGCGTGACCTTTGCGCTCGCAAGGCGCGGGAGGACGGGATCATGAAAAAGATACAGGTGGCCGGGCTGGATTACAGGCGTTCCGCCGTCGAAATCCGCGAAAGGTTCGCTTTTACGGCGTCGGCCTCGGAAAAGTTTTTAACGGAATTAAGAGACGCGGGAGAGGAAGCCGTCCTGATCTCAACCTGCAACAGGACGGAGCTCTGCCTTTTCTCTGAAAAGGACCCGGCGCGGCTGCTCCGGCAGCGCTGCGGTGACGCGGAACTTTATTCACTGAAGGACGCCGCGGCGGTGCTGCACGTCTTCGAGGTGGCAGCGGGGCTTCATTCCCAGATCCCTCTGGAAGACCAGATCCTCGGGCAGATGAAAAAAGCCCTCGCAGACGCGAGATCGCTTCATTGCTGCGGGGCCGTGCTCAACCAGCTCTTCAGGAACGCCGTCACGGCCGGCAAGCAGGTGCGCTCCGAGGTCAAGGGAAGGCCCCGCCAAACGTCGGCGGCGCAAGCCGCCTGCGAGAAGGCGGAAGAGCTGCTCGGAGGCCTTTCGAGCAAAAGGGCGCTCGTCATCGGCAGCGGCGAGATCGGCATGCTCTGCGCCAGGCTGCTGCGCGGCAGGGGCATGGACGTGTCTATGACGCTGCGCCGCCACCGCAGGGACGGCGCGCAGCCGCCCGAAGGCGTGGCAGCTTTTTCCTACGACGACCGCTACGAGGCTCTCAAGGGCTGCGACCTGATCGTCAGCGCGACGGCGAGCCCCCATTTCGTGCTCCAGAAGGCTCTCTACGAACCGCCTCGCGGAAAACAGCTGATCCTTGACCTGGCAGTTCCGCGCGACATCGAGCCCGCCATCGCGGAGGTCTGCGGCGTGACGCTTCTCGACATGGACGGCCTGGGTCAAAAAGCCCTGGACGCCGATACGGCGCTTCTCATCGAGGGCATTCTGCGCGCTCAGATCGGGCGTTTCGACGGCTGGTTTCAAATCCACAGCTGCATGCCCATGATCGAGGAAATCTGTTCTTACGCAGAACGGGAACTGGACTCTGAACTGGGCGAAATGCGCCCGGCCGACAGGGACTTGGCCAAGGAAGCGTCGCGGAATATGATCAGCAAACTTCTTTTCAGCCTGAAAGAAAAGGTGGACATGGACATGGTTTTGAACTGTTACGGCGCTCTCGCAAAGGCGGCGCGCCCATGATATACGTGGTCGGGCTTGGCCCCGGCGGCGAGGACCAGACAACGCCGCGGGCATTGCAGGCCCTGGAGAAATGCGACGTCATCATCGGCTACAAAGCCTATATTGACCTGATCGCCGCCCGTTTCAAAGGCCGTAAGGAGCTGGCCGCCTCGCCCATGAGGGGAGAAAGGGAGCGCTGCCAGGACGCCCTGCGCCGATCCCAAAGCGGACAGACCGTGGGGCTGGTCTCGAGCGGCGACCCGGGCGTCTACGGCATGGCCGGGCTGATGCTCGAAATCGCGGGCGGCGAGGCCGACGTGGAGATCGTGCCGGGCGTCACCGCGGCCTGCGCCGCAGCGGCCGTCCTGGGGGCCCCGCTGATGCACGATTTCGCCGTGATCAGCCTGAGCGACCTGCTGACGCCCTGGGAACTAATCGCCCGGCGTCTGGAAGCGGCGGCTTCGGCCGATTTCGTGATCTGCCTGTACAACCCCGCAAGCCGCGGACGTCCCGAACACCTGCGGCGCGCCTGCGCGATCCTGCAAAAACACCGGGCCGCGGACACCCCCGCCGGTTGGGTGAGAAACGCCGGCAGGGACGGCGAGGAATGGGGTACAGCCACGCTTGAAACCCTGCCGGAAACCAGGCTGGACATGTTCTGCACCGTCATCGTCGGCAACAGCGCCACCCGCTTTCACGGCAAGCGCCTGGTAACGCCGCGGGGATACGGGAACCTCCAATGACGCCCAGGCTGCTCATCTTCGGAGGGACCACCGAGGCCCGCCAGATTCTCGAGCGCGGCGTTCCCGCCCTGTGTTCCGTGGCAACAGCATACGGCGCGCAGCTTTTAAAGGGCCTGGAAAAGGCCGAAACGACGGTGGGGCGCCTGGACGCGGCGGCCATGGCAGACCTGATCCGCCGCCGCGGGATTACCCACGTGGCGGACGCCACCCACCCCTACGCCGCCGAAGTGACGAAGAACATCCGGGAGGCCTGCGCCGAGACGGGCACACCGCTCGTGAGAGTGGCGCGCGGAAAGACGCCCATTCCCGACGGCGTGACCGTGGTCTCCACCCCCGCTGAGGCGGCGGAACTGCTGAATCAGCGCAGCGGTAAAGTTCTGCTGACCGTGGGCAGCAAGGAACTGGCTTGTTTCGCCGGCATCAGGGACGGCCGGGAACGGCTCTACGCCAGGGTGCTTCCCCTTCCGGACGTGATAGAACAGTGCGCGCGGCTGGGATTCGACGCGGGGCACCTGATCGCCATGCAGGGCCCCTTCAGCGCGGCAATGAACGAGATGATGCTTGACATGACGGGCGCGTCGATCATCGTGACCAAGGACGGCGGCGCGGCGGGCGGTATGGAAGAAAAGCTCGAGGCCGCCCGCCGGAAGGGCGCGGAAGTTATCTTGATCGGCAGGCCCGGCGAATCAGGCCTTTCCGTGGAGGAGGCCCTTCTCTGGATCCGCAGGGAACTGGGGCTGCCCCGGCCGCCCCTCTTCCCGCTGCTGATCTCCCTTGAGGGGAAAAGGGCTCTTGTGATTGGCGGCGGGCCGGTCGCCCTGCGCCGGGCCATGACGCTGAAAAGCTGCGGCGCCGTGATCGAAGCCATCAGCCCAGAGTTCTGCGAAGGCTTCGGCGGGGAAGGTTTTGTTCTTACCCGCCGAGGATGGAAGCCTGAGGACCTTCCGTCGGCCGCGCTGATCGTGGCCGCCACGGACCAGCGGGAGGAAAACCATAAAATCGCCCTCGAGGCAAAGCGGCTGCACATTCCCGTCAGCGTCGCCGACGCCGCTGGGGAATGTTCTTTCTTCTTTCCGGCGCTGGTCGCCTGCGGCGAGGCGGCGGTCTCCGTCTCCACGGCGGGGCTCTCGCCGGCGCTGACGCGCCGCCTGGCCGACCGGCTGAGGGACCTGCTGCCCCAGCTGGTGGAGCAAGAGAGGCGGAAACTATGAGAACGCTGCGTTTCGGAAGCCGGAAAAGCCTTCTGGCCGTCGCCCAGACCCGCCTGGTGATGGAGGCCATTAAAAAAAGATATCCTGAAATCACGCTGGAACTGGTGACCATGGAGACCACGGGCGACAGAAACATGAAGCCCTTCTCTGAAGCTTCGGACAAGTTCGGCATCAAGGGGCTGTTCACCCAGGAACTGGAAGAGGCGCTGCTTCAGGGAAAGATCGACGTGGCCGTGCACAGCCTCAAGGACATGCCGGTGCACTTGAATCCCGATCTGCCGCTGGCGGCGTATTTCCACAGGGGCGACCCCCGGGACGCCCTCGTCCTCCCCGCTCCAGGAACGGAGCGGCGAGAAAAGGCCGCCGGCTGTTCGTCGGCCAGGCGGCGCATTCAGCTGCTGCGGCTGTTTCCCGGCTGGACTGTGGAGCCTCTGCGCGGCAACGTGGTCACCCGCCTCAAAAAGCTCGACGAGGGCCGTTACTCTGCTCTGGTCTTAGCGGCGGCGGGACTCTGCCGCCTCAGCCTTGAAAACAGGATCAGCCGCTGTTTTTCCGTCAGCGAGATGATACCGGCGCCGGGACAGGGCATACTGACCTGCCAGACCCGGGCCGACGCCGCCCGTGAAAGCTGGCTTGACGCGGTACGGGACAGCGAGGCCGCAGACTGCGCCGCGGCGGAACGCTCCTTCTCGGCCGCGCTGGGAGGCGGATGCGCCGCGCCCGTCGGAGCCTATGCGGAAATTTCGGGAACTGAAATGAAGCTGCGCGGCTTTTACGCCGACGAGCCCGCCGGAATCTGCGCCGCCGGCGTCCTGACGGGCTGCCGCGCGGAAGCCCGCCGGTTGGGAGAAGTACTGGCTTTGAAGTTGAAGAATGAGAGGCGATAACCATGGACGGAGGCAAGGTTTGGCTGGTCGGAGCAGGCCCGGGCGACCCCGGGCTGCTCACGTGCCGGGGCCGGGAAATACTTGACAGGGCGGACGCGGTGGTCTGCGACAGGCTGGTCGGCGACGGGATACTGGCGCTCGTCCCGTCCGGAGCTGAGGTCATCGACGTCGGCAAGGAAGGCGGCCGCCATCCCGTTCCTCAGAGAGAAATAGAAAAACTCCTCGTCGGCCTGGCTCAGGCCGGAAAGAACGTGGTACGCCTCAAAGGCGGCGATCCCTTTCTTTTTGGGCGCGGCGGCGAGGAAATCGAAGCGCTGCTGGCAGAGGGCATTCCCTACGAGGTGATTCCCGGCGTCACGTCGGCGTTCGCCGCCCCCGCGGCGGCAGGCATTCCCGTGACCCATCGGGGCCTGGCCAATTCGCTCCACGTCATCACGGCCCACACGAAGGAAGGCGGCCTCGCCGACGCCGACTACGCGGCGCTGGCGCGCCTCGGTGGAACGCTGCTGTTTCTCATGGGCGCCGCCGCAGTTCCCGAGATATGCCGCGCTCTTCTTTCCCACGGTTTCAGCCCCAACACACCCGTAGCTGCCGTCGAGCGGGGCACTACGGCCCGCCAGCGGCGTGTCGAGGGAACTCTGGGAACCTTCGTGGACGTCGCCGCCAGAGAAGGCCTTCAATCCCCGGCGGTGATCGTGGTCGGCGAGACAGTCCGGCTCGGCGCGCGCTTCGACTGGAAAAAATGGCTGCCTCTTTCGGGACGCAAGGTGGTGGTCACCCGTCCGCGGCAGAGGCAGAGCCGCCTGTCGGAGATGCTGCGCGACCTAGGCGCGGAGGTGGTGGAGTTTCCCTGCATCGCCACGGAAACGCTGCGAGTCCCCCTGCCCTCCTTCGAGGGCTGCCGATGGATCGGCTTCACCAGCGCCGCCGGCGTGGAAAGTTTTTTTGAGCTCCTGGCGGAGCAGCGCCTGGACGTCCGCGCCATAGGTTCCGCCAAAATCGCCGCCATCGGCCCCGCCACCGCCGACACCCTGCGAAGCCGCGGGCTGGCGGCGGACCTGGTGCCCAAGGTCTACGACGGCGTCCATCTCGCCGCGGAACTGGCGGAAAGGGCTCAGGGCGGCCTCATCATGCTTTTCAGGGCCCAGGAAGGCTCACCGGAACTCACGGCGGAACTGAACGCGCGAGGCGCCCATTTTCAGGAGACTGCGCTGTACCGCACCGTCCTCGAAGGCCATTTTTTCACGCCCAGCCATGTGGACGCCGTCCTCTTTACCAGCGCTTCCACGGTGCGGGGCTTTATGAAAGCCTGTCCCGGCCTCACGTCCCCTCTGGCCTGCTGCATCGGGGCTCAAACCGCGGCGGAGGCGGCGAAAGCGGGCTTTGGAAACATCAGAATCGCCGAGAAGGCGACCCTGGAACATCTTATAAAAACGTTAAGGGATGAAGAAAAATGATTATCAGACCCAGAAGACTCAGACAAAACGGCCTTATCCGCAATTTAATCGCCGAGACCCGGCTCCAGCCCTCCATGCTGATCTACCCCATTTTCGTCCGCGAAGGCCAAAACATCGCCGAGGACATTCCAGCCATGCCGGGACAGAAGCGCTACAGTCCCGACCAGCTGCCCCGCGCCCTGGAAGAGGCCGCACGCTGCGGCGTCAGCTCCGTGCTCCTTTTCGGCATTCCCGCTCATAAGGACGAATGCGGAAGCCAGGCCTGGGCGGAAAACGGCGTAGTCCAACAGGCGCTGCGCGCCGGAAAGACCCGCTTTCCCAATCTCACATTCATGGCCGACCTCTGCCTTTGCGAATACACGTCCCACGGCCACTGCGGCCTTTTGAAAGGGCAGACCGTGGACAACGACTCCACGCTGGAGGTGCTGGCGAAGACGGCCCTTTCGCAGGCCCAGGCGGGCGCCGACGTGATCGCCCCTTCGGACATGATGGACGGCCGGGTGGGCGCCGTCAGAAGCGCTCTGGATGCCGCTGGGCTGACAGACACCATCGTCTTTTCCTACGCCGTCAAATACGCTTCGGCTTTTTACGGGCCGTTCCGCGAAGCCGCCGGTTCCGCGCCGGCTTTCGGGGACCGGCGCAGCTACCAGATGGACCCGCGGAACGTCCGAGAAGCTCTGCGCGAAGCCGCCCTCGACGTCCAGGAGGGAGCCGACATGATCATGGTCAAGCCGGGCCTTCCCTATCTCGACGTCCTGCGGGCCGTGAAGGAACAGAGCCCCGTTCCCGTGGGCGCCTACTGCGTCAGCGGCGAATATTCCATGATGAAGGCCGCAGCGGCGCAGGGCTGGCTTGACGAGGAGAGAGTCGTCTCGGAATCGGCGATCTGCCTCGCCCGCGCCGGCGCCGACATGATCGTCACCTACTCGGCGCTGGACCTGGCGCGCTGGATGAAAGAGGGAAAACTCTGATATGGACCGTTCGGAAAAGCTTTTCGCGCGGGCCGAAAAGGTCATCCCCGGCGGCGTCAACAGCCCAGTCAGGGCGTTCCGAAGCGTGGGCAGCGCGCCGCGCTTCCTCGAAAGAGGGCTTGGATCCCGCGTCTGGGACGCCGACGGCCGTCAGTATACGGACTACATCGGTTCCTGGGGGCCTCTGATCCTCGGGCACGCCTTCCCGCCCGTCGTCGCGGCCGTGAAGGAGGCCGCAGAACGGGGGACCAGCTTCGGGCTGCCCACGGAACTGGAAGTCGAAATGGCCGAGCTGGTCTGCTCCCTGATTCCCGGCCTGGATAAAGTGCGCATGGTCTCCTCGGGCACGGAAGCGGTGCTCAGCGCGCTCCGCCTGGCTCGGGGCTTCACCGGCCGCAGCCTGACCGTGAAGTTCGAGGGCTGTTATCACGGCCACGCGGACAGCATGCTCGTCAAGGCCGGATCGGGACTCGCCACGGCGGGACAGCCCGACAGCGCGGGCGTCTCCGCCAAGACGGCCTCGGAGACCCTGACCTGCCCCTATAACGATCTCGAAAGGCTTGAAAGCCTCTTCTCAGCCCGGGGGGACGATATCGCGGCGCTCATCGTGGAGCCAGTGGCGGCCAACATGGGCGTGGTCCCGCCTCACGATGGATTTCTCGGCGGCCTCCGGGAGCTGACCCGCCGATACGGCGCGGTGCTCATCTTCGACGAGGTGATCACGGGATTCCGCCTGGGGCTGAGCGGCGCAGCGGGCTACTTCGGCGTTACGCCCGACCTGTGGACTTTCGGTAAAATCATCGGCGGCGGCCTCCCCGTCGGCGCCTATGGCGGCAGGAAGGACATCATGGACCGAGTCGCGCCTCTGGGCCCCGTATACCAGGCGGGAACCCTTTCGGGCAACCCTCTGGCTATGGCCGCGGGGCTGGCGGCGCTGAAAACCCTCCAGGAGCGCCCCCAGATCTATGAAGACCTGGAACGTCTGGGCAGCTCTCTAAGGGCGGGCTTAACCAGGGTCTTCGCCGACGTTGGAATTCCTGCACAGGTTCAGGGCATAGGCTCCCTCGCTACGGTGTTCTTCACCGGCCGGGAAGTGCGCTGTTACGACGACGCCCAGAGCTGCGACAGATCCCGTTACGCCCGGTATTTCAACGGGCTTTTGAGGCGTGGAATCCTCACGGCGCCGTCGCAGTTTGAGGCGCTTTTCCTCTCGGCGGCCCATAACGCGGACGACGTGGCCGCGTTCTTGAAATGCGCCGCCGAAACCGCCGGGGAAATCAGGGACTGACCATGAAAGCCCTGTGCGGCACGCCGCGGATCGTGATCGCGGCCACCCAGAGCGGCTCGGGCAAGACGACGCTGACCTGCGGAATCCTGTCGGACCTGCGCCGAAAGGGCCTGAGGGTGCAGGCTTACAAGGCGGGCCCCGACTATATCGATCCAGGCTATCTGGGCCTCGCCAGCGGCCGGCCGGCTCACAATCTCGACACCTGGCTCATGGACGCGCCGGCTATGAAGCGCCTTTTCGCGGAGACCGCCCAGGGGGCCGACCTGGCTGTGATAGAAGGCGTCATGGGGCTCTATGACGGCGGGAAATACGGCGTGAGCAGCACGGCAGCGCTGGCGAAAGAGCTGAAGGCGCCGGTGGTGCTCGTGATCGACGCCAAGTCCATGGGAGACAGTGCCGCCGCGGTCGCCGTGGGGTTCAGGGACTATGACCGGTCCGTGCCGTTCCGAGGCGTCATCCTGAACCGCCTGGGCTCCGAGAGTCACAGGCAGATCGTCTGCGAAGCCATGGAGCGGGTGAATATCCCCGTTCTGGGGACGTCGTTCCGCGATCCGCGCCTGACCCTTTCGGAGCGCCACCTGGGATTGATTCCGGCGGAGGAAAGAAGCGGCGGCTCCTTTGACGAGCTGGTTCAGACCGCCGCCCGGTCTGTGGATTTCGAGGCGCTGCTTTCCATCGCCGGCGAAGCCGGCCCGCTGGAATACGAGACGAGGGAACCCTTTCCGGCGCTCTCGCAGGCCGTCATCGGCGTCGCGCGGGACCAGGCCTTCTCGTTTTATTATCCAGAGAGCCTGGAGGAGCTGCGCCGGGCCGGGGCGGAAATCCTCTTCTTCAGCCCTCTGGACAGCGAAAAACTGCCGCCGGCCGATGGCCTGATCTTCGGCGGCGGTTTTCCCGAGATGTTCGCCTCCAGGCTCTCCGCAAACGCCGCCATGAGGCGTCAGGTCGCGGACGCCGCCCGGCGCGGCATGCCCATCTACGCCGAATGCGGAGGCTACATGTACCTGACGGCAGGGCTGACGGATTTTCAGGGAACCCGTTTCCCCATGGCGGGCTGCGTCCCCGGCGAGTGCGCCATGAACAGCCGCCTCCAGACCGTGGGCTACGTGGAAGCCACAGCCCTGAAGGACACGGTGCTCTGCCCCGGGGGAACGGTGCTCCGCGGCCACGAATTCCACTTTTCGTCAGTAACCTTCCCCGAATCGGAGCCACCCCGGGACTGGGCATTCCAGATCGTCAAAAAGCGCACGGGAGAAAGCTGCCGCGCCGGCTGCGCCTCCGAAAACCTTCTGGCCTCCTACCTGCATATCCACTTCGCGGGCAACCCCGGCGCGGCGCGCCGTTTTGTCCAGCGCTGCGCTCAGTTTCACAGCTTGAAATCGCAGAAATAGAGAAAGGGCCTGGAATTCCCGCGGTAAAACCGCGGGAATTCCAGGCCCTTTCTCTATTCAAATGGACATGAATTGTCGTTTCCATGCTTGAAAGTCCCAATCAAAAGACCGGAACGCAAAGAACACGCCGTGAATCGCAGGGCACATCTCAATGACGTTGAGCGAGCGGCGCCGTTCAACTTCGATCAATATCTCAGCGCGAATACGGGATGGTAAATTCTCTCGTCGTGCAGGCAGCGGCTCTGGTCTTCCAAGGCTTTCATGGCCTGTTCGCCCAGGTCGACGGAAAGCCGCGACGAGAGGATATGGATCAGGAACAGCGGGCCGACCAGGCTGCTGCCGAAGGTAGGGCTGTTGTCGCTGATAAAGAAGGACAGGTCGGCGTAATGGCAGATGGGAGCGGCCGGGCTGTCGGTCATGGTGACCACCTTCGCGCCCTGCTGATGGGCCTTTTCGACAGCCTCCGTCAGCAGCACCGCGTAGCTGGGCAGGTCGATGGCGATCACCAGGTCGCCCTCTTTGACGCTGCGAACCTGCTCGACCAGCGTCAGGCAGCCCGAACCGGGGAACATCTGATGGGCGCTGAGACCCAGTTCTCTCAGGCGGCTGTGAAGGCACGAAGCCATCATGGCCGAAATGCTCCAACCGGCGCAGTAGATGTTGCGGGCGTTCCTGACCAGGTCGCAGAAGGTCCTGATGTCTTCGATGCGAAGACGGTTCCACGTGTCTTCCAGGTTCGCGTGCTCCATCTGGCGGATGCGTTCCGACAGGTCGCCCTCCTCGCTCATGGCCCGGGCGAGCATGGCCGCGGGGTTGACCTGCTCAAGCACCGACTCCTTGAGAGCGTCCTTCAGGTCGGCGTAGCCCTCAAAACCGAGCATGCGCGCCACTCGCACCAGCTGTGCCTTCGATACGTTCAGCTCGTCGGCCACGTCGCCGATGGACACAAAAGCCGCTTCTCTCATATGAGTCAGCAGGTATTCCACGACGCGGCGCGCCTTGTTGGGCATCGCGTCAAGATTGCTCCGAAGAAGATCCTGTAATTTGTTTGATTCCATAGGGGACACCTCTTGATCTCAATAAACTAAAGTACATCTTACAGGAAAAAAGACGCTTCGTCAATGCTAAGAGGCACATTCCTAAGTAAAATCATTCGCTCCAAGCCCTGGAAGCAGAGAGGAAATGTGGTACACTGACAGGGCCGGCAGAAGCCCTCTCGCCTCTTCGCCGGCGCAACTCTGGCTTTTTTAAAGGCATCTTCGAAGGAGACCGATACACAATGAACAATTCTCGAGAAAAGATCCGCAGACTGACCTTTATCGGCATGTCGGGGGCGCTGTCGGCGCTCCTCATGTTCGTCAATATTCCCGTGCCTTTGGCGCCGTCGTTCATGAAATTCGACGTGTCGGAGCTGCCGGCGCTCTTCGCAGGATTTTTCCTGTCGCCGGGCAGCGGCTGCGCCGTAGTGGCAGTGAAGCTCCTGATAAAGCTGCTCTTCCAGGGCAGCGAAACGGCCCTTGTGGGCGAAGCCGTCAACATGGCGGGCAGCATGGCTTTCGTCCTGCCCGCCGCGCTGATCTACCGCCGCAGCCATACCCGGCGCGGAGCGCTGCTGGCCATGACGGCGGCCACGATCCTGGTGAGCGCGCTGAGCGTTTTTCTCAACGCCTGGGTAGCTTTCCCCGCTTACGCGGCGGTCTACGGCATCCCTCTGGAAGCGCTGGTGAAAATGGGGGCCGCCGTGAACCCTCTGGTGCATGACCAGGTCTCGCTGATGCTTTTCAGCGTCTTCCCCTTCAATCTGGTGAAGCACGGCGCCACGTCGGCGATGACCTACCTGGTATACAAGCGCTGCGGCGGCATGCTGCGCTCCCGCTGGAACCTCGGGGCGCAGGCCTCCCGCAGCCAGGACGCCAGGACTCCTCAAGCTTGAAAAACAGGATAAATTGCCGTTTACCGGCGGCGCTGGCGTAAAAGCCGGTTCAAAAGCAGGGGCAAAGGCGGGGGCAAAAGATTGAATCGCAATGGGCACAAAGGTCACGCGGAGGATCGCAAAGTAAACCCCAGATAAAGGCCAAGTAACGCTCAGCAGTTCAATAAAAATGAGAATTATCAAGATTTTTTGCTGATTCACAGGTTTTATTCTACAAAGTTTTGCGCTTTAAGATTTTGACCTGTACTGCTGAACCATCTCTTTTTTCAGCAGCGCAGGGAGGC
>SFDM01000042.1 GCA_004558205.1 Pyramidobacter piscolens
GGTCCCATGCCGAACCCGGAAGTTAAGCCCTCCAGCGCCGATGGTACTGCGATTCACTTCGTGGGAGAGTAGGTCGTCGCCCGCTCCTCTGTCTTTTTTTAAAAGCCCTGCCGCTGATTTCATCAGTTGCAGGGCCTTTTTGTCCTTTTGTTCTTTGGTGTTTTTGCTTTATTCAGCCGAAAATAAATTCTTTCTTGGACGCTTTTTACAGGAATTTTATTTTTCATCTGTGAATTTTAATTTGCCGCGTGCCACTCATCACAAGCTGTGATAAAATTTGATCGTATGCGTTTTTTCAAGTGTTTTTTATGGATATCCCGAGTATGTTCTAAATCGCCGTTTTAGATCCTGTGAGGCGGCAAAAGAAAATGGCGTTATGCAGCGTAAATCATTTTCAAGAAATTGTACAAAGGATATGTGTATTCTCAACATTATCAAGGGGGTAGTGCAACAATGGCAAAACATTGGAAGACTATGGACGGAAATATGGCAGCTGCGCACGTAAGCTACGCATTCACTGAGGTCGCCGCGATTTACCCGATTACGCCTTCTTCGCCTATGGCTGAGTACTGCGACGAGTGGGCAGCTCAGGGAAGAAAGAACATCTTCGGCAGACTCGTGGAAATTTCGGAGCTTCAGTCTGAGGCCGGCGCTTCCGGCGCCGTGCATGGTTCGCTGACCGCTGGTTCGCTGACCACCACGTTCACGGCTTCTCAGGGACTTCTTCTGATGATCCCCAACATGTACAAAATCGCCGGCGAACGTCTTCCCGCGGTCTTCGACGTGAGCGCCCGCGCCCTTGCCGGGCACGCTCTTTCGATTTTTGGCGACCACAGCGACGTTATGGCCTGCCGCGCCACGGGCTTCGCCATGCTGGCGGCTTCCAGCGTTCAGGAGACCATGGACCTGACGGCGGTTTCGCACCTTGCCGCTATTGACGCCAGAATGCCTTTCCTGAACTTCTTCGACGGATTCCGGACTTCTCATGAAGTTCAGAAGATCGAAGTTCTTGATTACGACGATCTCGCCAAGCTCGTCAACTACGAAGCGATCGAAGAGTTCAAGGCCGACTCCCTGAACCCCGAGCATCCTTTCCAGAAGGGGACCGCCCAGAACCCCGATATCTTCTTCCAGGCCAAGGAAGCGATCAACCACTTCTACGATGACCTTCCCGACACCGTAGCCGACTACATGGCGAAGATCTCCGACCTGACCGGCCGCGAGTACTTCCCCTTCAACTACTACGGCGATCCCGAGGCTGAGCGCGTTCTCATCTGCATGGGTTCGGCGTGCCAGGCTGCCGAAGAGACCGTGGACTACCTGAGAGCCCGCGGCGAAAAGGTCGGCCTGATCATCGTCCACCTCTATCGTCCCTTCAGCCCCAAGTATTTCTTCAAGGTCCTGCCCGCGACGGTCAAGAAGATCGCCGTTCTGGACCGCTGCAAAGAGCCCGGCGCCCTTGGCGAGCCCCTCTATCAGGACGTCTGCGCCCTCTTCACCGAGTACGCTCCGGCCGAGCGTCCCACGATCGTCGGCGGCCGTTATGGCCTCGGTTCCAAGGACACCACGCCTACCCAGATCAAGGCCGTGTTCGACAACCTGAAGAGCTATAAGCCCGTCAACCACTTCACCGTGGGCATTGTGGACGACGTGACCCGTCTGTCTCTGCCTCTGGGCGAAGAGATCAACGCCGCCCCCGAGGGAACGATCCGCTGCAAGTTCTGGGGACTTGGTTCCGACGGCACGGTGGGCGCCAACAAGAACGCCATCAAGATCATCGGCGACAACACCGATATGTACGCTCAGGGTTACTTCTCTTACGACTCCAAGAAATCTGGCGGCATCACCGTTTCCCACCTTCGCTTTGGCAAGAATCCCATAAAGTCGACCTATCTGATTCACAACGCCGACTTTATCGCCTGCCATAAGCAGGAGTACCTGCACCTCTACGACGTGCTGGGCGGACTGAAGAAGGGCGGAGTGTTCCTTCTCAACACGCAGTGGACCGACATGGCCGCTCTTGAGGAGCACCTTCCCGCCAGGGTCAAGCGCTATATCGCCAAGAACGACATCCAGTTCTACGTGATCAACGCGACGGACATCGCTCGCGAAATCGGCCTGGGCAACCGTACGAACATGATCATGATGTCCGCCTTCTTCAAGCTTGCCAACGTCATCCCGCTGGAGGACGCCGTCAAGTATATGAAGGACGCCAACGAGCATTCTTATGGCCGTAAGGGCGCGAAGATCGTCGCCATGAACGACGCGGCCGTCGACAAGGGCTGCGACGCCGTCATCAAGATCGCCGCTCCCGCCGCGTGGGCTGACGTCGTCGATGAAAAGGCCTGTGAGTGCAGCTGCTGCTGCGACCGTCCCGAGTTCATCCAGGAAGTCTGCGATCCCATTAACGCCCAGAACGGTGACGCTCTGCCCGTCAGCGCTTTCGTCGGCATCGAAGACGGCCGTTTCCCCAGCGGCACCTCCGCTTATGAAAAGCGCGGCGTAGCCGTCCTCGTACCCGAATGGAATAAGGACAAGTGCATTCAGTGCAACCAGTGCGCCATGGTCTGCCCCCATGCGACGATCCGTCCCGTGCTGCTTGACGCCGACGAGGCCGCTTCAGCTCCCGAATCCTTCGCAGCTGTGGACGCCAAGGGAACGGAACTTGCGGGCCTGAAGTTCCGCATGCAGGTCAGCCCTCTTGATTGCCTTGGATGCGGCAACTGCGCCGACATCTGTCCTGTCAAGGCGCTGGAGATGAAGCCTCTGGCCTCTCAGGAAGGCGAAGCCGCCAACTGGGAGTTCGGCGTTCAGATCAGCGACAAGTCCGAACGCGTCAACGTCAAGACCGTCAAGGGCAGCCAGTTCGCCATGCCCTACCTGGAGTTCTCCGGAGCTTGCGCCGGCTGCGGCGAGACTCCCTATGCCAAGCTGGTCACCCAGCTTTTCGGCGACCGTATGATGATCGCCCAGGCTACGGGCTGCTCCTCGATCTGGGGCGGTTCTGCGCCCAGCATGCCCTATACCACCAACGAACTTGGACAGGGCCCCGCATGGGCTAACTCGCTGTTTGAGGACAACGCTGAGTATGGCTACGGCATGGCCATGTCGCTCGGCAACAGCCGCCGCGACCTCATCGCCACCGTCGAAGACCTGCTGAACTGCGGCTGCGACCTGCCCGAAGACGTTCGCAAGGCGCTGCAGGGCTGGTACGACGTCCGCGAGGACGGCAACGCGACCAAGGCGGCCGCGGAAGCCGTGTACGAGATTCTCGGTGCCGACCTCGGCTGCGACGACTGCAACGCCAAGCTGGCCCATGTCGCCGAGCTGGCCGACCACCTGGTCAAGAAGTCCGTCTGGATCTTCGGCGGCGACGGCTGGGCTTATGACATCGGCTTCGGCGGACTGGATCATGTCCTCGCTTCCGGTGAGAACGTGAACGTGCTGGTCTTCGACACCGAAGTCTACTCCAACACGGGCGGCCAGTCTTCCAAGTCCACGCCCACCGCTGCGGTCGCCAAGTTTGCCGCCGCAGGCAAGAAGATCGGCAAGAAGGACCTGGGTCGTATCGCCATGACTTACGGCTACGTCTATGTGGCTCAGTGCGCCATGGGCGCCGACAAGAACCAGCTCATGAAGGCCATTACGGAAGCTGAAGCTTACAACGGACCTTCGCTGATCATCTGCTACGCTCCCTGCATCAACCACGGCATCAAGGCCGGCATGGGCAAGACCCAGGAGCAGGAGAAGAAAGCGGTTGAAGCCGGTTACTGGCACCTGTACCGCTACAACCCCGAGCTCGAGGAGCAGGGCAAGAACCCCTTCATCCTCGACTCCAAGGAGCCCAAGGCTTCCTTCCGTGACTTCCTGATGAGCGAAGTGCGCTACGCCTCTCTGTCCATGACCAACCCGACGATGGCGGAATCCCTGTACGAACAGGCCGAGAAGAACGCCAAGAGACGCTATAACGTGTACAAGAGCCTTGCCGAGGCGAACGCGCCCGTCATTGACGCGAAGTAACCGAAACTAAACAGGCACAGCGGGGACCGGGTTTTCCGGCCCCTGCTTTTTTTATATCCTTTCACTCCATTAAAGAACTTGCAATCCTGTCCAAATCGATTTACAATCACTCTTTATGGGCGAGTGAATCGAAGGGGAGGCGGGTGTCTGTGGACGAGAGCGGCGTAGCGACACGATTCAGAAACGTGCTGAAACGGAAGGGCTGGCTGGACGTAAAATCGCCGGTATTGTTGGCTGTTTCCGGCGGCAGCGATTCCATGAGCCTTCTGCGGCTCTTTTCTCAAACCCTTGGAGCTGATAAAATAGCTGTGGTCCACATGGATCACGGCCTGCGCGACACGGCCTTTCGAGATAGAAATTTTGTGGCCGCGCGCTGCGCCTCGCTGGGCGTTCCCTGCGTGATTGAACGCCGTCCGGTTCTGGAGCTCCGCCGGCCGGGCGAGTCGGAAGAATCGGCGGGCCGGCGGCTTCGCTACGAACTGTACGCCAAAGTCCGTGAGGAGCTGGGCTGCGGTTATGTAGCTCTGGGGCATACCCGAAACGATCTGGCTGAAAACGCACTGATGAACCTGGCACGCGGATGCGGCCTCTGGGGATTGGGCGGAATGCCGGAGCAGCGCGGCTGTTATATCCGTCCGCTGCTGGGCTTTCGGAGGAATGAACTGCGCCGGTTCCTGCTGGACGAAGGGTGGAGCTGGATTGAAGACGAGAGCAACGATTCGGACCGTTACCAGAGGAATCGAGTGCGTCACGAGGTGATCCCCCTTATCGAGGAGCGGGTTAACCGTGGAATTGCCGGGCACCTTGCGGACCTGGCTGAAGAAGCCCAGGCCTGGAGGGATGAAGAAGACGCAGAGGCCAGGGAGCTCTGGAACATGGCCTGCGTCCCCTCAGACCGCTGGCCGTGCCTGGATCTGAAAAAACTGCGAAAACTCCGTCCCTTCCAGAGAAGCAGGCTGCTGCGTTACTGCGGCCGCCGCCTGGACCTGGGCAGCCTTTCCCGCAGCCGCACCGAGGAATTGTGCGGTTTGATCGTCCGATCCGGCCGCTGGGTTTTTCAATGGGGGTCGGCCGTGGACCTGCGGGCCCAGGAGGGGCTGCTGCGCTTTCACCCCGCGTCGGAAAAGTACAGCACCGGGATGGAGCTGAGGCTGGGGGAGAGCGCCAGGTGGGGCGGGTGGCACGTCTCCCTGGCCCGCCGCCCCGAAGGCGAAAAAGGGCCGGACTACGGGTTTTCCTGCAGGATGGACGAGGAGCGCCCCGTTGTTTTAAGCCGGAATGACGACAACGGGAGTGGAAATGATCCTGCTTTTCCTATAATATTCCAAAAAGATGCATTTCTCGCCCAAAAGCTTCCAGGGGGATGGGAAATTTGTCATCATAGTGTAAAATATAACGTTGTCTGTCAGGTTGTTTTGAATCCCCTTGTGGGAAGCTGGAGGGAAGAAGCATGGAATTTAGAGCGGCGGAAGTCCTGATTTCCGAAAAACAGATTGCCGAGCGCGTGACCGCCATTGCGGCGGAGCTCAGCGAGAAATATCGGGGAAAGGAGCTTGTGGTTATCGGCATCCTGCGGGGCGCGGTCATCTTTATGACCGATCTCGTCAGGAAAATTGATCCATCGGTGATTCTCACCATGGGGTTTATGAAGGCATCGTCCTACGGCACTTCCACGGAGACTTCCGGAAAAGTGAAAATCAGCCAGGGGCTGGACACGGTGGTGAGGGGTAAACACGTTCTGATCGTGGAGGATATCGTCGACACGGGGCTGACGCTCCAGAGGCTGAGACACTACTTCGAGGATCAGGAGGCGCAGTCGGTGGAAGTATGCGTGCTGCTCGACAAAAAGGAGCGGCGCGTCGTGGACGTGCCTGTGGAGTATGTGGGGTTTGAAATTCCCGACGAGTTTGTGGTCGGCTACGGCATGGATTACGCGGAGCTGATGCGCAATCTGCCGGATATACATATAGCGCGTTCTGTATCTAAAGAGTGATTGTGCAGTGGGCGGCAGTCTCTGGCCGCTGCCGGAAATACGAAAGTAAAAGCAGCAGAATAATGAAAAGACCTTTAAGGAGGCGCTAATTTGCAGCGTTTAATGAAAAATTTGGGAGTCTATCTGATTCTCGTGGTCCTGGTCGTCAGCATCGTCAACATGTTTCTCACGCCTCAGACGGCCGTGTCAGACGTGAAGGAGATCTCTTACAGCCAGTTCCGCAAGGACGTCGATTCGGGACGTATCAAGAGCTTCACGATCAGCGAAATGCAGGCGCAGGGACGTTATGCCGACGGCAAGGCCTTTGTGAGCAACATCATCGGCGAAAAAGAAGTGGCCAACGAGGCCACGGACAAAGGCGTGGACGTCAAAATCTCCGTGCCGCCGCCCAGTCCCTGGTGGATGACCCTGGCGTCGTCGCTCTTTCCCACACTGCTCCTGATCGGCGTGTGGATATTCTTCCTGCACAACATGCAGGGCGGCGGCGGAAAGGTCATGGGTTTTGCCAAGAGCAAAGCCAAGATGTTCGTGGACAACCGCCCCAAGGTTAACTTCGGCGACGTGGCCGGCTGCGACGAAGCCAAAGAAGAGCTTCAGGAAGTGGTGGAATACCTGAAGGATTCCAGCCGCTTTACCAAGCTTGGCGCCAAAGTCCCCAAAGGCGTGCTCCTTCTCGGAGCCCCGGGAACAGGAAAGACCCTTCTGGCCCGCGCCTGCGCAGGGGAAGCCGACGTGCCCTTCTTCAGCACCAGCGGTTCCGACTTCGTGGAGATGTTCGTCGGCGTCGGAGCTTCGCGCGTCAGAGACCTTTTTGAGCAGGCCCGCAAGTACCAGCCCTGCATCGTTTTCATCGACGAGATCGACGCCGTGGGACGCCAGAGAGGCACAGGCCTCGGCGGCGGCCACGACGAAAGAGAGCAGACCCTGAACCAGCTCCTTGTGGAAATGGACGGCTTTGACGAGAAGACGGGCATCATCCTGATCGCTGCGACCAACAGGGCCGACGTGCTGGATCCCGCGCTGCTCCGTCCCGGACGCTTCGACCGCCACGTCGCCGTGGACGCGCCCGACGTCAGAGGGCGCGAGGAGATCCTCAAGGTTCACGCCAGGGATAAGAAGTTCGCGTCTGACGTGGATTTTGCCGTGCTTGCCAAGCGCACGCCCGGATTTGTGGGCGCCGACCTCGCCAACGTGGTCAACGAAGCGGCGCTCCTGGCCGCGCGCGCCGGCAAGACTGAGATCACCATGGACGAACTGGAGGAAGGCATCGACCGTTCTATCGCCGGAGCCGAGCGCAAGAGCCGCCTGATCAGCGAGCGCGAGAAGAAGATCATTGCCTACCATGAAACGGGACACGCCATGGTGGCCAAGCTGATCCCCGGCTGCGACCCCGTGCACAAGATTTCCATCATCCCCCGCGGCAGCGCCGCTCTTGGATACACGCTGCAGCTTCCCAAGGAAGACCGTTTCCTGGCCTCCCGTTCCGAGCTGACCAACAACATCTGCGTCCTTCTCGGCGGGCGGGTGACCGAGGAGATCATCTACGGAGATATCACCACCGGCGCCAGCAACGACCTGGAACGCGCCACCCAAATCGCCCGCAGCATGGTCACCCAGTACGGCATGAGCTCTCTGGGCCCCGTCACGCTGGGCAAACAGCGCCATGAGGTGTTCCTCGGACGCGATCTCGGCGAAGACCGCAACTACAGCGACCAGATCGCCTTCGCGATCGATGAGGAAGTCCGCAAGATCGTGGACGGCGCTTATCAGAAAGTGAAAAAGCTCTTGACGGAGCACCTCGACCAGGTGGAGCTGGTGGCCCAGACGCTGCTTGAGCGCGAAGTCATCGACGGGCGGGAGCTTGCGATCCTTCTGGGCGAAGAGGTGGAACCTCTTCCCGAAAAGGCCCCGGCGCCCGAATCCAAAGAGACGCCCGCGGAAGAAGCCGCGCCCGAGAAGTCCGACAGCGACGGATTCATCCCCGATACGCCTGTGATTGAAGCACTTGAAGAAAAAGTCCAAAAAGAGGAAGAGTCAAAAACAGAAGAGCCTTCGCCTGCCAAACAGGACGAACAGGCTTAACGAACGCAAGGGGCGGAGCGCACTGAGCGCCTCCGCCTCTTATGATCTTGTCTTGTGGAGGGGAGATTCTCATGGAGACAGATCAGTTTAAGCTCCACGCCGAATGGGCGCCTGCGGGCGATCAGCCTCAGGCCATTGAATCCCTGATGGATGGCCTGCGCAAAAACGAAAGCTGCTCCACCCTTCTGGGCGTGACGGGCAGCGGCAAGACCTTTACGGTGGCCAACGTGCTGGCGCAGTACAACAAGCCCACGCTGGTGCTGGCTCACAACAAGACCCTGGCGGCGCAGCTTTACAGCGAGTTCAAGAACTTCTTTCCCGAAAACGCAGTCCACTACTTCGTCAGCTATTACGACTATTACCAGCCCGAGGCCTACCTGCCGGGGTCCGACACCTACATCGAGAAGGACGCCTCCATCAACGAGCAGATAGAGAGAATGCGCCTGGCCACCACCAAGTCGCTGATCGAGCGGCGCGACGTGATCGTCGTCGCCAGCGTGTCCTGCATTTACGGCATGGGCAAGCGCGAAAACTACGAAAATGCCATCGTGACCTTCAACGTGGGCGAGCACTGGAGCCGGCGCACCTTTCAGGAAGCCCTGATGAAGAGCTATTACGAGCGCAACGACATCGACCTGTCGCCCGGTAAATACCGAGTCCGCGGCGATGTGCTGGAGCTCTATCCCGTTTACAGCGACACCACGGTGCGTTTTTCCTTCTTCGACGAGGAAATCGAGTCCATCGACGAGGTCGATCCCGTCAGCGGCAAGACGCTGGGAAAGAAGAACAGAGTCTCGGTCTTTCCGGCGCAGCACTACGTCACCAGCGATAACGCCATCGCCGACTCCATGGCGAAGATCAAAGCGGAAATGGAGCTTCAGGTGGGGAAGTTCCAATCCCAGGGAAAATATCTGGAAGCCCAGCGCCTTGAGAGCCGGACGCGCTACGATATGGAGATGCTGGCCGAGGCGGGCTACTGTTCCGGCATCGAGAACTATTCGCGCTATCTCGACGGGCGCGAGGAAGGCGAGCAGCCGGGCACGCTTCTCGACTTCTTCCCCCCCGATTTCCTGATGATCGTGGACGAGTCACACATCACGCTGCCCCAGGTCCGAGGCATGTTCAACGGCGACCGGGCGCGCAAGGAAGTGCTGGTGGAGCACGGCTTCCGCCTGCCTTCCTGCCTGGACAACCGCCCCCTCAAGTGGCCTGAGTTCGAGCAGTATATGCAGCGCGTGATCTGCTGTTCCGCCACGCCGGGCGACTGGGAGCTGGACCATTCGAAGCGCGTGGTGGAACAGCTTCTGCGCCCCACGGGGGTGGTGGATCCTGAAGTGGTCATCCGCCCCGCCACGGGGCAGGTGGACGACCTTCTCGACGAGATCCAGAAGGTTCGCGCCGACGGCGGCCGCTGCCTCGTGACCACGCTGACCAAAAAGGCCTCGGAAGACCTTTCGGAGTACATGCACAACTTGGGGATCAAGGCCAAGTACATCCACTCGGAACTGAACACCTTTGAACGCGCCGAGCTGATCAACGCGCTGCGCTCGGGCGACCTGGAAGTCCTGGTGGGTATCAACCTGCTCCGCGAGGGCATCGACATGCCCGAGGTGACGCTTGTGGCGATTCTAGACGCCGACCGCGAGGGATTTCTCCGTTCCTACCGTTCGCTTGTGCAGGTCATGGGGCGCGCCGCGCGCAACACCAACTCCAGAGTCATCCTCTACGCCGACGCGGAAACCGACAGCATCAAGGCCGCCGTCAGCGAGTCCAAGCGCCGCCGGGAGAAACAGATCAGCTATAACCTGGAGCACCACATCACGCCTCAGACGATCCATAAGGCCATCACCAACCTGCTGCCCGAAGTGGAGTTCGAGGCGGCGCCCGCCGCTGCCAGCGAGGGAATCGAAGAGCCTGCAGAGCAGATGAGCAACGCCGAGCTGGAGAAGATGATGTGGGATGCGGTGAAGAAATTACAGTTTGAGAAGGCCGCCCGAATCCGTGATATGATTCAGGCCATGCAGGAAGAAGAACCGGGAGGAGGCAAATCTCTCCGTGTCGCAGCAGACAATCGCCGTCAGAGGCGCAAGAGAACATAATCTTAAAAACATATCGCTGGAACTGCCGAAAAACAAGTTTATCGTCATCACAGGCCCGTCAGGTTCGGGAAAGAGTTCGCTGGCCTTTGATACGCTGTACGCCGAAGGCCAGCGCCGCTACGTGGAATCCCTTTCGTCCTATGCGCGCCAGTTTTTGGGCGTGCAGAAGAAACCCGACGTGGACGACATCAGCGGCCTGTCGCCGGCCATATCGATCGAACAGAAAGGCACGTCCCACAACCCCCGTTCCACCGTGGGAACCGTCACAGAAATTTACGACTATCTGCGGCTTCTCTTCGCACGCGCTGGCACGCCCTACTGCCCCCAGTGCGGCAAGCCCGTTCACCGTTACTCCGTGGACGAGATCGTGGACCGCATCTACAAGACCCACCCCGGCGCGAAGCTGGAGATCTTGGCGCCCGTAGTGCGGGCTAAGAAAGGCGAGTTTAAGAACGTCTTCCTGAGCCTGCGCAAGAAGGGCTACATGAGAGTGCGAGTGGACGGCGAGGTCCTGTGGCTTGAAGAGGATATCCCGCTGGAAAAGCAGAAGAAACACACGATTGAAGTGGTGGTGGACCGCCTGACGGTCCAGCCCGACCGGAAAGGGCGCGTCGCCGAAGCCGTCCAGGCGGCGCTGCAGCTCTCCGACGGCTTTGTGCTCGTGGCGGCCGACGGCGCCGAGGATATGCTTACGGAGCGTTTCGCCTGCCCCGACTGCGGCATATCTCTGCCCGACATACAGCCGGCGCTGTTCTCCTTTAACAACCCTGTGGGAGCTTGCCCCGACTGCTCCGGCATCGGCAGCCACAGCCATTTTTCCGAAGAGCTGTCGGTCAATCCCGAGTTGTCGGTGCGCGACGGGGCGCTGCTGCCCTTCAGGGGCAAACAGTATATGCTCTATCGCCTCGAGGAGCTCGCAAAGAAGATGAAGCTCGACCTGGACGCGCCCTACAAAAAATTGCCCCAAGCGCAGAAAGACGTGCTGCTGAACGGTTCCGACGTCCGAATGCCGCTGCTATTCGAGCGCGGCGGCGAGGTCACGGAATATAACGGCCGCTACGAAGGCCTCTTTCCCTGGCTGGAAAAGCAGTGGAACATGAGCGAGTCCGAGCAGACTCTGGAAGACTTGGGCCGCTTCAGGACCGAAGACGTCTGCAAAACCTGTGGCGGTTCGCGTCTGAAGCCCGAAGCGCTGTGCGTCAAGTTCTGGGATAGGACGATCAACGACCTGGTGTCCATGCCTGTGTCGGATTTCTACAGCCTCGTCCTGGAAAAATCCAAAGATGGAGCTGAGAACGCCGTGATCGGCCAGGTGCTGATTGAGCTGACCAAGCGTTTGAGCTTTCTCGTGGAGGTGGGCGTGGGCTATCTGACGCTGAGCCGCCGCGGCGACACCCTGAGCGGCGGTGAAAGCCAGAGGATCAGGCTGGCCACGCAGATCGGCTCCAAGCTTTCGGGCGTCATGTACGTCCTTGACGAGCCCACGATCGGCCTCCACTCCAACGACACCAGCAAGCTGATCAACGCGCTCAAGTCGGTGCGCGACATGGACAACACGGTAATCGTGGTGGAACACGACCGCGACACCATGCTTGCCGCCGATTACATCGTGGAGATCGGTCCCGGGGCCGGCGAATTCGGCGGGGAGGTGGTCCAGTGCGGCAGCGCCGCCGAGTTCAGAAAGACCAACTCCCTGACGGGGCCCTACCTGCGCGGCGACGCCTGCGGCATCGTGCCGTCGCCGCGTCTCGTGACGCCGCCGGAATGCATTAAAGTGCTCGGCGCGGCGGAACACAACCTGAAAGACATCGACGTCTCCATTCCCCTCAACGCCCTGGTCTGCCTGACGGGCGTGTCGGGATCGGGAAAGAGCAGTTTCCTTCACGACGTGCTCTACAGAGGGCTGCGGCGCAAGATGGACCCCGATTACCGCAACATTCCCGGACGCCATAAAGACATCGTCGGCTGGGAGGGGCTGAAAAACGTGTCCATGGTGGATCAGAGCCCCATCGGCCGCACGCCCCGGTCCAATCCCGCCACCTACACGGGGCTGTTTTCCAGCATCCGCGAGCTCTACGCCGAGCTGCCCGAGGCGAAACTGCGCGGTTTCGGCAGCGGACGCTTCAGCTTCAACATCAAGGGCGGGCGCTGCGAAGCCTGCGGCGGCGCCGGCGAAAAGAGGGTGTCCATGCTCTTCATGCCCGACGTCTACGTGGAGTGCGACGTGTGCCATGGCGCGCGTTACAACCGCGAAACTCTGGAAGTGAAGTTCAAGGATCACAGTATCGCCGACGTGCTGAATCTGTCGGTGGACCAGGCCGCCGAACTTTTCGCAGACATCCCCAAGATCGCCAAGCGTCTCGAGCTGCTCCAGCGCGCGGGGCTGGGCTATATCCATCTCGGGCAGTCGGCGCTGACTCTGAGCGGCGGCGAGGCGCAGCGCGTCAAGCTGGCCAAGGAGCTGAGCAAGCGCTTCACGGGCAACACGCTCTATATGCTCGACGAACCTTCCACAGGGCTGTTCTACACCGACGTGGCCAAACTGCTGAGGATTTTTCACGACCTGGTGGATCAGGGGAACTCGGTGCTGCTGATCGAGCATAACATGGACATCATCTGTTCCTGCGATTATGTGATCGATCTGGGGCCGGACGGCGGCAGCGCAGGCGGGAAGCTTGTGGCCTGCGGCTCGCCCCAGGAGCTGGCACTGTCGGGCAAGGGCTATACGGCCCTCGCCATCAGGCAATATCTCAAAGAGTTCGGGAGGACGAAGGACAATGGATCAGCGAAAAAGAAGCGATAAGAGGGATAACCGCAGCGGCGGCGAGTTCCGCGGCGGCAGAAACTCTCAAGAAAGTCGAGGAGGCCGCGGCGCCCGTGCGGGGAAGGGCGACGCCGGCGGGAGAGACTTCCGCGGCGGCCGGCCCTCTGCCGGAGCGGCGCGCGGCGATTCCCAGGGACGCTCCAAGGCGCCTTCGGGCTACGACAGGAAAGGCGCTTCTGAAAGAAGCTTTTCCTCTGAAGAAAAAGGCGCGCCTCTGAAACGTTATGCCGCGGAAAAAAGGCGTCCTCTTTCGCAGCCGGCTTCTGACGACCTCTGCTGGGGCAGAAACCCCGTTTTAACGCTTTTGGAGAACAAACCCTCGCTCTGCCGGAAGGTGACGCTTCTGACAGGCGCTCAGGACGATTTCCGCGAGAAAATAGCGCGGCTCTGCGCCGACAACGGCGTCCCCCTGGATGTGGCCGAACGGGAAGATCTTGACTTGATGACCGGCGGCGCCGTCCATCAGGGAGTGGCGGCCCGTATGTCGCCCCTGCCTCCCGCCGACCTTGACGACGTGGTTGACGGCCTTGACCCGCAGGCTCCGGCCCTGGTGGTCCTGATGGATCACTGCCAGGATCCTCACAATCTGGGCGCGGTGATCCGCACCGCCGAGGTTGCCGGAGCGGCCTGCGTGATCTGCCAGAACGACCGATCGGCCACGGTCAACGGCACGGTGGTGAAGACCAGTGCTGGAGCGGCTTTCAGGCTGCCCGTGGTTCAGGTGGTCAACGTCAACCGAGCTTTGGAACGGTTAAAAGCAAAAAATTTCTGGGTGGTCGGCCTGGACCACCACACCGAGGAGACCATTTGGACCAGCCCCTTGCCCGAAAGGATGGTCCTGGTGGTCGGTTCCGAGGGCGAGGGCATCTCGGCGCTGGTGTCGAAAAACTGTGACAAGCTCGTCAAATTCCCCATGGCGGGAAACACAGGCAACCTCAACGCCAGCGTAGCCGCGGCCCTTGGGATGTTTGAGTGGGTGCGGCTGCACCTCGCGAAATAACCCGGTAAATTGCGGTTTACCGGCGTCACTCGCTAAACGTCCCAGCTGCTCGAACCCTTCTCCGGCCCAAGCCTCAACGTACTAAAAGTACGCCTCCGGTTGGGCCGGGGGAAGGCTTCTTCGCACCTGGAACGTTTATCGAGCGCCGCCGTCACCAAAGCTTTCTTGAGATATTTGAGAGGAGATCATTGATATGAACGTGAAAGAACTTCGTCCGATTATTGTCGGCGGCGGCAATCTTGGCGGCGCCGTGGCCCGCGGGCTGCACCGCGCCGGCCTGTCGCCCGTGGTGGTGGAATTGGCGGGACCGAATTTTGATAAGCTGGCTGCCGACGGCCTAAAAGCGGTGAACGATCTGGAAGATGCTCTCAACATCAGCGATGGGCCTGTTTTTATAGCCCTCAAGCCCTGGCTGATGAAGGGATACTGCGAAGAGAACAGCGCGCTGCTGGCGGGGCGGCTCTGCGTGTCCTGCGCGGCCATGGTGGACCTGGCGGTGCTGAAAGCGGCGGCGCCCAAGGCTTCATGGGGCCGCATCATGACCAACATTGGCGCGGCCGTCGGAGCCGCCTTTACCGGCGTGGTTCGGGGCGATTGGGACGACGGGCAGGCTGAAACCGTCAGGTCGCTGTGCCTGGCCTTCGGCGACGCCGAGTTTGCCGCCGAAAAGGACCTGGACGCGATTACCGGTCTCTCGGGGTCCGGCATCGCCTATGTGCTGGAACTGCTCGAGGGTTTTATCCAGGGCGGTCTTGCCGTGGGCCTGAAGGGCGACCTGTCCCGGCGCGTGGGCGTCGCTACGGTTCTCGGAGCCGCCGAACTGGTCAGGGAGAGCGGCGTCCATCCCGCTATTCTGAAAGACAACGTCTGCACTCCCGGCGGGACGACCATCGCCGGTATCCGCGCACTGCAGAAATCGGGCTTCCGGAGCGCCTTCATCGAGGCGCTGGTGGCCACGGCCGAGAAGAGCAAAGCCGGTTCCGAGGCTTTTAGAGCGGCGGCTGGGAAGTAGGGGCACTGCGACTATACCAGGGACAAAAAAGCGCTGAACGTGTTGTTTCATCACGTTCAGCGCTTTTTTGTCCCTATTTCGTTTAAAGCCCCACCTTGGGGCGTGACAGGGCCCACATAATCTTTCCGAGAATGGCGAAAGAAACGCCCTTTGCCTGAAGTGATTTTATTTCGATATGAGGATACCTCTCAGAAGAAGCCCTGAGCTCGCACTGATCCTCTCCTTTCCGGTAAAACCATCGAATGACATAGCGGGCGTCCACCTTTGCTAAAACGGCATCGCCGTCGAGGATTTCCTCGGCGGGGTTGACGACGGCGAGTGATCTTTCGCAAATACCGGCGCCGGTCATGCTGTCGCCTTCCACGACGATAACGAAGGGCCTTTCGCGTGCGTCTTCGGAGATCCGTCCGACCAGAAAACTGGGAAGAGCCAGCACCTCGTCGACCGTCGAATTTTGAAGCCTGAACTGGAGATTGACGAAACTTCTATAGACAGGGATGTTGATCCAGTCCTGATACAGGGCATGCTGTGCATTCTTGGAATAGGAAGTGGGCTCTTGGACGATGGCGACTTCGCCGAGGATCTCCGTGACCGGCACTTTTAGGAGAAACGCTATTTCGCGAAGCCGGTCTTCCCGAATATTTCGATCCCCGTTCTCCCAGCGGCAAAGGCTTGACGGCGTGATTTTGAGAGAATCGGCGAAATCTTTTCGGGAAATCCCGCGGGCTTCTCTTAACTTCTTGATTCTTTGGCCTGTGTTCATTTTTGGTATCACCTCATCTCTTATCATTGATGATTTTAAAGAGAAGTGTTTGACTTTATGGAATTAATATTGCGTTATTGGTATTTATCTTGACGGAAATTGTAAAAATGGTATTATGAGATATGCTGAGATTAGCCAGAGTTAAAGGAGTGAACTGTATGGGGCGGAAAATTGCTGCACAGCGTAGAATCGGCAGAAAAAGCACGCTTATCCGCGAGAATGAACTTCTTCGAGCGGACCTGCTTTTTTTCAGGATAGCCGCTGCTCATTCAAACTGCGGGGTGTACTGCTACGATATGGAGGCGAGGACGGTCCGCTTCTGTGGGGGAAACGCCGCTCCAGACGGAAAATTCTCTCTGAATCTAACCTTACCCGACACTGCGGCGGCGAGATCCGCCATCGTTCCTGAAAGTTTCTGCGATTACAAAAAACTGTTTGACGATATTCATGATGGGAAAAGGGCGGGCAGCGCTCAGATATGTATACGGCTTCCAGAGGGCGGCGCCGGTTGGATGAACGTCAAGTATACTCTGGTAGATTCTGGAGATGGAAAGGCAAAGACCGCGGTGATTTCTCTGGAAGATGTCACAGGGTTTCGAGAGAAGGAATTGGCCTGTGAGTTCTATCGTCAGATCATAGGCAGTGATTCGGATACGAAGAGGATGTTCGTGGAAACCGATGTGACCGCAGATCTATTGGAGAAAAGGGGCGGAGGTATGCTTCCTCTCTGGTTTTCTCCTGGAGGATGTCTCCGCTCCGACTTGGTAAGCTGTATCGCAGGCCATTGTGTGAGTTTAGAGGATGGAAAAAGGTACCGCAGCGTTTATTCCAGCGAACGTTTGTTAGCTTTTTTTGCCGGAGGCGGGCGAAGCTTGAGGGAAGAATGGCGGCTTCTTCTGTCTGCGGGGGAGGTCCGTTGGATATGTCAAGAAACACAGTTGATACTGGATCGTTATTCAAGGCATGTCATGAGCGTCTCCATTTTTCGCGATATCACCGAAGAAAAAAACGCTGTCCTCCGCATTCGCAGGCAAGCTGAAACAGACGGCATGACGGGACTGTACAACAAGGCGACTACGGAGGTTCTGATTAAGGAACGCCTCGCGAAAAAAAGCGGCTTGGCCTGCGCTCTTCTGATTGTCGATTTGGACGGACTTAAACGGATTAACGACAGCCTGGGACACGCAATGGGCGATAGGGCGATCAAAACGCTGGCACGGACGCTGCGGAGCCAGTTCCGGCGGACTGATGTCATAGGCCGCATCGGCGGTGACGAATTTATGGTTTTTCTCGATGGCGCCGACAGCGAAGAAAAACTGCGCGGCGCTGTGGCCCATCTGCTGAGGAAGCTTGCCCTCGTGCCGCTGAACGGAAAGGATGAAGTTTGCCTGCAGGGAAGCGCTGGAGCGGTCCTGGGCATTGTCGGAGAAACTACGTTTGAAGAGCTCTATCAGAAAGCCGATATGGCGCTCTATTATGTCAAACACAATGGTAAAAACGGATATGCATTTTATGATCCTGAGATGGAATGCACCGCCAGCCACGGTACGGGGCGCGGGGCGTCATCTCTCGGCTGAACGGCGGCACTGTGGAAGAATGGACAGGGGTCTTGTCATTGGAAAAGGCGTTTTTTCTGAATTCTCTGAGTATTATCACTGCCTGCGCCAAGAATCCGGCGGAATTTTCGATATGGCAGATTTCGTAAGCGTGAAAGCGAAAGGAAGGCCGTGGATGGCGTTAGCTGCTGGCTCTGGGGCTCCCTCCTGAAGCGGTCATGAAGATTTCACGCCTGCCTTTGACGAATTTGGAACCCGTCAGTGGCGGCACTCCGGAACAGCCTGCAGACGGTGAGAAAGGACTGTTTCCGCAGAAGTGAATTTGAAGAAAAACGTGAAATTGATCTTAAAATATCTGCCTTCGGGGTTGACAGAATTACGCCGAGACGGTAGAATTCCTTTTGTTCGGCGTGCAAAAGTGAGTGATTAGCTCAGCGGAAGAGCGCTTCCCTGACACGGAAGAGGTCACAAGTTCGATCCTTGTATCACTCACCATTTTTTGTTTTCCCGCGTTCGGCTCCGAGTGATTAGCTCAGCGGAAGAGCGCTTCCCTGACACGGAAGAGGTCACAAGTTCAATCCTTGTATCACTCACCAAAATTTGTGAGAGCATCTTTTCGAAGGTGCTCTTTTTTTGTAGCTTGATTCTTGGGTTGATTTTCAACTCTGATGATTTTATTATAAGCATGAAAGCTTTTTTTTCGAATTCGCTTATTGTGGATTTTGAGAAAAAGAGTATGATAGGGGGGTAAGTGATGATCGCCGGCATAGGGTTAGACCTCTGTGAAGTGGAGCGGATGTCCAAGGCTTGCCAATCCGAGGCATTCAAGCGCAGGGTCTTTTCGGAGGCCGAGAGGGCCTACGCGGCTCAAAAAGCGTCGCAGCCTCTTCATCTCGCGGGCGCTTTTGCCGCGAAAGAAGCCTTTGCAAAAGCGACGGGGCTGGGGCTGGGAAAAATTGGCCTGCAGAACGTCAGCGTCGTCCACGACGAAGGCGGCGTACCCCGTCTCCGCTTGGACCCCGGCGCAGCGGCTCTGCATCCTTTTTTGAAAGGCCGGTTTCATCTTTCCATCACCCACGACGGCGGTTACGCAGCGGCCGTCGTGATTTATGAAACAGAAGAAGAGCGTGATGACCATTGATCCCGTGGTATAGGACAGAAGAAGTTGCCGCGCTGGACTCGATTTTGATCAAATCGGGCCATTCAGGCCTTGAGTTGATGGAAACAGTCGGCTGCGGAATTGCCGAAAAGCTTGCCGGACTTTTTCCGCGTGCGCGCGCTTTCTTGATCTGCGCTGGAGCCGGCAACAACGGAGGCGACGGCTTTGTGGTCGCCCGGCGGCTGCTGGAGCGGGGAGCGGCGGTAACGCTGATGCTCAGCCACGCTCAGGAACGCTCCAAGGGAGACGCGGCGGCCAACCTTCTGCGCCTTCAGGGGACGGCTGCTAAGATCTGGCAAAGTTCCCAGCTTGACGAACCCGAAATTCTGCGCATGATGAAAAACGCCGATGTGGTTGTGGACGCCCTGCTTGGCACGGGTGCGTCGGGAGAGCCGCGCGGAGAGACGGCACGGCTGATCGCGGCAATGAACCGGGCTGGAAGGCCCGTCCTTGCCGTCGACTTGCCTAGCGGCCTGGAAGGGCAGGGGCTGTGCGTGAAAGCGGACTTCACCTGTACCGCCGCGGCGCGAAAGCTGCCTTTTGCGACGGGCGGAGGCGCAGCGGCGGCGGGATCGGTCAGCTTGATTCCGCTGGCCGACTCAGTGGAAACACTGCTCCCGGCTCCGCAGGCTCTTGAAGTGGAAGAGGACGATCTTCTTCCATTGCTTCCCGCCAGAAGGTCCGACGACCATAAGGGCAGCCGCGGCGGCGTGCTTATCGTCGCGGGGTCGAAACGCTACAGAGGCGCGCCTCTGCTGGCGGCCCGCGGCGCTCTGAGAATGGGCGCGGGCCTGGTCGTCGTGGCGTCGGTGGAGGAAGTGCTGACGCCGCTGTCGATCAACCTGCCCGAGGCGATCATGGAACCGCTGGAAGGCCCCGACGCCCTGGACGCCCTTTTTCAGCGCTGGGCGCCGAGGTGTTCCACGCTGCTGATCGGTTCCGGATTGGATCGCGACGGCAGGGCTGAAGCGCTGTGCAGCGCCGCCGCGCGGCGATGGCCGGGTTCTTCGCTGTGGGACGGCGACGGGCTTCACTGGCTGGCGCGAAATCAATTGAAGCCTCGGAAGTGCTGTGTTACGCCTCACGAGGGCGAAGCCGCGGCGCTCCTTGGAGATAAAGAAATCCTGAAAGACCGTGTTCAGACGGCGCGCCGGCTTGCGCAGCTCTACGGCACGGCGATCCTTAAAGGATACCGGTCTGTAGTGGCGGCCGGCGGTGAAACGCCGCTGATCGTGCCGAGAGGCGACAGAACCCTGTCGGTTCCCGGTTCGGGCGACGTGCTCGCCGGCGCCTCCGCCGCGCTGCTTGCCGCCGGATTGGAAGGCCGCGGAGCGTTGGCGCTCGCCGCGTGGTGTCACGGCGCCGCCGGCGAGAAAATCGGCAGGGAGCGCGGCCGCGACGGCGTGCTGGCGGCCGAGGTTGGCGACATGCTGCCCGGGGCTTTAAAGGAGTTGAGAGATCGTGCTGAGCTGCAAGAAAGACGCTGACGGCATCGTTTTTAACCTGGAAAGCCTGGACGACACGGCGGAATTCGGCCAAAAAATCGCTCAGGTCCTCATTCCCGGCATGACGCTGTTGTTGGAAGGCGATCTTGGTGCCGGCAAGACTACGCTGGTTCGCGAAATTTGCCGCGCTCTCGGCTGGAAAAGGACCTGCAGCCCCTCCTTTGCGCTGGTGAACGAATACGCCCGCGCGCGGATTCCTATCGTTCACGCCGATTTGTACCGCATAGAAAAGGCCGACGGACGGGATTTCGGCTTCGACGACTATCTGGACGACGGCTGGGTGCTGATCGTCGAGTGGCCCGAACGGCTGACGCGCTGCGACTTCCCCGAGCTGTGGCGCTGTCGTGTGGACGTTAATGGCGATTCCCGGCTGTTTTTAATCCGCGCAGAGGGCGGGAAAGCCGCGGAAGCCCTGGGACAATTGGAGATGAGGCTTTCATGAATTCAGAAGTTCTTCTGTCGATAGACTGTTCAAACCGCTGGTCCTGTTTTGGCCTCGCGGTCGACGGACGGGCCGCTGGGGAAAAAAATCTTGACCTCGGGCGGGCTCAGGCTGGGGCGCTGCCCCTTGTCGCCGAGGAGCTGCTGGCCCAGGCTTCGCTGAAGATTCAGGACGTGACTTGCCTTGCCGTCGCCATAGGACCCGGATATTTTACGGGGATCCGCATCGGCATGGCCTACGCCGCGGGGCTGGCTTTTGCCCTCAGCGCCGGAGTGGTGCCCTTTAGCACCCTTGAAGGGGTTTTAAGATCCTGTCCCGGCTGGGACAGGGGATTGAAAGTGCCTCTGGCGGCGGCCTCCCGCGAGCGGGTGTTCTCTTCGGCCTGGCGCGATGGACAGCCGGTCCTTGCCGAGATGGAACGGGGCCGTGAAGAGGTGCTCGCTCAGGCCGGCGCTTTGAGCCCCGATTTCGAGCTTTGGGCTGTGAACGACGCCCGGCTTTTTGCCAATTCGTCGCGTGAAGGCGTTCATTTCATAGATTGTCCCAGCGGAGGCGCCGAGGCGCTTCTTGGCTGGGAGCGGCGGAACCTCAGGGTAAAACCGGACGAGCTGCGCGCGCAGTACATGCGCGAGCCCGGTCTCGGATATCCATAGATAGCGTATTTCGTGGGGAAATAGCAGTGTTTTTCTATTATTTCTGGAGGTGAAGGTGTTGGCGAAAAAGTTTGAAGTAGTCATCAACAAAGCATGGTGCAAGGGCTGCGGTCTCTGTGTTGAGACCTGTCCCAAGAAGGTTCTTGCCCTCAACGACAGGATGAAGTGCGAAGCCGCCCATCCTGAGAACTGCATCGGGTGCAGGCAGTGCGATAATATCTGTCCCGATCTTGCTATCACTGTGCGAGAGGATGAGTCTAACTAATGGCTAAAGTTGAATTCTGGCAGGGCAACGAAGCCCTCGCTATGGGAGCCATCGCGGCCGGATGCCGGTTCTACGGCGGATATCCCATTACCCCGTCCACTGAAATCATGGAGACCATGGCCGTTGAACTGCCCAAATGCGGCGGCGTGTTCCAGCAGATGGAAGACGAGCTTGGCGCCATGGCTTCGACGATCGGCGCTTCCATTGCCGGTGCGAAGGCTCTGACGGCCAGCTCCGGTCCCGGTTTCACCCTGAAGCAGGAGAACCTTGGCCTCGCCTATGAGGCGGAGATTCCCGTGGTCGTCGTGGACGTCATGCGCGGCGGCCCCTCCACAGGCCTTCCCACTCAGGGCGCGCAGCAGGACGTGATGCAGGCCCGCTGGGGCAGCCACGGAGACCACGGCACTATCGCCTACGCTCCCGCCTCCGTTCCCGAGTGCTACACTCTGGCCATCGAGGCCTTTAACGCCGCCGAGCGCTACCGCCAGCCCGTTCTGATCCTCAGCGACGCCGAAATCGGCCATATGAGAGAGAAGTTCGTCGTTCCCGAACCCGGCAGCTTTGAAATCGTGAACCGCAAAAAGCCCGCTGTGGATCCCGAGCATTTCGTTCCCTACAAGGCCGACATTGAAGATGACGTTCCTCCCATGGCCGGCTTTGGCGACGGCTATCGCTGGCACGTGACCGGCCTGACTCATAACGAGTGGGGCTTCCCGACCAACGATCCCGTTGAAATCGACAAGAAGATGCGCCGCCTGATGCGCAAGATCGACCGTTTCCGCGACGATATCGTCAAGTACGAGACCGTTTCCGCCGAAGACGCCGAAGTCCTCGTCGTTTCCTACGGCAGCGTTTCCCGTTCCAGCGTGCGCGCCGTCAAGGATGCCCGTGCCCAGGGGATCAAGGCTGGCCATTTCCGTCCCATCACTCTGTGGCCCTTCGCCGATAAGGAGCTGGAGAAGCTTGCCCGCAAGGTCAAGACGATCATCGTTCCCGAGCTGAACTGCGGCCAGATGGTGCTTGAGGTTGAGCGCGCTGTCCACGGCAAAGCCCGCGTCGTGCCCATGAGCCTCGTCAACGGAGAGCTTTTCCAGCCCTCCGAGATTTTTGAGAAGATCGTCGAGGAGGTCAAGTAAGATGCCGACCAAAGAAGTATTTGAATGGATGCGCCCTCGTTTTTTCCCGCACATGTGGTGTCCCGGATGCGGCCATGGAATCATCATGAACTCTCTCCTGAGAGCCTTCGTTGATCTCAAGCTCGATCCGACCCAGACTGTGCTCGCTTCCGGCATCGGCTGCTCCAGCCGTATGCCCGGATATATCAATGCCTGCACGCTCCACACCACCCACGGCCGTTCGCTGGCCTACGCCACGGGCATCAAAATGGTCAAGCCTCAGCTGACCGTCATCGACGTCATGGGCGACGGCGACTGCAGCGCCATTGGCGGCAACCACTTTATCCACGCCTGCCGCCGCAACATCGACATCACCGCCGTCGTCATGAACAACAACATCTACGGCATGACCGGCGGCCAGATGTCGCCCACCACGCCCATCGGCGCCATCGCCAAGACGGCCCCCTACGGCGTTATGGATCCCTCCTTCGATATCTGCAAGCTTGCCGCCGGCGCCGGCGCCACCTATGTGGCCCGCACCTGCGTCGCCAACCCCAAGGACGTGGAGAAGACCATCGTGGAAGCCGTCAAGCACCACGGATTCTCCGTCGTCGAAGTGGTAGGCTTCTGCCATACCCAGTATGGCCGCTACAACAAGCTTCGCACGCCCATCTCCAACATCGAATACCTCAAGGGCCGTCTCGTTCCCGTCAAAAAGGCCGCCGAGATGACCGAAGAGGAACTGAGCGGCAAGATCGTGACCGGCCAGTTCGTCAATACCGACCGTCCTGAATATACCGACCAGTACAAGGCTCTTCTTGAGCGCGTTAAGGGGGTAAAATAATGTCCAGACGTATTGAAATCTGCCTCGCCGGTTCCGGCGGTCAGGGCGTTATCACCGCGGCTGTCATGATCGGTGAAGCGGCCTCCATCTTCTGCGACGGCCTCTATGCCGTCCAGACCCAGAGCTACGGCCCCGAAGCCCGCGGCGGCAGCGCGAAGGCCGAAGTGGTTATTTCCGACGAGCCCATCGACTATCCCAAGCCCGTCAGTCCCGACGTCATGGTCTGCCTGACCGGCGCGGCCAGCGACAAGTACAGCCATGCCGTAAGACACGGCGGACGCCTGATCCTCGACAGCTTTGCCGTTCAGGAACTGCCCGAGGTCGACGCCAACATGTATCAGCTGCCCCTCATCGAAACCGCCCGCGACAAGATCGGCCGCGAGATTGTGACGAACATGGTGGCCCTGGGCATGATCGCCCGCGTCCTCGAGCTGGAGAACTTCATGAAACCTGAAGCTGTTCGCAAGGCCATGCTCGACCGCGTCCCCAAAGGAACGGAAGAGCTGAACGCCAAGGCTTTCGACGAAGGCTACGCTCTTTTCAAGAGCAGCCAGTCCATGCACTTCGGCGGCTAAGCCGCGTAAACATCTACAAACATGAAAGGCCCGGCAGTCAATCCGCGACTGCCGGGCCTTTTTATTGCTGTATCACGAACTATTAGTTTGCGAACCACTGAATGATTTGTACATCTCCTCTAATGACCAGAGCGTGATTCCTTCTCTGCGAGCGGCGTCCTGCAGCTTTTCCAAAAAAAACTGGTTTCGCGAAAAGAGCATAGTGTTGCCGCTTGACACCATGAACCAATTCTGGCCGGCGGCGGAGCGCGGCAAGCTGTTCCATTTCTACAGGGACGCAGAGGTATATTTGCACTTGCAGAAGAGCCTTTCGGTGCCATTCGCCGAAAGGGCGATCAGGTCGATTTCCTTTTGCCGCCGGCTTTCCGGATCGCTGCCCCACCATCGTCCGATCGACACCGGCACAAAGAGAATTTCGGACTGGTCTCAGGATTCTTCAGAAATACAGGATTACTGAAAGAACTGGACAGGCTCATTCCCAAGTCCAAAGAACACAAGATCTCACACGGACAGGTCATACTCGCCATGGTCATGAACATGCTGAAAGTTGGCACGACGTTTGGGGAACGGGCTGATGAAAAAAACACGGTACCTGTGGTAACATATGAAGCAGCCTCTATGCAAAGGCGAGGCGTGAGGAGGAGGGTTCCAATATGAATACACAGAAGTTGCCGATTGGCATTGACAATTTTGAAAAACTTCGCAGGGAAAACTTTTATTACGTAGATAAATCTTTGCTCATAAAGGACTTGCTCTGTAATTGGAGCGAAGTCAATCTCTTCACGCGGCCGCGCCGCTTTGGCAAGACGCTGAACATGAGCATGCTCAAGTCATTTTTTGAAGCCGGCGGAGATCCGTCGCTCTTTGACGGCCTGGCCATCGCGGAGGAAAAAGCGCTGTGCAGCCAGCACATGGGCAAATACCCAGTGGTCTTCGTGTCACTAAAAGGCGTGGATGGACTGACCTTTGACGAGGCTCGCCGTCGGCTGGCCGATATAATTCAGAGGGAAGCGCGTCGTTTGAGTTTTCTCCTTGACAGCCCAGCGCTTAAAGAATTTGATAAAAAAACGCTCAATGAGATGATTTATCTTCAAGGAGAATCGCCGGCGCTGCGCACCACTCTGACGGATCTGACCCAGCTCATGGAAAAGCACTATGGCAGAAAGACAATCCTGCTGATCGACGAATACGACGTTCCTCTGGACAAAGCCTATCAGCATGGCTACTACAATGAGATGATCGACCTTATCCGCTCCATGTTCGGCCAGGCGCTCAAGACCAACGACAGCCTCTTCTTTGCCGTGCTGACAGGCTGTCTTCGAGTGTCCAAAGAGAGCATCTTCACAGGGTTGAACAACCTCAAAGTCAACGGCATCGCCGACGTGCAGTTCGACGAATCCTTCGGCTTCACAGAAGAGGAAGTGGCCGCCCTGTTCCGCCACTATGGCCTTCAAGACCACCTGATCGAGGCGAAGGAGTGGTACGACGGATATCGTTTCGGCACGCAGGACGTGTACTGCCCCTGGGACGTGATCAATTACTGCAGCGACATCCGCACCGATAGCGAGGCGCAGCCGCAGGCCTACTGGATCAATACAAGCGGCAACGATATGGTGCGCCGTCTCGTCGACAAAGCTGGAACGGCCACGGAAAAAGATGAAATCGAGAAGCTCATCGCCGGAGAGCCCATCCGTAAGACCTTGAACGACAGGCTTACCCATAACGAGATCGACAAAGACATCAACAACGTCTGGAGCCTTCTGTTCATGACAGGCTACCTGACGGTAAAAAGCAAACCCTTTAATGGCGTGTACGACCTCGTCATTCCCAACAAGGAAGTTCGAAAGATCTATATAGAGCAGATATTGTCCTGGTTCAAGGATAAAACCAGAGCGGAGACGAAGGAGCTTTCAGCTCTGTACAGCGCCTTTGCGGAAGGCGATGAGACAGAGGTCACAGAGCAGCTGAACCGGCAGCTCATGGAGACCATCAGCTATTTTGACGCCTACGAGAGCTTCTATCACGGATTTTTACTGGCCCTTTTAAGCGCCTGCGCGGTCTGGCGAGTCACCTCAAACGCGGAAGCGGGACGGGGACGCAGCGATATCGTGGTGGAGAGCGTCGACCGCAAATTGGGCATGGTCATCGAAATCAAAGAGGTCAAGAACAGCGACGATCTGGAGCCGGCTTGTGAAGCGGCTCTGGCTCAGATCAAGGACCGAGACTACACGGCGCTTTTGCGCAAATACAGGTATGAGCACATCCTGACCTACGGCATTGCCTTTTCAGGGAAACAATGCAAGGCCATGGCTCAACATCTGGACTCAGTCAAAAGCTAATACTAGAGCAATTTTTGAAAAGATGTTCATAAAGAGTAAGTCATACTCATTTCCGAAGTGCGCCCATGAGGCGCTTTGCACAGAGAGTCTCCAAGGAGACCTCAGTAAAATCGATGTTACAGTGTTGTAACACATTTTTCCAAAAGGATAAACGTCGGCTCAGTCATAAAGCAAAAATCCCCCCGCAGCTTAGAGCTGCGGGGGGATTTTTGCGTTGCTAAAGCGTTTATAACCCCACCAGAGGTTTGGAAAAGGTCCACATGATCTTTCCGAGGATGGCGTATTGATTGCTCTTAAGCTTTTGTTCATCAAAGCGTTTGACAGGAAAATTGCTCGACGAGGCGCGGAATTCGCCGCCCCCCGCGTCGTTCCAATAGACCCAGCGAACAGCGTAGCGCAGCCCCATTTTGACCAGCACCGCGTCGCCGTCCAGCACTTCTTCAGCAGGGTTCACCACCGCGTAGGCCCCCGCTTCAATGCGGGCTTCCAGCATGCTGCTGCCGTCGACGACGATCACGTAGGGTTTCTTCGCCGGCTCCGAAGAGAGGGTGCCCACAAAAAAGCAGGGGAGCGGGATCGTCTCGGCGCTGTTCCTGTCCCGCAGTTGCAGGTGAATGTCCACAAGGTTTTTATATAAGGGAAGTTTTATCCAATCTTGATAAATATCATTGGAAATTATTCGGTCAGTATTTGACACAGCGTCTGCCGTTTCATTTTTTAAAACGGCCACGTCGCCGATCAATTCAGAAACAGAAACTTTTAGGTACAGCGCAATTTCTTTGAGGCGATCCTCTTTGATACTCCGTTCTCCAGCCTCCCAGCGCCATAATGTAGGCATCGAGATTCCAAGCGCCTTTGCAAGCTGTCCTCTTGAAATGCCTAATCTCTTCCGTATCTCGACAATTCGCTCGCCAGTTTTCATTGTTTGTTTCACCTCCTTCAATACATTACATTTATGAAATGACGATGGAGGTAAAACAAGTGTGAAAGTTTATTTCTGAAATAGAACACTACTCTTGATTTTTTCTGAAATAGCAATTATGATTCACTAAAGGAAAAGAAAGGAACGCTTACGTTCTCTCTTTTCGGTAATTGAAATGAAGAAAAAGCAAATAGGGCAAAAGGCCTTTCCAGGACTGACAGTGTCTGTCAGTCCTGATTAAGTCCAGCACTGCTAAAACAGAACATATTTTAAAAACGGAAATTTATCCTGTTGTGCCGCTAAAAATGGAAAATTGCCCGTCAACTCGACAAGGACTCACCGTTTTATTCGTGCAAGCCCGAGCCAATTTCACCCTTGCTTGGGAGTCCATCAGCCCTCTTCCCTGCGCAGTTATTATAACGTAACCGATGGGACGAAGAAAAGTCTTCGATTTGTAAAACCCTTTGAACAAATAGTCCGCGTCGGCCTGTGGCATGCCGTAACGTCAAAGAAAGGCTCTGAATTTCATGACCAGTTTAACCAGACTCAAAGAAATCTACGACTACCGCGAAATGATCTACACCCTGGTCCGCCGGGACCTGCGAGGCCGTTACAAGGGCTCCGCTCTGGGATTCGCCTGGACCTTTCTCAATCCGCTGCTGCAGCTGGTAGTCTACACCCTCGTGTTCAGCAGCATCATGAGGGCGAACATCAACAAATTTTATTTATTTCTGTTCGTGGCCCTGATCCCTTGGGGATTTTTTTTCAACTGCCCTTACCGGCGGCTGTACGTCAGTGCTCTCGCAAGGAAATATGGTTAAAAAGATCTATTTTCCGCGTGAAGTGCTCCCCATCGCCTTTGTGACGAGCAATTTCGTCAACATGCTTTACTGCTTCATCGTCATCTTTATCGTCATTCTCTTCTCAGGCGTGGGGTTCAATTTTATCGCGCTGCTTTACCTGCCTCTCGTCATGGCTGTGGAGTACGTCATCTGCCTGGGATTCGCCATGCTCACCTCGGCGATAACAGTTTATTGCCGCGATTTGGAATACATCCTTGGCATCATTTCCATGATGTGGATGTACCTCACGCCCGTTCTTTATCCCATCAGCATGGTTCCCAGCGAGTACCTGCCTTTTTTCATGTTCAACCCCATGACGCCGGTCATCACCGCTATCAGGGACATCCTGTACTACACGAAAATCCCCGAGGCGTCGACGCTCTTGCACGCCCTTTTTATGGGAGCTGTCGTGCTCGGCGTCGGCTGGCACGTCTTTGACAAACTGTCGCGCCATTTCGCGGAGGAACTGTGATGAAAACTATAGAAGTCAAAGACGTGGCCAAACAGTTCAAAATTTATTACGACAAGGGCTACACGCTTAAAGAAAAATTTCTTTTCAGAAAGCGCAACCACTACGAATCCCGCTGGGCGCTGAAAGACATCTCCTTCGACGTGGGCCAGGGCGAGGCCGTGGGGCTGGTGGGCGAGAACGGCTGCGGCAAGAGCACCACGCTCAAGCTGCTCTCGCGAATTCTTTTCCCCGACCGGGGGACCATCGCCATCAACGGCCGCGTCTCCTGCCTGATCGAGCTGGGCGCCGGTTTCCACCCCGACATGAACGGC
>SFDM01000070.1 GCA_004558205.1 Pyramidobacter piscolens
TCAGACGAAGCACTCCGTCGCCTCGAAGACGACTTCGGCGCCGCTGTTCTCGAAACAGGCCTTCATGGCCGGCGCCGGCACTCCGTCGCGCTCGCCCAGAAGGATCAGTTTCTTGCCTGCTAGTTTGCCCATAGTTGTTGCACCTCCTCTTCATGAAACGATAGACTATTATAACCGAAATTCTCATTTTGGGGAGGGGTCTATTACATTTCTGGATCATGTGTCGACTTTTTCTGCGAAAAATTGTGCAGATCAGACAGGCCTTTCCAAAACCGGCGGAGCTTTTTTCATTCGGACGCTGAAGCCCCCGAAGCGGGAACGCGGCCAGAGCTCAGTATTTCATGATGTTCTGGAACACGGTTTCCCTGTCGCCGGGGTTGGCGTAGGTGTGCCGCGCGTCGCCCTTGAACTTGACGGACTGCCCTCTGGCGAGGTTCAGCACCGTCCCGTTGATGGTCATCTCCAAGCTGCCTTCGGTCACGAAAATACACTCTTCGAGCACGTTGGGGTGGCTGGGCGATTCGTAGCGGCAGCCGGGCTTCATGTGAATGCAGAAATAGTCGAAGCCTGAAACGGGATCGAAGGGAAAAATATTGTAAAGGGCCATGCCGCCGTCGGCTTCAAGCACGGGCGTGATATCCTCCATGCCGGTCACTTTGTACTCCTCGGAAGATTCCCCCAGAAGCCGCGAAAAGGTGATATGCAGTCCCGCCGCGATCTTCCAGAGCGTGGAGACCGTTGGGCTCGACTCGCCGCGTTCGATCTGCCCAAGCATGGCTTTGCTGACGCCGGTCATCTTGGCGGCCCTGTCGAGGCTCAAGTTCAGTCCGAGCCGCACGTTTCGCACGACCGAACCTACGTTGGAAGGCGTTTTGTCCATAATCGTTTTTTCCTCCCTTTGGAATTGATGCGCATACTGTATCACAAAATCCAGAGAATTGCTTGACGGGCGGAGGAAAGGATCTGGGCGATGGGGCAAAGGGGATAAACGTGATATGATGAAAGCCCTGGCGGACACGTCCTTTGCGGAAAGCTTCCGCGCTTTTAATGAAAAAAAATCTTTTGTTTATCGAAACTCCTTGAATTTAGCCTTGACGGTTTCTCTGTTTCGTAGTTTAATGCGAAGAAGCGTTTGTTTTTTTTGTTTTTGAACGTCGGTTTGCCGAAAAAATTATCAAAGGGAGAGGATTATGGATGAACAGAAATAGAACCGCAGCACTGGCAATAGCGTCGATTCTCGCGCTGAGCGCCTTGAGCGCCGCCTTCGCGGGGGAACACAGAGTGAAGGGCAGTTTCCTGATGGGAACGGGCAGTGCGACGGGAAACTATTATTCCTTCGGCAGCGTGCTGGCGCAGGTCATCAATAAGCATACCGGCGCGAACATCACCGTGGGCGCCACGGGCGGTTCGGTGGAGAACGTGCGCCTTCTCAAGAAGGCGGAGAACGAGATGGCCCTGATCCAGACCGACGTCAACAGCTACGCCCTGAACGGCATCGAGCAGTTCGCCAAGAGCGGCCCCGTCGGCAATTATTCGGCGGTCACGGCCTGCTATCCCGAGATGGTCCAGATGGTGGTCAGCAAGGCCAGCGGCATTAAAAGCGTGGCCGACATGCGCGGCAAGAGGATCTGCGTGGGCGCCGTGGGCTCGGGCTACGAAGTGGCGGCGCGCCAGATCCTGGGCATTTACGGCATGAACTATGACGACATCGACGAGCGCTTTTTGAGCCAGTCCGAGGGGAAGAATGCCCTTCAGGACGGCCAGATCGACGGTTTCTTTATGTGCTCGGGCTATCCTAACGCCAACGTGACGGAACTGTCGCTGACGGGCAAGATCGACGTGCTGTCCATCGACGAGGAGCACCTCAAGCTGCTGGGCGAGAAGTATCCTTTCTACGCGCCCTTCACCACGCCCGACGACCAGTACAACCTGGGGCACAGCGTCACTTCCGTGGCGGTCATGTCCATGATGGTGGTGCTGAACGAGATCAGCGCTGACGACGTCTACGCCATGACCAAGGCGATCTACGACTATCTGCCCGAGATCCAGAAGCTCAATAAGAAGGGCAATTACATGTCCCTCGAAGGGGCTTTCCGCGGGATTCCCGGCAACATCCACTCCGGCGCGGCCCGTTTCTATGAAGAGAAGGGCCTGAAGGTCCCCGGCAAGTAGCCGGCGGTTGAAATAAACGTGCAGAGCGGTTCACGGATTATCCGCCTTGGCTTCCGGCAGCTGCGGCGGGTGAGTGAATCGCTCTTTTGTGACCTACTCCCGCCGCTGACCGCCTTCAGGCGGCAGAAGCGGGGGCTTCTCGTTCGAGGTACATTGATACATACCAGCATTCACGAGCTATCCCCCCCGGGCCCCGGGGTTGTGGATCTGTATCAGGCAGAAAGGAGTCTTTTCCCTTCTTCCCGAATATTGATTGCCGCGTTCAGGTCTCTGTCATGATGGGCCCCGCATTGTGGACAGATCCACTCTCGGACGCTCAAATTCTTCACTTCGGGATTTTTCGTGCCGCACTTATGGCAGAGCTGCGAGGATGGGAAGAATTTATCCACTTTGACCAATCGTTTTCCCCGCTCTTCCAGCTTATAGGCAAGGTATTGCGTGAAGCTGCCCCAGCCGCTGCCGGACACGCTTTTACCAAAGTTCAGCGCCTGGCTCATGGCTTGCATGTTCAAGTCTTCGATGCACGCCATGTCATAATGCTGTGACAACCTCTGAGACCACCTCCAGAAGAACGCTGGCGAAATATTTATCCACGGGAGTTCTTGATACAGAGATAGTCTTTATCTTCCAGTCATCGGGGATCGGCCTGTGCTGTTTGATTTTGACAAAACCAATTTTAGGCAGTTTTATCTTCCCGTTCTCAAACCGGACACTTCCGCTCTGATTGTTCGTTGAATAAGAGTCACGGCTGCGATGTTTTGCCTTAAACTTTGGAAATCCAGTTTCAGGGCGGCGGAAGAAAGCGGCAGAGGCGGCGTCCAGATGAAGCTGCGCGTTAGCAAGAGCGAGGCTGTCCACTTCTTTGAGCCAGGGAAATTCTGTTTT
>SFDM01000009.1 GCA_004558205.1 Pyramidobacter piscolens
ATCCCCTGCCCTGAAAACTTATCTCAACACTCTACCTTTTATCTCCCGATTTCCTACTCTTTTTTCTCCTCTTTTATCGTAATTTCTTTTGCGACTTGGAAAAAGGGAAGCCAAAAGAGAGATGATGAATTATGATCTACTTGAATAGGTCTATATGAATTTTAGTTCACATTTTTTGTATAAACCGTCAATGCGCAAAAGGACTTTGGCGGTTATGATTAGCTCTGGAAACAAGGGCATGAATGTAAATGCCTAAATCATGGAGGTGGAAATATGTTTCTTAGTAAATTGAACAAAACAATCGTAGGCGTCATGATGGGCGTCATGGTCGCCAGCGCGGCCCCCGCAATTTCGGCGCCCACGCCCGCGCCCGAAATCGTGGTGAACAACCCTATCGCCGACCTCGTCGCAAAGGCTGGCCCCGCCGTGGTCAATATCGACGTGGAAGGCACGGTGACCCAGACGGTCAACAGGGGATTCCCCAACGACCCTTTCTTCCGCGAGTTCTTCGGCGACAGTTTCAGGGAGTTTAAGCGCCAAGTTCCCATGAAGGGGGCGGGCAGCGGTTTCATCGTCTCCGCTGACGGCAAGATCCTGACCAACAACCATGTCATCGCCGGCGCGGACAAGATCACGGTGACCTTCGCCGACGGCAAGACCATGGAAGCCACGGTGATCGGAAAGGATCCTACTTTTGATATCGCCGTCATCAAGGTGAATGGAAAGGACCTGCCCACGCTTGAACTGGGCGACAGCAGCTCCGTCCGCGTCGGCGACTGGACGGTGGCCATCGGCAACACGCTCGGCTTGGGCCTTGAACCCACAGTGACCGTGGGCGTCCTTTCGGCGCGCAACCGCAGCATTCACACCCAGTCCTTCAACTTCGACGGATTCCTCCAGACCGACGCCGCCATCAACCCCGGCAACAGCGGCGGACCTCTGCTGGACATCCACGGCCGAGTCATCGGCATCAACACGGCCATCATCCCCTTCGCCCAGGGCATCGGTTTTGCGATTCCCGTGAACATGGCGAAGCAGGTCATGGACGACATCGTTTCCTATGGTAAGGTCCGCCGCGGCCAGATGGGCGTCTACCTGCAGCCCATCACCAAGGATATCGCCGACGCCTTCGACTTGAAGGACACCAAGGGCGCCCTGGTCGCTGAAGTGATGCCCGACTCTCCCGCCGAAAAGGCCGGACTGAGACGGGGCGACATCATCACGTCCATGAACGGCAAAAAGGTGGAGAACAGCGTCAACCTCAGCACCAGCGTCCGCCAGCACATGGCGGGAGACAAGATCGACCTTGAAGTTTACCGCAACGGCAAGACTCTGAAGTTCTCTGTGACGCTCGCCGAAGTGGACGCTTCTCTCGCCGACGCAAGCAGCGTGGAGAAGCTGGGATTCAGCGTTTCTTCGCTGACGTCGGAGCTTCGCAAGGAACTGAAGATCCCTGACCGCGAAAACGGCCTGGCGGTCACCGAAGTTTCGGAGAAGTCCGTGGCGGCGCGTTCGGGCCTCAGAAAGGGCGACCTGCTTCTTCAGGCGAACGGCAAAGACCTGAGGACACCTGAGGACCTGTTTAAAGTGATCAGCTCGTCCAAGAGGGACACCGTGGCGTTCTTGATCCTGAGGAACGGACGCACCATGTTCCTTTCCATGAACGTAAAATAGCAGCGAGCTGAAAAGCTTTACGGATAATAAAAATCCCTGCCGTATCCGCGGCAGGGATTTTTATTATCCTTTACAGGCCTAGTTTGGCGTCGATCTTCTCTTTGTCGAAACCGACGATAAATTCACCGTCGATTTCCACGATGGGCACCACCCTCTGGCCGGAGCGGGCCACCAGGTTCATGGCCGCTTCCCGGTCCTGGGAGATATCCACAGGCGTAAAGGCGATTCCTTTTTCCGTCAGATAGGCTTTCACTTTCGTGCACCAGGGGCACGTGGGCGTGCTGTACACTTTCACGTCGTGCATTGTCGCGTCTCCTTTCATTTTTGGGGACTCTCTCTCATCAACCTCACCGGAAGATTTTCCGTGCAAGCGGAACCGATAGGCCGATTCGGAGTTTCCCCGTAAAATCCCTGTGTATCTTAATCCGGATTTGATGTAAAATCAAAGGCGAAAATGCCTGTCCATGAGGAGCTGAGTTCTATTAAGAAGAGATATCTGGTTTTACTCGCCGTTTTGAGCTGTTTCGTGGCCTTTTGCGCCTCACTGCTCTACGGTGGAAAAAGTTCCAACGCGCTGATCGCCCATTTTGCCCGGCGTTATCTGGACGCCCTGCCCACTATGGCTATTGGGTTCGACGCTCTTCGGGGCAGCCCCTTGGAGGGATACGAGCTGACGGGACTGAAAGTCGGGACGCGGCAGAGTCCGTCCATCGTTTCAGTAGACCGTTTGTTATTCAAAATTAGTCCCCAGAGCTGGACGCGCAAAAAGCTCGTTTTTTCTCTGGAAACCGAGGGCATCAACCTTAAAGAGGATGAGCTTTCTCCCCTGGCCGAGGCCGCGCAAAAGGACTTTCCCTCCAGCCCTGGCGAGCCTTCCCCCCTGCCTTTCGCCGCCGAGAGGCTGTCGATCTCCGGGCTCAGCGGTTCCAAGGGATGGAAGGTGCAAGACTGCCGCATGCAGCTGCGCGAAGGCGGCGAAGCGCTGGACTACGACGTCGGCCTCGACGCACTGTATATGAAGGAACCCCTGAAGCTCACGGGAACGATTTCACTGAACGACTTTGGGAGCTGCACCGGCGCGCACCTGCGGGTCCAGGCTCTGGGAAGCGACGTCTCTTTCGCGCTGGCGTCCCATGAAGGGTTGATCTCCCTCAACGAGATCAAGGGGAAACTGTTTTCCTCGCCCGTCAACGGCGCATGCTCCATCGATTTCAACTCTCCCGACTGCCTCCTGAAGGGCGATCTGACGCTGAAAAAGCTCGACTTCAAGCGCCTGAGCCGGTGGCTTCCCAAGCTCGGCCCCAGCTCCATCGACCTTTTTCAGCTGAAGCTCAGCGGCCCTATGAAACATCCCGAAGGGCAGATCACGCTGAAAGGCGGAAAGCTCAGCTGGCAGAACTGGCGGCTCAGCGGCATCAATGGGACTCTGAATCTGGACAGCAAAAAGGCTCTGCTTGACCTCACGGGAAGCTGGATGGGCGCGCATATCACCGCCAAGGGAAGCGCGGGGCTCTCTGGAAAAGGGGCTCTCGACATCAAGGCGGCTCTGAGCGGACTTTCCTGCAAGTCGCTCTCCGAGCTGATACCGGAGGCCCGGGGAATTGCCGTGGATGGTACCCTGTCGCTTGCCATGACCGCTTCGGGAACAATGGATAAACCTCAGGTCCAGCTCAGCGTCCAGTCAAAACAGATCGTCGTGGACAAGCAGTACCGCCTGACCGATCTTTCAGCGCTGGTTCTCGCCGACCGCAGCGCCGTCACCCTGCAAAAGCTGTCGCTGCAGGCCTTCCAGGGTGCTCTTCAGGCGTCGGGCATTCTTGATATCAGCAACATGAAGGCGCCGACTCTGAACTTTTCCGGGACGGTCAGCCGCATGCAGATCGCGAAAATGGCGCCGGGGCAGAAAGTGCAGGGGGCGCTCAAAGGCTCTTTCAGCGCCTCAGGACCTCTTTCCCTGCCTCAGATCAGCGCCGAAGCCGAACTGAGTAAGCTCGGCGTCTATTCCTACAAAATGGACAGCGTAAAAGTAGCGGTTCAAGGCGCAGAGACGCTCAACTTCAAGGTTGAAGGCGCTACGCCCATGAAGACGCCCCTTGTGGGCGAAGGCACCGTCGTCATGCCCTACAAGGGGAAGGAAGGCTTTGTGGATTTCACGCTGAACTTCGACGATATCAGCCTCACATCCATCCTTCCCAAGGAGCTCCAAATCGGCGGGACCGGATCAGTGGCGCTGCTCGCCAAGGGGCCTCTCACCGCGCCGCTTCTCAGCTGCCGTTTCTCGGGGCCCCGCCTGCAGATGAGCGGCTTCACGGTTATGGACCCGGTGGTCCTGGCCACGCTCAAGGGTGAAAGCCTTGAAGTAGACGCTTCTATCGCGCTCGGCGACCGGCGGCCCAAAATTACCGGCACCGTGGAGCTGAAAAAGGACTGGAAGTGCGAACTGAACTGCAGCGCCGACGACATCTCCATCGGAGCTCTAGCGCCGGCTCTGCAGGGCCAGATTATGGGACGCGCCACGCTCAGCGCCCACAGCGTCGTCACCAGCAAATCGGCGTCGGCCGTGGGCTCGGTGACCGCCAAATCCATCGGCCTGAAAGAGCTGGCGCTGACGGACCTTCGCGTCCCCTTCTCCTATATCAACGACAAGATCACGATCAGAAACGGCGGCGCTCTTTTCTGCGGCGGCACGGTCCTGATCCAGGCCCAGGGGAACGTCAGCACCTCCGTCTTCACGGCGGACTTGAAGATCAGCGACATGGACCTGGCGAAAATGACTGAACCCTTCGGCCTCCCCGCCACGGTGACGGGGAAGGCTGAACTGGCGCTCAAGGGGAAAGCGCGCTTCGGCATCACGACGATCAGCAGCGGCGACGGCTCCTTCTCGCTCTCCGACGTGGAGCTGAAGGACTTTCCCAGCGCGGGACTCATCACCGGCGGCGCGCCTGTCCGAGTCAAGAAGGGCAAATTCTTCTTCAACTTTGACGAGAACGAATTCTACATGATGCCCGGCAGCTCTTTGACCGCGGCTCCGGACGATAAGCTGTTCCGCTATGTGGCCGTCAGCGGCTCGGTGTGGCGCAGGGAAGCCGGCACCTACCCGACGCACGTCGGTGACATCCCGAGCGACCTGGCCCTGAGAAACCGCAATAAATTCATGGTCTCCGTCAGCGGCAACATTAACGTGACGGCGCTGAACAGCGTTTTAAGCGGATTCTCGGCCATCATCGACTCGGGGATCAGCGGCAACCTCTCAGGTCAGGCCCTAGCGACGAACATGCTCCAGAAGCTGATAGGCGGCGCGCGCAGCCGCTTCCGGGATTTTTCGCTTCAGATCGGCGGCCCCGATTACAGCGACTACAAAATCCTCAACCTCAAAATCGAAGGCGACACAGACTACGCGGGCCAGACCAATTCGACCTGGACCCGGGAAGACCCTCAAAAGGACAAGGCCCTGGAGTTCAATTACGAATTCAAATACGCTATCCCCATCGGCCCCGACCCTTCAAAGCTCAAGGACCGCAAAAAATAGCCCCGCGCGCGCCCAAGAGGCCGACCGACGAACGCCCTGCACCGCGGGGCGCTCTTAGACAAAAACAAAACAGAGCCTCTAAACGCTTTCAACTTCAACGAAGAAGGCGCAAGAGAGCTGCCGGCGGAATGTCAGCAGTTCAAAACCTACCAAAGGAGGTTGGCAATATGTGTCCCGATCATTGGAAATCCAGCGCCGACGCCCCTGAAATGGAGGGGCTGCAGTACCACATTCAGTGCCGGCCCGGCGACGTGGCTCCCTATGTGCTTCTTCCCGGCGACCCCGGCAGAACCGACAAAATCGCTGAAAGCTGGGACGAAGGCCGCCTCGTGGCCAGCAACCGCGAGCACCGCACCTTCACCGGAAGCGTGGGCGGAGCGCCCATCTCCGCCTGTTCCACAGGCATGGGCGGCCCATCCACGTCCATCGCCGTGGAAGAGCTGATCCGAGTGGGGGCCAAAACCTTCGTCCGTATCGGCACCTGCGGCGCCATCCAGGAGGATATCCGCTGCGGCGACCTGATCGTCAACACTGCCGCTGTCCGCCATGACGGCGCCAGTCCCCTCTACGTGGAGGAGAGCTACCCCGCGGCGGCCGATTACGAGGTCACGCTCGCGCTGATCGAAGCCTGCGAGCGCCTGAACCTGCGCTACCACGTGGGCGTCACCTGCTCCACGGGCTCTTTCCACTGCGGCCAGGGACGACCGGGTTACCGGGGCTACAAACAGTCCTTTTTTGAAAACATCGTGGAGGACATGCGCCAGGCCCGGGTGCTCAACTTCGAAATGGAGGCCGCCACGCTGTTCACCCTCGCGTCGATCTACGGCTTCCGCGCGGGCTGCATCTGCGTGGCCGTGGCGAACCGAATCACAAGCGAGATGGTCTCCAGTAACCTGAAAGACCTGCTCGCCGCGTCAAACCTGGCGGTGCGGATCCTGGCGGAACGCGACGCAAAGACCCGAGCCGCCGGCAAAAACCGATGGTCGCCCGCCATCGGATAAGAAAACAGAGAAAGGGAGCCGGCAGCGCGTCCATAGGACACGCTGCCGGCTCCCTTTTTACGTCATTCGCGATTGAGCGGGCATAGGTTGAAAAGCTGCAAAACTATTGACCTTGGCGTACCTGAGCCGCGAACTCGCCAGCGGCCCGGACCGTCGCCATGGCGTCCGAGGCATAGACGTCGGCGCCCACATAATGGGCCAGATCCGCCGACAGCACGGCGCCGCCGACGATGACGCGGACGCCCGCGCACTCCTTCCGCAGCAGAGCGATGGTATCCTTCATGCTCGCCACGGTGGTGGTCATCAGGGCGCTCAGCCCCACGGTCTTCACACCGTGTTTTTTCACCGCCTCGACGACGGCCTCGGGTGGCACGTCCTTGCCCAGGTCGATCACGTCGAAGTTGTAGTTCTGCATGATCACCTTGACGATATTCTTGCCAATGTCGTGAACGTCGCCGTAAACCGTCGCGAGAATCACCCTGTCCACGGGCTCGCTCTTCTTCTGCTCCTTCGACAGGGCGTCCTTCACCGCTTCGAAAGCGCCCTTCGCCGCTTCGGCCGACTTGATCAGCTGGGGCAGGTAGATCTTTCCCGCCTCATAGTCGCGGCCCACGGCGTCAAGCGCGGGGATCAGGTGTTTCTCGACGATCTCCAAGGGCGAGCAGCTTTTCAGCAACTCATCGGCACGGCGGCGCGACTCATCTTTCAAACCGCGGGCCACGGCGCAGGCCAGATCGCCGCGGTCACCGCCTTCGGCGGGAGCGCCGGCCGGCGCTGCGGAAGCAGCAGCGGTTTCCTCAGGGTGATCCGCGCAATAGCTAATGAACTTTACCGAGTCCCGGTCCTCGCCGCTCAGCACGCGCCAGGCCGCCAGCGTATCCTGCATCCCCCGGTCGCCGGGGTTCATAATCGCAGCGTCAAGGCCGTTCGCCAGCGCCAGCGCCAGCATGGTCCGATTGACCAGCGGTCGGCGCGGCAGGCCGAAAGAAACGTTGCTCACGCCCAGCACGGTCTTCACGCCCAGGCGCTCCTTCACCATGCGCACCGCTCTCAGAGTCTCAAAGACCAGGCTCTGCTGCGCCGATGCCGTCAGGGTCAGGCAGTCGATAAAGACGTCCTCCTTCGGGATGCCCAGCCTGACGGCCTCGTCCACAATGCGCCGCGCCACGGCAAAGCGCTCTTCGGCGCTCTGGGGGATGCCCGAATCGTCCAGCGTCAGCCCAAGAACGCAGGCGCCGTATTTCTTGACCACGGGCAGCACCGCCGCGAGGCTGGAAGCCTTTCCGCTGACCGAGTTGATCAGGGGCTTGCCGGCGTAGACGCGCACCGCCGCCTCAAGGGCTTCTGGCTTTGACGAGTCGATCTGCAGAGGCAGGTCCAGAGCGCCCTGAAGCTCCTGAACCACGCCGCGCAAAAGCGCGGCCTCGTCCACGTCGGGCAGGCCGGCGTTCACGTCCAGCACCGACGCGCCCTGTTCCTTCTGAGTCTGCGCCTCGGAAATCACGTAATCCAGGTTCTTCTCGCGCAGAGCCGCCTGAAGTTTTTTCTTCCCCGTGGGGTTCAGCCTCTCGCCGATGATGACCGCGCCGTCGAAACTCTCGCGGCGCGAGGCGCTGCACACGCCGCTCAGAGGCTCTATGGCGCGCGGGCGCAGGGAACGGTCCCCCAGCAGCGCCGCCGCCTCACGAATAAACTCAGGATCGGTGCCGCAGCAGCCTCCCACGATCGCCACGCCCTGGTCCACAAATTTTCTGATCCAGCCCGCAAACTCGCCGGGCGTCACGTCCCAGCTGGTTACGCCGCCGCGCGTCACGGGCAGACCCGCGTTAGGCTGGACGATCACGGGCACGCGGGAATGCTTCGCCAGCGTCTCCACCACCGGCGCGATCTGCACGGGGCCGAGGGAGCAGTTGACGCCCAGCGCCGACAGGCCCAGCCCATCCAGCGTCATGATCATGGACTCCACGGAGGTCCCGAAGAACGTCCGGCCCCCCTGCTGAAAGCTCATGGTCGCGTAGACCGGCAGATCGCAGTTTTCCAGCGCCGCCAGCGCCGACGCCTTCATCTCCAGCAGGTCGGTGAACGTCTCCAGCAGCACAGCGCAGCATCCCTCGGCGCCGGCGCGCACCTGTTCCGCCACGGAATCGTAAATTTCGTCAAAGGTCGCGTCGCCCACAGGAGCCATGGCGCGCCCCGAGGGCCCAATGTCGAGGATCACGCCCGCGTCTGGAAAAACCGTGGCCGCCCGGCGCGCCGCGGCGACAGCCGCCCTGACCACCTGTTCCGTGGAATAACCCGACCCCGCCAGCTTATACCGGTTCGCGCCGAAGCTGTTGGTCAGCACCCGGTCGCTGCCCGCCGCCAGATACTCGCGATGGATAGACTCGATCAGCTCCGGGCGGTTCACGTTCAAGCTCTCGGGAACCTCGCGCAGTTTCAGGCCCTTCCGCTGGAGCATGGTCCCCATGGCCCCGTCGAGCAGCAGCACTCCGTTCAATTTATCGATCATCACAAAAGCCACCTTTTTTTCTGTATGGACAGTTCTTCATGCCGCAGTTGGAACAGCTTCTCCTTCGAGGCTCCTCGCGGTCGGAAATTCCAATCAGCGCCGTGACGGATTTCACGGGCGTCATCATCATGCTTCGCGTGAGCGTTATGCCCAGGCGGCGTCCCGCGTCGAGCAGCCTCAGCAGGTCCGCCGTAAAATCCATGGGCACGTCGCCGTAGCCCGGGCTGAAACGCAGCGTCAAATACTCGCCCCCGGCCAGTCCGGACTCAATTTCCCTTTCGAGCTCGTCGCAGAGCCTGTCAGCCAGGACGGACGCGCAGGCGTCCAGCGCCAGAGCACTCGCCATGTCAGACCTCTGCAGAAGGGCAATCCGCCGGTCCACCTCAGGGCCCAGAGTAACCGCCATCACGGCGCAGCCGCGGCAGTGCGCAAACAGGCGGCTCAAATCGCCGCTGATGCAGAAGGCCGAGCCGCCGTCCAGGCTCAGCTCAGAGCCCCTCAAAGAGAGATCCACCCTGCGCCAGCAGCTTCGGCGGCAGGCCACCGGCTCTAGCTCCGCAAATCCGCGCTCCGCCAGCGGCGCGAAAGCCTCGAAGCCCCCGCGGGGAACGCCCATATAGCGCAGCGCTTCCCTCAGCTCCTTCTCGGAAGGGGCCATCAGTCCTTCTTCACCCTCAGCGAAAAAAGGATTCCGCGCATGTTCTCGGCGATGCGCCGCGTCACTTCCGCCTGGTTCATGCTGTAGATGTGGATCCCGTCCACGCCCGCCGCCAGCAGGTCTACGATCTGCTCCGTGGCGTAAGCGATGCCCGCCTCCTTCAGGGCCAAGCTGTTATGGCCGTAGGCGTCCACAAAGCGCCGCACCGCCGGCGGAATGGAAGCGCCGCACATGGACACCACTTTCTCAAGCTGCGCGCGATGATCGGCACTCGCACGCCCGCCGCCAGAGCCTTTTCCCTGAAGGCGTAGAACAGCCCGTTATCGAGAAAAAGCTGAGAGATCAGGCCGTCGACGCCGTTGTCCACCTTTTCCTTCAAATGCCGGATGTCCTCGTCAAAGCTCGCGGCTTCGGGATGTTTCTCGGGGTAACAGGCCCCAAAGACGCGGAAGTCATAATTCTTCTTGATGTAGGCCGCCAGGTCCGAGGCGTGCTTAAAATACCCTTCCCTGAAATCGGAGCCTGCGCGCCGGTCGCCGCGCAGGGCCAGGATGTTGTGAACACCCTTGCGCTTCAACTCCGCCAGAATCCGGTCGATCTCTTCCAGAGTGCTGCCGACGCAGGTCAAATGGGCCACGGCGGTCAAAGCGTAGCGGTTCTGGATGGACGACGCGATGTCGATCGTGTTGTCGCGGCTCGAGCCGCCCGCGCCGTAGGTCACGCTGATCAAGTCCGGCGCCAGGCTTGCCAGAGCGTCCACCGTAGCGTAAATGCCGTCCAGATTTCCCACGCCCTTAGGTGGGAAAATCTCAAAGGTAAAACTCGGCTTTTTGTCCTCAAAAATATCTCTCATATCCATGTGCCTCTCTCCTCATCAAATAGAAACAGCCGCCTTGTACACGACAAGACGGCTGCTGAATTTGAACGCGAATCTCGCTCTTATCGCTGTCAGCGGGACCACCACACCCGCATAACGCGGGCAGGTTGGCGCAGGATCATCGAGCTGACTCTCTCCCCTGTCTCTGGATAAATGGCGGTATTTAATTGGATGGTATCTTAGCATGAAAGAGAGCTGAGCGCAAGCGCGAATCCAGAAGCTCAAAAATTTTACTATTCCCTATTCTTCTGATAATTTTTTTACCCGCGCCCGCGCCTCCGCGAGGATTCTGTCAGATTCGGCCTTGTCAGCGGCAAACCCTGCGGCCTCTATCTCTTTCATCTGCTGCGCCGCTTCTTTCACGGCCCGCATATCCGCCAGGGCGAAGCACACGTAAGCCTCGCGGAGGTCCTGAGGCGTACCGAACCCCTCTTTAAAACAGAGCCCCAGGTTGAAGAGACCCAGAGGATCGCCATGTTCCGCAGCTACGGCGTACCACTTGTAGGCCTGACCTTCGTCCACAGGCACGCCGCTGCCGTTGCGGTAGGCCTGGCCAAGGTTGTTCTGCGCGGCGGCGTAACCCTGTTCGGCGGCTTTGCTGAACCAGTAGAAAGCCTGCTTTTCATCCTTCCGGATTCCAACGCCCTCGTTGTAGAGGCATCCCAAATTATACTGAGCTTCAGCCAAGCCCTGCTGAGCGGCCCTGCGGACCCACCGCGCCGCCTGTGAGGCGTCTTTTTTCACGCCCCAGCCGTTGAAATAGATGTGCGCGATGTTCTGAAGGGCATCTGCGCTTCCCGATTCGGCGGCCAGGCGGAACCACTTCAGCGCCTCGGCGAAGTCCTGCGCGGTTCCGCGGCCATGGAGGTATTGAAGTCCCAGAGAGTTCTGGGCGTTTCCGTCGCCTTGCTCCGCCGCGAGGCGATACCAGCGCAGAGCCTCGGCCTGGTCCTCCTCGACGCCGAGCCCACGGAAATAGGCGTCAGCCAAATTGTTCTGCGCCAGGAATAGGCCGCTCTCGGCAGCCAGTTTGTAAAGCCGGACGGCTTCCTTTTCATCCTTTTCCACGCCGTCGCCATTGGAGTACATGGCGCCCAGAGTGTTCTGCGCCAGGGAACTGCCCAGTTCAACGCCTTTTTTCAGCCAGCGCAGAGCTTCGGCGGCGTCGGCTTTCACGCCCTCCCCCATAAGGTAGAGATAACCGAGGCTGCCATATGCGTCAGGCAGTCCGGCCCAGGCAGCTTCTTTGAACATCTCAAGGGCTTTACGCGGGTTCTTCGGCGCTCCGCGGCCCTCGAAGTACATCAAGGCCACATTGTAGATGAAAACAGGATTATCCGGCGCCAGTTCCAGCGCCTTGAGGTAGTATTTCATCGCAGCCGTTTCGTCCCGGGCGCAGCCCTGGCCCTGTTTACAGAGGGCCGCTAGGTTGGTCAGCGCCAGGGCGTATCCCTGGTCCGCCGCCAGCTTGTAGAGGCGCAGGGCTTCGCCATAGTCCTGCAGCACTCCCAGGGCCAGTTCATACATCCTGCCGAGAAAAAATTGGGCGCGGGGCAGGCCGGCCTGGACGGCGCTGCGGCACAGCGGTAAAAGGGCACTGTAGGCCTCGGGGGCGGCCTGCGACAAACGGAGCGCCGCCGCCTGAAAGGACAGCGCCTTTTGCAGGTTCTCCGGCGACGTGTACCTCTCGAAAAGCATCCAGGCCTTCAACTGCCATGGAATCGGGTTGGAGCTATTCCCGGCGGTCATCGCCTCGGCAACTGCATCGGCGGAAGCGTCGTCGCCACGGAACCAGGCCTGGAGGGCAGTGTGAAGGGGCTGGTCTTGAACGTCCGCGGTTGAAACCGTCCGCGCGTCTTCCCGCACGTTTTCAACCGCCGCCGCCGTTCCGGCCAGGATCAACCCCGCGCCGGCCGCGAAGGCAAAAAGCCGCGCCGCTTTTTTGCATCTCATGAAAAGACCTCCTGTAGGACTTATTTATGTCGTTATATTCTATCAGAAAGGCTTCGCCGCGTCATTGTTCATTCCCGCACCCTTGGAACTTTCCCCAGGTAAAAATGTTCCACGTGGAACATTTTGGGGCAAGAGGGATAACTCTGATTTCCGACTGAACAGCTAACCCGGCGTCCGGGGCCGACCTGTTGAAAATCAGTTCCGCTTCGAACATACCGGGACCGCGTTGGCGGTCCGGCGCGTTTTGAGGCCCCGATTTTCCCCAAGCCGTTTCCTCAGAGATATTCGGCGTTGCATTGGATAAACAGTCTAAAACGCCAAAACCTCGCGCAAAAAAAGAGCCCTTTTCCGCGCCGACAGCCTGTCCGGAAAGGGGCCCTTCATTCATTTGAGCAGCGATCTGACCGCCGCGATCTGGCGCTCCACCTCGGTGAAGGCGGTGCCGCCGTAGGTGCTGCGGCGTTCCACGGCGCCGCGGGCCGTCAGTTCCGCCGGCAGGTTCACGCCGGCCAGCTCGGGCAGGTATTCCCGCTGAAGCTCCGGGCCGATCTGGTTCAGGGGAATGGCCTGTTCGACGCAGGCCGCCACCAGGCCGCCCACACGGCGGTGGGCGTCGCGGAAGGGCAGTCCCTTGCGGACCAGCATCTCGGCGATGTCCGTGGCCAGGGCCAGCCCATCGGCAAATCCGGCGATGGCGCGGTTCTCGTCCACTTCCACGTGGCGGATCAGGTCGGGAAGCACCGACAAAATCAGTTCCACCGAGTCGATGGCGGCGAAAAGGCCGCGCTTGTCCTCCTGCAGATCGCGGTCGTAGGTCATGGGGATGCCCTTGACCGTGGCCAGAAGGTCCACTAAATGGCCGATCAGGCCGCCGGTGCGGCCGCGGGTCAGCTCAAGCACGTCGGGGTTCTTCTTCTGGGGCATGATGCTGGAACCGGTGCAGAAGGCGTCTGGCAGCTTGAGCCAGCCGAACTCGCTGGTGAAGTAGATGATCAGGTCCTCGCTCAGGCGGCTGCAGTGGACGCCGAAGACGGAACAGAAATAGAGCACGTCCAGAAAGTGGTCGCGAGAGGCCACGCTCTCCATGCTGTTTTCCGTGGGCTTGGAAAATCCCAGCTGCTGCGCGGTCCATTGGCGGTCCAGGGGCAGCGTGGAACCGGCCAGGGCCCCCGCGCCCAGAGGGCATTCGTCCATGGATTCCATCGCGAAGTTCAGCCGCCGCAGGTCCTTCAAAAAAGCCTGAACGTGGGCCAGCCAATAATGGCCCATGCAGACGGGCTGGGCCTGCTGCAGGTGGGTATAGCCAGGGACGACGGTCTTCTTGTGGGCTTCGGCGCGATCCAGCAGGGCCTTTATCAGGTCTTTCAGGCCCGCATCCATCTCTTTCAGCACGTCGCGCAGGTAGAGGCGCATGGTGGTGGCCACCTGGTCGTTGCGGCTGCGTCCCGTGTGGAGCTTGCCGCCCAGGGGGCCGACGATCTCGGTCAGACGGGCCTCCACGTTCATATGCACGTCTTCCAGCTCCACTTTAGGCTGCAGAGCGCCGGACTGGAATTCGCCCACGACCTGGTCGAGGCCGGCGATCAGCCTGTCGGCCTCGTCGGAGGTGAGGACGCCGATACGGGCCAGCTGGGCCGCGTGGACTTTGCTGCCTTCCACGTCCCAGGGCAGAAGCCGCCAGTCCAGGTCAAGGGACTGGGAATAGGCCAGCACCTTGGCGTTCATGTCCTGCTGAAAGCGCCCCTTCCACATTCCCTGCATGGCTAGACGCCCGCCTTGATGGACTGGGAAATCTTTTCACCGGCGTTCTTGTGGGTCTGCTTCCAAGTCTTGAGAGGAAGGCCCCAGATCTTGATGAAGCCCACGGCGGCGGTGTGGTCGAAGGTATCGCCCTCGGAATAGGTGGCCAGGTCGTGACGGTAGATGGCCTCGTCGGACTTCATGCCCACCACCACGGCCGCGCCCTTGTAGAGGCGCATCTTCACAGCGCCGGTCACCACTTCCTGGGTCTTGTCGATAAACGCGTCGATGGCTTCTTTGAGGGGCGAGAACCAGTAGCCCGTGTAGGTCAGCTCGGCGAACTTCACCTCAAGCTCCTTTTTCGCCGCCAGCACCATCTTGTCCATGGTCATGGTCTCCAGGCCCCTGTGCGCGGCGATCAGCGTGACCGCGGCGGGGCACTCGTAGACTTCGCGGCTCTTGAAGCCCACAAGGCGGTCTTCGATCATGTCGATGCGGCCCACGCCGTTGGCGCCGGCGATCTCGCGAAGCTTTTCGACCAGCTCCACGCCGCCCATCTTCACGCCGTCCAGGGCCACGGGAACGCCCTTTTCAAAGGCGATTTCCACGTAGGTGGGCTGGTCGGGAGCGGCCATGGGCGAAACGGTGATCGTGTAGGCGTCCTCGGGGCACTCGTTCATGGGATCCTCGATGACGCCGCACTCAATCGCGCGGCCCCAGAGGCTTTCGTCGATGCTGTAGGGCGATTTTTTGGTGGCGAGCACCTGGATGCCGTGCTCCTTCGCGTATTCCACCTCGGCCTCGCGGGTGAAGCTCCAGTCGCGCACGGGCGCTACCACTTCAAGGTCGGGGTTCAGCGCGTTGATGGCCACTTCGAAGCGTACCTGGTCCTGCCCCTTGCCCGTGCAGCCATGAGCCACGGCGACGGCGTTCTCGTCCCTGGCCACGGCCGCCAAGTGCTCGGCGATCAAAGGACGGGTGATGGAGGAACTGACAGGATAGGTGCCCTGATAGAGCGCGTTGGCCTTCAGGCAGGGCCAGATGTACTGCTCGCACAGCACCTTCTTGAGGTCCATCACATAGGCCGCCACGGCGCCGGTCTTGAGCGCCTTCTGGCGGGTGGACTCCAGATCCACGGTCTGCCCCACGTCGGCGGTCAGCGTCACCACGTCGTAGCCGCGCTCCATAAGCCAAGGGATCGAAACAGAAGTATCCAGTCCGCCGCTGTACGCCAATACGATTTTACCTTTTTTAGCCATCACAAATCTCTCCTTAAATTTAAGCGCGCCTCTCATGCCGGCGGCCAGTCTTAAAATTGAACTAGCGTTAATTATAATCAATGAAATGAACTTGTCAAGTTTATTTTTACGTTTTCAGCGCCGTGACCTTTCGATCTCGAAATTACCTGTAAAATCTGAATTAATCGTCATTTTCCCGCACCCGTTGGATCGGTTCAAATTTTCAATAATTATGCTATACTTGCTTTAACGCGCGCTGGGGAACTCCTAAGCTCTTTTAAAGGCGGTGAGTCCAGGAGCCCATCTTCCTGTGGCGCGGCGACGGAAAAACCTGTATAATAACCAATTACAAATTGGAGCGCAATTCCCGTATTGGACCTCTATGGGGGAAGACGAAATATGTTCGTTGTCAATCTCGAATCTGAGCTTACACATTTCAGGAGGCGATTTTACTATGAGCAATGCATGGAACAGCAATTTCAGCTTTAAGGCAACAAATGTCAGGCCCTCGCCGGTCAGAGAGCTCCTGGCGGTCATCAAACAGCCCGGCATGATTTCCTTCGCCGGCGGCATGCCCGCTCCCGAGGTCTTCCCCGTGGATAAGTTCTTCGAGGGCGCCCACCTTCTCAAGGACGACGGCCCCGAGCTCCTTCAGTACGGCACCACCGAAGGCAACGTCAAGCTCCGTGAGTTTCTGACCGAGTTCATGGCCCCGCGCCTTGGCCGCAAGGTGGAGCTCAACGAGATCCTTCTCACCACCGGTTCCCAGCAGGCTCTGGACCTCTTTGCCTGGGCCATGCTCGACCCCGGCGACGTGGTCATCACCGAGGACCCTTCCTATATGGCCGCCATCAGCGTGTTCCTGAACCACGGCGGCGAATGCCGCGGCATCGCCTGCGACGGCGAGGGTATGCTGGTGGACGACCTGCCCGCGCTGATCGAGAGCATCCAGAAGGAAGGCAAGAAGGTCAAGTTCATCTACACCATCGTCAACTTCCAAAATCCCGGCGGCATGACCATGACCGTGGAACGCCGCAAGAAACTGGCTGCCATCTCCGAAAAGTATGGCGTACCGATCTTCGAGGACGACCCCTACGGCTACGTCCGCTATGAGGGCGAACACCTTCCCTCTATCTTCTCCTTCGACAAGGCGGGCAACACGCTCTACGCCGGCTCCTTCTCCAAGATCCTGGCCCCCGGCACCCGCACGGGCTGGGTCATCGGCGATCCCGCCATCATCCGCAAGATGGCCGTCTTCAAACAGTCCACCGACCTCTGCTCCAGCTCCGTCGACCAGGCTCTGATCGCCGAGTACTGCTGCAAGGGCTATTTGGAAAAACATATCCCCGTCATCGCCGCCAACTACGCCAAACGCCGCGACTTCATGGAAGAGAGCATGAAACGCCATCTGGCGCCTCTGGGTGTGACCTGGGTCAAGCCTCAGGGCGGATTCTTCTACTGGATCGACGTGCCCGGCGTCCACTGCGAAGAGCTGATGAAGCTCTGCGGCAAAAAGAAGGTCGCTTTCGTGGTCGGCACGGCCTTCGCCGTCGAGCCGGGCACCTGCATCAACAACGCCCGCCTCAACTTCACCTACTGCAAGCCCGACGTGATCGAAGAGGGCATCAAGCGCGTGGCCGAAGCCATCGTGGAAATCCGCGCCAGCGCGGAGCCCATCAAGGCGTAGCAGTTCAAAAAAACGAGGGAGGGGCGAGCGCCTCTCCTTTTTTGCTATCCACGCGCTTCGATCTCTATCATGATAGGGCATTTTATCCGAAAAGGAGCCTTTGTCATGAAGCGCGCTTTTGAGCGCGGCGCTCTGCCTGGCGGCGCTGTCCCCGGCATGGGCCTTTCAGTACGTCAACGGACGTTTCGGCTACTCCGTGGAGATCCCCGACGGATTTTCGGCGCTGCCGGCGCCCGAAAACGGCGACGGAAACGCCTTCGCTTCCAAACCCCTGGGCGGGACCATCAGCGTCTGGGGATCCCACAACGCGCTGGACTCCACGCTTGAAGAGGACATGAAACAGGAAATGGAGGGCAAAAAGATCGCCTACAGGAGGGCGAAGGACCACTGGTACGTGCTGTCCTGGCTGGACGAGCAGGGCCATATCGCCTATAAGAAGAAGATCCTGAAAGACGGGATCTTTTACGGCATCCTGTTCGTCTACCCTCAAAAATCAAAAAAGCCCTATGACAGCGTCATCAAGACCGTCGTCGATTCGTTCCATATCGACTGACAAAGAAGGAGCCAGCCCGGTAAAAACGCCAGGCTGGCTCCTTCTTGCATGTCTTGGGTAAACTGGGATCAGTGACGCAGGCCCAGGCTCTCGATGAGCTTCTTGTAACGGTTGAAGTCCTTGTCCTTCAGGTAGCGAAGGAGCTTGCGGCGCTTGCCGACCAGGGTCAGAAGGCCCTTCTTGGAGTGGTGGTCGTGCACGTGGATGCGAAGGTGGTCGGTCAGCTCGCGGACTCTTTGGGTGAGGACGGCGATCTGAACTTCGGGCGAGCCCGTATCCGTAGCGTGAGTACGGTAGGTCTCGATAATCTGGCTCTTAACAGTCTTTTCCAACATAAAAATTCACCTCATGGGGCAATAATCCTGAAACCAGGAAGGTCCTCTCCTGCTTTGCGCTCCATGGATCACAAAGAGGAACAGAAGCCATTACGAGGGACAATCGTAGTAACAGGTCGTGGTGCATTGTATCACCTGAAGAGGCGGGACGCAACGGGGAAAGGGAGTTTTGCCGCTCTTTCAGAGAAGGCGCGCAAAGAGGCTCTGCTTTTCCCCATAAAACAGGACATCCCGAAGCAGATCCCCTTCCGGCTATTTGCCGGCGAAGGACGCGATGGCGGCGAGCACTTCGTCGATGTCAGCCTCAGTGTGGTCGCCGTTGATCTGGAAGCGGATCTCCTCGGCGCCCCTGGGAACCACGGGATAGGTCAGGCCCGTGGCGATGACGCCCTTGTCGAGCAGATGCGCCACGAGGGCCTTGGTTTTGGCGGTGTCGTGCAGCACCAGGGGTGTCACGGGATGCACGCCGGGAATGGTCTCGTAGCCGAGGGCCACGATGCCCTTCTCGAAGCGTTCGGTCATGGCGCGCAGGTGGGCGAGAATCTGAGCGCCCTCACCGCTCTGGAGGATTTCAAGGGCTTTCATGACGGCGCAGGCCTCGCCGGCTGAGATGGGGTTGGAATAGATGTACATGGCGGCGTGCTCGCGCAGGTAGGTGATCAGCGTGCGCGATCCCACCACGTAGCCGCCGTTGACGCCGTAGGCCTTGCCCAGCGTGCCGATCAGCACGTCGACCCGAGCGCCGGTGACCTCCTCGGTGCCGCGGCCCGTCGCTCCGTAGGCGCCTACGCCGTGGGAGTCGTCCACCACAACGAAGGCGTCCTCGGGGAAGCGATCGTCATAGCTGTGGACAAGCTCCACCAGCTCTTTCAGCGGTGCGTAATCGCCTCTCATGCTGAACACGCCGTCGGTCACCACGAGAAGGCGTTTCGCGCCGGTGGCCACGGCCTCGTCGAGGCAGCGCTTCAGGTCTTCCATGGAGTTATGCTTGTAGACGCTGCGGAAGGGGGGCTTGCCAAGCTTGATGGCGTTGATGATGCTGTTGTGGTTCAGTTCGTCGCTGACGACGCAGGTCTCCTTGCTGATCAGCGACGTGATCACGCCGCCGACGGTGACATAGGCGGCGCTGAAGATCATGGCGTCCTCGCGCCCGTGGAACGCGGCCAGCTTGTGCTCAAGTTCGCGGTGAGGCATGAAAGTGCCGCTGATAAAGCGCACCGCCCCGGGGCCGACGCCATACCGGCGGGTACCCTCGTCTTCCGCCGCGATCATGTCGCTGCGCAGCGAGAGGCCAAGATAGGAGTTGGAGTTCATGCGGATGAATTCCTTGGAGCCCTGCCCCTTGAGGAAATAACGGGGGCCTTTGGCGCCCTGCCCCTTTTTCACGTCGGTGATGATCTCCTCTTTGCCTTTCAGGCGGCCTTCTTCTTTCAGTTTTTGAAGCTCCGCGGTCAGGACCGCTTCCAATTTTTTCATTTCAAACTGCCTCCTCTGCTAAAACTTCGCCTGCGCGCCGAAGTGAGCGCGCAGATTTTTGAGCATATCCGCCGTCATATCGTCCAGATGGTACCGGGGATTCCAATCCCACTCCGCCCGAGCGGCACTATCGTCGATGGAATTGGGCCAGCTTTCGGCGATGGCCTGCCGTACGGGATCCACGCCGTAATCCAGGGTGAAAGACGGGATGTGTTTGCGGATTGAAGCGGCGACCTGTTCCGGCTCAAAGCTCATGCATGTGATGTTGAAACAGCAGCGGTGGACCAGCCTGGAAGGATCGGCTTCCATGAGCTGCATCACGCCGTCGATGGCGTCGGGCATGTACATCATGTCCATGTAGGTCCCCGCGGCGATGTAACTGGTGTACTTCCCCTGGAGCACGGCCTGATAGTAAATGTCCACGGCGTAATCGGTGGTTCCGCCGCCGGGCAGAGTCTTATAGGAAATTAATCCAGGAAATCTTACGCCTCGGACGTCCACATTCCATTTTTTGTGATAATATTCTCCTAGGAGTTCCCCGGTCACTTTCGTGACGCCGTAAATAGTATTGGGACGCTGAATCGTATCCTGAGGCGTCTTGTCGTGAGGCGTCTCAGGCCCGAAAGCCGCGATAGAACTGGGAAAGAAGACCGAACAATTATTTTCCCTGGCGACCTCCAGCGCGTTATAGGTGCCGCCGATGTTGATATCCCACGCGAGCTGCGGTTTCTGCTCCGCGGTCGCTGAAAGGAGCCCCGCGAGGTGAAAGATGGTATCCGCTTTAAAGTCTCTGACGCACTCCGCATATTTCGCTCCGTCCCGCGCGTCAAGGACTTTGAAAGGCCCATCAGGCAGAACGCCCCTCGTATCCTCGCGGACGTCTGTCGCTAAAACATGATCGGCACCGTAATCCCGTCTCAGCCGAGTGACCAGTTCTGTTCCAATCTGACCCAAAGAGCCTGACACGATGACTTTCTTCACAGAGAACACCTCCAAATAGACTGCTTACTCGTTCAGTATAGCTCAATTGATTTGTTTGTCAAATGAGTATAATTCTGTTTAGAACAGCTATATCTCAAAAAGTCTCTTCGACAACTATGTACAATTTGGTGCTGGATGATGTAAAATAATATAGGTATAGGAGCAAGAGATTCTAGTGTGTGAAAGGAGAAAACAGAGATGACTTTAGAGGAACTTATGCCAAAAATCAGTGGGGACAAGGCCGCGTCATACTACATCGCCAACGTGCTGCGCGAGGCGATTTACAGAGGCGTTCTTGAGGAGAACGAACAGCTTTTGCAAAATCAGCTCGCCGCGAGAATGGGGGTCAGTCCCATCCCGCTCAGGGAAGCTCTGAAGCAGCTTGAAATTGAGGGACTGGTGGAGTTCAGAGGGCGCCGCGGCGCTATCGTTTCAGGATTGACCCTGGACGACGCCAGAGAGATTTACGATATGCTGATGTGGCTGGAAACGGGCGTGATGCGCGTTTCCTTCGAACTGATCTCCAACGCGCTGATTCAGGATGAGGAAAAGCTTCTGACGGCCATGGAGAGCGAACCCGATCCCGTCAAGTGGAGGGACATGAACGTGCTGTTCCATTCGTCGCTCTACGAGCCGGCGGACCGTCCCCAGACGCTGGACATGATCGCCAAGCTGCGCCGCCAGGTGGACCGCTACATCCGCACCCACCTCGACTCGATGCGCAAGGAATCGGAAGAACAGCACCGCGCGATCTTAGAGGGCGTAAAGGCCCACGACCTTGAAAAGACGATCTCGGCTCTGGAGAGCCACCTGATCAACACGTCCAAGGACCTGCAGGCCTACATGCGCCATTACCAGAACAAGCAGAAGGACAAATAAGAGGCTCCCCCAAAACACGAAAACGCCCCGGCCCCCCTTTCATGAAAGCATGAAAGGGGGGCCGGGGCGTTTTTGCTGGAGTGCGTCATATTTTTCTGGAAGGGTCGAAAAAGATCCGTTCTTCCTGGTCGGTCTCGTCCAATTTCAGGAGCTTCCGCGCGTGATTTCGGGCTTCGGGTTCGTCGGCGTTGCCCGAGAGCATTCGTGCGATCTCGCCGACGCGGTCCTCGCCCATAAGGGGCGTGATTTTCGACATGTCGCCGGCGCGCTCCACCAGGTAATGCTGATTCGCCAGGGCCGCGATGCTGGCCTCGTGCGTGATCAGGATCACCTGAACGCGGTCGGCCAGCTGGCGGAGCTTGAGCCCCGTCAGGTAGGCGGCCCGTCCGCCAAGCCCGGCCTCGACTTCATCAAAAACGACGGTGGGAGGCATGAGCTCGTCGGGCAGAGAAAGCTGAATGGCCAGAAGGATGCGGCTCAGCTCGCCGCCCGACGCGGCCTTCGCAACGGGGATCTCCTGGTCGCCCGCGCGCAGGAGCACGAACTCCACGTTCTCGGCGCCGTTGGCGCGCAGGTGGTTGGTCTCGGTCAGCCTGACGCGGAACTGGCTGTTCTCCATGGCCAGGTCGGCCAAATGGCGCGTGACCCGCTCCTGAAGAAGCGCTGCGGCGGCGGTTCTCTGCTCACGCAGTTTCCGAGCTTCCTGGGCCACGGCGCGGCGGGCATCGGCCATTTTGGCGTTCAGATCGCTTTGCAGCCGCGCCGAACCGGCGAGCCAGTCCATCTCTTCTTGAGCCGATTTCCAGTAGGCGAGCAGCTCCGAGAGCGTCGTCACGTTGGCCAGGCGCTTGCATTTGCGGATATGCCCCAAGGTGGTCTCAAGTCTGTCCAGATCCGACTCCAGAGCGTCGATCTTCTCCGACGGCGCTAACTCGCTCAGAGTCTGGGCAAGGGTTTCCAAATCGCCCAGGGCCTGCTGGCAGGCTTCCATCACCTTCTCCCGGTTCTCGGAGGAAAGAAGGTCCGAGAGGCCGTAAAAGAGGTTTTGAAATTCCTCGACCAGTCCGCCCGTTTCAGAGTTTTGAAGCTGTCTATAACGGTTCCGCAGCTCGCGGAGGCGCGCCAGTTCCTTTTCGCTTTCCCCGTAGTCGCGGTTCAGTTTTTCTTCGCTGTCGGGTTCAAGCCCGGCGCGTTTCAGGAAAGCCATCACCTCCTCCGCGCTGCCGTAGGTCTTGAGCACATGCTGCTCTCTCTGTTTGATCTGGCGCAGCCCTTTTTCGCAGTCCAGCACCTGATAAAAGACTTCTTCCAGACGGCGGCGCGTCGCTGCTAGTTCCGGACCGCCGCAGGCGTCGAGCAGTTTCATCTGGCGCTCGGGTTCCAGAAGCTCGAGCTGGGCAAACTGGCTTTGGATGGACATCAGGCGCGGAGCGACCTCGGCCACCCTGTTCAGCGGCACGGGCTGTCCCTGAATCGAACATTTGCCACGTCCTGAACGGGATATTTCGCGCTTGATCGAAAAGGAACGGTCCTGGGGCTGAAGCTCCTCTTCAAGACCCTCCAAGGGCCCTGGGACGAAAAAGTAGGCTTCGGCGCCGGCGGTCTCCTGCCCTGATTGAATCAAAGAATTGGGGCTTCTTTTTCCGCACAGGAGTTCCAAGCCGCGCACGAGGCTGCTCTTTCCCGCGCCGCTTTCTCCCGTAACGGCCACAAGCCCTGCTCCCAGCTCGAGCGTCGCGGAAGCGACGCCGCCCACCGAGTTCAGCCGCAGTTCTTCAAGCATGAGCGGCCCCCTTTCTTGACACGGGATCCCAGCCCCACATGAGCTTCTGATGCAGGAGATCGTAATAGCCAAACTGGGGCAGCGATACCACGTTGATAAAATGGTGCTTTGACAGCGAGACTTCAAGACGGTCGTCGTGGGTCATGGGATAAACGTCTTCTCCGTCCACGGTCAGATAAAGTTCCGATCCTTCGCGCGGCGTCAGGCTCAGATGGTCGTCGGGCCCCAGAAGGGTCGGGCGGGCGTAAAGGGTATGGGCGCAGATCGGCACCAAAATCATGCAGCTGAGATGAGGCGGCACGATGGGGCCGCCGGCGGAAAGGGCGTAGGCGGTGGACCCCGTGGGCGACGAAACGATCACGCCGTCGGCCCGAAATTCGCACATGGGTCTATTCTGCACCTGCACGTCCACTGAAACGAGGCGCGCCTGGATTCCCTTGGAGAGCACCATGTCGTTCAGCGCGAAAATTTTATGCTTCTGATCGCCCGTGGTGAGGATCCCCTCGAGGAAATGCCGCGGCTGAGGCGTGAAATCCCCGCGCTCGATCTGTTCGATCTGCTCGCGGGCGTGGGCGGGATCGCCCACGGCAAGAAAGCCGAGGTGCCCCATGCAGATGCCGAAAAGGTTGATGTCGGTGTTCTGCACAAGGCGCGCCGCCTTGAGAAAGGTCCCGTCGCCGCCGATGACCAGCGCCGTCTGAACGCTTTTCAGCCATTCTTCAAGAGGCGCCGCCTCGCGGCCCAGCGCCTCAGCCTCACGGGGGAGCAGCAGAAAGGGGGTTCCCCGCTGTTCGCTCCACGCACAGAGCTCCTGGGCAAGGCAAACAGCGTCAGGTTTTGAAAGATTCACGACCAAACCGAAAATCATAGGTACTCCCTCCAAAAACATGGAATCTGTAAAGTCGCCGCGCCAGCGCGCCAACTCCTGGTAAAACTCACCCGTGATTATAACAGGATTTTAGGCCCTGGCTCACAGCAGAAGCCATGAACTTTTATCGGCCCGAAAAATTCAGTTTAGCGCCTCATGGCTTTTCCGCACCAGCGCCTCCATGTCGGGGCAGACCGATTCGACGCCTTTGCGCAGGTGAAAGAGGTACTCAATGTTCCCCTTCGGCCCCTTGATGCCAGACCAGGCGGCCCCGCAAAGCCCCCAGGGGGTTTCGCCGCGAATGAACCGCTCCAGTTCTCCGAGCACCGAAAGGTGGACTTCCGGCGAGTGGACCACGCCTCCCTGATCCACGTCGCCGCGCCGGGCCTCGAACTGGGGCTTGACGAGCACCACGGCCTCGGCCTCCTCGGAAGTGACGCCAGCCATGGGGTTTAAAAGCTTCGTCAGGGAGATGAAGGAGGCGTCGCTGGCCGCGAAATCTGGAAGGGGCTGAAACATGTCAGGCGTCAGGAAACGGGCGTTCTGCCGCTCCATGACGGCCACACGGGGGTCGCCGCGCAGGCTCCAGGCAAGCTGCCCGTACCCCACGTCGACGGAAAAGACCTTAGCCGCGCCATAGCGCAGCATCACCTGCGTAAAACCGCCCGTAGATGCGCCTACGTCGAGGCAAACTCGGTCCCGGAGGTTCAGATTGAACTTTTCAAGAGCCGTTAAGAGCTTATAGGCCCCGCGGCTGACCCATTCCTGTTCCGCCCCTTTAAGCCGGACGGCGTCGGATTCCCGCACCAGCTGGCCCGCGCTCTGAGCCGGAGCGTCGTTCACAAGGACTTTGCCCGCCATGACCAGGGCCGCCGCGAGCTGAGGGGAGTCGGCAAGCCCCTCTTCCAAAAGGCGGGAGTCCAGGCGGATTTTAGGATTTTTCGCGCTCATAGAGCTCCACGATCCTTTCAGCGGTCAGGCCGCAGCGAGTCCTCTGCTGCGCCTGCGATCCCTGCGCCACAAAAACCGCGGGCAGGGCGACGATCCTGACGGTACAGGGCAGGCCTTTCCGCCGGCAGAGCAGGGCCGTCCTCTCGCCCACGCCGCCGGGTTCGTAAGCTTCCTCCACGGTCACGACAAGGTTCAGGCCCTTCAGACAATCCGCGAGATTTTCAGGAAGGGGCGACACTTGATTCAAAAACAGGAGCCGCGGTTTTTCATATCCGCGTTTCTCCGCGAGCGCCGCTGCCGCGGCGGCGGTCTGACAGGCCGAACCGGCCGCCAGCACGCACCAGGAAGGGCCTTCGCCGCTGTCGGCCATTTCGCCGCCGCGGGAAAAGCCCTGCGCGGGGGGGACGGCGCCGCGGGGATAACGGATCAGCGCCGGCCCTTCGCCCTGAAAAGCCCTCTCAAAGGCGCAGGACAGCGACGGCCCGTCATAGGGCGACCAGATCTGAAGGTTGGGGACGGCGCTGCACCAGTTCATGTCGAAAAGCCCCTGGTGGGTTTCCCCGTCGTCGCCCACCAGCCCCGCGCGGTCCACGGCGAGCACCACGGGCAGCTTTTGAAGGCAGATATCATGCACCAGCTGGTCCATGGCGCGCTGCAGGAAGGTGGAGTAAATGCAGGCTACTGGGCGCATGCCGCCCGCCGCCAGGCCGGCGGCAAAGGTGAGCATATGCTCCTCGGCGATGCCCACGTCAAAAAAGCGCTCCGGGAATTTTTCCTTAAAACGGCCCAACGCCGACCCCTCGGTCATGGCCGGCGTCAGCACCACCACGCGGCGATCCTCAAGGGCGCGCTCTTCAATGCAGGCGGCAGCGGCGGCGCTCCAGCTGGGCCCTTTTTTCGCCCCCGTGGAAGCGGGCTGCGGGGCCACGCCATGATAGGCCACGGGATTTTGTTCCGCCGGCTCGTAACCCTTTCCCTTTCGGGTCACCAGATGGATCAGAAGCGGCCATTCGTAGTTCTTCGCCAGCTCGAAAATGCGCTCGAGCTCCTGCTCGTCGTGTCCGTCGAAGGGCCCCCAGTAGGTCAGCCCCATGTCGTCGAAAAGGTTGGCGTGGCTGACGACCTTTTTGATTCTGTCCTTGGCGCTTTCAAGACAGCGGTAGACTCTGTCGGTGGTAAAGACCCTGCGGCAGACCATTTTGATGATGTTTTTCGTGGTCTTGTAAAAGGCCGACGTGGAGAGGCGCGCCAGGTGCATGGCCATGCCGCCGACCCGGGGGCTGATGGCCATGTCGTTGTCGTTGAGCACGAAGGTCACGCGGGTGTCCAGAGACCCCGCGTGGTTCAGCGCCTCGAAAGCTTCGCCGTTGATGATCGCGCCGTCGCCGATCACGGCAACCACGTGATGTTTTTTCCCCTGGAGGTCACGCGACACGGCATAGCCCAAGGCCGCCGACAGCGACGTGCTGCTGTGCCCGACGCCGAAATGGTCGCAGGGGCTCTCGGCCAGCTTAGGATAACCGCTGATGCCGCCTTCGGTCCGGAGGGTATCGAACCGGTCGGCGCGCCCTGTCAGGATCTTCCAGGCGTAGGCCTGGTGCCCCACGTCGAACACGATCCTGTCCTCCATGGGGTCGAAGGTCCTCAAAAGAGCGGTGATCAGCTCTACCGCGCCCAGCGACGAAGCCATGTGGCCCCCGTTTTTGAGGGTCACGCCGATGATGCGCTGCCGAACTTCCGCCATCAGGGCGGGCAGGTCGCCGCGCGCAACGTTTTTGACGTCCTGGGGCCCCTTTATGCCGTCGAGCAGAGCCATATCAGTTCGTCCTGCGCTCCAAATAGAGCGCCAGATCCTTCAGGAAATCGGCGCGGGCGCCGAAGGGGGCCAGAAGCTCGCCGGCTTCGAGGGTCATGCTGCGGAGCTTTTCGCGGGCGCCTTCAAGGCCGTATGCGTGGACAAAGGTCCTCTTATCCTGGGCGTCGTCCTTGCCAAGGGTCTTGCCCATCTGGGCCTGGCTGCCCGTGCAATCCAGTATGTCGTCGGCGATCTGGAACGCCAGTCCCACGTTTCTGCCGTACTCCATCACGCGGCCCAGGCCGTCGCCCTCGGCTCCGGCAATGATCGCCCCCGACGCGAGAGCCGCGCGGATCAGCACCATGGTCTTCATCGAAGCGATGTTCACGACGAAATCCTGAGCGTTCAGCTGGCTTTGCGCGTCGGTGTCAAGCACCTGCCCGCCGCAGATCCCCGAGGGCCCCAGAGCCTCCGCGAAGAGCGCCGCCGCTTTCAGGCAGCGTTCGGGTGCGGCTCCCAGCTTCATCAGCCCTTTCAGAGCCACCTCGAAGGCGTAGAGGAACAACGAATCGCCGGCCAGCAGCGCCAAAGTCTCGCCGTAGACCACATGGTTCGTGGGCTTGCCACGGCGCAGCGTGTCGTTGTCCATGCAGGGCAAGTCGTCGTGAATCAGCGACGCCGTGTGGACCATCTCGAAAGCCAGAGCCATAGGCAGGGCCTTTTCGGCCTCCATGCCGAAAAGCTGCGCTCCCGACAGGCACAGCACGGGGCGAATCCTCTTTCCGCCCGCCTGCAGGGAGTAATTCATGGCGTCCCGCAGGCGGGGCGGAATGGCCCCGTCCATGGACGAGCAGAAGCCGTTCATATAATTCTCAAACAAGACTTTTCGCGATTCCAACTCTTCTTTGAAATTCATCAGCGGCGTTCCTCCTCGGGAAAAGGCTGAAGCGAGCCGTCCTCTTCAAGCTGGGAAACCTTGCCCTCAGCCTCCGTCAAAAACTTGCGGCATTCCGCCGTCAGCTTCTTTCCTTCTTCGTAAAGCGCCAGCGTCTCCTCAAGCGGCATGGCCGTGCGCTCCATAGTTCTGAGAATTTCTTCCAAGCGTTCTACTTTTTTTGAAAAATCCATGGTAATCCCTCTCCCATCCGAAACACTGCAAAATAAAAGCGAAATTGATGGAAAAAAAAACGTTTTGACCTCTGAAAGTATTTGCGTAATTGCCCTTAGTTGTGCTAGAATGCACTGGTTGTCATTGAACATTTACACACAAAGGAGGCTGCTTTAAATGTCCCAGGTATGTGATTGCTGCGGTCGCGGCCCTGCGACGGGTAACATGCTGAGCCACTCGCATCGCAAGACCCGTAGACGCTGGCTGATCAATCTTCTTTCCGTTCGCGTTGATCTTGGCGGCGGCGAATCAAAAAGAATGCGCATTTGTTCCCGTTGCCTTCGCTCCGGAAAAGTCAAAAGAGCGATCTAACGGAAAACACCGGCAAAGGACACGCCGCTCTTTGTGCTGAGCCCAGATAAAGAGGCCGGTAAATCCACGCGATAAAGGAGACCCGAAAGGGTCTCCTTTTTTTATTGATTTGGCTCCGGCGCTAACGGTAGCGATCCAGGATCTCCAAAGCGCCCTCTTCGTCCACGAGGATTTCCCGGGGCTTGGCGCCGTTCTGGGGCCCTACGATCCCCATGGACTCCATGGTGTCGATCATGCGCGCGGCCCGGGTAAAGCCGACCCTCATCTGGCGCTGCAAGCCGCTGGACGAAGCCACACCTGTGTTCAGAACGATCTTGATGGCCTCTTCAAGGCGGTTGTCCTCCAGATAGTTTGCGGCGCTGCCTGACGATTTGTCTTCGCCCTGTTCCTCAAGGTCCACGTAGTCGGGGTCGCCGAAGGTGTTCCTCAGGTACTCCACCACGCGGATATTCGTCTGCTCGTCCATGAAGGGCGACTGGATCCTGAGAGGGCGGGGATGGCGCGTGCTGATGAAAAGCATGTCGCCCTTGCCCAGAAGGTGCTGGGCCCCCGAAACGTCCAGGATGGTCCTGGAGTCGGCCACCGAAGGCAGCGAGAAAGAAACGCGCGCGGGGATATTGGCCTTGATCGTGCCCGTCAGGACGTTGACCGAGGGTCGCTGAGTGGCCAGGATCAGATGGATCCCGACGGCGCGGGCCATCTGGGCCAGCCGCATGATGTACTCCTCCACTTCCTTCTGGGCGGTCATCATCAGGTCGGCCAGCTCGTCCACAATGATCACGATGTGGGGCAGCCGGTCCTTGGGCAGGACCTTTTCGTTATAGGACGCGATATTGCGCGCCTTCACCTGGGAGCAGATGTCGTAACGGTTCTCCATCTCGCGGACCGCCCAGGCGAGAGCGTGGACCGCCGCGGCGGGAGTGACTATGGGCTTGGCCAGGATGTGGGGCAGGGATTCATAGATACCCATCTCGACGCGCTTGGGATCCACCATGATGAATCGAAGATCCGAGGGCGTGTTGTGATAGCACAGAGCGGTGATGCAGTTGTTCACAAAAATGCTCTTGCCCGAGCCGGTGGTTCCGGCCACCAGAAGGTGCGGCAGCTCCTCGAGGCCCGTGATCAGGATCCGCCCGTCCACGGTCTGCCCCAGAGGCAGAGGCAGCTTCAGGTCGGTCTTTTGGAAGGTGTCGCTCTCCAAAATCTGCCTCAAAGGCACGGCGCGGCGGCGCACGTTAGGAAGCTCTATGCCCACGTAGGTCGTTCCGGCGATGGGGGCCTCCACGCGTATGGAGGGCACGCCCAGAGCCACGGCGATGTCGTTGTCCAGCGCGGAAACCTTGCTGACTTTGATGCCCGGCGCCAGCTGAATCTGATACTGCACGACCGTGGGGCCGATGATGGTGTGCATGAGCTCCGCCGAGACGCCGAAATTGCCAAGCGCCGCGATCACCTCTTCGCCGTTCTCCTGGGCGGCTTTATCGTCAACCGCCTCGGTAATGGGCGTATGAGGCCCCAAAAGGTCCAGAGGCGGCGGGAAGCTGCCCGCAGGGATAGCGCGGCCGGCGTAGTACAGTTCGGAGCTCGTGCCGTCCACTTCGCCCATATGCTCTATCTCGACGGATGGCGTCTTTGAGACGGGAACGGCACTGGCGGCGGCAGAACGTTCCCTTACGCCGCTGTCGCCTCCCGGTTCGGGAACGCGGCAGGCCGCCTCCTGGCCTGACTCATCGGGAAGGGGCGTGTTTTCCTCAGCATCGGGAAGGTCCGAAACGCCAGCGGAAGGCTCGCCGTCGGATCCGTCAGGCTCGCCAAGGTCTTCCAAGTCGCCGTCCTCTTCTTCCTCGTCGTCCTCGTACTTGCCGAAGAGCGACTGAAAGGCTGCGGCCACGGCGGCAACCCACTGGGGCTTTTTAAAGCTGAATTTTCCGCGGCCAGGGCTCTCCGCGGCGTCGCCGGCGGGCTGTTCGTCCGCCGCTTCATCCTCCGGCGCCTGTTCCATAACCGGTTCAAGAGCCACCAGCTCTTCTTCCGCCTCGGCAGGTTCGGGAACGGCCGCGATTTCCAGCTGTTCCGCCGGCAGGGGCAGAGGCGCTTCGGGCTCCTTCTCCCTGCGGCGGAACTTGAGCCACTGGGGCCAGGCGGGAAGATGGAACCGCGCCAGGCGATCCTGAAGCCAAGCCACCCGGGCGGCGCTCAAATGGCCGTAGTTAAAAGCCGACAGCGCGACGAAGCACAGCCCCACGAGCATGGTCCCCAGAGCGCCGATGAAACGGGGCAGGACCTGCGAACCAACGCTCCCCAGTATGCCGGGGCTCAGGAGACCCATGTCCTTCGCCATGCCGCTTTTCTGAAGCATTCCCAGGAACAGGCTCAGCGCCCCGTAGAGAAACAGCGTCCCCAGCCATTGGCTGCAGATGGACTGAATATGCCTCCGAAGCAGCGAGCAGAAAAGCCCGTAAAAAAGGTGAAGGAGGATAAGGATGATGGCTCCTCCGGTAAAACGGAGCAGGCAGCTCGCCATATCCTTGCCGAGGACGCCCGTGCCGATCGCAAAAAGAGAAGCCGTGACGTACAGCAGGACCGCCGCGAGCAGCACCTGACACAGCCGGAAAAGCGCGCCAAATTCAAAGCCGTGTTTGCCCTTGGACCGGCGTCCGCCTTTCTGCCGGCGTGAAGTGAATTTATTTCCTGATTTCATGATCTGTCGCCGTCCCTCCGACGACGAGGCCATCGATCAAAAGCGACGGCTGTCCATCGGTGACGGGGAGGCTTTGTCCCTCCTTTTCACACATACCGGGTTCCATACAGAGCCTTTTGCCCACGGCCTTGATGCCCTTGAGCACGTCGAGGGCGCTGCCGATCAGCGACGCTCCCTTTACGGGACGGGTCACCTTTCCGCCTTCGATCATGTACCCCTGGGTGACGTCAAAGACGAACTCGCCCGTGGTGGTATTCACCTCGCCGCCGCCCATGCGGCACACGAGAAGCCCCCGGGGGACCCGCTGGATCATCTCGTTCTGGTCGTCCTCTCCGCTCAGCACAAAGGTGTTGCTCATGCGCGGCATGGGCAGCGACGAAAAGGACATGCGCCGTCCGTTGCCCGTCAGCGGGACTCCATAAAGCCGCGAGCTTCGCCGGTCCGAGAGGTAGTTCTTCAAAATCCCGCGCTCCACCAGCACCGTCCGCGTCGCCGGAACCCCTTCATCGTCGCAGTCGTAGCTGCCGTAAAGGCCGGGAATCGTGGGGTCGTCGGCGATGGTGACGCACTCGGCCGCCACGGAACCGCCTATTTTGTCCTTGAAACAGGACTGCTCTTCAAAAACGAGGTCCGCTTCCATGCCGTGGCCACAGGCTTCGTGAATGATCGTCCCGCCGGCGCTGTCGGCCAGCACAACGGGCATGGCCCCAGAAGGGCACTCCACAGCTTCGAGCCCTGTCAGGGCTTCCTGAAGCGCCTTTCGGGCTACGGCCTCTGGGTCGAGCTCCTGAAAGAAAGCCTTGGCGCCGCCGGTGCGGGACAGAGCGCTGTAACCGCTTTCCACGCGGCCTTCACGCTCGAGCAGCACATAGGCGGTAAAGGAATTGCGCTGCAGCCGGCCCGTAGTCCCTCCTTCCGAAGAGACGACGCCGAAATCCCGGACCGCAGAAGAGCCCGAAAGCGTCACCTGACGGATCCAGGGGCATTCGTGCCTCAGCGCCGCGTCCACGTCTCTGAAAAACTGGACGTCCTCGGGGAAATAGACCTGCGGCCGGGCAAAAGGGAAATCGCGATCGGCTTGCCGCGGCGCGGAAACCGAAGCGATGCGGCAGGCTTCCGCCAGCGCCTTGCCGCCGGCTCCCTTCTCCACGCCCGAGACCACGGCGAGGGCGCTGCGGCGCCCCTTCTGAAGGCGCGCCGAGCATCCTCCGACGGAACTGCTCGACACTTCCTCTATTTTTCCGTCGTTGAACAGAAGGCTTTTGACGGCGGACCTCTGAAAATAGATATCGCTCCAGTCGACGCCGGAAAGGCCTTTCAGCATTTCCGTATGGCCGGCGAAGGCTTCCTGAAAGTCCATGGCGGCTACCTCTTGCCGGCGGGACGGCGCGCCGGCGAGGGGATCAGCCAGGGCCTGACGCTGCCCTTGATGAAGTCGGGGGCTCGAAGCGTGACCGTGCAGGCGCCGCTGTACAGCGCGATCCAGCCAATACCGGGAACGGCCAGGTCCTCTTCCGCATGGATCTGAAAGCTCTCCTCGCGCCAGTTCAAAGCGGCCAGCTTGCCGGCGCAGTTCACGCAGGGAGGCGTCAGCAGCTCGCCCGAATGTTTTTCCAAAAGCTCTTCCACGCGGTCCTCGCGGGTTCTGTGGCACACCACGCTGTCGGGCGCAAAGATGCCGAAACGCACCCAGCCGCGCTCTCCAGCGTCGGCCACGGTCACCTGCGCCAGCCCGCCGAAAGCCACCGTCTGCCCTTTTTTCAGGACCTCGATGGACGTCTGGAACTCTTTTTTAGGCGACAGGGCCGCCAGGCAGTCGGGGCACAGCACGGGAAGGAAGGGATCCTCGCCCTTCAGCCCGGGGGCGTCCACGAGCACGGGGCCATATTTCATCTGGTACTCCGTCATGCCCACGGTGGTGCCGGGAAGGCGGGAAACCGTCGGCAGGTCGCTCTTCAGCAGGGCGCTCAGGATCGTGCTCTTGCCCACGTTGGCGGCCCCCACAAAGAGCAGCCGGTCCGAGGGCTGGAAGGTATCTTCGATCCGATGGCGCAGCTCGGTCATGTCCTTGCGGCTCTGCCCCGAAACCAGAAGGATCTGGTCGCGCTTGACACCGGTCAGGTCTGATATCCACTGATGCAGGGCCTTACGGTCAGTCCAGGTTTCGAGCAGGTCCGCCTTGTTGGCGATCAGGAAGATGGGCTTTTTAAAGCTCTCCACCCAATCGAGGTCGGGAAGCGACACTTCGGGACGGCTCACGTCGAGCACCAAAAACAGCGCCGTCACGTCCGCCGCCTTGTCCTTGATGCTCTTCTGGATGCCGGGGTCGCTGATGGGAGCCTTGCGGTACACGGCGTAGTGTTTCATCTGAAAACAACGTTTGCACAGGACGCCTTCTTCAGGGGTCTTATCCGGAGGAAGGTATCCCGGGCGGTCTTCGCTTTCGCTTTGAAAAATCGCCCCACAGCCGGGACAACGTTTTTTTTCTTCCATGAGGAACATTCTCCTTTTTTCAGATCGTCCCGCGGACAGGGATCACTTTCGATATGCCCGCACGGCTGCCTGATGTTCTTTTTGAGTCTTCGAGAACTGATGGTATCCGTCGCCTTTCGCCACATAATAATAATAGTCGTTCTTCTGCGGCGCAAGGGCCCCCTGCCAGGCAGCTTCCGAGGGCACGCAGATCGGCGACGGGGGCAGCCCGGGATGCTTGTAGGTGTTATAGGGGGAGTCCACTTCAAGATGCTTGTAGAGCACCCGCGTGAGCGTCTCGCCCGTCAGGCGGCGCCAGGCGTATACGACGCTGGCGTCTATTTGGAGGAGCATCTTCTTTGCCAGGCGGTTTTCAATGACGCCGGCGATGACGGGATATTCTTCGCTCTTCAGAGCTTCACGCTGGAGAAGAGAGGCGATAATAGCGCTCCGAAGGGCGTACGCCTTATCGCCGGCCATGGCGCCGAACTTCTTGTGCCATTCGTCGGCAGCCTGAAAGATCAGTTCCTCCACCGAATCCTCCACAAGCGCATAGGTCTCGGGCAGCAAAAAGGCGGCCCTGGCCTCAGCACTTTTTGGAAGGATAGGACGCATGGCCTCGGGGAAATTGGCGTCGTCGGACAGCGCCGCAATCTGCTGCGCCTGGCTCCCCAAGGACAGAGGCTTCTCGGGCGGAGCGCCGGGGACGATGACGGCGCTGTAAAAGGCCGGCTCCGCGTTTTTAAGCTGCTCCGCCACATACCACGTGGGGCCCGAGGTCACTTTATAGGACCCCGAACGGAGCGAACGGTCCGCTTTTTTCTTGCTGAGCCAGTAAAGAAAGTTCTTGCTGTCAACTACCAGCCCTTTTTCAAGGGCCTGTTGGGCGAAGGCCTTTAAAGGCTGGCCCTTCTTCAGGCGCAGCACGGCCGTCTTCTCGTCCTTATGAAAGGGCATAACGAAGACGTCCCTCCATTGCGAGGGCTTCCACCGGAGGGCGGCACAAGTTCCGCCAAACAGGATCAGGGCAAGAATCACAACGGGCACAACTCTTTTTTTCATCGGCTTCCCTCCCTTGGGATCAGAGAATGATCATGGCGTCGCCGAAGGAGAAAAAACGGTACCGCTCCTGAACGGCCTCTCTGTAAGCCTTCATCGTGCGGTCGTAACCGGCGAAGGCGGCCACGAGCATGACCAGCGTGCTCTTGGGCAGATGGAAGTTGGTGATCAGACCGTCCACGACCTTGAACCGAAAACCCGGGTAGATGAAAATCCCCGTGTCCAGGCTGCCGGGACGAAGCCCCCCGGGCGTGGATGCCATGCCCTCGAGGGTCCGCACCACCGTGGTTCCGATGGCGACGACGCGGCCGCCTCTCTCCTTGGCTTCGGCGATCGCGTCGTAGGCTTTCTGGGGAATGACGCAGCGCTCGGTATGCATATGATGCTCCCGGATGTCGTCGGTCTTCACGGGCCTGAACGTGCCAAGCCCCACTTCCAGCGTGATGTCGGCGATGGCCACGCCTTTGTCGGCCACCTGCTGCAAAAGCTCCTGCGTAAAGTGGAGCCCGGCGGTCGGAGCCGCTGCGGAATTCGCTTCCCTGGCATAGACCGTCTGATAATCCTCGGGAGCCGACGTACGCTCGTGGATGTAGGGAGGCAGGGGCATGGAGCCTGTGGCTTCCGCCAGCGTCCTGACGTCGCAGTCCTGCGGGAAGATCACGCTGCGCACGCCGTCCTCGCTTTTGCAGCGTCCCACGGTGACCATCACGCCGCCTTTAAGGCGCACCTCCGCCCCTTCCGGCAGTTTGCGCCCGGGGCGGACCAGCGCTTCCCATACTTTCTCTTCCGAATCCTCGGGACGCAGAAGCAGGACCTCCGCCTTCGCCGAGCCGTTTAATTTAGTGCCTTCAAGACGGGCCGCCATCACTTTCGTGTCGTTCCTGACGAGCACGTCTCCGGGGTTCAGCCATTGCAGAACGTCGCAAAAATGCTGATGAAACAGCGCTCCGTCGCTGCGCCGGAGCCCCAGAAGGCGGCACTGGTCGCGCCGTTCCACGGGCTTCTGAGCGATCAGCTCGGGAGGAAGCTCGTAATCATAGGTCTCTATGTTGAAAAAATCTGGCTGCATACCCTCACTCCTGTAATTGTGCCCCTAAAATTATTTTCTCTTCTCAATCGCGGTCCCGGGATAGTAGAACTGGAGGATCTTCTGCGCGGACCAGCCGTGCTCCGCCATGGCTTTAGCTCCCCACTGTGACAGGCCTATTCCGTGTCCCCAACCCCGCCCATAGAGGTGCAGCGCGCCGCCCCGCAGGTCGGCCGTCGCGTTGCCGGCGGCCGCGGGAGAAGGGGGAAAGGGTTTCCCCGCGGAAGGCTGCCGCTGAGGAGGAACCGCCGATCCGCCTTCCAGCTGTCCCAGTGCCTTTTTCAGATAATGCATGCGCCGTTCAGGATACATCAGCATGTCCACACGGTCCGCCGCGGAGAACTTGCGCTGTTTGATCAGCGATTCCAGCTGCGCGTCCTGTTCAGGCGTCAGAGGCGTGGTATCGTAGGCGATTTTCTCCCCCCGGGCGGCGGGAGCGTAGGTCGTTTTCGGGGATGCCGAAGCCGCAGGCATCCCGGCGATCGGCGAAAACTCAAAAAAGGTGCTCTGGATCTTCCGGGAACCGATCAGCGTCCGAAAGGCCGCGCTGTTCATCACCGCAGAGCCCGCCGAACCGGTAAACTTCAGCTGCACGGCGCGTCCCGCCTGATCTCGCTGCACGATGGAAACGCTTTTCAGGCTTCCGACGCTCATGCCCTTTTTCGCGAGGGCCCTTTGAATCTCCGCAGCCGGTATGACAGCCTGCCAGTTCGACCGGGGCGACTCCGAAGGATAGGGCTCGCGCCTGACCACAAGATAGGGAACGGAACCGCCCCACACGTGGCGGACGTCGGCGGTCGCGCCGCCACTGTCGGAACAGAAATAGGCGTAGGCCAGCTTCCCCCCGTAGGTCAATACCTGCCCGCGAGTCTGGGCAATGGCCTGGTCAGTCCGGGGGCTGTGAACGGCGACGCCTCTGTAAACCTGGCAGTGGTCAGTCGGGCAGACGTCGAAGCCCGCTTTCCCATGCCGCCCCAGCTGCTGCAGCGCGAAAGTCCGCGAGATGACGGCCTGGGCCTTGAGCACTTCCAGGGGCCATTTGGGGTTCACCTCGAAGCCGAGCACGCCGCGCAGATACTTCTCCACGTCCAGGCTGTTCACCACCGTCAGCCGCCCCGACTGGGCCGACAGGCGGAACTCGCCCTCGTAGGCCCGGCTGTCGCAGACGATCGGCTGCTTTGAGCGCACCGTGACGGGCGAGGTGTAGGCCTTTCCCTTGATCAGGATTGAACCGCCCCGCGCCTGGGCGGTGAAGGAGCCGCTCACGGGAACGGACTTTCCGCGCCCGTCCCTGACCGACAGTCCCTGGCCCTTGAAAGCCGCCGAAGGCTGCCCTACCAAGATCCCTACCCGCAGGACCGACGCCGGCGCGCAGGCGCACAGCGCTGTCAGACACAGCGACAGCGCGAAGAGAAGTCTATAAAAACTCGATTTGATCGGCTTCAGCCTGAGGCGGCGTCTTTCCGAGATAGCGATACGCATTTTCAGTGGCCCTCCGTCCCCGTGGAGTTCTCTCAATCATGCCCTTTTGAATCAAATAGGGCTCATAAATGTCCTCTATGGTCTGGGATTCCTCGTTCAAGGCCGCGGCGAGCGTCGAAAGCCCAACGGGGCCGCCGCCGAAGAGCGTGACGATGGCGTCCAGGATGCGGCGGTCTCCGTCGTCCAGGCCGAGGCTGTCCAGACCCAGCAAATCCATGGCGCGAACGGCAAGATCCTGCTCCACGGAAGGCACCCCGGCCACCTCGGCAAAATCCCTCACGCGCCTGAGCAGGCGCAGGGCGATTCGGGGCGTTCCCCTGGCCCGGTCGGCAATCGAACGGCAGGCCTGGGGCGCCACTTTCATCTTCATCACGTCCGCGCCGCGGGTCAAAATGGTGCATAGTTCGTCCTGCGTGTAAAGCCGGAGCTGCTCCACGATGCCGAAGCGGGCGCGCAGCGGCGAGCTCAGCAGCCCGAGCCGCGTGGTGGCCCCCACCAGCGTGAAGTGGGGCAGGTTCAGGCAGATGCTTCGCGCGAGGGGCCCCTTCCCGACGATGATGTGCAGCGTAAAATCCTCCATAGCCGAATAGAGGACCTCTTCAATCGTGGTGGACATGCGGTGAATTTCGTCGATAAACAGCACGTCGTGATCCTGAAGGTTCGAGAGGATCGCGGCCAGGTCTCCGGGTTTTTCCAGCGCCGGCCCCGTGGTCACCCGCAGTTCGCTGTTCATCTCATGGGCGATGATGCCGGCGAGCGTCGTCTTGCCCAGCCCTGGGGGCCCGTAGAACAGGATGTGGTCCAGAGCTTCCTCTCTCTTCTTCGCGGCCTGAATATAGACCTCAAGTTTCGATTTTATCTCAGTCTGTCCATTAAAATCGGCGAGCTGAAGGGGACGCAGACTCCTCTCCTCTTCCAGAGGAGGCAGGTCAAACCCCCGCTGAATCATCTCGTTATCCACGGCAGATCACCTCATTTTTTCAGCTGCAGAACGCGGAGACAGCTCATAATGGCGTCGCTCTCGTCCAGCGAAGCGCCCTTTTCTGCCACGACGGCCTTATAGGCGCGATGGGCGGAGGCTCGGTCGAAGCCCAGCGCCTCCAGCGCGTCAAGCACGCCGCTGGAGCCGTCGCCGGGCTGTGAAGGCTCCAGGACTCCCTGAAGCTGTTCGAAACCTTTTTTATGAATTCTATCGGCAAGCTCAAAACAGATGCGCTCCGCCGTTTTCTTTCCAATTCCAGGCACCGCCGTCAGGAGTTTGCTGTCGGCGTTCGCGACGGCGGACACGATTTCAGCGGTGGACAGGTACTGCAGAACCGACATGGCGACCTTGCCCCCCACTCCTTTGACGAGAATCAGCATTTTAAAGGTGCTGCGCTCCACCTCGTCGGCAAAGCCGAAAAGGGCCGGCCCCGCGTCGCTCACCTGCAAAAGGGTGAGCAGAAATACGGGCGCGTCAACGCGGCACAGTTCAGCAGCCTTTCTGGAGAGGATCACCTCCATGCCGAAGCCGTTGCAGTCGACGACGGCGCTGAACTCCATTTTTTGAAGGACCGTTCCTCTGATGCTGGCAAGCATGGCTATCTCCTTCCGTAACTGTACTGCGGGCTTTTGATAATCGCAAGCCCGGCCAGGGCGATCGCGAGCGCGTCTGCCGTATCGTCGGGCTTCGGAATTTCGGGCAGGTTCAGCAGCTGTTGGACCATGCGCTGCACTTGTCCCTTTTCTGCCTTGCCGTCGCCGCAGACGGTCATCTTGACCTCCGATGGCTTGGGCTCCACAATGGGCAGATTGAACTGGGCGCCGAGCAGCAGCATCGCTCCCCGCGCCTGCCACACCGCCTCGGCGGTGGTTCTGTTTTGGCCGAAATACAGCCGCTCGATGGACATAAAATGAGGGGAGCAGCGCGTAATCTGCTCCCTCACTCCCTCGTAGAGGGCCTTAATTCGAATTGACGTCTCCTGATGAGGCGCTGTCTCCAGGCATCCATAGTCCATGACAACATAAGCGCCGCCCGTCTGGGCTATAATGCCATAGCCCAGACGGCCGATGCCCGGATCGATCCCCAGACAGATAAGCCCCTTAGTCCTCGTCATCGGCAAGAGCTGTGTTGACCTCGTCTGTAAATTCAAAGTTGGCGTACACGTTCTGGATATCGTCATGGCACTCGAGAAGGTCGATCAGCTTCAGCATCTTGCGGGCCTTGTCGGCGTTCGAGATCGCTACGGTGGTCTTGGGGGAGAAGATGGACTCCGCGTCAGTCACTTTGTAGCCCTTTTTCTCGAGGGCGTCGCGGATTTCGAGCACCGCCGAGGCGTCGGTGGATACCGTCGCGGCCTCCTCGGAGACTTCCACGTCGTCGGCTCCGGCGTCCATGGCGTCCTCCATCAGCTGGTCCTCGTCCACTTCGCCTTCAATCGTGATGTTTCCCTTGCGCTCGAACATCCAGGCCACGCTGCCGCTAGTGCCCATGGAGCCGCCGTTGCGTTCCAGGATCGCGCGGATTTCCGGCGTGGTTCTGTTGCGGTTGTCGGTCAGAGCTTCGCAGATGATCGCCACGCCGTCGACGCCGTAGCCCTCATAGGTAAGCTCTTCGTAGGAGACGCCGTCAAGTTCGCCGGTACCGCGCTTGATGGCTCTGGTAATGTTGTCGGCGGGAACGCTGGCCGCTTTGGCGCGCTCGAGAGCGGCCTTCAGGCGCACGTTCATGCCGGGATCGCCGCCGCCTTCCTTGGCGGCGATGATAATCCCCTTGATCAGCTTCTGAAAGAGGTTGCCCCTCTTCGAATCCTGCGCAGCCTTACGGTGCTTGATGTTTGCCCATTTGGAGTGTCCTGACATAAATAATCACCTTTCGTTAAAAGTATAACAAGTCTTTTATCTTAGAGGCGCGCCTTTTCTGGATCGCGCCTTGACTTACAGTTTTTCTTCTCCGCCTAGAGCGCGCCGATAAGGCACGCTTCAGGCATCTTCTTTTTGTGCTGAGAAGCCTTTTCCCTTGCCCTGATCTTCGCCAGGCTCTCCTCGTCCACGGGTTCGCCGGAAAGATAGGCGTCGAGCGCCGCGTAGGTCAGTCCCATTTCCTTCTCGTCGGTCTGGCCCTCCCAGAGTCCCGCGGAAGGCGGCTTGTCGATGACCGGCGCGGGAATGCCCAGTTCCGCGGCCATGGCGCGCACTTCGCCCTTGGTCAGGTCGGCCAGGGGCAAAAAGTCGCATCCGCCGTCGCCGTACTTCGTGAAGTATCCCACGGTCAGCTCGGCCTTGTTTCCTGTGCCGCAGACCAGGTAACCCAAGGTCTGCGCGATGGAATAGACCGTCATCATGCGGAGGCGGGGCTTGATGTTCGCGGCCGCCAGAGCCGACGGTTCCAGCGCCTTCCCCAGCGAACGGCGATAGGCGTCGAAGGTCTCGGAAAGGTCTACCTCGATAGTCTTGATCCCCAGCGCCCGAGCCACAAGATCAGCGTGCTCTCCATCGAGAGAAAGGCTGTGGCAGGGCATCTTGACAGCAACCACGCTGCCGCTCCCAAGGGCGTTCTTCATCAGCGCCGCGCAGACGGCCGAGTCGATTCCGCCGCTGAGCCCCACCACCGCGCCGCCGGCGCCGGAAGCCGAGATAATCTGGCTGATCCACTTTTCAACATGAGCGATTAATTTTTGAGCGTCTCTCATCTGGATACACTTCCTTCTGATCATGTGCAAGACGTTTTATTTTACCACAACGCGCTCCGAATAGCACAAAAAAGCCATCACGGAGTGGCCGCGACGGCGTTTTTATTAAAGTTTTTTCGGGAGCCAGCGTCTCAACGCTTCCACCACATGGGAAGCGTCGGCGCGTTCGACGATCTGCCCCTCCTTGAAGACTACGATGCCCGACGGCGACCCGGCAACGCCAAGCTGGGCGTGACGGGCTTCGCGGGGCCCGTTCACTTCGCAGCCCATGACGGCCAAAGTAAACCCGTCGGGCAGCTCCTTCAGAAGCGGCGCGATCTGGGGGACCAGCGAAGCCACTTCCAGCTGGCGGCGTCCGCAGGTGGGGCAGGATATCAGCTGTCCGCCGCGCTGGCGGAGACCAAGGGCGCGCAGGATGCTGTAGCCCGTCTTCACCTCGTCGGCGGGATCTTGGGAAAGGCTGACGCGCAGCGTGTCGCCGATACCCATGGACAGCAGCCGCGACAGGCCGCAGCTGCTCTTGACGACACCGTCGAGGCCGCTTCCGGCCTCGGTAATGCCCACGTGAAAGGGGAAATCGCCGTAACGGCGCTGAAGAAGCGCGTTCGCGCGCAAAGACTCGTCCAGGTTGGTGGACTTGGCGGAAAGGATCACGTCGTAAAATTTCAGAGCCAGAAGCATTTCCATCTGCTCGCCCACGGCAAGGGCCAGGGCCGCACCGCGGTCCCCTTTCGCCTCCCGGAGCTGATCGTCGTTGATGGAGCCGCTGTTCGCGCCGATGCGGATCACCACGCCCCGCTCCCGAGCTTTGGCGACGACGGAAGCGAGCCGTTCAGGATGGCCCATGTTGCCGGGATTGATGCGGATTGAGGGGCAGCCCGCATCGATAGCGGCATCCGCCAGAGCGGGATCAAAATGGATATCGGCCATCAGGGGCAGCGGGGAGGCTTCGTTCAGGCGGCAAAGGTTTTCTTTCAGTTCCAGCCTGGGGAAGGCCACGCGCACAAGCTCGCAGCCCTCGTCTTCCAGGCTGTTCAGCTGAGCCAGGCATTCGCCGGGGGATTCCAGGCGGTTTTTCAGCATGGACTCGACGCGTATTGGAGCGCCGGCGCCCACCGTTAAAGGTCCGATGCGTAAAGTTCGCTTCATGGTCCCACCCCGCGTTAAAAGAGTTTCATGATGTCCTGCCAGGTGATCAGCAGGATAAGGGCGATCAACACGACGAAACCGATAAAATGAATTTTCCCTTCCAGCTCTTCCGAGACGTTCCGCCCGGTAATCAGCTCGCCGATCACGAAAATAATGCGCCCGCCGTCAAGGGCGGGAAAGGGCAGCAGGTTGATGATCCCCAGGTTGAGGCTGATAATCGCCAGGAAGGACAGAAGGGACATAACCCCCTGGCGCGCCGCCTGGCCGGCCATGGCGGCGATGCCCACGGGCCCGGCCACGTCGGCCGCCGACGGATGGAGAAACATCTCCTTCAATCCGCGCAGCATGGAAAGGGACATATAGAAGGTGTAGCTCAGCGAGCCCCGCAGTGCCTCAAAGAGGGACAACCTCTTCAGGTGGGGCTGAATGCCGATCAGAGGCGGCTGCCCCGGCTTTTCGGATTTGGTGGACATGCGCAGGGTCAGGGGATCGCCGCCGCGCAGCACTTCGACCGTCAGCTCCTCCATTTTCGCCCCTTCGGACCGGATCTGCTTCGTCATGCTTTCCCAGTCCGACACCTTCACGCCGTTGACGCTGGTAACCACGTCCCCAGTCCGCAGCCCCGCGGCTTCGGCGGGATAGCCGGGAATCAGGGCGCCCACGGTGCTCGTCGACAGGTCCATCACTCCCTGGGAAAGGAGCAGCACCGACGCCAGCAGCACCACCAGCAGGATGTTGTTGATCGACCCAGCGGCCAGGATCCAAAGCCTCTTCCAGGGGGACTTCTCCAGAAAGCCCTGCCCGTGCGGGACGTCTTCAGCGTCCTCTTCCTCGCCCATCCCCGCCAGGCGGACAAAGCCGCCCACGGGAAAGAGCCTGATGGACCATTTATTTTTCTTTCCGTCTTTCTGCCACACTAGAGGCCCCATGCCGAAGGAAAACTCGTGGACCTTGACGCCGCAGATCACCGCCGAGAGATAATGGCCAAACTCGTGGACGATGACGCAGACCAAAATGATGAACAGAAAGGACAGTATGCTTACTACCATCAGTTCCAAGCCTTCTTTCTGCGCCCGCAGGCAAATTCGAGCGCCTGTACTTGAGCGCGCTCATAAAGATCGATCCGCGATTGAAGGCCCTGCACCGGTGCTCCGTCGTACCCTTCAATCACGTCGCCAACAAGCCGGGCTATGCCGGGGAAGGACAATTTCCCATCGAGGAACAGCCCCACCGCTGCTTCGTCGGCGGCGATCAAAATCACGGGATAGGGTTCGCCGGCGCGCGCGGCCTCTATGGCCGTATACAGCCCGGGGAAGCGTCCCTTCTCCGGTTTCTCGAAATGCAGATCCAGGTCGGAAAGATCGGGAGGGGCAATTTTCCCCAGTTTCAGCGGCAGCCTCTGAGGCCAGGCCAGGGCTGTCAGGGCAGCAAGTCTCATGTCAGGGCAGCTCAAAAGCATTTTCGTGGCCGAGTCAACGAAAGTGACCATGCCGTGAACCCGCGAGCCTGGATGGATCACGGGAAAGATGCGCTCGCCGGGAAGGCCGAACAGATAATGAGCCTCCAGGATCTCTATGCCCTTGTTGATCATGGTGGCGCTGTCCACGCTGATCTTCCGGCCCATGGACCATACGGGATGGGCCGCCGCCATGTCGGGCGTGACGGCATCGAAACTTTCAAGGGGCCGCCTCAGGAAGGGGCCGCCGGAAGCCGTCAGAAAAAGGGCCTCCACCTTTTCGGGATCCTCGCCGTGAAGGCACTGCCACAGCGCGTTATGCTCGCTGTCAAGGGGGCGCAGCTGGCCCGAGCGGCAGGCCTGAGTGATCCCATCGCCCAAAATCAGCGCCGACTCCTTATTGGCGAGGCTGACTTCCTTGCCCAGCTCTAGGGCTCTTTGCAGCGCCTTCACGGCCGCCGTGCCCGAGGATGCGATCACCACGTGATCCACGCTTTCCATGGACATCAGGTCCAGCAAGGCCTCTTCGCCGTATTGGACCTCCACCCCCGGCGGGATATCGTCCCGCCGGCGCGTAAGCGCCAGGCGTTCCGGGGAGAACTCGCGGCACAGCGCGGAAATGGAGTCGCGTCCGCTGCCAGCCGCCAGCGCTTTCACTGAAAACTCGCCGGGATAACAGCGGCACACGTCCATCACGGAGGAACCCACGCTTCCCGTGCAGCCGATCACCGCGAGGCCTTTTTGTTTTTTCTGCGCCGTCAAAGGACCAGCCCCCAGATAATCCAGGCACACAGGGCGTTGACCAGAATGCTGTCAAAACGGTCGAGGAAACCGCCGTGCCCGGGCAAAATGGAGCCGCTGTCTTTGACACCGCACTCCCTCTTGATCACCGATTCCACCAGGTCGCCGATCTGTCCCAGGGTGCCGCAGGCCAAGCCCACAAGGATATAGGCCAGAGGGCGAACCCCAAAACTGAGGGCGCACAGCGCGCCGCACATAAGGCTGGCCACCAGCCCTCCTACAAACCCTTCTGCGCTTTTGCCGGGGCTGACGTTCGGGCAGACCTTGGCCGTTCCCCAGCGGGATCCCACCAAGTAGGCCATGACGTCGCAGGCCCAAGTGCAGAGGAAGACCGACAGCACGGCGCCCCAGCCGATGCCGGGGATCTCGCGCAGGCGGATCATCATGTACCAGGGAATCACCGTGTAGGCCAGCCCCGCCGTCACGACGCCCACGCTCTGGCAGGAATGGCTGTCGCCCGTCAGGTGGCGGCGGATCACCTCGATAAAGAAGACGAAAAAGCAGCACAGGCCCAGAATCGCCAAAAGCCCCGTCTGCGACACCGACAAAGGCAGCAGAAGGATCGCCGCCGCGCCGGCGCAGCCCACGGCTTCCGCGGCCCGAGGCAGGCCGTTCGCCATCCTGTAGTATTCCCAAAGCGACCCCAGGGCGATCACGGCCGCAAAACCGTGCCACCACAGGGAACCCAGGTACAGAAAGGACAGCAGCACAACCACGAGCGCTGTTCCCGTCAGGCTGCGAAGCTCCAGATTATGTTTAAACTCACTTGAGACCGCCATAGCGCCGTTCCCTCCCCGCAAAAGAATCCAGAGCTTTTTGAAGCTCTTCTCCGTTAAAATCAGGCCAGTAGGTATCCGTAAAATAGAGTTCGCTGTAGGAGCTTTCCCACAGCAGGAAGTTGCTCAGCCTCAGCTCGCCGCTGGTCCTGACGATCAGGTCGGGATCGGGCACGTCGCTCAGGTAGAGATGAGCCTTCAGGTCCGCCTCAGTCCTGATCTGATGTCCCTGGCGCTGCGCCGAAGCGATGGCGTCGAGAATTTCCTGACGGCCTCCGTAATTGAAGCAGACGATCAGGTCCATCTTCGAGCAGCCTGCGGATTGGGCCTCGCTCCACCTGATGACCTCCAGAATTTCTTCGGGCACGCCCTCGCGGCGGCCGCAGAAGCGGATTCTGACGCCCGCTTTTACCAGTTCGGGCACTTTCTTCCGCGCGTAAAACTGGAAGAGCTTCATCAGCCCCAGAACCTCCAGTTTCGGGCGATTCCAGTTCTCAGTTGAAAAGGCATAGACCGAGAGGCAGCGGATTCCCGCTTCGCCGGCGGCGCGCACCACCCTTTCGAGGGCCGTAATGCCCGCGCGGTGCCCCAGCAGGCGGGGCAATCCCCTTTTTTTAGCCCAGCGCCCGTTGCCGTCCATGATCACTGCCACATGTTCAGGAATCTTTTTCCGTGAATCCATCGTTTTTTCTATCCTCTCAGGCTTTCGTAACGCTCCTTCACCTCAAGGATGTCGTGCCAGGTCAGATCCTTGGGGCTTCCCTTCGCTTTGCTTTCATTTCTCAGGAGATAACTGGGATGGAACATGGGCATCAGGTCGGCACCGCGCCAGTCAAACCAACGGCCCCGCATTTTCGTGATGCCCTCGGTCCCATGAAGGAACCATTTGAGCGGCGTATTCCCAAGGCAGACGATGACCTTCGGCCGGATCAGCGCCAGCTGTGCTTCCAAATGGCACTGGCAGGCCAGCACTTCCTCGATCTGAGGCGTCCTGTTCATGGGTGGGCGGCACTTGACGATGTTCGTAATGTACACTTCTTCCCGTTTGAACTTCGCCGCCTCGAGAATGCGCGTCAAGAGCTTGCCGGCGGCCCCCACGAAGGGACGGCCCTGCTCGTCCTCGTCGGCGCCCGGGCCTTCGCCGACAAACATGATCCCTGAGGTGACGCTGCCTTCGCCCGGCACCACGTTTTTCCTCGTCCTGCAAAGTTCGCAGCGTTCACATTTCAGCATCTGGGAGCATAGGGCCTCGTAGAGACTCCGGCGTTCCTCCCCAGAGCCCTGCGCTTTATACAGCATTTCAGTCATCGAAAGATACCTCGGAAATATTGATGTCCACTCGCGCCACTTCCATCCCGGTCAGCTGTTCCACCGCGACCCGGATCCGGAGCGACGTCTGTTTCGTCAGTTCAATAAACGTGACGGGCCCTGTCTTGACGGCAAGGCTCATCGCGATGGTCAGTTTATCCTCTTCATCCCTGATCCTGACGTCCTTGACCGAGACGATCTGGGGAGAACCGAGGGCCACGTGTTTCGAGATCTGCTCCACCACGGCGGGCTCGATCCTGATCGTCCCGTAATAGCTGAAAGGCGGACGCACGATCGTTTTTTCAGTTTCTTCCCTGCTGGAAAAAAGGTTTCTGAGACGGCCCACCAAACGTCCCGTATAATTTCTCCGAATCTGGGCCTGGGAAACGGGGATCACGTGGCGCTTGTTCTGTTTTCTCTCGTAGAGAGCCTTCTCGATCTCGTCGCCCGAAGCCACGTCCTCAATTTTAATGTACTCCGTCGGATGGGGCAGCCCCAGAATCTGGCTGATATCGTCGCTCATGCCCTTCGACGTGGAAAGGATCATGATGCGGCTTCCCGTATGCCGGGCCAGATAGCGATGAACCTCTTCGCGATGCTCTGGAAAGTGGAACATGGCCCTCCGTATAGCCCGAACCATGTTCGCCTCGGTTTTAGCGCTCTTGCCGGCAACGATTCTGCCCCGGGAAATCACCAATCCATCGTCGATGATCAGGTCCACTTTGCGCTTCGACGCGACCATCTGGGCCCGCATGCTCTTTCCCGTGCCTGCCGGACCGTAAAAGGCGATGACTTCGTAGGGCCCCTGAAGCGGCTCGCAGCCGGATAGTTTTTTCATCGAGAAGGAAGTCAGGCGATGCCCTCGTCTCGTTCCATTTCCTCTTCTATAACGGAAACGGAAGCGCCGAGAGACGTCAGGCAGCGGTCAAATTCTTCGTAGCCTCTCAGGATGTGCTGAAGGCCATAAATGCGAGTCTCGCCCTCCGCCGCGAGCCCGGCGAGAGCCAGAGCGGCGCCGGCGCGAAGGTCCGTGGCGTGGACTCCCGTCCCGTTCAAGGCCGCCACGCCGTTGATCACCGCGCTGTTTCCCTGAATTTCGATGGAAGCCCCCATCTTTCTGAGCTCTGGAACGTGCAGGAAACGGGATTCGAAAATGCTTTCCTTGACGAGGCTCGTCCCTTTCGCCAGGCATAAAGCCGCCATCAGCTGAGGTTGTACGTCCGTGGGAAAACCCGGGTAGGGCATGGTTTTCACCGACAGGGCCTTGAACTTGTCCCTCGAAGGATAGACCGTGACGCTGTGCTCCGTCCGCACGTAATCCACGTCGGCCTCTTCCAGCTTGGCCAGCAGCGAGTCGAAATGCTGAGGGATGGAGCCCGTCACCGTCACCTGTCCGTTCGTGATGACCCCCGCCAGCAGGTAAGTGCAGGCGGCGATCCTGTCAGGGATGATCGCGATCCGGCCGGAAGAGAGCTGGCCCCCGCCCTGAACGCGGATCATGCCGGCGCTTCCCTTGCGGAACTCTACATCGGCGCCCATGGCGCGCAGCGCATCCACTAGATTGGTAATTTCAGGCTCCCTCGCCGCGTTTTCAATGATCGTCTCGCCTTCGGCAAGGACAGCGGCCATGACGAGGTTTTCCGTCGCGCCCACCGAAGGAAAGTCAAGATAGATCCGGCAGCCTTTGAGCTTGTCGGCCTGCGCGTGGACGGCGCCGTGTTTCAGTTCTATGGACGCGCCCATCTTGGCAAGCCCCTTGAGGTGCAGGTCGATAGGGCGGGCGCCGATGGTGCAGCCGCCCGGCAGCGGCATCACGGCCCTTCCCTCCCGGGCCAGGAGCGGCCCGAGCACGATGGAGGACGCGCGCATCTTCTGAACGAGCGCGGCCGGCATTTCACTCTGAAGATCGTTGCAGCGCGAGATGGAGACGGCGCCATTTTCAAAGAGGACGGTCATTCCTAGGGCCTGCAGAAGGGCCACAAGTGTCTCTGTATCTTTCAAAAAGGGAACGTTGGTGCACTGAAGGCTTTCTCCCTCTTTCAGGAGCAGCGCCGACGCGATCACGGGAAGAGCCGCGTTCTTGGCTCCCTGGGTGTGGATCGTTCCATTCAAAGGGATACCGCCGGTTATTTTTAACAGTTTTGCAGCACTCATGAATTCCACTCCTATGACTCTGACATTTTTGGCACAGGTGCTAACTCACCCATTATACAACAACAAACAACAATGCCGCCATCTGAAAAGGACGGCGGCATTGTTGTTGCGCTCTTTTTTCCATAGAACAGTTTGACGCCCGGCGTTTGGAGCCGCCCCGGGGACGGCCAGCCGCCTGAAGAATATCCAACATTTCCACAGATAACGAATATTACTTCTTCAAAATGAAAAAGGCGGCCATGAGGCTGAGGCATTGAAGCGCCGCGAGCAGCGCGAGCACCTTTTCCGGCGCGAAACCGCGGTCGAGAAGCCGGTGGTGGATATGTCCGCGGTCAGGGTAGAACGGTGATTTGCCAGCCAAAAGCCGGCGCGTGATCGCCACGAGAGTGTCCATGACAGGAACGCCGCCCACAAACAAAAGCGTCGCACAGAGCCTGAAAAAACCCTGCTCCATGGGGCTCAGCCACAGCATGGAAATGGCCGCCGTCAGGTACCCCAGCATGTAGACGCCGCCGTCGCCGAGAAAGGTTTTCGCCTGAGGGAAGTTCCAGGGGAAAACGCCCAGGATCATGGCCACCACCGGAAGCGTCCAGGCGGAGCCGCTCATCAGCCCGATGAAGCTCAGGCTCAACGCCGCCATGGCGAGCGCCAGGCCGTTCATCCCGTCGATAAAGTTATAGGCGTTGGTGACGCCGGCCAGCCAGAAAAGGTACAGGCCCATGCGCAGCGCGTCCTGCCGCCCAATCAGAAGGAGCGCGAGAGCGGCCGCGGCGAAGTGTACGGCCAGCCTTCCAAAGGGCGACATGGAAAGCATGTCGTCGAGGTAGCCGGCAAAAAAGACCAGAGTAGCGCCGCTGACGATGATCTTTAACTCATAGGAAACATCCGCGAAAAGCAGTGCCCACAGCATGAAGCCCGCCCAAAGCACGAGGCCGGCGCCACGCGGCACGGGATCATGATGAATTTTTCTCTGGTTCGGATAGTCCAGCAGTCCATAACGCCGGGCCAGCCTGATCGAAAGGGGCGTCATCCCCGCTCCCCAGAGTATGAAGATCAGGAAGAGCAGCACCGAGGCCATGTTCAGCGCGTGCCGAAAATGCGGTCTCCCGCGTCGCCGAGGCCGGGAACGATGTATCCATGATCGTTCAGGTGGCTGTCGAGGGCGGCGGCGTAGATGTTGACGTCGGGATGGGCTTCATGGACGCGGGACACGCCTTCGGGCGCCGCGATCATGCAGACCAGGGAAATCTTCTTTCCTCCGCGTTTTTTAATGAGATCAATAGCCGCCGCGGAGGAACCGCCCGTGGCGAGCATAGGGTCGAGCAGGAAGATGTCGCGTTCTTCGATATCGCCGGGAAGCTTGCAGTAATACTCCACGGGCTCAAGCGTTTCGGGGTTTCTGTACAGCCCTATATGGCCGACCTTCGCGTTGGGGATCAGGTTCAGAACGCCTTCGGTCATGCCCAGCCCGGCGCGGAGAATGGGAACGATGGCCATCTTCTTGCCAGCCAGAGCGTAGGCCTTGGTCTTCGTGATGGGGGTCTCCACGTCGATCATCTTCAAAGGCAGGTCGCGGGTGATCTCGTAGACCATCAGTGAAGCGATCTCGGCGACGGTCTCTCTGAAGGTCTTGACGGGCGCGTTTTTATCCCTGATGACGCTGAGCTTATGCTGGACCAGAGGGTGGTCGAAAATGACCACGTGGCCGGGTTCGCTGCCGGAGAAGGTGTGATTGATGCTCCGTTCGTAGGCGCAGATCTTCTGGGTGCGGCGCACATGGCGTCCGCCCTCGAATTGCGCGGTCAGCCAGGTGTCCACGATTTCCATGGCCGAGGGTTCACTGATCAGGCGAGCCCCCAGCGTAAGGACGTTCGTGTTGTTGTGGCGGCGGCTCAGCGACGCCACTTCCTTGTCCCAGCAGTCGGCGGCGTAAACCCCAGGAACCTTGTTCGCGGCCACGGCCATGCCGACGCCGGAACCGCATACGAGAATGCCGCGGTCCGCGTCGCCGTGCGCCACGCTCCGTCCGACCTGCAGAGCGATGTCCGTGTAATCACAGGATATTTCCCCGGAATCGGTGCCGAAATCCTGTACGGCGTAATCTTTTCCATTGAGATGGGCTAAAATTTTCTGTTTAAGCTCATACCCCGCATGATCAGAACCAAGAATAATTTTCAAGTGAACTTCCTCCTCAATATAGATCGCAGATCTGCTGCATACCTTTTAATTCTGCCACATCTGCGCAAAAAAAGCGAGGACATCCACAAAAAATTTGTGAACGTCCACGCTTCTGTGCAGTATGCTTATCCGATCACAGCAAGCAGGTCGCCGCTGTTGACAGCCGAACCTTCGCTGACGCGGACTTCGAGAACCGTGCCGTCGCAGTCGCAGGGGATCTCGTTTTCCATCTTCATGGCTTCAAGGATCATCAGGTTGTCGCCGCGCTTCACCGCGTCGCCCTTGTTGACGAGAACACGGAGAATTTTGCCGGGCATGGGGGCGCAAACCTGAACGCCGCCGGCGGGAGCCGGAGCGGCTGCGGGAGCAGCTGCCGCCGCAGGAGCGGGAGCCGCAGCGGGCGCAGGAGCCGCAGCCACGGGAGCCGCAGCGGGCGCGGGGGCCGGTACGGCGACGGGCGCGGCGCCCGTAAGGGGTTCAACGTTCACGTCGTAAGTCTTGCCGTTTACTGTGATTCTATACTGAGACATTATTGATATCCTCCTAAGTAGTTATGATTAAGAAGTGCAGAACAGTGAAGGAGCAGGCGGAAAACAGGGCGAAGCGGGGGGCTATCTCCAGCCGTCTGCCAACGCTCCCTGAAGCCCCTCCATGCGCGCGCAGGCAAGCCAGCCGTCCACATGGTCGCTGATCAGATGTCCGCCCACGGGGACGACGGACTTGACGGCCACCATAGAACCGGTCTGAGCGGCGATCGCGGCGGTGATAACAGCGATAAGCTCGTCGTCAGCGGAACTCTGAACGGGAGCCGCAGGAACGGCGGGCGCCGCCGCCGGCCTGGCAGGCACAGCTGCGGGAGCTTCATTTTTCCCGGCCACCTTCGTGACGATTCTCATAGCGTAAATCAGCAGGGTCAAACCGCCCAAAACAAGGAAAACCATGCCAAAAGCAATCAGGGCAAGAGCTGTCGCACCGCCCATTCCCTCAAAGGACGTTGCTAATGACGTTACTGTGTTAGCGGGCATTGCTCTTCCTCCTTTTTAGTTGGGCATCACGCCGTGCTTCTTGCGGGGCAGGGCTTCGCGTTTCGTACGGTGTGCCTTGAGAGCCTGGATAACCTCCATGCGGGTTTCCTCAGGAAGGATAACCTTGTCAACCATGCCGCGGCTCGCGGCCTGATAGGGGGTGGCGAAAGCATCTTCGTACTCGTCGATCATCTTGGCGCGCATGGCCTGCTGGTCTTCAGCGGCCTCAATCTCCTTGCGGAAGATGATGTTCGCGGCGCCTTCGGCGCCCATGACGGCGATCTGCGCCTGGGGCCAGGCGAGGACGCTGTCGGCGCCGAGAGACTTGGCGCACATGCCGAGGTACGCGCCACCGTAGGCCTTGCGGAGAACCACGGAGATCAGGGGCACCGTAGCTTCGCTGTAAGCGTAAAGCAGTTTGGCGCCGTGGCGGATGATGCCACCCCACTCCTGGGACTTGCCAGGCAGGTAGCCGGGCACGTCGATCAGCGTGACGATGGGCACGTTGAACGCGTCGCAGTGACGGATGAAACGGCTGGCCTTGTCGGAGCAGTCGATATCAAGACATCCGGCCATAACGGCGGCCTGGTTAGCCACGATGCCCACGGGCATTCCGTCAAAGCTGGCGTAGCCGATGACGATATTCTTCGCCCACATGGGCTGAACTTCCACGAACTTGCCGTCGTCGACGATGGCCTTGATCACGTTGTGGATGTCGTAGCCCTTGTTGGGGTTGGTGGGAACCATGGAGCGGAGCGCCGCTTCGCAGCGGTTCGCGGGATCGCTGGTGGCGATGCGGGGCGAGTCGCACATGTTGTTGCTGGGAAGGTAGCTGAGCACGGCACGGACCTGCTCATAGCATTCCTCTTCGGTGCTGGCGAAGAAATGGGCGTTGCCCGAGTGGATATTGTGAGCCTTGGCGCCGCCGAGTTCCTCACTGGTGATCTCCTCGCCGGTCACGGCCTTGATGACCGCGGGGCCGGTGATGTGCATGATGCCGATCTTGTCAACCATAAAAATATAGTCCGTCAGAGCGGGGCTGTACACCGCGCCGCCGGCGGTCGGGCCAACGATGACCGACATCTGGGGGATGACGCCGCTGGAAATGGTGTTGCGGTAGAAGATCTCGCCGTACCCGTTCAGCGAATCCACGGCCTCCTGAATACGGGCGCCGCCGCTGTCGTTGACGCCCACGATCGGGCAGCCGTTGCGCAGGGCCAGGTCCATCACCTTGCAGATCTTCTTGGCGTGCATTTCGCCGAGGGAACCGCCGAGAACCGTGAAATCCTGGCTGAACACGTAGACCACGCGTCCGCCCACGGTGCCGTAACCCGTTACGACGCCGTCGCCGAGGAACTTCTTCTTCTCCATTCCAAAGTTGGAACAACGATGCTCCACAAATTCGTCAATCTCCACAAAAGATCCCTTGTCCAAAAGGAGCTCGACTCTTTCGCGGGCAGTGAAACGGCCCTTGGCCTTGTGCTTGGCAATGGCCTTTTCTCCGCCGGCCGCTGCCGCCTGAGCGCGCTTCTCCAAAAGTGAGTTGCAGAGCTCGTCAATGGTTTTTACCGCCATGCTGGTACCTCCTTGAAAGATAGGTAATTTAGTTCTTGATCTATAGGTTCAGCGCTTAGCAGAAACTGAACACAGGGCTTACTTCAGTATTCTCGCCAGCAGGGATGCCGAAACGGTGTAGGGGTCAATCCGGCGGCTGCGCAGTTTCTCGGCCGCGTCTCCGTCCTGCATGAATCCCTTCCATTCCTTTTCAACCAGCGCCGCGATCTTGCGCCGCATGATCTCTTCCGTCTCCCACTGCACTCGAAGCTCCCGGCGCTTCAGGCCGGTTTTGGAACCTTCAAGAAAACGGCGGTGGGACTCGATGCCTTCCACAAGCTCGTCCACACCCGTGCCGTTCTGGGCGACGGTCATATGGAGAGGTTGCTCCCATTCAGAAGAGCCGCCGAACATCTTGAGCATCAGGCGAATCTCGCCGGCAAGCCGGTCCGTTCCGTCACGGTCGGCTTTATTGATCACGAACAGGTCAGCGATCTCCATGATGCCGGCTTTCATGATCTGCATGTCGTCTCCCATGCCGGGAACGAGGATCAGGCAGACCGTGTCGGCCACGCGCACGATATCGATCTCTGATTGTCCGACGCCGACGGTTTCCACGATCACCACGTCGTATCCGCAGGCGTCAAGAATCAACGCCCCTTCGTAGGTGCTGCGGCTCAGGCCGCCGAGAGAACCCCGGCTGCCCATGCTGCGGATGTACACGCCGCTGTCGCCGCTATGTTCCTGCATCCTGATCCGGTCGGCCAGAATCGCGCCGCCGCTGAAAGGGCTTGAGGGATCGACGGCGACGACGCCGACTTTTTTCCCCTGGGCCCTGTAGCTCGTGATCAGTTTGTTAGTCAAAGTGCTCTTGCCGGCGCCGGGGCTGCCCGTAATACCGATCAGATGAGCTCTGCCGGTGTGGCTGTAGATCTCTTTCATGATCTGGTCGGCGCGGTCGGTCTCGTTTTCTACTTCGGAAATCAGTCTGGCGATGGCGCGAATGTCGCCGTTCAGACCTTTTTCAACAAGAGGAAGCGGCACTTTGAGATTATTCCTTGGCGCGCTTCTCGGCGACCGCTTTCTCAAGCCACTCGATGCAGGTCGAAGTGGGGGTGCCAGGTCCGAAGATGGCTCCCGCGCCCATGGCCAACAGCTCGGGAACGTCGCCGTCGGGGATCACGCCGCCGCCGAAAACGATGATGTCTCCGGCGTTTTTGGCCTTCAGGCCGTCGATGATCGCCTTGAAATAGTGGGCGTGAGCTCCCGAAAGGATGCTCAGGCCGATGGCGTCCACGTCTTCCTGAATCGCCGTGTCGACGATCTGCTCAGGGGTCTGGCGCAGACCGGTGTAGATAACTTCCATGCCGGCGTCGCGAAGGGCTCTGGCGACGACCTTGGCGCCTCTGTCATGACCATCCAGACCAGGTTTTGCTACAACTACACGAATCTTTCTATCGGACATCGATAATTCCTCCTTGACCGTTCAGGACCAACCGTCCATTAGAGGACGATGTTCTCGTTGTACTCGCCGAACTCGCCGCGAAGCACGTTGCAGATCTCGCCTTCCGTGGTATAGCAGCGGGCGGCCTCGATGATCGCGGGCATCATGTTGCTTCCGTCCTTGGCGCAGGCGCGGATCTTGTCGAGGGCGTTCTTGACGGAGATGTTGTCGCGGCTCTCGCGAAGCTTCTTCAGCTTGGCGGCCTGGTTGACGCCCACAGACTCGTCCACCTTCAGAAGCTGCATGCCGCTGCGGTCTTCCTTGACGGTGAACTTGTTGACGCCGACCACAACGCGGTCGTTGTTCTCGATGTCTAGCTGATACTGATAGGCCGCGTCCTGAATCTGCTTCTGCACGTAGCCCTTTTCAATCGCCGTGAGCATGCCGCCCATGTCGTCGATCTTCTGAATGTACTCCATGGCCTTGGCTTCGATCTCGTCGGTCAGAGCTTCGACGGCGTAGGCACCGCCCAGCGGGTCGATGGTGTCGCAGACGCCGGATTCGTAGCCGATGATCTGCTGCGTCTTCAGAGCGATGCGAACGCTCTTCTCGGTGGGAAGGGCAAGGGCTTCATCCATGCTGTTGGTGTGCAGCGACTGGGTTCCGCCGAGGACGGCGGCGAGGGCCTGGATGGTGACGCGGGCGATGTTGTTCTCGGGCTGCTGCGCGGTCAGCGTGCATCCGCCGGTCTGAGTGTGGAAGCGAAGCATCTGGGCCTTGGGATTGGTGATGCCGAAGCGCTCCTTGGTGATGCGGGCCCACAGACGGCGGGCAGCGCGGAACTTGGAAACCTCTTCGATGAAGTCGTTGTGGGCGTTAAAGAAGAAGGAAAGCCGCTGTCCGAACACGTTGGGATCAAGCCCCGCGGCGATGGCCGCCTCGATGTAGGCGATACCGTCGGCAAGCGTGAAGGCCACTTCCTGGACAGCGGTGCTGCCGGCCTCGCGGATGTGGTAACCCGAGATGGAGATGGTGTTCCACTTGGGCACGTTCTGGCTGCAGAATCCAAAGATGTCCGTGATCAGCCTCATAGAGGGCTTGGGAGGGAAGATGTAGGTGCCGCGGGCGATGTATTCTTTGAGAATGTCGTTCTGGATGGTTCCGGAAAGCTTGTCCATGCTGACGCCCTGCTTCTCGGCGACGGCGATGTACATGGCCAGAAGGACCGAGGAAGGAGCGTTGATGGTCATGGACGTGGAGACCTTGTCGAGAGGGATCTCGTTGAAAAGGATCTCCATATCGGCAAGGCTGTCGATGGCGACGCCCACTTTGCCGACTTCGCCGGCGGCCATGGGATCGTCGGAGTCGTAGCCGATCTGAGTCGGAAGGTCAAAGGCGACGGAAAGCCCCATGGTTCCCTGGGCAAGAAGCATCTTATAACGATTGTTGGAGTCTTCGGCGGTGGCGAATCCCGCGTACTGGCGCATCGTCCAGAGGCGGCCGCGGTACTGGGTGCTCTGCACGCCGCGGGTGTAAGGATAGGACCCGGGGAATCCCAGGTCGCGGGCATAATCGTTCTGATCGACCTCTACAGGCGTGTAGATTCTTTTCAGAGGAAGGCCGCCGCCCGTACGGAATTCAGAGCGCCTTTCAGGCGCCTTGGCCAATGACTTTTCCACCGATTTCTCGTAGGATCCCTGAAGCTCTCGGATCTCGTTCAAAGTGGTCTTATCAAACACTTTGTTTCCCCCTTAACTAGTTTGTCCGTTCATAAATTAGTTCGGCCAACGCCGAACTCTACACCTAACAAATAATATCAGAATTCTGCAAAAAAATCTCTGGTTCTCTACGATTTTGTTCCGGCAAATATTTTTCTGTCAGACCGCGGTCAAATATAGAGATACCCAAGCAAAGACGCAAAAAACAGAAAAACCCCGCCGGTCAGAGAAAACCCCAAAAGGGTTCTCAGATAGAGCATAAGCACATTGCTTCCCGGATAGCGTCCCGTCTGAATGCCGCGTATCAGTTTGACGAGGACGTAGGTGACAAACAAGAAGAACACTCCGAGAAGCGCCTGAAAATTGATCGCCGGCATTCCCCATATCATTGGAGCTTCCATATGATTCCCCCCTTCGCGCTGAACCGTTACGGTGATGATATCACCATACTAAAATTCGATGGTAAGATTATCAATTCACATGATAAAAAAACAGGCGAGAAAACAATTTTTCTCGCCTGAGGTGAAACGTTTAGTTTTGAAGGTGAATTTGTTTTAAAACGGCAATCGCGACTTCAAGCGCTTTTTTTCCGTCTGAAATTCCGACGAGGGGCTGTTTTCCCTCCCGAACGCAGGTCAAAAAGTGCTGAAGCTCCTGTTTCAAAGGCTCGCCCTTGGGAAGAAGGGGGTGTTCGATGATCTCCATCAGCCCGCCTGTCGCCGAGGGCTGCAGGCTGCGATGGATCGTCACGTCCTGGGTCTCGAAATTCACCGAGAAATAGCGGTCGGGCTCCATGACGTCCATCTGGCGAAGCCGGCGCTCGGCGACGCGGCTCACCTGGATGTCGGCGATGGTCCCGGAGGCGAAGGCGATCTGCGCGACCGCCAGGTCCTCGTGGTTGGTCCTGATCTTCTTACCGAGAGCGTTGATCGCCGTGATCTCCGACTTCACGAGAGACAGGATGATGTCAATATCGTGAATCATCAGATCCAGCACCACGCCCACGTCGCTGATCCGGGGCGAGAAGGGCCCCTGGCGGCGCGACTGGATGCAGATGGGATCGTCTGTGATCTCCTGCGACAAATAGCGGATTGCGCTGTTGAAGCGCTCGATATGCCCCACCTGAAGGACGATGTTCCGCCCCTTCGCGATCTCCAAAAGCTCCGAAGCCTGCTCAACCGTGGTTGTCACGGGCTTCTCCACGATCAGGTGGATCCCTTCGCTGGCCAGCCTGCGGGCCACGTCAAAATGAGCGACCGTGGGGACGACCACGCTCATCGCTTCCGGCTGCTGTTCCTGCACAAAACGATCAAGATCAGAATAGGCGGGAACTCCAAGTTCCTCAGCAACCGCCTCTGCCTGGGCCAGATTGCTGTCTACCACCCCTGCAAGTTTTGCGCCGAGTATTTCCGTATAGATGCGCGCATGGTGGCGTCCCAGATGACCGACTCCCACCACGCCTACCCTGATACTCTCCACGCCCTTCACCTCATTCATGAAATTTCATGTTCTATAGATATTATCACGACTTATCCTGTTTTTGTGTACAGGAACTGCAAATAGTCAAAAGCATTCTTGGATCCTCGCCGCCGCGGCTTTTCCGATGGGAATAGAAAAGATCGCTCCGACAGCAGGTACATTGGGATTCCAGCCAGATGTTCCGCTCCAGAATCCCCTCCGCGGCGAGCTGACGGGCGATCTGGCGCTTTAAATCGAGGTACAGGACGCCGCCTTCTCTGCGAACCGCGTCGGCAGAGAAACTTCTCAGCGCCTCTTCCGCCGTCGGATCCGACATGGAACGGCTGTAGCACGAGCCGCTGATGCAGGGCCCGACCCAGGCATGAAGCTTTTCTCCGTCTGCGGCCATCCCTTCTTTACGGACGGCGTCCATCCCCGAGGCCACGATGTTTTTCAGCGTTCCCCGGAAGCCGGAATGCAGCGCCAGCATCCAAGGCTCCCGGGACGCCGAAAGGATCAGTACCGGCGCGCAGTCGCCGAACTGAAGCCCGCAGAGTGGGCTGCCAGGGGTGATCAACAGTCCGTCCGCTTCCTCGCGCTCTGGATAGTGAAGGGCCTCCGCGGCCGGGACCACCTTTGTGCCGTGAACCTGCCGCAAAAGCACGAAAGCCCTTTCGGAACCGCCCAAACGGGAAATTTCCTGCGGGGCGGCCACGCCTTTCAGCGTCAGCCGCACTTTGAAAGGGCTGCCGCCGGGCAGAGGGTAAAAATAATATCCGCCGCCGGAAGCCACCGCAAAGGAGTTACAGTTCATTTTGAATTAGGTCGCCGCGGACGCGCCCGATGAAATAGAGGCTTCCGCAGACGATTACGGGGTCGCCCTGCAGCTTCGCCCGCCCGATGGCTGCCAGGGGGTCCTTTTCGACCTGGGGCGCTTCGCCCCAGGCCAGCGCTGAAGCCCGCTCCGCCAATTTGGCCGCAGCCTCGCAGCGGTGATTCTCCTCGAGTTCGGTGCAGAACAGCCGCGCCTTCGGAAAGGCTGCCGCATAGAGCTCCAGAGACTCCATGTAGTCCTTATCCGCCATGGAGGTATAGACCAGGCTGATGGGACGTTCCGATCCATAGAGCGCCAAAAGGGAGCGGATAAGCGCGCGGGTCCCGTGAGGATTGTGGGCTCCGTCGATGATCAGGTCGGGATTGCGGTGAAGCACTTCCATGCGCCCCGGCCACAGAACCTCTTTCAGCCCTAATTCCGCCGCCTCGGCGGTCACGGGCAGCCGGTCCGCAACCAGTTCCAGCGCCCTGAGGGCCAATGAGGCGTTTTCCGGCTGGTAGGCCCCCGCAAGCCGGACGAAGAGCTCTCTCGTTCCTTGAGGGCTTTGGAAACGGAAGGCGTTTCCGTCCAGAGAGGACTGGACGCCGTAGATCCGGCAGTTCTCCGAAAAGATCTCTCCCTCCGCGCCGGTTTCGGCGCAGCGCGCCAGAAACTGCGAATTCAGATCCTCGGAGCCGCCGCAGTATAAAGCGCGGCAATGAGCTTTGACGATACCGAACTTTTCGGCGGCGATTTTGGGCAGCGTATCGCCCAGGATCTCCATGTGATCCATGCCCAGAGGGGTGATCACCGAAATCAGGGGCGCGGGCAGAATGTTGGTGGCGTCAAGACGGCCGCCCAGCCCCGTTTCGATCACCGCCGCGTCGGCGCGTTCCTGCCGGATCAGCAAAAAGGAGGCCGCCGTCAGCGCCTGGAAGTAGTTCACGGGGCATTCGCCCAGGTCGGCGAGCGCCTCGGACACTCGTTCCACGGCCTCGCTCCATTTCTGGACGGACAGGGGCTTTCCGTCGATCAGAAGCCGTTCGCCCAGGTAGGACAGATGGGGGCTTGTGTACAGTGCGCTCCTGTACCCCGCCTGCCGCAGCATGGAGTCCAGGCAGGCGCAGACTGAGCCTTTGCCGTTGGTGCCGGCGACGTGAATCGCAGGGAAGCCTATGGGATCGCCCAGTTTTTTCATCAGCTTCTCCACGAACACAAGCCCCGGGATCGCCCCGGGGCTTGTGAGAGCGCTTAAACGCTTTTCAATGGCGCTCCAGGCGTTCAAAGTGCTCCTGTTCATATTTAAGCTTCCGAGAGGCTGGCGATGTTCTCCAGGATGCGCGCCTTGCGCAGGCGCGACTCCTGGGCCCTCTGCCGCTCAGTCTCTACCACTTCGGCGGGAGCCTTGTCGACAAAGCTGGGGCTGGAGAGCTTCTTCTCGCTGCGGGCAAGATTGGCCTCCACCTGCTTCATCTCATTCTGAAGGCGGAGGATTTCCGCCGCCGGGTCGAGCAGGTCGCCCACGGGCAAAAAGACCTGCCCCACGGCCACGATCGAACTCAGTGCCAGATGGGGCTTTTCGGCGTCGGCGGGAACCACGTCCACGCTGTTGACCTTCGCCGTCAGGGATATCAGGTCGCGGTTCGCTTCAAGCGTCGGGGCGAAGGCTTCGTCCAGCCCTCTGAGCACCACCCGTTCCACGTTCTGGCTCGGAGGCAGGCCAGCCTCGGCCCTCAGGTTGCGGATTGAGCGCACGAACTCCTGAAGCTTGTCCATCTCGGAGAGAGCGCTTTCGTCGGGGGCATAGGCCGCGCCGTCCGGCCAGGGCTCACGCTCCATGGGCTTCTCGCCGAAAGCGAAGGCGTGCCACAGCTCTTCGGTCACGAAGGGCATGATGGGGTGAAGCAGCCTCAGCACGTCCTTGAACACACACAGAAGCACCTGCTTCGACGCTTTCTGGCGCTCGGGACCTTCCTCGCCGTAAAGAGCCGGCTTGGACATCTCGAGATACCAGTCGCAGAGATCGCCCCACACAAAGTCGTACATGCCGCGGGCAGCCTCGCCGAAACCGTAGGTTTCGAGGTTTTTCGTCACCGACTCGTCGAGGCGGCGCACGCCCTCAAGGATCCAGCGGTCGTGCAGGCGCATGTGTTTAGGATCGGGACGACCGTCGTAATCTCCGTCGCCCAGGTTCATCAGGGCAAAACGGCTGGCGTTCCAAAGTTTGTTGATAAAGCGCTTATAGTTCTCGATCTTGCTGGGTCCCAACAGGATGTCCCGGCCCTGGACGGTCAGGAACGCCATGGTGAAGCGAAAGGCGTCGGCGCCGTAGGCTTCGATCATGTCGATGGGATCGATGCCGTTCCCCTTGGACTTGCTCATCTTCTGGCCCTTTTCGTCTCTCACCAGGGCATGGATGAAGATGTCCTTGAAGGGGACTTCGTCCATAAACTCGAGGCCCATCATGATCATTCTGGAAACCCAGAAGAAGATGATGTCGAACCCCGTCACCATCACCGACGTGGGGTAGAAGTATTTCAGTTCTTCAGTCTGGTCGGGCCATCCTAAGGTCGAGAAGGGCCAGAGGGCGCTGCTGAACCACGTGTCCAGCACGTCCTCATCCTGGCGCAGGTTCTTCGAACCGCACTTGGGGCAGCAGGAAGGATCCTGCTCGGAGACGATCAGCTCGCCGCAGTCCTGGCAGGTCCAGGCGGGGATGCGATGGCCCCACCAGAGCTGGCGGGAGATACACCAGTCGCGGACGCCATCCATCCACTGGTAATAAGTTTTATCCCACTGCTTGGGAATCCACTGCATCCGGCCGGCCTGAGAGGCTTCCACGCCGCGCTGGGCCAGAGGAGCGACCTTGACGAACCACTGTTCGGACAGATAGGGCTCTACCACGGTGTTGCAGCGGTAGCAGTGTCCCACCTGATGGGGCAGTTCGTCTATTTTCTCCAAGACGCCCTCTTCCTGCAGGATTTCCACGCTCTTGGCGCGGGCCGCTTCGACGGTCATGCCAGCCATGACGCCTGCCTGATCGTTCATGAAGCCGTTCTCGTCGATGACCTGAATGGGCGTCAGGCCATAGCGCTGTCCCACCAGGAAGTCGTTGGGGTCGTGGGCCGGCGTGATCTTCACGAAGCCCGTGCCGAAGGCGGGGTCGACCATGTTGTCGGCGATAATGGGAATGACGCGGCCGCCCGTCATGGGTACCACCACGCTGCGTCCCACGGCGTAGCTGTGAGCTTCGTCGCGGGGATGAACCGCCACGGCAACGTCGGCGATGATCGTCTCGGGACGGGTGGTGGCGATGGTGATATAGCCGTCTCCCTCCACGAAGGGGTAGCGGACGTAGTACAGGTGGCCCATCTCCTCGGAGTGTTCCACTTCAAGGTCGGAAAGGGCCGTGTGGCAGCGGGGGCACCAGTTGACGATATATTTCCCCTTGTAGATCAGGCCCTTGTCGTAGAGACGGCAGAACACGGCGCGGACGGCTTTCGACAATCCCTCGTCCATGGTAAAGCGCTCGCGCTTCCAGTCGCACGAATCGCCAAGTCTCTTCATCTGGCCGACGATACGGCTGCGGTACTCTTCCTTCCACTGCCAGGTTCGGTCCACAAAGGCTTCGCGTCCCAGGTCGTGACGGCTCTTGCCTTCCGACGCCAGACGTCTCTCCACCACGTTTTGGGTCGCAATGCCCGCGTGGTCGGTACCGGGCAGCCAGAGAACGCTGTAGCCGCGGGCTCTCTTGTAGCGGCACAGGATATCCTGGAACGTATGGTCGTAGGCATGCCCCATGTGCAGGGCGCCCGTCACGTTCGGCGGCGGCAAGACGATTGTAAAAGCTTCCTTTGTATGGTCAATTTTAGCGTCAAAAAGGTTCTGATCCTGCCACCATTGATACCATTTTCCTTCAAGAGGCGCGGGCTCGTAGTTCTTGGACAAATTCGTGTTTCTCGAGGGCATTGACTTTCCTCCTTACTTTCATTCATCCTGTATTTGCGATAAATACAGATCGATCTGAGCTTTCAGCTCTTCCACCGTTTCAGCCTCGTCGACCGAACAGGCGACCGGAAGTCCCCAGGAATAGAGCCCCGATTTTACGTAACTCAGGACCAGTTCCTTCCGTTTCGTCTTCGCGATCTTGTCGGCCTTCGTAAAAGCGGTCAGCACGGGCACGTCCAGATCCTTCAGCCAGCGCTGCAGCTCCCGGTCCTTGGGGAGTAGGCCGTGCCTGATGTCCACCAGATGGACCACCAGGACGAGATTTTCCCGCCGCATAATATAGCGTTCAATCAGAGAGGCCCAGCCTCCCTTTTCCTCTTTGCTTCTCGAGGCGTAGCCGAAACCGGGAAGGTCCACGAGGACAAAGGGATGGGGTCCCGCCACGTCAAAAAAGTTCACGCTCCGCGTTTTTCCCGGCGACGCGCTGACGTGAGCCAGTTTTTGGGCGATCAGTTTGTTGATCAGCGAGGACTTGCCCACATTGGAGCGTCCCGCCAGCGCGATTTCAGGCAAAACCCCTTCCGGAAACTGCTGAGGCGTAAAAGCCGTACAGCTCAGCGCCGCTCTCCAGTTAATCATTCTTCAGGCTTTCTCCCGTCTCAAGCACGCGCTCAAACACCTGGAGCGCCGATCTCGCATAGATAAAATGCACATCCTCTTTAATCCAGGGGTCGATGTCCTCCACGTCCGCCCGGTTCGCCTCGGGAACGAAGATCTGATGGATCCCGAAGCGCTTGGCGGCGAGGACTTTTTCACGGAGGCCGCCGATGGGCAGCACGTCGCCGCGCAGGGACATCTCGCCCGTCATGGCGTACCCCGGCTTATACAGCGCTCCTGAAAGCGCCGAAAACAGGGCTACGGCCATGGTGACGCCCGCCGAGGGGCCGTCCTTCGGAATGGCTCCCTCGGGGACGTGAAGGTGAAGCGCCGTCTTCTCCCAGTCGGGCTCCTGCAGGCTCGTCAGCTCGGACCAATGGGATTTGAGGAATCCCATGGCGGTCTGCGCCGACTCCTGCATCACGCTTCCCAGGTTGCCCGTAAGCGTGATCTCGCCCTTGCCCCGCATCGTGACGGCCTCGATAATCAGCACGTCGCCGCCGGCGGCGGTCCAGGCCAGCCCCACAGAAACACCCTTCGACGACGTTTTGGGAATGCGCACGTCGGGCTTGTGAGGCGCGCCCAGGTAGGATGAAAGCTGTTTCGTGCCGATAGTGATCTTGCCGGACAAAATCCCAGCTTCGCCGTCCTCAAGGATCGAACGAGCCGCCTTGCGGAACAGCGTTGAAAGTTTTCTGTCCAGCTCGCGTACCCCTGACTCGCGGGTATGCTCCATTATTATGGATTTTATGGCGGGCGTGGAAACCACAACCTGTTTTTTGTTCAAGCCGCTCTCTTTATAGATGCGCGGCAGAAGGTAATCTTTCGCGATATGGAGTTTTTCCTCGGGAAGATAGCTCGACAGCTCTATGACCTCCATACGGTCAAGCAGAGGCTGTGGAATGCTGTGAGCTACGTTGGCCGTGGTGATGAACAGCACATCGCTCAAATCCACGGGCACTTCCAAATAGTGATCGGTAAAACGGCAATTCTGCTCGGGGTCAAGGACTTCAAGAAGCGCCGAAGCGGGATCGCCGCGGAAATCGGCGCCGATCTTGTCCACTTCGTCCATAAGCATCACGGGATTGCGGCACCCCGCCTGCTTCAGCTTCTGAACGATACGCCCCGGCAGCGCGCCGATGTAGGTCCTACGGTGCCCCCGAATCTCGGCTTCATCGCGCATACCGCCCAGCGAGAAAGAGACAAAGGGCCGTCCCAGGGCCTCGGCGACGGACTGCCCCAGAGAGGTCTTTCCGACGCCGGGAGGGCCGATCAGACAGAGGACCTGCGCCCTGGCGTTCTTTCCCGCCATCTTCCTGACGGCCAAAAGCTCGATCAGCCGGTCCTTCACCTTTTCAAGGCCGTAGTGGTTGGCGTCGAGAGTCTTCTTGACGGCCGCCATGTCCAGGCGCTCTTCGGCCTTCCTGTTCCATGGCACGTCGAGAAGCCACTCCACATAAGTCCTGGAGACTGTCAGCTCCGGCGACATGGGCGCCATTTTCGACATGCGCTTCAGCTCGGATTCAGCCTTTTCACGGACCAGCTGCGGCAGGTCAAGCTTGGCCGCGCGGGCTCTCAGCTCGTTGACCTCGGGGGATTCGTCGATCTTCAACTCCTCCTGAATGGCTTTCAGCTGCTCTCTCAGGAAATATTCTTTCTGGTTATGATCCAGCTCGCTCTGTACCTTATTGTGAATCTCCCGTCCCAGGCTCAGCAGCTCGCATTCCGACAGCAGGTATTTCAGCAGGAGCTCCAGGCGGCTCTCGATGTGGAAGCATTCCAGGATGGACTGCTTCTTGGCCACGTCCACCAGCATGTGGGAGGCGATCATGTCGGCCACCAAGTCAGGCTCTTTGGTCGCGTTGATGGGGAGGGCTAATTCGGCCGGCAGCCGAGGATGCAGGTTCACGTAGTTTTCAAACTCGCGGATCACTTCCTGGCGCAGCGCTTCGACGCGCGCCTTGTCCGTGTAGCCGGAAGAGACGGGAACCAGGTCGGCCATCAGCAGAGAGTCCTTCGTCACGTACTGGCGGCAGCGCATGCGCTCCTTGCCTTCCAGAAGCAGCTTGATCGACCCGTCGGGCAGCCGGATCATCTGCAAAAGGGTGCAGACCGTCCCGACGTCGTAGAGGTCCTCCGCGGCAGGCGCCTCGTTGGAGGCGTCCTTCTGGGCGGCCACAAACAGGGTCCGCTTCTCGTCCATGGCCGCCATCTCGATCGCTTTCAGCGACGAAGGGCGCCCCACGAAAAGCGGGGCCAGCACTCCCGGGAAGATGACCGTATCTCTGGCGGGCAGCACATACAGCATGGATCAGGAAACCTCCTTGTTATCGGCCTCGATAAGCTGCGCCCGCGCTCCTTCGGTCACGCACTCGGGGGTGATGACGATGCGGGCCAGCCTCGTCGGCGACGAAGGGACCTCGTACATCAGGTCGAGCATCAGCTTCTCCATAATAGCCCGCAGCCCGCGGGCGCCGGTCTTTTTGCTCGCCGCCTTCTCGGCGATCGCCCGGATCGCCTCGGGCGTGTAGACGAGCTCCACGTTTTCCATCTCGAAGCTCTTCTGATACTGGCGGATCAGCGAGTTTTTCGGCTCCGTCAACACTCTGACCAGAGCGTCTACGTCCAGGTTCTGAAGGGGCACGATCAGAGGCAGGCGCCCCACCAGCTCGGGGATAAATCCGAAGGAAACAAGGTCTTCGGGCTCCACCTGGGTCAGCAGGTCGAAACGGTCGGCCATGCTCTGCCCCCGGATGTCGCTGTCAAAACCGATGACTTTTTTATTGACTCTTCTCGCCACGATGTCCTCCAGGCCGTCAAAAGCGCCGGCGCAGATGAAGAGGATATTGCTCGTGTTGATCTGGATGAATTCCTGCTGAGGATGCTTGCGGCCGCCCTTGGGAGGGATGTTGGAGAGGGTGCCCTCGAGGATCTTTAAAAGGGCCTGCTGCACGCCCTCGCCGGAAACGTCGCGGGTGATCGACGTGGATTCCGATTTCCGGGCGATCTTGTCGATCTCGTCGATATAGATGATCCCCCGCTCCGCCGCCTGAACGTTGAACTCGGCGGCCTGGACCAGCCTGACGAGCACGTTCTCCACGTCCTCGCCCACGTATCCGGCCTCGGTCAGCGTCGTCGCGTCGGACATGGCGAAGGGGACGTTCAGTTTTTTCGCGAGGCTCTGCGCCAGAAGCGTCTTACCGCAGCCAGTGGGCCCCAGAAGCAGCAGGTTGCTCTTCTGCAGCTCCACGTCGCCGCCGGTAAAGCCGCTGGCGATCCTCTTATAGTGGTTGTAGACGGCCACGGAAATCGCTTTTTTGGCGTAATCCTGGCCGATCACGTATTCATCAAGATAATTTTTAATCTCCAGAGGCTTGGGAGGGTTCACCACCTTCTCAAGGGCAGCGGCGTCGGCGTCTTTCTTGTCCGCCGCCGCTCCTTCGAAAACGTCCTCTTGAGCGTCGGGGGTGTTTTTCAAGTAGGAATTGCAGATCTTGACGCACTCGCTGCAGATATTGATTCCCTCCGGACCGGAGATCATCGCCACTCCGTCTTCGGCGCCTCTGCCGCAGAAGGAACAGCGAAGATCTCTTCGATTTTTATTATCCCATCGTGCCATTCTTTTCATTCCTTCCAACGTCAGTCCATGTCAGACAGAAGAACGCCCAATGACGTCTGCTGTGCTTGTATTCGGAAATATTCACTATCGTTTGTCGATGACCTTGTCGACAAGGCCATAGGCCATAGCTTCCTGGGCGGTCATGTAAAAGTCGCGGTCCGTGTCGCCCTTGACCTTCTTCATGGACTGGCCTGTGTGCTTTACGAGAATGCTGTTCAGCAGCTCTTTGGTCTTGACGATCTCACGGGCCTGGATCTCGATGTCGCTGGCCTGCCCCTGGGCCCCGCCCAGCGGCTGATGGATCATGATGCGCGAATTGGGCAGGGCGATCCTCTTGCCGGGCGCGCCCGCCGCCAGAAGCACCGCCGCCATGCTGGCCGCCATTCCCACCACGATAGTGGACACGTCGTTCTTGACAAACTGCATCGTATCATAAATCGCAAGCCCCGCCGACACTGATCCGCCCGGCGAGTTGATATAAATGCTGATGTCCCGTTCTGTGCTTTCGCTTTCCAGGAACAGGAGCTGCGCCACCACGGCGTTCGCCACGGCATCGTCGATCTCGTCGCCGATAAAGACGATCCTGTCCTTCAGAAGCCGCGAATATATGTCGTAGGAACGCTCTCCCCTGCCTGTCTGTTCTATTACAAAGGGTATATACATTTTCAGGAGGCTCCTTTCTCACTCATAAAGATCTCGTTCGTAAAAAACTTTCTTCGTTGTTCTTCGTTACTCGAATTTCTCAGAAGCGCCTGCCGGAGAAAAGGCGTTTTGCCGGCGGCGCCTAAAAACGTTGCTGCGGCTTCAACGGCCGCAGCAACGGGGTGTTCGTTATTCCTGGGCGGCGCTTTCGCCGGCATCAACAGACTTCGCGACCTCGTTGACCTTTACCTTTTCCATAATGGCGCTCATCGTTTTGCGATAACGGGCAGAGGAGATCATGCTCTGAAAATCCTCGGGGTGCTTCTTGAGCATATCCTTGATGCTGTCGGCAGAAATCTGGTAGGAACCGGCCATCTGCTCGATCTCGGCGTCAAGGTCTTCCTTCTCGAGGCTGACGTTGAACTTCTTCGCGCAGGCGTCGACCACAAGGTAGCCCAGCACGTCGCGGCGAGCGTCCTTCTCGAGGTTGGCGTCAAGCTCGGCGATGTCGCGGCCGTTGGATTTATAGTACTCCTCCAGGCCCATCTTTGTTCTCTCTCTGACGTTGTCCTCAAAGCGCTTGCGCAGATGATCCTTCTGACGTTTGATCATGGACTCAGGCACGTCCACAACCGCCGCCTCGGTGATCTTGGCCACGGCGTCGTTTTCGGCGGCCGTGCGTGCGTCCGCTTTCAGGCGCTGATCCAGCGTTTCGCGGATGTTGGCGCGAAGTTCTTCCTCGCTGTGGACCTCCGCTGCCGTCACCTTCTTGAAGAACTCTTCGTTCATCTCGGGCATGACGGGCTCCTGAACTTCAATCACGTTGAACTCGTAGTGGGCCATTTTGCCCGCCACGGCCTTATCCTTGTAGTCGGCGGCGATGGGCACCATGGTCTCCCGCTCTTCTCCTGCCTCGGCGCCGCAGAGGGCTTCGACGATTTCGGGACGAAGGGACAGGCTGCTCAGTTCAAAGATCTCGACCTGGGGCTCATGGGACAGGATGACCGCGCCGGCGTCGTCCTTCACGGAAAGGCTATAGGCCGCGCGCACTTTGTCGCTGCGTGTGCAGGGGCGGTTCACGGGCTTGAAAACGGCGAAGCGTTTTTTCATGTTGTCCAGAGCCTCGTCGACCATGGCGTCGGTCACCGTAAACACGGGAAGATCGACCGTAATCTCGGAAAGTTCGGGAAGCGTCACTTCAGGTTCCACTTCATAGACCGCCGTGAAGGAGACGTCTTCATCTTCCTTCAGGGCGTTGAGCTCAAGACGGGGTTCGGCGATGGGTTCCAGGTCATACTCGGCGACCACCTCGTCGAGCAGCGAAGGAAGCATGTCCTCCAGGGCCTCCGCCATCAGGGCGGGCTTGCCGACACGCATTTCGATGATATTCCGGGGGGCCTTGCCCTTACGGAAGCCGGGGATATTGATTTTCTTCGCGACCTCGCTGTAGGTTTTCTTCAGCTGTTCGGCAAAATCTGCTTTATCCACAATAACCTTAATCGTTACGACGTTCTTTTCTTGTGACTGCAGTTCCGATCTCACAAGAAGCACTCCTTTCAATGACCTTATCATAAATAGTGGTGAAAAAAAACGAACTCGGATAAGTATATCACATGAAACCCGAAGAATCTGTTTTTTTTAAAGGCAAACGCACATGAAATGTGAAAGTTTTTCTTTACAACGAAAAAAAACGTACTTCAAAATTCAGGAAACGTTGATTTATTTCATTTTACAAAAAATTTTTCGCGCTTATACCCATTATTCATAAATCCATTCCTCGCGTCAGGGACGCCTTCTTCGCCGGAGGTTCAACAACCCTATTACAAATGCCCAAAGGGGAACTTACGGAAAAAAAGGAACGCGCCGCCACCTGACGAAGGGTTGAACGGCGCGTCTGCCACAAACAGCTGCAAAAGCGCCGATCAGGCCTTCCGACCGGCAAGGGAAGCGCAGTGCCGCTCACCCTGCCGCCAGCATTCCATCCCGTCTCGGCGCTTTTTCTTTTTTCAGATGATTTCAGATGAAAATTTTTACATATTTAGAAGGAAGAATCCGCCGTGTCCTTATAAATCATACCCCAATTCACTCCATTTTGCCAGGAGTTCTTCTTCGGACATGACGCCCTCGGTCTGGAAGAGCACTTTTCCTTCAGGGCTCAGGAAAATCAGCGCGGGCACCGATTCGATCCGGTATTTTTCAGCCGTCGCTTCGTCTCTTGCCACGTTGATCTCTTCCACGTCCACACGCTGACCATAACGCTTTTTAAATCCTGCCAGGATTTGTGCCATCTCGCGGCAGGCGCCTCAGGTGGGCGTCGAAAGCTCCAGAAGCGTGGGCGTTCCCTGCTGGCCTCCCGCGCCGCGGTCCCCTCCGTCCTCCTCTTCCCGCTCCGTGGGCGTAAGTGAGTCCAGGATCCTGCCCAGCGCCGGGGCGCCGCCGAACGAAGCGACCATGAAGAGCACGCCGCCGCGCCTGAAAATGTAGGCGGTCCCTTCCTCCCCGTCCATGTCCACGGGCATGGCGTAGCCCCCGGGGTAACCGGTCACCTTTGACTGATCGATTTCATTGGACGAGACAAACTCGTTCACCACTTCATTGAACTGCTTGTCGTCAGCCTTGCCGATGTAGGTGATCGCCAGCATAGCCGTTTCGTCTTTGTCCGCCACATAGACGTCGCCATCCTCGGCTTCCGCCGTCCATCCGCGAGGCACGTCGATGGTAAAGCCGTCGAATTCCTTCACCGCCGCCCCGGCGGGAAGAGCCAGCAACACGAGGAACAACAAGGCTAAAAACTTCTTCATTGAAAGGTCTCCCTTCGATAATTCACGTACAAGGATACGCACGTTCCTCGACGTAATTATAAGGCATGGAACTCCAAATGAAAAGCAACAAGCAGGAATAAAAAGGCTCTTTTAAGTTTGAGAAGCCTTCTTTTTCTTCCAGTTATTTTACCCGCTTCCAGGCGCAGCCGCAGCGGTTCTCACGGGACAGGCCGCTTTAAGTCTATTTCGCCTCTAAGGCCTTCTCCAGCCTCAGCGCGCCTATCAGCAGGGAGGCGCAGGCTGCTGGATATTCGTTCAGGGCGCCTCCGAAGGCGTCGACGATGCTCTGAGCTCTGTCCTTCCATCGTTCCTCGCCAGTCTGCAAATAGAGCGTGACCAGGTTATTGACCATCATGCCGTTGCCCGAAGGCAGGTGGTCGTCGCCGGCGTCCCAGGCGGGCAGCACTTCGAGGGCGTCGGCGCGGACAAGGCGCATGGCTCCTTCGGCCCCGAAAAGCTCGTCGGCGGTCTCGCTCCATGCGCAGGCTCCGGCAAGCCATTCGGGCGAACCGGTGGTCTTCAGAAGCTCCAAGAAGGCCCAGACCAGCGACGCCACGTCGTCAAGGGTGGCCTCGCCGCCGCGGCTTTCGCCGTACAGGGTGTGGCACAGAGCGCCCTTTTCGTCGACGGCGCACCGAAGCACAGCCCTGAGGACTTTCTCGGCCTGTTCGAGGTAGACCGGCCTGTCCATCAGGCGGGCGGCGCGGGCCAGCACGGCGGCAAAACAGGCGTTGGCGCGCACTGAAACACGCTCTTCCACGGCCGGCCTGGGACGGTCAAGGCGTGCTGAGGCAAGTTTGGCCCGGCCCTCCGAAAGCTCATCCCATATCTCCGTCATGTCTCTACCGGACCTGTCGTCCATATCCGACAGGCCCGTAAGGCGCAGGGCGTTTTTCCCCGAAGGCTTCCCCGTCAGCATGTCTATAAAATTACCCTGGGACGTCACGCCGTAAGCCTGGCAGAAGGCCTCTGCCCTGTCGCCGAGGATTTTCTCAATCTCTTCCCGGGTCCAAAGGTAATAGCCGTCGACAGCCGCCGCATCGTGCACGTCGTCGCCGCCGTTCAGCAGTCCGTCGCCGCGGTCGAAGCCAAAGATCAGCGACCAGATCGTATCGTCGGCCACGTGCCAGTAAGCGGGGCTCTGGAAGATCTCAAAGCCTTCCACGAAAGCCCACAGACCAGCTACGCTCTGCGCGGCGTGCCGGCCCAGGCAGGGCTGGCTCCACAGGCGGTCATAGCAGTAGTCGTGAAAGCCGCCGCTGAGATGATCGTAGATCGCGCCCGACGCGAGAGCCGAAAGCGAAGTATCGAGAAATTCGCGAAGCCGGCCGCTGTCGCCGCACAGCCACGCGGCCAGGGCAAGCTTGGGAGCCTGAATGAATTTAGGTGTGTCGCCGAAGCCGCCGAACTGGGCGTCCGAGGTGCTCAAAAGCTGTTCTTCCGCCCGCTCTCCCAGGCCGCCCCGCAGGGGTGCCGTATAGGGCGACAGTGCAGCCGCAAGCTGGGAACTGTAGCTTTCGGCTGTTTCGTTCACCTGGGGGCGCTTCATAAGCCACAGCCATTTAACGCGGCGCAGCACGTCCAACAGGCCGGGCACACGGGGATCCTTGCTTTGCAGGGGCATATAGGCCGACGCAAAGAAGGGCTTCCTCTCGGGGGTCATGAAGACCATCAAAGGCCACCCGGCGTGTCCCAACATGATCTGCGCCAACGCCCGGGCCGCCAGAGACAGGTGGGGCACGTCTTCGTGGTCGGTCAGCACGGGGATATAATCTTCGTTCAGCAGCTTCGCAGCTTCGAGGTCCTCGAAGGTCGTCTTCATGGCATGACTCCAGCGGCTTCCGTTGTTGGTCACGCAAAGGCAGATCGGCTTATCCTGATCGGCCGCTTCCTGCAGCGTCTCTCGGTTCCAGAGCTTCCAGGCGACGCACCCCGCGCCCATACGGCGCACAAAAGGATTCTGGCTTTCCTGTACAGTGTTCATTATTATAACGCCTCCACAAGTGCGGGGAGCTCCCCGAGATTTTTAATGACATAGGACGCGCCGGCGGCCCTGAGAGCCTCGGCGTCGTGATTTCCGGTGGTAACGCCTATGCCGGTAATGCCGCCGCCCAGGGCGGTGCGCATGTCGATGTCCGTATCGCCCACGTAGACCGACTCGCTGGGAGCCGTCCCTATCAGGCGCATGGCCTCGAGGAGGATCGCCGGATCGGGTTTGGGGGCAAAGTTTTCGATGCCCACAATGACGGGGCACAGGTCGGCCAGCCCTGCAGCGGTTACAATGCCCCGCGGCGACAGCCTGTTCGTGGCGATGGCCAGGCTGATGGAGCGGGAACGCAGCGTCTCAAGGGCCTCGCGGGTCCCCGGAAAGGGAGCCACGCCAGCGTAGTTACGTTCCACGAAGAGCTGGCGGTAACGCGGCAGCCACTCGTCCTCCACGGGTCCATCGCCCCAAAAGGAACGCATGGCGTCCACAAGGGCCCGCCCTATGGTGGGGCGCACTTCGCTGATGGAAAGCGGGCGAAGCCCCTTTTCCTCGGCGAGGGCATTCAAATTGGCGCAGATCCCCAAAGCGCTGTCCACAAGAGTTAAGTCAAAGTCAAAAACAATTCCTCGAATCAAAGCGGCACCTTCCATTTTCAATTATTTTTTCAGCCGGGACCGGCTGATATGTTCCAAATCAAACTTTTCATATTTTCAGCATTCAGCGCCCGCGGCAGTTATAGAAGGACGCCGCCGTCCGCCGCGAATCCGGGACTCCTCTATTAGATGGCGTAGATGGCGCCGCCATATTCTGGGGCGGTTTGCCATAATTCTATTCTACCCGCTTTCGGCCAAAAAATCGACATAGAAGACGGCGAGGCGATCATCTTTTGCTTTTGAAACTAAACCATAGTTCCCGCAGGATAAAAAAATTCACAGACTGTCTTGACACAGCAAAATGCATGATAGTATACTACGAAGCATGCGTAGGCTTGATGAATTTGAAGAAAAGGGTTCAGCGTCTTTTTTCATTATGCGAGTCAAGCCAGCATGAGGAATCACATAAGGAGGTATGTGTGAATGAAAAAAATTTTTGCAGTATGTCTCGTTTTATCCGCCGTCCTGGCCGGTGCGGCAATGGCTGATACACCTTCGCAGCTCAAGTTTATGGCAGGCCCTCCCGGCGGCAACTGGTTCGCTCTCGGCGGCGGGCTGGCCGACACGTGGAGCAAGGAAGTTCTCCAGACCACCAGCATCACCGGCGGCGCCGTGGCGAACATCATCAACGCCCACATGAGAAAGGGCGACCTCGGCTTCTCCAATACCTCGATGGTTGCCGTAGCGCAGAAGGGCAGCGACCTGGCCGTGTTCAAGCAGGTCTGCACGAACGCCAAAATGCTGGCCAACCTCTACACTCAGTACACTTATTTTATCGCCCGTAAGGACTTCGCCGACAAGAACGGCGTCACAACCCTTGACGAGATCGTCGCCAAGAAGCTTCCCATCCGCTTCGCGACGCTGAAGACCGGAACGGGCTCCGAATTCGTCGTCAACGCCGTCTTCAAAGCCGGCTACGGCATCGATTACCGCAAGGCCATCAAAGAGTGGGGCGGCAGCGTTGAATACGCGTCCTATTCCGGCGGCGCCGACCTGATCGCCGACAACCACCTGGACGTCTTCGCCTTCTCCGTAGGCAAAGTGGCGGCCATCGTCATGCAGATTGAAAGCCAGACCGACGTGGTTATCCTGGGCATGAGCCAGGAAGCCCTGGACAAGGTCGGCGCGGCGGCCGGCACCGTCACCTTCACCGTGGATCCCGGCATCTACAAGTCGGTCACCAAGGAGCCCGTCAAGGTTGTGGGCGACTACACCTGCATCGTCGTCCGCGGCGACCTGGACGACCAGATCGTCTATGACCTCTGCAAGTCCATGTATACCAACGTGGACATGCTGGCCAAGGGTGTGGTGGACATCAAGGAACTCGACCCTAAGACCGCGATCCCCAGCGGCAGCATCCTGTCTCATCCCGGCGCGATCAAGTATTGGACCGAAGCTGCCGCTGGCAAGTAGCGGCAGAACAGCTTCTCTGTTTAAACTGGAGGCGGGTCTCATGGCCCGCCTTCTTCTTTAGCTTGAATTGTTTTTAATTTTACAAAGATTTTTACGCACGCTTTTATATATGCCTTTCCACATTTACAGAGAGGATGATTTTGAATGAGAAAACTCGATGGGATAGTCGCCAAGGGATTATGGGTCTATATACTTGCGATGGGGCTTTTTCACCTTTACACAGCGGTCTTCGGCGCTTTTGAAGCCTACCTCCAGAGAGCGATCCACCTCACCTGGGTTCTGCCGATGGTTTACGTCATGTACCCCATGTTCAAAAGCAAAAACGGCGATCCCGCGGAGACGTCCGTTCCCTGGTATGATTGGATTTTAGCGGCTCTTTCCACAATCCCGGGCATCTATATCATCTTTAACTACAACTCCCTCATGGAGCGCATGCAGGGCGTCGACGAGATCACCCAGGTTCAGCTGATCCTGGGGACGCTGATCATCGTCATGCTCCTGGAAGCCACGCGGCGCACCGTGGGCGTGCCGCTGGTGATCGTCGCCACGGTCTTCGTGGTCTACACCATGTTCTGCGACAGTTCTTGGCTTCCTCACGTGCTTCAGGGAGTCCCCACTGAGTTTGACCGGCTGATCGAGGGCATGTACCTGACCGACGAGGGAATTTATTCGTCGTCGCTGGGGGTTTCGGCCACTTTCGTCATGATCTTCCTGATCTTCGGCGGGTTCCTGGAGAAGAGCGGCGTGGGCGAGTATTTCATGGAATTCGCACAGGCCTTCACGGGAACGCAGGCCGGAGGCCCCGCCAAGATCGCCGTGGTCAGCTCGGCCCTTTTCGGTTCCATCTCGGGTTCCGCGGTGGCCAACGTCTACGGCACGGGCTCCTTTACCATCCCGCTGATGAAACGCATCGGCTACAAGCCCTATTTTGCGGGCGCCGTTGAAGCCGTCGCCAGTTCGGGCGGCCAGATCATGCCTCCCGTCATGGGCGCAGGTGCTTTCGTCATGGCGGCCCTTCTGGGCACCCAGTTCAGCGTGATCATGATCGCCGCCCTGCTGCCGGCCCTGCTCTACTACGGCGCCGTGCTGCTCATGGTGCACCTGACGGCCATGAGGGACGGACTGCAGGGACTTTCTCCCGAAGAGCTCCCCGACAAGAAAAAAGTCATGAAAAAGCTCTATCTCATGAGTCCCATCGTGCTGTTGGTCTATATGCTGCTGGCCGGCTACACACCCATGTACGGCGCGATCAGCGGCATCGCGCTGGCCTGGCTTGTGTCACTCCCCAACCCCGAAAAGAGAATGGGGCCCGTACAGATCCTTCAGGCCATTCACGACGGCTCCAAGAGCATTCCCATCGTCTGCTCGGCCTGCGCCTCCGCCGGGCTGGTCGTCGGAGCAGTCGCGCTTTCAGGCGTAGGGTTCAAGTTCGTCGGCGCCGTGCTCGAGGTCTCGCAGGGCAACCCGCTGCTGGCTCTGGTCCTGATCGCCCTTGTCGCTCTGATCCTCGGCATGGGACTTCCCACCACCAGCGCCTACATCCTGGGCGCCGCGCTGGGCGTTCCCGCTCTGGCGAAACTGGGCTTCATGCCTCTGGCAGCCCATCTGTTCGTGTTCTACTACGCCATCATCTCCAACATCACGCCGCCTGTGGCCCTGGCGGCCTACGCCGCGGCGTCCATCGCCGACGACTCGCCCAACAAGACGGGCTGGGCGGCCTGCCGTCTGGGAATCCTGGCCTTCATCATCCCCTTCGCCTTCTGCTACGATCCCGGCCTGATCCTTCAGCTGAGCTGGTACCGCAACATCATCTCCGTCATCAGCGGCATCGCCGTGGTCTTCGGCATAGGATTCAGCTTTTCGGGTTACTGCTGCGGCAAGCTTTCTTTCCTGACGCGCGTGCTCTTCGTGGCCTCCGGCCTCGTCGCCCTCGCCGAGAGTCCCGTGCTCTCCCTGCTCGGCGCCGCCGGCGTTACGGTAATGTTTATCCTCTGCTGGAAAGCTCCTAAAAGGAAATAGTTCTTGTGTCAAAACACAAGAACCGTTCTTTATAGTATTTTACGAAGGCCCCGCACAGCGCGGGGCTTTTCTTTTCACTTTTCTTTTTTGGTCATGGACAGCCGGCCCCGCTTTAGGTAAGATATAGAAGCCGGGATAAAGACAGAACTGTGCGCTGTTCCAGGCAGCATATTTGAAAGGAGCTTCTTTTTACATGGCAGATTACACAGGGCGTATTGCTCAGGAACTCAAGCTTCCAGTCAGCGGCGTGTGCGCCGTGTCTGAACTTCTGGCGGAAGGTTGTACCGTTCCGTTTATCGCGCGCTACCGCAAGGAAAAAACAGGATCCCTCGACGAGGTGGCCATCACGGCGATCCGCGACGGCCTTGCCCGCGTCGAGGAACTGGAAAAACGCCGCGAAGCGATCGTCTCTTCACTGACGGAGCGGGGAATCCTGACCGACGAACTGAAACAATCCATCGACGCGGCGGCGACCATGACGGCCCTTGAAGACGCCTATCTGCCTTATCGCCCCAAGCGCCGCACCCGCGCCATGGCGGCCAGAGAAGCGGGGCTGCAGCCTCTGGCGGACGCGCTGCTCGCTCAGACCGGAGCCAATCCGCAGGAGCTGGCCGCGCCCTATCTAAACGAGGAGAAAAAAATCGCCGACGTGGAAGCCGCTCTGGCTGGCGCGCGGGATATCATCGCCGAAAACGTGAGCGAAAACGCCGCCGTGCGCCAGGAGATGCGTTTGATCTTCGTCCGTTACGGCCTATGCGCTTCCTCGCTGATCGAAAAGAAAAAAGACAACCCCGAAGCCGCCACCTACGCCGATTATTTCGACTGGAAAGAGCCTCTGCTGGCCATTCCCTCGCACCGTCTTCTGGCGGTCATGCGGGGCGAGAAGGAAGGCTATCTGTCCCTATCCGTCCGCCCCGACGAAAAGCGCGCCGTCGAAAAGTTGAACGCGCGCTACGTCAAGGGGACCGGAGAAGACTCGAAACAGGTGGAAGCGGCCGTCCTCGACGGGTACCGCCGCCTTCTGGGTCCCTCCATGGAGACCGAAGCGCGGGCCACTCTGAAAAAACGCGCTGATACCGAGGCGATCAAGATCTTCACGAAAAACCTGAGGGAACTTCTTATGGCCTCGCCCTTCGGAGGGCGCCCCGTGCTGGCCATCGACCCCGGCATCAGGACGGGCTGCAAGGTGGTCTGCCTCGACTCCAAGGGCGACCTGCTGCATCACACGGTGATCTTCATCCAGCGCTCGGACGCTCAGTATGCCCAAGCCGGCAATATTATCAGAGATCTGGTCTCCAAGTACAAGCCCGACGCGGTCGCCGTGGGCAACGGCACGGCCAGCCGTGAAACCGAGGAGTTCCTGAGGGAGCTTGATCTCGCCATTCCCACCATCGTGGTCAGCGAGAGCGGCGCGTCGGTCTACTCCGCTTCTGACCTGGCGCGCAAGGAATTCCCCGATCAGGACGTCACGGTCCGAGGCGCCGTATCCATCGGCCGCCGCCTGATGGACCCGCTGGCCGAACTGGTCAAGATCGACCCAAAATCTATCGGCGTGGGGCAGTATCAGCATGACGTGGACCAGAAGCAGCTGAAAAGCGCTCTGGACGACACGGTGATCTCCTGCGTCAACGCCGTGGGCGTGGACCTGAACACCGCCAGCGCCAAGCTGCTCTCCTACGTTTCAGGCCTCACGTCCAGCCTGGCCGACAACGTGGTCAAATACCGCGAAAGCGCCGGCCCCTTCGCAAAGCGCCAGGACGTCCTCAAGGTCCCCCGCCTGGGCCCCAAGGCCTACCAGCAGGCCGCAGGCTTTTTGAGGATCCATAACGCCGAAAACCCTCTGGACGGCAGCGCCGTCCATCCCGAGAACTACAATATCGTGGACGCCATCGCAGCGGACCTGAACTGCTCCGTATCAGAACTCATCGCCGCCAAGGACCTAAAAAAGAGGATTGACCTGAACCGCTACGTCACCGACGAGGTGGGGCTGCCAACCCTGGAGGACATTCTTTCAGAGCTGGAGAAGCCCGGACGCGATCCCCGCAGCGAGCTGGAACTGTTCTCCTTCGATCCCAACGTCAGGGAGCTGGCGGACCTGAAACCGGGCATGAAACTGCCCGGCATCGTCTCCAACGTGACGGCCTTCGGCGCTTTCGTGAATATCGGAGTCCACCAGGACGGCCTGGTCCACGTAAGTCAAATGGGACGCTACGTGAAGGATATTTCGGAAGTGCTTCGTCCCGGCATGGCCGTCGAGGTGTTCGTCATCGACGTGGACATCAAGCGCCGGCGGATCTCGCTGCGCATGGAACTCGGGAAAAAAGGACACAAAAAGGAGACGCGCGCCGAAGCGAAAGCCTAATTCTTTGCCGCGTTTCGTTATTCCTGCGAATTCACGTTGTTCTATTTACACCAATTTGCATTCAACATGCTTAATGTCGGATCGAAGATCAAAGTCAAAGGATTTCAACGCAAAGGCTGAACAGAGAGGGAGCAAAGGACGCAAAGGAAAAGCAAGACCTCAATTATTAACCAAGAAAACGAATTAGCATGATGGTGATTTACATATTTTAATTGACTTTGCGGTTCTAAAAGCCTTTCAAGGTTTTCCTTTGCGAACCTTTGCGTTGAAATCTTTTGACGTGCCCCTTCGATTTGATATTAAGCATGTTAATGAAAATTAGTATCAGTTAAAAAATAGCATAAACCAAAAGGGAAGCTCCCGGAAACAAATTCAGTTTCCGGGAGCTTCCCTTTTATTTCAGAAGAACTATTCTTTTTTTGAGAATTTATAGGCTGTGCCAATCGCCACGACTTCAGCGGCGCCGCCTGCTACCTGCGGAGCCATAAACTGTATGGCGTAAATGCCGTCGGCGCCTTTTTCTTCAGCGACCGCGCTCATTCTGTGAATTGCTTCCTCGGTCCCGCTTTCAAGCAGCCTTGTATACTGTTTCAGCTCTCCGCCAATGGAGATGTTCTTGATCGTGGCGAGAGCGTCGCCAATAATGGACGTGCTGATAACGCAGCTGCCGTGAACCAGGCCAAGCTCGGAGGCCTCTGGCGGCGGAAAGACACCCGTCGAGAGGATCAGTTCCTTTTTACTCATGATTCATACCCTTTCTTCTTTCGTCCCCTCGATGCGCGGCCTCCCTTTTCTGCGAAGCCGCAGCGCCCCAAGGGCGGCCAGAAGGCCGATCGCGCCTCCGAGGGCGTAGCCGAGATACTGCCGCGCTCTGTTCAAGGCGTATTCAAGCTTGCTCTGCCACACGATTCTCAGGTCCCGGGGCAGCTTTTTCATTCGTTCCATTTCAGCGTTGATGTCCGCCTGGGAACGGCTGTCAAAGAAAAGCCGCGCCGCCTGTCCGTCGGGCAATTCCTCCATGATCCATCGGATTCCGCTTTCAGGAAAGCCGATGATCTTCTGCCTGACTATTTTAGGTTGCCCGCTCAGCCAGCTGAGGATTTTCAGAGACTCCCTGTTCGGCTGAAATTTATCCCAGACTTCACGGGGCAGCGCCCTGAAAAGCGAACAATAATCCCGTCCCGCCAAAGCGAACCACTGCCGGGCCATAAGCAGGTCGCCGCGCGACAGGATTTCGCGTATGACGCCCACGTCTTCCTTTTCGGCCTGCATCAGCACGGAACCGAAGTTCTCGGCGATCATGCTGTAACTAACGCTGTTGTCCAAAGGCTTGACGCTGATCAACATGTCGATGTAGATCTGCTGCTTCTCCGAAGACAGGCCGGCCGTCTGGCGTCTGAAGGCCGGCGACGCCAAAATGGCCTTCGTGTCGTCGTCGCGGCGCGCCATCCTCTCCCAGATATCGTCAAGCTCCGAGCGCACCCCGTTTCTGAGAACCTGCCAAAATCCCTGAGGGCAGGTGACTCTGTAATGCTCCTCGTAGTGTTTCAGCAGCGAAACTTGAAGCTCCTTCGGAGAATCCCAGACGTCGATCGTAAAGCTTCCCACGTCGTAGAGCGCCCAGGCCAGAGTGATCACGGTCCCCACGCCTGTCGCGGCGGCGAGCAGCTTCTTGCCGAACCCGCGCCCGATCACGGAGACGGCCTTTCGGGCCAAGGTCCGCTGGATCAGCTTCCTCCCCAGCATCACACCCACGAAGGCGGCCGTTCCCGCCAGGGAAAAATCACGTTTGTCCGATTCGCCGTCGAAACCTCCGCCCGTCAGCGAGAGATAGCCTTCGGCCGTGGCGTTCTGAATCTGTTCCTCAAAGAAGAGCCTGACCGACGGAACGTTCACCAGCGCTCCCAGACGCGTCGCCTGAAGCGCTTTGTCATAGGCGCGAAGCTTGCCCAGGTAGGTATCAGCAAAATACTCCTCCATCTGCACGAGAAAACGAGTATAATCTTCGCTGAACTCCAGCGGAACCGTGTCCTGCACGTGCTGTACCACGCTGTTCAAATCCATGGCCACCTGCAGCGACTCCAAGACCCAGCTCTCGCTCAGGCGCGCTTTCAGAGAGCGCTCAATGGCCTCCGACAGCTTGCCCGTCATGTTCAGCCGCGCCCACAGGATATTGTAATCCTTGAGAAAGGCCTCTTCGATCTCGTCGAGAAACTGCCTTCTGATTTCGACGTCCTTCAGCGTCGTCGTCTCGCTGTACTGGACCACGTCCTTCTCGTATTCCAGGATGGCGGCGCCGGCGTCTTTCCCCGCCAGAAAGCACAGGCAGAACAGCGTCAGGGCTATCAGAAAATTTTTTTGTCCGAACATTTCACACCTCCTCGCCCGTTTCAGAATTTTCCAGCCTTCGCCGTTTTTTCTGCGAAGCGCGGGAATGATGTTCATCTATTCAAAAATCCTCAGCAACGATTGAGGACAGAGGCCAGGTGAGTTTTTTCCGTCAAGGGAGAAAAAACTAAAATTCAACTTTCGCCAGCGGCATGATCTCGGCGCCGGCGGCGGACATCTCGTCGAAGGCCCTTTGGTCGTCTCCGGGATTCACGTTCACAGCCCTGCATCCGTCGCTGACCACCACTACTTTGAAGCCCGCTTTCAAACAGTCCAGGACGGTGTTTTTGACGCAGTAATCCGTGGCCAAACCGCAGATGATCAGGCGGGTCACGCCGGCGTCGTGCATCACGCCCGCAGCGGGGGTGTTGGCCAGCGCCGAGTAGGAGTTCACGTCCACCTCGTAGTCTTTATTGAAGATCATGGCGTCCACAGGCAGCTTCAGATCAGGGTGGAATTCCGATCCCGGTTCGCCGGCGACGCAGTGCGCGGGCCACATGCCGCCGAACTCCGTAAAGCTGCAGTGATTGGCGGGGTGCCAGTCGCGGCTTGCGAATACGACGCATCCGTGGTTCGCCGCCAACTCGATCAGTTTATTGCACACGGGAACAACGGCATCTCCATCTTTGACAGCGAGGGCGCCGCCATTGCAGAAATCTCTCTGTACGTCAATAATGAATAGAGCTGTTTTTTCCATTTTAACGATCCTCCAGGAAATTATGTGATAGGCAGGGAATCTCAAAGCGGCTTCCCCATCCTTTGAAATGATACCATTTTTCTTCCAGTTGAACAGAGCGAAAATATCGTCTTATTATACCTCACACAAAACGGGATTGTCGTGATAGTATAAGCTGTTCTGTCTTTGAAGAGTTTAAAGAATTTGAAGGAGATTTTTTATGAGTGCTTTTGACGTGGTAGTGATAGGGGGCGGCCCCGCCGGTATGATGGCGGCCGCGCGCGCGGCTCAGTATGGAGCCAGCGTCGCGTTAATCGAAAAGAACGAGGAGCTCGGGAAAAAATTGATGCTCACGGGTCGCGGACGCTGCAACTTCGCCCATGACCAGGCTGAGCCGGAGCCGCTTGCTCAGGAATACCGGAGGGGCGGCGGCTTTTTGCTGCCCGCGCTGCGGAAATTTGGGACCGAGGAGGCCGTCGCTTTTTTCCTGCGCCGCGGAGTTATCCCATCCAGAGAGCGGGGGCGGAGGATCTACCCCAAGGACGGTCAGGACGCGTCGACGCTGGTTAACGCGCTGTGGACCGCCCTGAAGGACGGCGCGGTCCGGGTCATCCGCGGCGAGGAGGTGCGCGCCCTGGACTTCCTCGGCAAAAAAGCTCGTCGTGCCACCACGCGGCGCGAAGAGATCGAAGGACGCGCCTTCATTCTCGCCACGGGCGGCCTGTCCTTCCCCAACACGGGATCGACAGGCGACGGCTACCGGTGGGCACGGAAAGCGGGACACAGTTTGGCCGAGCCCTGCCCTTCGCTGTGTCCCATCAAAATTCGGGAGAATTTCGACGAGAGCTTAACGGGGCTGAAGCTGAAAAACGTGAAAGTGATCCTAACGCAGGACAATGAAACGGTGGCCGACCGTTTCGGCGAGATGGATTTCACGCCCTTCGGCATCTCGGGCGCCGTCATCATGGATCTGGCCTCGACGGTGGGAGAGTGCCTCAAAAAATCCGCCGACGTGACGATCCATATCGACCTGAAGCCCGCTCTGGACCCGGAGCGATTCGACGCCCGCATCGGGCGCGATTTTGAGGAGTTCAAGGGCGACGCGCTGAGGTTCGCCCTGCGCAAGATGCTTCCCGGGGAGATTATCCCCGAAGTCCTGAAAATGGCGCGCCTCGACATGGGAAAACCCTGCGGCGAGACCACGCCGGAAGAGCGCCTTATCCTGCGGCAGACCATGAAGGATTTCCGGGTCACGCCCACGGAGCTGCTTGGCTTCAGGCACGCCATCGTCACCGCCGGAGGTGTGAACACCGATGAGATCGACCCTGAAACGATGGCTTCGAAGATCATCCCCAACCTGTATTTCGCCGGAGAGATGATCGACATCGACGGCCCCACCGGCGGTTATAACCTCCAGGAGTGCTGGAGTACCGGATTCGTGGCGGGAAGTTCCGCCGCCGAATCCCTGGGTTTTGCGGTCCCTTCCGACGAAGATATCGTCAGGCAGATGGTGGAAGCCCGCAACAGACGCGACAAGAGAGAGCGCGATGAGCGCCGAGAGGAGCAGTCTCAAGATATGAGCGCAATTAAAACAGGCCCGGCAGACAACAAGGAATTTTGTGGGTGGCGCGATCCCCGCGCCGCCGCTGACGCCTCCCAGTCCATGACGCCGCAGGCCTTTTCAGACGGAAGCGAAGAATTGCCTGCCGATGACGTGACAGACGTTTCGGAGGCTCCCCGCGCCAAATACAAGGAAGTTGGGACGAGCCGCCCCCGCAGCAGCCGGCCCTTGAACCGCGACGATAAACCTCGGTATGACCGGCCTCGCGACGACCGGCCCTTTAACCGCGACGACAAACCTCGCTACGACCGGCCTCGCTACGACCGGCCCTTTAACCGCGACGACAAACCTCGTTACGACCGGCCTCGCGACGACCGGCCCTTTAACCGCGACGACAAACCTCGCTACGACCGGCCTCGCGACGACCGGCCCTTTAACCGCGACGACAAACCTCGTTACGACCGCCCTCGCGACGACCGGCCCTTCAACCGCGACGACAAACCCCGGTATGACCGCCCTCGCGACGACCGGCCCTTTAGCCGCGACGACAAACCCCGGTATGACCGCCCTCGCTACGACCGGCCCTTCAACCGCGACGACAAACCCCGGTACGACCGCCCTCGCGACGACCGGCCCTTCAACCGCGACGACAAACCCCGTTACGACCGCCCTCGCGACGACCGGCCCTTCAACCGCGACGACAAACCCCGGTACGACCGCCCTCGCGACGACCGACCCTTTAACCGCGAAGACAAACCTCGCTACGACCGCCCTCGCGGCGACCGCCCCTTTAACCACGACGACAGGCCTCGCGGCGACCGCCCCTTTAACCGCGACGACCGGCCTCGCGGCGACCGCCCATTCAACCGTGACGACAGGCCTCGCGGCGACCGCCCATTCAACCGCGACGACCGGCCTCGCGACGACCGCCCATTCAACCGCGACGACAGGCCTCGCGGCGACCGCCCATTCAACCGCGACGACAGGCCTCGCGGCGACCGCCCATTTAACCGCGACGACCGGCCTCGCGGCGACCGCCCATTCAACCGTGACGACAGGTCTCGCGGCGACCGCCCCTTTAACCGTGACGACAGGCCCCGCGGCGACCGCCCATTCAATCGCGACAGCCGGCCAGCCAACCGCGATTTTCATGCGGCGGAATCCTCTCAGCCCAGAAAAGCAAGGAGCTTTACGAGCTTCCAAAATTTTAAGGCACCTAAGGTCCCCGAGGACGATGAGCAGTAGCAAGTGCTGAGTCGGCATCCCCGACTCAGCCTTGCGCCTCAAACAGGCCGTCCATTTTCTATTTACGCAAAACCATATCTAACCCCATCTAAAGAGAGAAAGCGCCGGAGCGGCGTCCCCAATTCCGCATCAGCCGGAGCGCCGCCCCGGGGGACGAATCGGCCTCTGGCTGCGACTGGTTCCCATGCCGGCGCTTTCTTGAAAGAAACAGGAGGTAACCAATGCTGGAGCATCCCGACGACAGGGCTTTGGGCTCTGTCCCCGACGAAGATTCATTTCACGCATCCGTAGACAGAATTCATGCTTTCGGCAAACAAATGTCTCTCATCGTCCAGAATCAGAGAGATATTATCACGACCGAACGCGAGCGCAGCGCCCGCGAAATTTCATCGCTGATAAAAAAGGCCGCCGACAAAGACCAGGAGCTTGAATACCTCCGCAAAGCGCTGACGGACATACAGATCGAACTGTCAAATTCCCGCCGTGAGGAAAATTCGCTGCGCCTCGAAGTAAAGCAGATGAACGACCAGCTCAACATCTACAAGGTGGACATGGAGCGGATTGAAAAACTCGAGGAAGAGGTGCGCGCGGCGAAGGACGAAAGCGCGGCCCTCAAAAATCAGATCGAAGTGCTGAACGTGAACGCCGCCAAGATCCAGCGCGAGCATAAAACGGAACTGGACGAGGTTACGCTGAAATGCGAGCAGGAAAAGGTGGCCATGCACGAGAGCATCCAGATCGTGGAGGACAAGCTGCGCCTCGCCGAACAGAACTGCGAAAAGGTCAAGGCTCTGTACAGTCTCTCCGAGAAAGAGAAAACGGCGATTCAAGAGGAAAACGACCGATACCGGCAGGAGCAGAAGCGCCAGATCGATAAACTCCAGGATGAACTGGCCCGGCAGGAGGCACTTTCATCGGAGCAGGAACGCCGCATTACGGACATGCAGCGCGAATACGAACATAAACTCTCGATCTCGCTGACCAAAGCGGAGCAGAACTACCACTCTCAGATAGAAACGCTCAAGAGCAGTCTCGAAGACAGGCAGAGGGAACTGAACCTCTCGCGCTACCAGATTGAACAGCTTAAAGAGGATAACAAGCGTGCCGTGGAAGCGATCAAGCGCGACATGCAGAACCAGCTGAACCTCCGCGCTGACGAGATCCGGCGTCAATTCATCCTCAAAGCGGCCAAAAGCGGCGACCTCAAGTAGCCATGCTTCAGATACGAGAACTCAATCTGACCCTGACTGGAGGACGGCGGCTTTTCAGCAACCTCAGCTGGCAGATCGACACAGGCAGCCGCGTCGGACTGGTGGGTCCCAACGGTATCGGCAAGACCACGCTCATGAGGACCATGGTCGGCCAAGTCCCCCCCGACAGCGGCGGCATCGTCATTTCGCCCTCCTCCGCCGAACTGGGCTACCTGCCCCAGGACCTGGCGGAACTGCCCGCCGTTACGCTGATGGACTACCTCAAAAACCGTACCGGCATTGCCCAGGCCGAAAAGGCGCTGCAGCAGCGCGGCGAAGAACTGGCGGCCGCCTCGCCGGAGGAACACGACCGGCTGCTGCGCCTTCACGACGAGGCGGCCGCCCGCTACGAAGCCCTCGACGGCTACTCCTTTGAAGCCCTGGCCCGAAAAACACTGCGCGGCCTGGGCTTTCACGATGGAGACGATTCCCGGCAGTGCCGTGAATTTTCGGGCGGCTGGAAAATGCGCATCACCCTGGCCGGGCTGCTGCTCTCCAAACCCGACATCCTCCTGCTCGACGAGCCCACCAACCACCTCGACACGGAGAGCATGGAATGGCTGGAAAACTGGCTGGCCGGCTACAGAGGGACTCTGATCGCCATCTCACACGACCGCCTCTTCATGGACAAGATCATGAAAAGCATCGCCGAGCTTCATTCCGGCGGCATCCGGATTTACAAGGGCAATTTTTCCGACTACCTGCGCGCCTCGGAAGAACGGAACGCGCAGCTCGAACAGGCTGCGGCGCGCCAAAAAGAGGAGATCGCGAAAACTCGGGAATTCATCGAACGGTTCCGCTACAAGGCCACAAAGGCCGTCCAGGTCCAGAGCCGCATCAAGGCCCTGGAAAAGACCGAGATCATTCAGACCGAATCGGCGGCCAAGCACGTCTCGCTCAAATTTCCGCCCTGTCCGCCCAGCGGACAGGTGGTGCTGCGCCTTGAGGACCTCGGCAAATCCTACGGCGACCACCGCGTCTTCGGCCACGCGTGCCTGACCCTCGAACGCGGCCAGAAAACCGCCCTTGTGGGCGTCAACGGCGCGGGCAAGTCCACTCTGGCCCGCATCATCTCCGGCAGGGAATCTCCCACCACGGGTTACTGCGAGCTGGGTTACAACGTGCAGCCCGCGTTCTTCTCCCAGGAAAGCGCCGAGAACCTGAACTACGACCGCACCATCTGGCAGGAGATCTATCCCCTGAACATGGACATGTCCGAAACGGACAAGAGGACCCTTCTGGGTTCGTTCCTGTTCAGCGGCGACGACATCCACAAGCCCATCAACGTGCTTTCCGGCGGCGAAAAATCGCGGCTGTCCCTCGTCAAAATCCTGATGAGGCCCTCCAACTTCCTGATCCTCGACGAGCCGACGAACCACCTGGACATGACCACCCGCGACCTCTTCCAGCAGGCGCTCCTGGGATACGACGGCACGCTGCTGATCGTCTCCCACGACCGTTTCTTCCTGAACCAGCTGGCCGACAGGGTGCTGGAAATCCGCGACGGCACGCTCTACGACTACGCGGGAAATTACAGCAGGTTTATAGAACTGCGCGAACGCCAGATCGCCGCCGCGGAAGAAGCTGCCGCCCCTCAGAAGGCGCAGCCCGTCCAAAAGCTTTCAGAACGTGACCGAAAGCGCGAGGAAGGACAGCGCCGCAATGAGATCTACCGCAAAAAAAAGGTCTACGCCGACGAGCTGGCGGGCCTCGAAAAAAACATTTCCGATATGGAAACGAGAAAAACCACGATCGAACAGGAGCTCTGCCTTCCCGAAACCCTGGCCGACTCCGCGAAAGTGCAGTCTCTAATGAAAGAACTGGCGGAACTCTCTTCGTCTCTCGACGCGTCGATGAAGCGATGGGAAGAGCTGATGGAAATCATCGAAAAAATTGAAGGAGGACAATAAAAATGTCTCAGACGGCAAAAAAGGGCGATAAAGTTCGCGTCCACTATACAGGAACTCTCAACGACGGGTCGGTGTTCGACTCTTCGGTGCTCAACAAGCGTCCGCCCCTGGAGTTCAAGGTGGGCGCGGGCCAGATGATCGCCGGATTCGACAAGGGCGTGGAGGGCATGGCCGCCGGCGAGACGAAAACATTGATCCTGCCTCCCGAAGAGGCCTACGGGCCCCGGCGCGACGACATGATGGTCACCATCGGCGCCGAACGCCTGCCGGCGGGCTATAAGCCTCACGTGGGCGACGGGCTCCAGATGGGTCCCCATCCCGTGGTGGTCGCCAAGGTCAACGACGACGGTTCCGTCGTCCTGGACGCCAACCACTCTCTGGCCGGCAAGGAGCTTCGTTTCGAAGTCACCCTGGTGGAAATCCTCTGATATTTTTCTAAACCCCGTCTGCGGCCTCTGCAACGGGGTTATTCTTTTCTGACGGCACTGGCAGCAGGCCGCGCGTCCAGCATTGAAAAACGGATCTGAAAGAATCAGAAGGCAGTGATTTTCTCACCGGCGCGCCCGCAAAGTGATATACTTCAAGCCAAATTATTTCATACGACCCGAGGAGGTTGTTTACGTGGCAGTTACACTTCTGGAAATCGAGGACAGGAGCTGGGCGGAAATCACCCGGCTGCCCGAAGGAGAAGCGGCTCACCGCCTTGAGGCGCTGGGAATCCGCCCAGGAAAGATGGTTCAGCGCATATCGGCGATGCCCTTTCACGGCCCCGTCACGCTGTCGATCGACGGCCGGCAGATCGCCATCGGCCGCGATATCGCTGGGCGGATCTCCATCAACTCGGCGCAGAGCGCCCACTGTCCTGAATGCGCAAGCGACGCGCGCGCAAAGGAGAACTCTTAAATGGAAAAACGGGTACTGCTGACTGGAAACCCAAACGTGGGCAAAAGCGCTCTGTTTACCCGCCTAACGGGAGTCAGAGCCCTTTCGTCGAACTATCCCGGAACGACCGTGGGATTTTTGGAAGGCACGCTGTCATACGAGGGCGAGCAGTGGCACATGGTGGACGTCCCGGGCGCCTATACTCTCGACCCGACCAACGAGGCCGAGGACGTGGCCCGCAGAATGCTCGACGAGGGTGCCGACTGCGTAGTCATCGTCCTGGACGCCACGGCTCTGGAGAGAAACCTCTTCTTGGCCCTTCAGGTACAGCAGCGCGGCATCCCCTGCGTCGCTGCCCTGAACATGGTGGATGAAGCGCGTCACCGCGGCATCGAAATCGACATCCCCGGGCTGGCCGCGGAATTGGGCATCCCTGTCATTCCCACCGTAGCGATCACCGGCCAGGGGCTTTCGGAGCTGGTGGAGGCGCTGCCCGAGGCAAAGATCAACAAGGACGTCCCCGCCGACTCAGACGGCCGCTGGGCCCGGATTGGGCACATCATCAGCCGCATCCAGCGCGTCAGCCACAGGCACCACACGCTGATGGACCGCATCGAGGACATCTCAGTCGACGCGCTGTGGGGCGGCCTGCTGGGGCTCTTCGTCCTGGCGCTGACCTTCTGGCTGGTGCGGTTCTGCGGCGAGGGACTGATCAACCACGTGCTGGAACCGATTTACAACGCGACGGTCATGCCCGTCCTGAACTGGCTGTCTCCTATGCTCGGCCCCGACACGCTGGCCCACAAGCTGATCGTCGGAACGCCCATCAACGGCGCCATCGACCCGGAACAGAGCTTCGGGCTGCTGTCCACAGGGCTCTATGTCGCGCTGGTCATGGTGTTCCCCTACGTGCTCATCTTCTACGCCGTGCTGAGCTTCCTGGAGGACTTCGGCTACCTGCCCCGCATGGCCGTCGTTTTTGACTCGGTAATGCACAAGCTGGGGCTTCACGGCTACGCGGTCATCCCCACGCTGCTCAGCTTTGGCTGCAACGTTCCCGGCATTATGGCGACGCGCGTGTTGGAGTCGTCGCGCGAGCGCTTTATCGCCGCCACGCTGATCTCCGTGGCTGTCCCCTGTGCCGGCCTGCAGGCCATGATCATCGGCGCCGTGTCCCCTTTAGGCTGGAAATATGTCCTGATCGTCTATGGAACACTGCTGGCCTTGGGGTTGCTAATCGGCTGGATCCTGAACAAAATCCTCCGCGGCTACAGCCCCGAACTGATCACCGAAATCCCGCCCTATCGCCTGCCGCCGCTGCACGACTGGTCCATGAAGCTTTGGTTCAGGATGAAGTCCTTCTTCGCCGAGGCCATTCCTCTGGTCATGATTGGCATCCTAATCATCAACCTCCTCGAATACACGGGCGCCATGGACGCCCTGTCACAGGGCGCGGCCCCGCTGTTCAAAAAGGTTCTCGGCCTGCCCGTGGAGACCGCTCCGGCCATCATGGTCGGCATGCTGCGCAAGGATATCGCCATGGGAATGCTGATGCCCCTGGCGCTCACGTCACGCCAGCTGGTCATCGCCACGGTGGTCCTCTCGGTCACGTTCCCCTGCTTCGCCACTTTCGCGGTGCTCATGCGCGAACTGGGCTTCAAAAAGATGCTGGGGTCCCTGGCGATTACCCTGACCGCCGCCTTCGGCGCCGGCGCCCTGCTCAACCTGCTGCTCTGAGCGAGATCGCCGCCGTCGCCAGGATCAAAAGAGTGAATCGCGTAGGACGCAGAGGAAAACCTGAAAGACGTTTAGAACCGTGATTTTTATAAGGCTGATAAAAATCTCATTGCAGCGGCATGTTTTTTGTCGTTGCCCCGGATTGTGTTCTCCTTCGCGCTCTTAGCGTTAAAACCTTTTGACCCGGCTTTTCAGAACGGGAAATGCTCCTGCGCAAAAATTGTTTTAGAACCTCTAAATTAAAAAGTAATAAATTCCTTTCCAACTCTTGACTGTTCGCCGAAAAGTGATATCCTATCCTTGTAGTAAGAATTACTCCAATCAAACTTTTACAGGAGGCGTTCACATGAAAAAAGTGTACATGGATTACGCGGCCACCACCTTTGTCAGGCCCGAAGTCATAGAAGCCATGCTCCCCTATTTCGGGGTTGAATTTTACAATCCGTCGTCGCTCTACTCCTTTTCCGATCACAATAAGGAGGCCATCGCCACAGCGCGCCGGCAGGTTGCCGACGCGATCAACGCGTCGCCCGACGAGATCTACTTCACCGGCGGAGGCTCTGAAGCCGACAACTGGGCGCTGAAAGGCACGGCCTGGGCTTTTGCCGAAAAAAAAGGCAAACACCTGATCACTTCCTGCATAGAGCACCACGCCATCCTTCACAGCATGGACTTTCTTAAAAGACAGGGCTTCGACGTGACCTTCCTTCCCGTGGATTCCGAAGGCTTCGTCAAACCCGAGGTTCTTCGCGCGGCCATGCGCCCCGACACCAGCATCGTGTCGATCATGTTCGCAAACAACGAGATCGGCACCATCGAGCCCATCAAAGAGCTCGCCGCCGTAGCCCACGAGTTCGGCGCCCTGTTCCACACCGACGCGGTGCAGGCCGTTACCCACACGCCCATCGACGTGAAAGACCTGGGAGTGGACATGCTTTCCAGCGCCGGGCACAAATTCTACGCTCCCAAGGGCGTCGGCTTCCTCTACATCCGCAAGGGGCTGAAAATCGAGAACCTGATCCACGGCGGAGGCCAGGAGAAATCCCGGCGCGCCGGCACCGAAAACGTGGCGGGCATCGTGGCCATCGGCAAGGCCATCGAACTAGCCTCCGCTGGCATGGACAGAGAAAACGCCCGTCTTGCGGCGCTGCGCGATAAATTGATCGACGGCATCCTGACGGCCGTTCCCCACGCCAAACTCAACGGCAGCCGCACCAGCCGCCTGCCGGGCAACGCCAACTTCAGCTTCGTGGGCATCGAAGGCGAGACCATGCTTCTGGACCTGGACGACGCCGGTATCGCGGCATCCACCGGCAGCGCCTGCGCTTCGGCGTCGCTCGACCCGTCCCATGTGCTGATGTCCATCGGCCTGAAACACGAACAGGCCCACGGATCGATCCGCCTGACCATGGGCCACGGCACCACCGAGGACGACGTAGACTACGTCCTCGAAACGCTGCCTCAGATCGTCAAGCGGCGCCGCGAAATGTCGCCGCTCTGGTCCGAATACCTGGAATCACTTAAAGGAGGAAAAGACTCATGCTCTACAGCGAAATTGTGATGGACCATTTCCGCAACCCGCGCAACGTGGGGATCATAGAAGACGCCGACGCCGTCGGCGAAGTGGGCAACGCCAAGTGCGGGGACATCATGAAGATCTACCTGAAGGTGAAGGACGACGTGATCGTGGACATTAAATTCCAGACCTTCGGATGCGCCTCGGCTATCGCTTCTTCGAGCATGGCCACGGAGATGATCAAGGGCAAGACCATTCAGGAAGCCATCGGCCTCACCAACAAAGCCGTCGCCGAGGCTCTCCACGGGCTGCCTCCCGTCAAGATGCACTGTTCGGTCCTGGCCGAAGAGGCCATTACCGACGCGATCAACAACTACATGAAGAAGATGGGACGCCCTCCGTTCACCAGCCGCGCCGCCGAGCACGACGAAAAAAGCTGCGGATGCGGGTGCGGATGCGAAGGAAAGGCATCGCACTGACTTAGCCTCTAAAAAGGGGGCAGGCCGCGAATACGGCCTGCCCCCTTTTGCATTGCATACCAATTTTTGACAGAACGACTTCACCTGTGACGCCAAGCAGTTCTCCAACCCCTCAAAAGTTACTTGGCGGCAGCGGGAGCCGCGGCGGTCAGGAAGTTGATGAACCACACGATGTTGGGGATGCCCACGAGGTCGATCAAAACGGCGCCGCAGAGCGGAACGATCAGGAAAGCTTTGTGGGACATCACGCCGTAGCGCTCGCAGACGGCGCCCATGTTGGCTACCGCGTTGGGAGTGGCGCCCAGACCGTGGCCCAGGAAGCCGGCGCACATAACGGCCGCGTCATAGTCCTTGCCAAGCAGCGGGAACAGGGCGAAGACCGCAAGGGCGGCGATGATGACGGTCTGGATGACCAAGATGCCCATAAGCGGCAGGGCCAGGTCGTAAAGGTCCCAGATGCGGAGGCTCATCATGGCCATGGTGAGGAACACGCCGATAGACACGTCGGAGATCAGGTCGATGCACTTGGTGTGAATTTTGACGAGTTTAACGTGGTCGTTGATGTTTCTGAAGATCACGGCCACAAACATGGCAGTGACGTATCCGGGAAGGCTGAAGTTCGTCCCCTCGGAAAGGGTGGCGATGTACCCTGAAAGCAGCCCGCCCAGAGACATGATGACAAGAACAAGCCCCAGAGACTTGATGAAGTCGCTGCTGCTAATCTCGGAATCCCCGTCGGCCTTCATGACTTCGGCGGCGCTCTTCTGATAAATGGCCTCGTCGCTGGCAGCAATGGAAACCTTGTTCTTCTCGATCAGCATCTTGCAGATGGGGCCGCCCAAAAGTCCGCCGGCGATCAGGCCGAAGGTGGCGGAAGCGATGGCGACAGCCGCCGCGCCATGGACGCCCAAGTTCTCCGTCAGAGGCCCAAAGGAAGCGGCCGCGCCGTGTCCGCCTTCAAGGGAGACGGCGCCGGCCATCACGCCTAGCGCCGGATGAAGGCCAAAAAGCTTGGCAAGCCCAGCGCCGCAAGTATTCTGCACAACCGCAAGGCCCCAGCAGAAGACCAAGTAGACAATCAGCGCCTTACCTCCTTTTTTGAGGAGGCCGAGGCTGCCGCCGATACCGACAGTGGTAAAGAAGGCAAGCATCATCGGCGACTGAAGCGATGTGGTGAACTTCACCGACCCGCCGCCGTTATGGTGAAGGACCAGGGCCAGCAGAGCCATAAAAAGCCCGCCGATCACAGGCGCGGGGATGCAAAAAGTCTCGAAGAAATGTACCTTACGACGAAGCCCGTATCCGCAGATCAAAAGCACAAGAGCAATAGCTGTGGTCCACAATGCGTCAAACTGAACGGAAAAAACATTTTCTACGACGTTCCATGACATAAAAAAGCACTCCTTATTCGCAAGCTGTCAGCCAACACAGTCAGCCGGCCCCCCGAAGGAAGCAATATAATGATGATACACTGTTTCTTAGGGACAAGCAAGCAAAAAGTTGTTTGGAGAACATTATTTTTTCATTTAATATCCACTCAAAATAGCTTTGAACGACTGTTTTTTGTCCATAGATTTCTCTTGACAAATCCGCCTTGAGCCGTCATAATTATCAACTTGTGCCATGAAAATAACATGCATTTTATCAGGACTGAAAACGATAAAGGAAAGCTCATGCGGAGCGGTCCTTTGGGAGTCCTTATTGCAATTCTGGGAGGAATTAACATAGTGACCGCATTAAGCTTTAGAAATTACAACCTGCCCGAGAGTTTTTTGACAGCTCTCGATCAAAGAGGATTCAACGAACCCACCCCCGTACAAAACCAAGTCCTGTCTCAGCCTGACCTGAACATCGATATGGTGGTCCAGGCCAGAACAGGCTCGGGAAAAACGCTTGCCTTCCTGCTGCCGTTGCTGAGCCAGCTTGAAGGTGGCAGCAAGAAGCCCAAGATCCTCGTGCTCTCCCCCACCCGCGAACTGGCCATGCAGAATGCCAGCGAGTCGGAGTTCTTCGGACACATCCGCGGCATCGAAACCGCCGCCATCGTGGGCGGTATGAGCATGGAACACCAGATTCTCCAGCTCCGCCACGGAGCGTCGGTGGTGGTCGGGACTCCGGGACGCGTCCTGGACCACATCACGCGCCGGACCCTGGACTTGAGCGAGATCGAAACGGTAGTGCTCGACGAGGGCGACAGCATGATGGACATGGGGTTCCGAGAAGAGCTCGAATCCATCCTCGACGCCGCCGTGGCGAGAAAAAGGACCTGGATGTTCTCCGCCACCATGCCCAACGACGTCTTCGCGCTCTGCCGCCGCTACCTGAAAGACCCTCTGCGCCTGGAACTGAACAACGAAGAGGAACAGCACGAAGATATCGTGCACCGCGCTTATCTGGTGCCTTCGCGGCAGCGCATGGAAGCGCTGGTCAACATCCTGCTCTGGGAGCACCCTACGCTGTGCCTGATCTTCTGCCACACCAAGATCGACACCACCGAGGTCAGCGACCGGCTTCAGGAAGAGGGGTTCCTGGCGATGACGCTGAACGGCGACATGAGCCAGCGCGAGCGCAACAGCGCCCTTACGTCCTTCAAGTCGGGGCGTATCCCCATCCTGGTCGCCACGAACGTGGCGGCCCGTGGACTCGACGTTCAGGGCGTGAGCCACGTGATCCAGCTGGGCCTCCCCGAAACCATGGAGACCTTCGTCCACCGTTCGGGCAGAACGGGGCGCGCCGGCCACGAAGGCAGCAACCTTCTGATGCTGACGCCCCAGGAGTCGGGACACTTCAAGTCCATGCTCCGCACGTCGAAGATGAAGGTGGAATGGCTCAAGGTTCCCGACATCCAGGAGATCAGCGTCATTCAGAGAGAACTTCGCGAAGAGTCGCTGCTGAGCGTGGAGCCTTCTCCCGAAACGCGCGCCTGGGCGGAGTCGCTGCTCGAGCGCAGCGAGGACTCGGCGGACCTGACGGCCAAGCTGCTGTCGGTGATCGTGAAGGATATCCCCACGGGTTACGCGCTGCGCGACGCGCTGCAGGCCGAACTGGACCGCCGGCGCGACAGGCTCTCCACCCGCCGCGAAGGGTCCTTCCGCGACCGCGAAGGGTCCTTCCGCGACCGCGAGGGATCGTTCCGCGAAGGCCGCTTCGGAACGCGCCGCGACGGCGAACGCCGCAGCTTGGGCGGAGAAAAGGGCAGCCAGCGCTTTACGGGCAAGGGCGTCTCGATCCGCGTCACCAAAGGCCGCAACGACGAGGAGTGGTCCGTAGGCCGGATCCTCAGTTCGCTGTGCAGCGCCCTGGGCGTGGACCGCAACGAGATCGGCAACATCAGGATGCGCGACTCCCACACCGAGGTGGAGCTGAGCCCCAAGGCCATCCAGAACCTCGAAGAGGGAGGCGGCCGCAGCCGCCTGATCGACCGCGGACTGCTCTCCGGAGCCGGCGCGGAACCCCGCCTCGGCGGCCCCCGCCGAGAGCGGCGCTTCGACCGCACCTCCGACAGGATGGACCGCGGCACACCCCGCGAGAGGCGTTTTGACCGTTCCGCCGACCGCCGCTTCGAGCGCATGGATCGCCGCGATTTCAAACACGAATAGCCCAACCATGACAGCTCCCGCCCATTTGCGGCGGGGGCTGTTTTTTTACGCGGAATTTCACCTTTTCCAGCGGCTCGAACAGTGTATAATAGGCTCAGTCCGACAGAACATATCCGCAGGAAAATCTTTATGACAAGGAGTGACCTTTCGCTATGGCGCTACAATCTTTAACCGGATGGATCAAAAATGCGGGAGAGACTTTTTATGGACAGGTCGAGTGGGACAAACGCGGAATCATCACCGCCGTGACGCCTCTGCCCAACGAGAGCCCCGCGCCGGAAGCCGACGCGCGGATTATCTCCGCGGGGCAGTTCAACGCCCATTCGCACCCCGAACAGTCGATTTACACCGACATGGTGGACAAGAGCTGGGACCTGGGGACCTGGTGCCGGAACACGATCTACAAGTACTCGGTGCACATGACGCCGCGCCGGGTCAGGCTGGCCTGCCGGCGCGCCTTCGCCCACATGCTGGCCTGCGGCACCTCAAGCGTCATGGTCTCCTACTACCTTCACTGCGGCGCCGACAACGAATGCGACCGGGAAGTGATCGCGGCGGCGCGCGACCTGGGGATCAGGCTGGTTTTCGGACGCATGAATTACGACATCATCAACGAAGAGGCCTACGAGGGCAAAAAGGCGTCGCAGAAATCCTATTACGAGACCATCGCCCAGGCCGAAACCAACGTGCGCGAGCTGCAGAAGCTGGAAAACGACTGTCTTCTGGTCTGCCCGTCGCTCCATAGCATGCACGCCTCGACGGCCGAGGCCATCATCGCGGGCATCACCCTGGGCTATGAGATGAAGCGCCCCGTGCAGTTCCACCTCTCTGAAGACCAGGGCGACGTCAACCTGTCGTTGAAGCAGCACGGCTGCCGTCCTCTGATTTTCCTCCAGCGCCTTCTGGAAGAAGGCAAGATCCCCTCACTGAACCACGTCATCCTCTCGGACTGCTGCTGGCTTGATGACGAAGAGCGCCAGGTTATCGCCCGAAACCGCATGCGCGTGGTGCTGGACGCGCGAATGAACGCCCACGTCAAAGCGGGGTTCCCCGACGTGCCGGCGCTGCTGGACAAGGGCATATCGCTGTGGTGCGGCACCGACGGCGAGGCCAGCAACGACAGCCTGAACGTGCAGGACGAAAAAGAGTATTTGAAAAAGCGCTATGCCGGAGTGATCGCCTCGGAGGTCATCGACAGTTTTGGACATCAGCCCTTCGAATTCCACGACGGATTCCTTGGCTCACTCACAAAAGGAGCCTGGGCCGACATCCAGATCACGAAGAACGGCTGCGTCGAGACGGTCCTCGTGGGCGGGCAGCCCGTCCTGGACGATGAAAAGATCCTGGGCCTCGACGTGGAAAGGGACATAGAAACACCTCTGAAAGAGGAAATCGCGCTAATGACCGCGGAAAAAGAGTAAGCAAAAGGAGTGTCTGTACATGGAATTTGATCCGGAAAATATGAAGATTCACATCTGTAAAAAATGCAAGGGCCTGGGCTTCGGCATCGATCTGAAGGGGAACCGCTTCAAATGCGCCGAGTGCGGCGGCACTGGGCGCATCCTGATCAAAACGCTGAAAGACGAGTTCACCCTGGACAGCCTGAACGAAAACCTCTCCTTCGACAAGGAAACAATGAAGGTACGGGTCTGCAAGTCCTGCGGCGGCCTGGGATCGATCAACTACGGCACCGAAGAGCGCCAGTGCGAGGACTGCAACGGCACGGGCCGCATCGTGGAGCAGAAGATCGTCACGGAATACCAGCTCCACCACGTGGACGGCATCGTGCAGGAAGAGAATCCGCAGGGCTGATTCCTTTTCATTGATAAGCCCCTCCGGTAGGGCTAAAGGAGCTGAAAGAATGCTGGAATCAATTCATTTAAAAAATTACCGCTGTTTTGCCGACACTCAGATTGACGATCTGAAACAGATCACGCTGATTTCCGGAAAAAACAACGCGGAGTGTTTCCTCATTCAAATGCTCCAACCTCTTATAAGGGAAGACACCATCTTCGATTCCATACAGATATGGGACTTCGGGGGCATCAGTCAGCTTAGCCAAACCCTAAGGACGCTGCCCCCCCTAGAGAACTATCAAAAGAGCACGGCGCTGAGCATTTTAAGAGACGCCGAGACTAATTATGAGGCCGCCGTCACCTCCATTCAGCACAGCCTTAGGGAAGCAAAACTTTCGGCGCCGCGCCCAGCGTCGGATACGCGCTTTTTCCGGGGACTGAGGGCGTGAACGGAACCCTTGAAGACTTGTGCCTTGACATACTGTCGGAGCAAGGAGCTTCTCCCCTTCTGGAAAATATCGACTCTTTCATAGAATTACTCAAAAAACAAAGAGCTCGTAAATTTCCACACCTGCACAGATCGCGGTTGCATTGTTATTTATCGATCACCGACGATTACGTGGCTATGAAAATAGGGGAAGCTGCCCAAGCCGGAGCCTTTGATTTTCATCACGAAAAGCTCAAACCATTAACAGCGTTTTTAAGAGAGATGACGAGCGGCTAAGAAAGCGAGGTCTATCTTTTATATTGCTGTAAGACGGCAAAAAGCAAGGGGACGGCGTCCTCTTTGAAAGAGAGACGCCGTCCCCTTGCTTTTTGCCGCCTATTTCGCGAGTTTGATCAGCTTGTTCAGAGCGTTGATCAAAGGCTGGATTTCTTTCTTCGTGGCCTGCTGCTTAAAGGCCTGGACGTTGTTAATGTGCTTTCCCCAGTAGGCGTCGTTGACGTTGGGCAGTTCACTGATGGCCGAGCCGTCAAGCGCCACGCCCGCGAAGACGCCCTTGGTGATGGAATAGCTGTAGAGAGGCGCGGTGGCGTTGATGTCAGTGCCCACGGAGGCACTGCGCCCGCTGGGCCCCGCCACGGCGGCCACGTCGGCTCCGATCGTGAAGGTGCTGCCGCGGAAGGCCTTCATGCCCTGTTCGTTATTGACGGTGAGCACCAGCGCCGTGGAAGAAGCGCCGATCTGGAGCCCCACGGAACCTCCGCCGATGCTGAAAAAGGCAGGCCCGTACCACTTGCCCGTCTTGGGGTCGCGGCACAACATCAGTCCTTCGCCATAACGGCCGCCGACCACAAAGCCCGCTTTCACAACCTCGGGGAAAATCGCCACGCCAATGCCGTCTCTTACGGAAGCCGCAAGCCCATGGACCGAATTGGACTTGATCATCTTCTCCACGGCCTTCGTCGCGTCGTGGATGCGCCCGGGGATATCCATATCCTTCGCCATAGCACCAGTGCCAATGCTCATCACTAAAAACAGAGCAGCTAAAAATTTTCTCTTCATCTGTGCACACCTCCAAAGATATGTTTACGCGTTTGAATTCTACCCCACTTTGAAAAAAAAGTCTCCTCCCAAATAAGAAAACATCTTGCGTTACTGAAAACATGTGCTATACTTTTCTCAGCGATAAACGACTCCTGCGGTGTTCGTGATCACGATTTTCGTCTTGAGCCAACACCTGTACGCGGCGGAGAAGAACCTCGCAGGTTGTGGCCTGCGGGGAAACTCCAAACATTTAGCGCAACGGGTCAAGACTATTGTGACACGGCATTGTGGGGATACTTTATCATTAAAAAGAGGAAGCCTTCCGGCTTCCTCTTTTTATTATCCGCTCTATAATGGGAGTTATCTTTTCCTACTTTTACATTTCGGGGAGTTGAATTTATGAACAGTCCTTTTCTTCAGCTGAACAAAGCCCGCGGGATCATCCTGGATTGGGACGGCGTGATCGCGGAAACAAGCCTCGACTTCGGCCCCATACGCTGCCGTTTCTTCGGAGGACGCCGGGCGCCCCTTCTTGAAGAGGCCGCAAAGATGGCGGAACCACAGAAAAGCGAGTTTATGAAGGCCATCGAGGATGAAGAGATGCGCGGCGCGGCCCTCTCCACCGAAGTGGAAGGCGCGCGGCGCCTCACCGAGTACCTGGACGCCCATGCCATTCCCTGGTGCGTGCTGTCGCGCAACTGCCTGGCGTCGATCGAGCTGGCGGCTCGGCTCATCGGCTTTCAGCTGCCCTCGAACACCTTTGCCCGCGAGGCTCCCCACGTCAAACCCGACCCCCGCGCGATGAGCGACGCTGCCAACGCCTTGGGCGTGCCCGAAGAAAGCTGCCTGGTAGTGGGCGACTTCCTTTATGAACTGCTGGGAGCCCGCCGCGCCGGCATGCGCTGCGCCCTGGTACAGCGCGACGGCGACTGGAAAACACTGGCCGACGCGGTCTATCCCAAAATGGCAGATTTCACGGCCGCTTTCGAACGCGGCGACTCACTGATCCCCTGGGAATATCACCACATTGCCGAGGAACGGGGCCTGGAATGGCTCAAAAAGGCCTGGAACGTGACGGTCCAGGTGGACGCGCCACTGGACGCCGCTTCCTGGAACAGGCTGCATCAGTTCGCCGAAGCCGGCGTAGGCAGCCTTGCCGTCCTCCCTGAACGCGAAGTGACGGAACAGGAACTGCGCCTCTGCCAGGGCCTCAGCCCCTTCTGGCTCGGAATGCCCCTGCGCGACGCCCTGGCGGGACACCTCAAGACGCGCTATCCCCTGCTGAACATCCTGACCGGCGGCGGCGGCTTGCCCCTGTCCTCCGATGAACCGCCGCTGCAGGCGCTTGAAAGGGCGATGAGATGACGCGACAGAGAAACCTTTCAGCACCGTATGCCCCATTCAGCACTTGATTTTCTGAAGTGGTGTGATAGAATATAAAAATTGGCTTTAGAGTTGCTTTTGCCAGTTGACAGGTTGTAGCGGACTGTCCTTCGTCCGCGCGTTTTTAAACGCACTTTGTCGAAAAAAGGAGGGTTTTCGTTCAATGTATAAAACTGAAAGTAACATGCATTTTAATGAGCCCTTCTTAGAAGGACAAGACAAGACAAGACAAGACAAGACAAGACAAGACAAGACAAGACAAGACAAGACAAGACAAGACAAGACAAGACAAGACAAGAGACAAGACAAGACAAGACAATTTAACAATTGAAAGCGATAAAGCGAATTCCTGTTCTGTAGTTCCGGGATTCGCGATCTTTGTTTGGGCTTTAAAAAAGAGCTTCACAGATCGCGTTGCGAGAAAACTCGCAGCGTTTGATTCTGTGAAGCTCTTTTTATGTTTTCCTCTCCTCGCGGGCCTCTTTAAAAAAATTCAATCCGGCAAGCTACTGTTCAGTGTTTTTCCGCAACCACGTCACAAGATCGATCGCCGAGAAAACCCAATCATAGAAACGACTTGACCGCGCGAAGAGGAAAAAATGTCATTAGAAAGCATACCATATCGCACATTGCCCACAAGAGCATCCCAAACAGTCCTTCCACTGTGTTCCGTCGTCATCCCCGCCTTTCGCGCCGGCAAGACTCTTGCCCAAACGCTCGACAGTATCCGCGCGCAAACCCTATCCGATTGGGAAACTATCGTTATCATTGACGGACTCTATCCTGATGATTCCACGCTGCAAATCGCGCAGAGCTATGCTGCGCAAGATTTTCGTTTCAAAATCATCGTCAATCCCCGCAACCATGGCGCCGCTCTCGCTCGCAACGTCGGCGTCGCGCAGGCCAGAGCGCCCTGGATCGCCTTTCTCGACAGCGACGACCGCTTTTACCCTCAAAAACTTGAACAACAGCTTGCTGTTGCGAAAAAGACTCAAAGTCGTTTTTTGTGCAGTTTTTACAACATTACTACCGCTACAGGCTCAGCGATAAGGCTTGTCAAGGCATCCATTCGAATCACCCGCGCTGATTTAATACGCCGAAACGTCATAGGCTGTTCCACCGTCATGTTGCGCCGCGACCTGGCGTTGAAATACCCCATGCGCGGCGACGTGACCCACGAAGACTACCTCTGCTGGTTGGAATGCCTTCAGGAATGCGACTGTATAACCTGCGAAGAGGTCTTGACCGATATTCAAAAACTCCCCGGCTCCCGCAACAGCAACAAATGGCGTTCTGCCAGAGGCGTGTGGGAGATTTACCGGGATCATCTCAATCTGAGCATCCCGGAAACGCTTTCAACGATGACGATCTACGGCGTCATCAGAATCAGGGAAATATTAAAAGACGCGCTTACAAGGTGAACAAATTGAAAACAATCATGACGCAACTTACCAGTTTTTACAAATACAAAGATCTTCTGATTCTGCTTGTACAGCGCGACATCAAGCTCAAGTACCGGCGCAGCCTTCTGGGGTATCTCTGGAGCGTGCTTAATCCGTTGCTCATTATGATTGTGCTGACCGTCGTTTTCTCGGCCATGTTTAAAAAGAGCATACTGAACTACCCTGTTTACTTGCTTGTGGGACGCATGTTTTTCGAGTATATGAGCGAATCCACGCGGCAGGGCATGGGGTCCATCGTGAGCAACGCTTCGCTTCTCAAAAAAGTCTACATTCCCCGCTACATTTTTACTGTGGCAAAAGTGACCAGCTCCGCCGTCAATTTTCTATTTTCCTTAGGGGCGTTAGCGATAGTCATGGCCGCGACGCGCACCTGGCCTACTTGGCATATTCTCTTTTTGCCTTTTACGGTTCTCCAGCTGTACCTTTTCTGCCTGGGGATGGCGTTGCTGCTTGCGGCGCTGAACGTTTTTTTCAGAGATGTCCAGTACATCTACAACGCCGTCATCACCGCCTGGATGTACCTTTCCGCCATCTTCTATCCCATATCCATACTTCCCGCAAAGGCGCGATGGATCGTTGAACACTTGAACCCTATGCATTTTTATATCCAGCAGGCGCGCAGCCTCGTTGTCCAGGGCGCCTTTCCCGACCTCTACCTCGTTGCGGCGGGCGTCGTGGTGGCCCTCGGCAGCCTCTTTTTCGGCATCAAGGCCTTCCGCAGCGCGCAGGACCGCTTCATACTGTACATTTAGGAGTTTGAGCGATGAATTCACAAACCGTGATCGACGTACAGAACGTCTCCGTGCGTTTCAACCTGGCCAAAGAAAAAGTGGACAATCTTAAAGAATACTGCATCAAACTCTTTAAAGGCGACCTGCTCTTTCAGGAATTCTTTGCGCTGAAGGACGTCACGTTCAGCGTTCAGCGCGGTGAAAGCTGGGGCATTATTGGCCGCAACGGCTCAGGAAAGTCTACGCTGCTCAAGCTGATCTGCGGCATTCTCAAGCCCTATCAAGGGACGGTGACATGCCGCGGCTCTATCGCCCCCCTGATAGAGCTCGGCGCCGGATTCGACGGGCAGCTTACCGCCCGGGAAAACATCTATCTTAACGGAGCCATCCTCGGACACAGCCGAAAATACATGGGGCAACACTTTGACGAGATCGTCCACTTCGCGGAAATAGAGAAGTTCGTTGACGTTCCCATAAAAAATTTCTCCTCGGGCATGAAAGCCCGCTTGGGGTTTGCCGTAGCCACCACCGTCCAGCCCGAGATTCTCGTGGTTGATGAAGTGCTTTCCGTGGGGGATAAGAATTTCCAAAAAAAATGTGAAGAGCGTATGCAAAATATGCTTAAAGGTGGAACGACGTTGATTTTTGTTTCTCATTCTAACGCGGCGGTTCGAAGACTTTGCCAGTATGCACTTTGGCTTGATACTGGGCGATTAATTGCCTCAGGCGATAGTGAACATATTTGCGAGGCCTACGAAAAAAGTTGAAACAAGGAGGTAAGAAGATTGAAATCAGGGCTAAAGGAAAAGATTTTTCGCCTTAAATGGAAAGACCTCCCTCATTGTTTTATCTTTTTGCTGGCATTACCGTGTTCTTATTTTTTTCGCCATTGTCGCCCAGCGTTGTGGCTTTTCTGCGAGTACGAGAATGAAGCGAGAGACAACGCTTATTGGCTGTTTAAATATACCAGAGAGCATCATCCAGAGCAGGATGCAGTTTATGCCATCAACAAAAAATCGATAGATTACAAAAAAATAGAACCTGTAGGAGAGTGCGTTCAATATGGCAGTTTTAAGCATTGGATATACTATCTCAGCGCTCAGGTGAACATCAGCTCACAAAAGGGGGGCAAGCCTAATGCGGCGCTTTGCTATTTTTTAGAAGTGAACAAAATTTTGCGTAATAGACGAGTTTTTATTCAACATGGCGTAGTTATGAATGCACTGCCATATCTTTATAAAAAAAACGCACAGCTGACAATGTTAACCTGTACATGTGATCGTGAATACAAGTTTATACTGGAAACGTTTGGTTACCCCACAGAGGCTGTGAAAAAAACAGGCCTGTGCCGTTTTGACGCTCTGCCCACTGTTCCTACGGAGACTCCTGAAAGGATTATCCTCATCGCCTCATCGTGGCGTCAGACGCTTACGGGTCTTTCAGCTGAAGCATTTCAGAAGAGCGGTTTCTTTAACTCATGGTCAATGGTATTGCAAGATCACTATCTTGGAAAGCTCCTAGAACGTTATGACTGTAAATTATTCTTTTATCTCCACAGAGAGTTGCACGCCCATGAAAACTCATTCCAAGTCTCCAATAAACGCATTGAGATTTTACATAACCAAGAGAACGCGATAGGCACGTATTTGAAAAAAGCGTCGCTTTTAATCAGTGATTATTCAAGCGTTACCATAGATTTTGCCTATATGAACAAACCACTTTTGTACTATCAGCCTGACGCAAAACAGTTTTTCACAGAACACTTGGGCAAAGGGTATTTTAATTATGAGCTAGATGGTTTTGGCAAAGTCTGTCGAAACTTAACAAGCCTTTTGACCATGTTGGAAAAACTTTTATCAAGAAACTTCATGGTTGAAAAACTTTACAGCCAGCGAAGAGATAACTTTTTCTCGTTTTATGATCAGCAAAACTGTGAACGAGTTTATCAAGCCATAACAACGTTAAAAAGGAGTAAAAGTGTATGAATATGGAACCTATTGATTTTGTTCTGCCATGGGTTGATGGAAGTGATCCGTTATGGCGTGCGGAAAAGGCCAAATATGATGGAACAATTCTTGGAGATAATGCTGAGGTTCGATATAGAGATTGGGAAATTTTACCTTATTTATTTAGAGGATTTGAACAATTTACTCCATGGGTTCGTAAAATTCATTTTGTAACCTGGGGGCATCTGCCCAGTTGGTTAAATATTGCACATCCTAAATTAAACATCGTACGTCATGTTGATTACATTCCACCACAATATCTGCCCACATTTAATAGTCACACGATTGAGCTAAATTTTCATCGCATTAACGGACTTGCTGATCATTTTGTTTATTTTAATGATGATCAATTTATTATTCGACCGATGAAACCTGAAGATTTTTTCAGAAATGGTTTGCCGTGTGATGTCTTCTCTCTTAATACAATTTGTTTTAAATATGCGACTATAGGTCATATTCTTGCTTCTAATATAGAAATTATCAATGCTCATTTCAAGAAAAACGCACAATTTAGACAAAACATTACAAAATGGTTGAATTATCACTACGGATTTCGTTGTCTTGCACGTACCATGCTACTCATGCCATGGTCTTATTTTTCTGGTTTCTATTATCAGCATATTCCCTGTGCATATCTAAAACAAACTTATGAGCTCCTTTGGGAATTAGAAGGAAATCGCTTGGAAGAGACCTGCCTTTGTAAATTTCGGGGCAAAACAAATGTAAACCAATGGATTATGGAATTTTGGCAACTTGCATCAGGTGCTTTTTTCCCAACGACGCCTAATAGAGGGCATTGTTACCATATCAAAGAACGTAATTTTAAAGCCGCGCTCCGTGCTGTACGAAATCAAAAATATATGCTTCTATGCCTCAATGACACTCCAAAAACAAAAGGTTTCGAAAAAAAGAAAGAAAAAATTAAAAGTGCATTTGAGAGAGTTTTTCCAGAAAAATCGAGTTATGAAATTTGACAATGCTTGCTATGTTGAAGGGGGCAGAGAGAAGTGCCGTTGTGGTCTATTAATGATGATATGCAAAAGAAACGCTGGACGCGAAGCTATGTTCTTGCCTGGACGCTATGTTTTGCTGTGGTGTTTCTGGCGGGCTACTCTTCGTTCTGGTTTGCGGGTAAATCGTTTATTTGGAAAAATGATGGGATCAGTATTCATTACATGACTTTGCTTTATATGGGTCGATATGTAAGAGAGTTTTTTACAAATATTATTACGGGCAACATCGTCCTTCCTCTATGGGACTTTTCTATGAGGTTAGGCGAGAATGTCTGGGGTGGGCTGAGCTATGGTTTTGATCCCCTGAACCTTGTTTCAGCCTTCATACCTTCAGTTTATGTCGAGTATCTCTACGATATTCTAGTTGTGCTCCGTCTTTATCTAGCCGGACTCAGTTTTTCAGCACTTTGTTTTTACATGAAACGTGATGGCGGCGCAACGCTCGTCGGCAGTTTGGCTTATGTTTTTTCTGGATATGGGCTCTTTACGGCAGTGCGCCATCCTTTCTTTATGTTGCCTATGATCTATCTGCCTTTAATGGTACTAGGGCTTGAAAAGATTCTGCAGGGGAAAGAAACGCGCCTCTTCTTGTTTTCAGTCTGTCTTTCAGCTTTGAATGGCTTCTATTTCTTATATATGGAAACAATTGCTCTATTGTTCTATGGGGTGGTGAGAAGTTGCTTTCTTTATGGGCGCTCCGGCAATTATTGGCATGACAGTTTAAAAGTCTTTCTAAAAGCTTCCATGGCTTACCTGTTGGGGGTGGGGTTGGCTTCGCCATTGTTACTTCCGAGTGTTTTTTCCTTTATTGACTCTGAAACACGCAATTTTATTACTACAAAAAATCTCTTCTATTTTTCTTCCTCAAAGTATGCAGCGATGCTTTTCTCTGCTCTTGGGAGTCGTTGGCCATCGTGGGATTATCTAGGCATGAGCGCGTTGCTGTTTTCAGCTTTGATCTGCCTGTTTTCTAATAAAAGGAAACATTGGGATCTAAAGGTTTTATTTGCGGCCTCTTTAATGTTTTACTTTGTGCCATGGGGAAGCAAAATAATGAATGGCTTCGGCTATGTATCATTCCGCTGGACTTTTATCTTTGCCTTGCTTTTAGCTTTCGTCATCACCACGTCTTTACGACCGCTTTTCAACATGGATAGGACGCAGAAGGCTTATATGATTGTGGTCTCGTTTGTTTATGGAGTTTTACTTTTGGCATCTGACAGGTTCCGTGTAGAAACGTCAATTTTATGGGGATGTATGTTCCTATTTGCTTTTGTGGCAGTCTTTCTGTTTTTTCAAGAAAAGGACCATGAGGAGGTAGTTTCGTGGCCCTATGGCATAGTACTACTCCTAGTCATGTTGAACCTGGTATGCAACGCCCATTTCGGCTTTTCACCTCAAGGCGGGAACTACACAGCTCAATTTCGCGTTAGAGGAAAGGCCTATCAACACTTTGCGGCTATGCCTCACCCGCTTAGCAGCGAGGGGTGGGGGCGTATTGATCGCTCTGATGCATATAGCACTGGAAAAAGTAACGCAGCAATGTTTTATCGCTATCCTGGACTTTCAGGCTATTACTCTTTGCAAAACGGGCGGGTTGCACAGTTTATTTATCGGACTATGGAATGTGCATCCTCAGGGTTTTGCTCTAATTCTTCATTTGGCGTAGACATGCGGGCTAATCTGGAAGCCCTATGTTCTGTCAAATGTTTCATGCGCCCTATGAAGGACAAAAACCTCATTCCATATGGGTTTAGACTGGCAGACTCTAGGAATAATAGTGATTATTACGCAAATGATTATGCCTTACCATTAGGGTACAGTTATGATAATTGGATTGAGAATGATGGTTTTCAAAAGTTGGATGGCCTTCAGAAAGCTCATGTGATGATGGAAGCCGTAATGTTGAATGAAGCGTCTGATCCTCTTTTAAAAACGCCTGTGCAGATAGTTGACTATAAAATTTCCAGAAAATTATTGCTGCATAATATGCAATGGGAAAAAAGAAAATTAAAAGTGTCAAAAAAAGGCGCTGTGATGGAACTGCAGTTCGAAGGAAAACCTCATTGTGAATATTACATTCGTTTGAAGAATTTTTTCTCCGATTCCAGTATTCATGTGATTGCTGTGCTGGACAGAACTGTTAAAAAACTTGATAGTGAAAGTAATAGAAGCCAGTTTAGTACCATGCAAAAGGATTATCTGATTCATCTGGGCTATCACAATGAACGTCAATATAGTGCTAAGTTGCAATTTTTCATGAGGGGCTCATTTTCTCTTGAGGATGTGGAAGTGCTTTGCTATCCCATGAAGGACTTTCCAGCTCGCATTGAGAAGCTACGCGCTGAGCCTCTCAAAGATATCAAAGTGGAGACCAATAGAGTGACGGGGACCGTGGATTTTTCCAAGGATAAAATTCTCTGTTTTTCTATCCCCTATAGCGTAGGCTGGTCCGCCAGAGTGGATGGAAAACCAGCTAGGCTTTTGGAGGCGAATGTGCTGTTCATGGCTCTGCCGCTTAAGCAAGGACATCATGAGATTGAACTTCACTATATGACGCCAGGACTACTTACGGGTTGTGGTTTGGGCGCGTTGAGTCTTGTCATTATCCTATTCTCCAAATTCAAAAATAGAATAAAATATAAAAAGAGGTCGTAAAATGTTTTTGTTGCCATGTATAAATAGCAGAATTTGATTTTCTTTTTAATATGCTTGATATGAATATAGTCTGATTAACTAATTTTTTTACGAATTGGAGAAAAAAATGTCACAGACAGACAGACAGACAGACAGACAGACAGACAGACAGACAGACAGACAGACAGACAGACAGACAGACAGACAGACAGACTTTACCCCACTATAAGGGAGATGTATTGCAGTTATTCTATCGTCATCCCAGTCTTTAACGAAGAAGAGAACATACAGGCGCTTTACGGGCGGTTGTGTTCCGTCTTGGACGGCATTGCGGAATGTCGTTTCGAGATCTTCTTCGTTGATGATGGGAGTGCCGATGGTTCGCTGGAGATGATTCGTTCTTTGGCGAAGGAAGACAGGCGGGTCAAATATATCAGTTTTTCCAGAAATTTTGGCAAGGAAGCGGCCTTATCTGCGGCGGTGGATCACGTTCAGAGCACCGGAGTCATCTTTCTCGACGCTGATTTACAACATCCTCCCGAGCTGATCTCTCAGATGATCGAACTGCACCGCCAGGGCTTTGACGACGTATACGCCCATCGCAGGCGCCGCGCTGGAGAATCATGGCTTCGCGGCAAGACTTCGTCGCTCTATTACCAAGTTCTGGAAAAGTGCGCGGGTATGAAGATTCAGATGGACGCCGGGGATTATCGGCTGCTCAGTTCCAGGTTGATTGAGGCGCTTCGGGCTTTGCCTGAACGGCAACGCTGTATGAAAAGTTTGTATAGCTGGGTGGGTTTTCGCAAGAAGGGAATCTACTACGACGAAGCCCCTCGCTATTCGGGAGCGACCAAGTTCAACTATCTCAAGCTGATTAACCTGGCAATTGACGGCATTACCTCCTTCACCACAGGGCCTTTGCGTCTGGCTTCGATTTTTGGAGCGCTGATTTCTCTGGCGGCTTTAACTTACCTCTGTGTCTTCCTCATGCAAACGCTGATCTATGGCAACCCCGTCGCGGGCTATCCTTCGCTGCTCTGTATCATCCTGTTCCTTGGAGGCATTCAGCTGCTCAGTCTCGGTATCATGGGCGAATATGTGGGCAGGGTCTTTATGGAAACAAAGCAGCGGCCGCTTTACCTCATCGAAGAAACCAACCTCCCCATAGAGCACTCGGGAGTCAGCCGTTAGGCAGGATAGGGGATTTGCATATCTGCCGGCGCGCTGAGTCCACGTGCGGGAATTCTCTGTTGATTCTCGCGTTCTGATGGAGGAGCGGTATATCATGGCGGATATTTTGTATCTTGTGGTTCCTTGCTACAACGAAGAAGCGGTGTTGCCGGAAACGTCGCGCCAGCTTCAGAATAAAATGGAAGCGCTGATCTCTCAGGGAAAAATCAGCGCCTCCAGCAGGATTCTGTTTGTGGACGATGGCTCCCGTGACCGAACCTGGGAAATTATCGCCGGGCTCTGTGAGCGTTCAGCTCTTTTCGCCGGTATTTCTTTTTCACGTAACCGAGGCCATCAAAATGCGATTTTGGCCGGACTCATGACGGCGTCAACTCACAACGCCGACGCAGCTATATCGCTGGACGCGGATCTTCAGCATGATATTAACGCCATAGACGAGATGCTGGATAAATTCGAGCAGGGCTATCAAGTCGTATATGGCATACGCAAAGCGCGAACTGCCGACGAAAGCGTTATCAAACGTTTTGCCAGTGAAGGGTTCTACCGTTTTATGAGACTCCTTGGGGCAGATGTGATACCCAATCATGCCGATTATCGCTTGATGGGCGCTGAGGCTTTGAGAGGGCTCGCCCAGTTTAAAGAAGTGAATCTCTTTTTGCGCGGCCTTGTGCCGTTGATTGGCTTTAAAAGCACTCAGGTCATCTATGAGCAGCATGAACGGTTTGCCGGGGAAAGCAAGTATCCGCTCAAAAAAATGATCGTCTTTGCCCTTGACGGCATCACTTCTCTCAGCGTCCGCCCCATACGTTTTATCAGCCTTCTGGGCGCGGGAATATTTGCAGTAAGCCTTCTGGTTCTGGCGGGGCTTCTAATCGCCAAAATGACGGGGAACACGGTTCAAGGCTGGACGTCTCTTATCGCTTCTATCTGGATGTTAAGCGGAGTGCAGCTTCTCTGTTTTGGCCTGCTTGGTGAATATATAGGCAAAATCTATTCTGAAACAAAGGCTCGCCCTCGTTACATTATTGAAAAAACACTGATTCATTAGGGGAAAACATGCTGAAAAGATTCTTATCGAAATTGAACTATGAGGTATTGAGCTATCTTGCCTTTGGAGTCCTTACGACGGCCGTCAATTATGTCGTCTATTATGCCGTTACGCGCTTCTTCAACGTTGGTGTCGTGAACGCCACGGTTATTGCTTGGGTCATATCAGTGCTCTTTGCCTTTGTGACGAACAAGCTCTATGTTTTTAAGAGCTTGGTCAGAACTTTAGCGGCAGTACTTAGAGAGCTATGTGGGTTTGTCAGCTGCCGAGTAGCTTCAGGTCTTTTTGAACTTGTCATGATGTGGCTGTTTGTGGAAAAGTGGACTTTTCCTGATATGCCGGTGAAAGTGGCTATCAGTGTTGTCGTCGTGATTTTGAATTACCTGTTTAGCAAATGGTGGATCTTTAAAAACTAATAGAGAGGAAGAACTTATTATGACAGACAGACAGACAGACAGACAGACTCTAAGTTATTTGAATCTTTCCCCAAGGTGCGTGTAGAACTTCCTGACGCATACAAAAAGATTTATGGGGAGCACTATGCGAATAACCGTAAGGGAAAAACAACAGCCAGTTATTTTTCATCACGTCTTGAACATTGGCTTCATCATAAAGTTGCCTGTTCTGCCTCTCCCAACAAATTTACATTGGAAATTGGCGCTGGAACTTTAAACCAGCTGAATTTCGAGATACCGGGCATTGCCTACGACATTGTAGAACCCTATAAAGCTCTCTTTTTGGATTCGGCCCATTTATCTCATATTCGTAACGTGTATGACGACATAAAAGAAATCACTGGTGAAAAATGTTATGACCGAATCACGGCGGTGGCTTGTTTTGAACATATCTGCGACCTTCCCGATGTGGTATACAAAGCAAGTCGTCTTCTCAAGGACGACGGCTTGCTCTGCGTTTCAATTCCAAATGAAGGACGTTTTCTTTGGAAGCTTGCCTACACGCTCACCACGGGAGTTGAATTCAAACTTAAATACGGTCTGGATTATGACGTCATAATGCGTCATGAACATGTGAATACAGCCGATGAGATCGAAGAAGTCTTGAGATGTTGTTTTCAAGATGTGAAAATGTCTCTTTTTGGAATCAGCAAAACTTTTTCTTTATATCGTTATTATGAGTGTAAATACCCAGGGCAATACAGGTAATCTTTCCCCGTTTTTTTAAGTGGTTCTGTCGTTGGCGCTGAATGCCTATTCTGCCTTTAGGAGGGGACTGATAAACGGCAGCCGCAGTTCAGACGATTGATTTGGAAAGCCTTTGAACCGTTTCAACGGGGAGGTCTGTCATCTTGGAAGCAAGGTAAACATCAAATCCAGCGTGCAGCATATTTGTGGCAACTTCTGTTTTAATTTTTTGCTCGCCTTCTTTTTTACCGTCTTCCCTGGCGGTCCCTATGGCCGAAAGGTAATTCATGCGGCCTTTTTCTCTGAGGTCGTAGATATAACGGTTCTGCTCGCTTTCTGCTGGATTCTTGTCTCAGAGGAACAGGAGCCAGTGTTCCAAAGGGGGCGTGCTTACAGCTTACGGAAGTTCTTCCATCTTCATCAGCGCTAACTGCTGGAGCTGATCGCATCTTTCATAGAGAATGGCAGTTACTTGCACTTTGGCAGCGTTTTCATCAACCCAGAAATACACGAGAAAGTTCTTGACAGGCATCCTGTGAATACCGCAGCTGTGCCACGGTTCTTCATCGGTTAGCGCAATCCGGCAGGGAAATAGGGAAAGTGAAGCGATAGATTTTTCCAAAGCGTCTATCAAATGCAGCGCTGCGTCCGGCGCCTGAAGGTCGGTCGTGATATAGTGCAAAATTTCTTGTATTTGCGATCGTGCCTGTTCTGTGATTTTTACGGCGTAGACCTTTGCCATTTAGCCGATCTCCTGTCTGAGTTCTGAAAAAACGCTGGCGGCTGGACGGGAATGATCAGTACGAGCTTCGTCCAAACCCTGTTGCATTATGGAGTTGAAATTTGCTGTGTCCATTTCGTCGCGCGCGATAGGAGGCTTGGGAACTGAAAGACTAAAAGGAATGCTTCTGGTCATTATGATCTGTTTATAAAGCATGTTGATGACGACAGAAGCGGGAACTCCCAACTGTGTCATTATGGATTCTGCCTGATCTTTGACGTCGGGCTCAACTCGTGCCATCACGTTTGCGGTTTTTACGGCCATTTCTCTCCCCCCTTTTACCGCTGATTATAGCTATACGTATTGCTTTTCGCAATACGTACAGACGTTTTTCATTTTTCTAACTATTGGGAGGGGAAACAGCCGGGAACCGAAAATCTGAGGCTTCTATTTACTCATCT
>SFDM01000043.1 GCA_004558205.1 Pyramidobacter piscolens
CTGTTGGCCCTTGACAAAAAACACAGTATCTTTGCGTTGAAATCTTTTGACGCAGCTCTTCGATTTGATATTAAGCACGTCAATGGAGAATTAGTATCATACTAAATTTAACGGGCAGAAACGCGGGGCGGCAAAAGGCAGGGCAGTTCAGGCGAATATGGCGTGATCAGCCGGGCGAACTCGAAACAGAATATGAAGACAGAGGCCCGCTCTCCCGAAATGAGGAGAGTGGGCCTCTGTTCGTCGTGCTGATTGAGTCAGGGCGTAAGAGCCGATGGGCTGCCGGTCGGCAGGAGGGGCGGTTCCCTTTTATCTTTTGTCGCCTCTGAAAACGTAGAACCTCATCTCTTCTCCGTTGACGTGGCACTCGAAGCTGAACCGATTCTGCGTCTTCAGTATGGCTCCCATGTCCCTGCTGGCGACGGAAAAGTTTTGCCTCTGCAGTTCCTGCAGGATAGCCGAAAAGGTGTAGATGCGCGACGACGATTCGGGGTACTTGGCCTTCACCCGCCGGCGCGTCTGGGCCGACGGCGGCAGGTCGATGTAACTCCCTATGACCGCCGCTTTGTCGGCGAGAAAGGGCTCCACGTCGTGAAGGAAGCTGTTCTCGTGGTAGAACTGATATTCCGTGGAACTGAAAAAATCAAGGCAGACGTCCACGCAGTTTTTCCTGAGCGGCCAGTCCAGGTCGGCGTCGGCGATATAAAGGATGTCCAGATCCAGCCCCAGCCTTTCGATGAGATCCTTGTACATGGCCACTGTCTGAGGGTATTTGTCCGCCACGATGTACAGGCAGTCCTGGGGCATCTTTGCGAAGTGGTTGTAGAGGAAGAAATAGCCGTTCACGTTGGCTTCGGCGACCACTTTGCCGGTTAGCGGAATGCCGGCCAGCTGCTCGCCGATATACCCCGAACAGAGCTGGTACATGCGCAGCAGGCCGCTGCAGAGTGTCCGGTACAGGTCTCTGTTTACGTCGGGGCTGTCGTAGGGGTTGAGGTAGCGATTCCCCGTGTCGACGATCCCCTTTTCGATGCGAGCCCCGTAGCCGCACTGGCAGGCTAGGCCCCCGCTCTGGACGTATTTCCCGAAGATGTTGGCCTGCTTGAGCTGGAGCAGCCCGCCGCACCGGGGGCACCGCAGATAGGGAAGGGCCCGCAGGGGAACGCCCGTCTTCGAGCGCGAAAGGACCTCGCTCTTTGAAAACAGGTCCAGCAGCTCCTGATCGATCATGTTCACAGAAGCCTGGATCTGCATGATTTTTGAGCTGAGCTCACTGCGCTTCTCCTTCAGCAGGAGGGAAAATTCCTTGAAGGCGCCGGGCTCCACCCAGTTGGACGTCCTGCGGAGCCGCATCACCACTTCGATCTCATGAAGGTTAAACTGGCAGCCCTTCAGTTTTTCTATGTAGAGGAGGTCGTCCACGTCCTTCTCCGAAAAGACGTGCTGTTTGTTCTTCCGCTGAGGGGAGAGGAGCCCCAGGGAGATGTAATAGCGGATCGTGTCTTTTGAAATGCTGCAGGCTTTTGCGAGTTCGCTGATTTTCATCTTGAGTATGACCATTCCTTTGCCGCGTCCGGACATAAAAGCGGGGTAAAGGTGCGGTTAGGCGCGCCGGCGTCCCGCTCTTATACAAGACGGAATTTCTGAATTTTCATCGCGGAAAAAAGTGGAGTGGACTCCACTTTTTTAAAAAATATCCTGAAAAAACTTATTGACAGGGAGCTGGCTCAATATCGTAGAATTATTTCCAAGGAGGTGAAGTGAATCTATGACAAAACCCATTATTGGAATTACTTCGAATTTTATGGCCGATATCCCCGAGGCGGTGAAAGCCGGCATAGCCGCTCCGAATCAACCCTGGGTCCTGCTCGCCGACGATTACGTTCAGGCTTTGGAAAGAGCTGGCGCCGTCCCCGTGATTCTTCCGGCTCACGTCCGGTTTGAAGAGAACGAGAACCTGTTCAGCCGGCTTGACGGCGTGGTCCTGTCGGGAGGCAACGACGTGTCGCCCATGCTCTACGGCGAACGTTTCGGCGAGCATTGCGGGATGCTGGATCCCAAGCGGGACGACTACGAAATCCGGCTTGCGAGCTACGCGCTGGAGCGCGACATGCCCCTGTTGGGAATCTGCCGCGGCCTTCAGGTGCTGAACGTGGCCGAAGGCGGCGCCCTTTATCAGGACCTGCCCAGCGGCGGTTTCAAGTCCCACAGCCTTTGGTCCGGGGACCGCAACACGGGCACCCATCAGGTAAAAATCCTTGAAGAGTCGCCGCTGTGGGAGATCCTGGGAAAAGATGAGGTCTGGGTGAACTCTTTCCACCATCAGGCCGTCAGGCAGCTAGCTCCCACGCTGAAGGCGGCCGCTGTCAGCTCCGGCGACAGCCTGATCGAGGGCGCCTGGAAGCCGGGGAAACGGTTTGCCCTGGCGATACAGTGGCATCCCGAAATGATGTTCGAGAGCGCCCTGCAGGCTAAAATTTTTGCAGCTTTCGCCGCCGCCTGTGCTCAGTGAAAATCAGTGAAGAATGGAAAGGGGAGAACGACAATGTACAGAGACGAGATTCTGCGCATGAAAGACGAGATCGGCGCCATGTTCCGACGCCTCCATCAGCACCCCGAAGTGGGCTATGACGAGCGTCAGACAGCGAAGACCGTCGCGGATTGCCTGCGCGGCTGCGGCCTCGACGTCACGGAGGGCGTGGCGCTGACCGGCGTGGTCGGCGTCCTGGATTCAGGAAAGCCCGGCAAAACCCTGATGATGCGGGCCGACATGGATTGCCTCGAGATTCAGGAACTGGCCCGCACCGGCTATGAATCGCTCGATCAGGGGAAGATGCACGCCTGCGGCCACGACGCCCATGTGACCATGCTCCTGGCTGCGGCCCGGGTTCTCTCGCGCCATAAGGACCAGTTCTGCGGCACCATTAAGTTCGTCTTTCAGCCCGCTGAGGAAGGCATCCCCGCCAGTATGCGGGAAAAGGTGCGCGCAGCTGGCTATGAAGGCGAGGGCGGCGCAGGATTTATGATCCAGCAGGGCGTGCTGGAGGGCGTGGACGCCTGTGTGATCCTCCACGTGCAGCCCGCCCTTCCCGTGGGAAGCGTTTCTATCGCCAGGCGGAACGCCTGCGCTTCGAGCGACGTGTTCCGGATTACCCTGCGCGGAAAGGGCGGACACGGCGCTCAGCCGCAGAACGCGATCGATCCAGTCCCTGCCATGGCTGAACTGATCAGCGCCATCCACATGCTTCCCACGCGCGAGGTGAGCGCCTCCGAAACCTGCGTCCTTTCCATTGGTTCCGCCGAAACGCCCGGCTCGGTCTGGAACGCGGTGGCGGAAAAAGCCTGCATCGCCGGAGGCATCCGGACCTTCAACCCCCAGGTCAGGGAACTTCTCAACCGGCGGGTGAAGGAACTGGCCGAAGGGATCGCCGCAGCGAACCGCTGCACGCTTGAATATGCGCGGTCCGCGGGGTACGCTCCCTGCATCAACGACGAGAAAATGGCCTTGGCCGTAGCTCAGAGCTGTCAAAGCGTCCTCGGAAAAGAACAGGTCATCCTGACCGACGTTCCCGCCATGACCTCCGAAGACTGCGGCGCTTACCTCGAGAAGGTCCCCGGCGTTTTCTTCTGGCTCGGCGTCGGCCGTACTCCCGAGGCTCCGCCCCTCCACAGCCCCTACTTCTCTCTGGATCCCGACGCGCTGGCCTGCGGTGTCGAGGTTCACGTCCATAACGCGATCAGCCTGTTACAGGCGCTCAACACGAAAGGAGAATAAGAGATGACTCATAACGCTTCTCAGAAGAAAAAGCCACTGAACTCCGTAGCCCTGCTGTTCTTCATCATTATTTTCGCCGCAGTCCTGACCTGGGTTATCCCGGCGGGGACCTACCAGAGGACCGTGCTGAACGGCAGGCCCGTCGTGGATCCCCAGAGCTTCAGTTTTATCGAGTCGAAGCCGGCGCAGCCCTTCGACGTCTTGATGGCGGTTCCTTCGGGCATGATCAACGCGGTCAACCTGGTCATCGTGGCCATGCTCATCGGCGGCGGGCTGGCCTGCATACAGGCCTCCAACGCTTTGAACGTGGGCATCTCCAGAGTAATTAAAAAGGTAGGGCTCAAGAGCGGAAACCTTATCCTGATCGTCTTGTTCTACATTTTCGCTCTCATGGGCGGCTTTTTGGGATTTATCGAAGGCTCCATTCCCTTTATTCCTATCGCCATTTCCATCGCGCTCGGGCTGGGCTACGACCCCATCGTGGGCGTCGCGACCGCCGTGGTCGGCGCTATTTCCGGCTTCACCTGCGGCCCTTCCAACCCCTTCACCGTGGCGGTCGCGCAGACTATCGCCGGTTTGGATATCTATTCCGGCCTGAGCCTCCGCATCGCCATGTTCGCCTTTATTCCCCTTCTGTGCCTGCTCTACATCCTGCATTACGCCAATAAAGTCCGCCGGGATCCTTCCAAGAGCTTGGTCGCCGACGTGGACGTGTCGGATTTGGCCTTCAAGGCAGAGGATTTCGAGTCACAGCCCTTCACCTTCAAACACGCCGTTGTCCTCCTTGCGCTCGTCGCCGGCATCTGCAGCTACGTGTTCGGCGCTGTGAACTGGCGCTGGGGATTCCCCCACCTGGGCGCCATCTTCCTTCTGATCGGCATCATCGCCGGCGCCGTCAGCGGGCTGGGCGTCAACGGGACGACGGAAACCTTCCTGAAAGGCGCCGCCGGCATGACCGGAGGATGCTTCATCATGGGCGTGGCTTACGGCATTTCCTGGATCCTGACGAACGCCAAAGTGCTGGACACGATCGTCTATTTCCTGTCCCGCCCCCTGAGCGGCCTTTCCCCCGTAGTCTGCGCCGTCGGGGTCCTGATCGTCATCTCCATCATCAACCTTTTTATCCCCTCGGGTTCCGGCAAGGCGCTGGTGGTTATGCCCATCGTCCTTCCGATCGCGCAGATCGTGGGCATTGAGGCTCAGACGGCCATCCTGGCCTATCAGTTCGGCGACGGCATCACCAACCTCTGCACGCCCCTTCTCGGCGTGCTCCTGTTGGCACTGGGCCTCGGACGAGTCCCCTTCTTCAAGTGGGAGAAATTTATCCTTCCGCTGGTGGCCATCCTCTTCGTCATCGCCGCGGCCTTCATGGTCATCGCTATGGAAATTGGATATCGTTAATAAGAACGACGGGCGCGGGGAGAAAAGGAAAGGTCCTTTTCTCCCCGTTTTCATTCCGTGGTGGGAATTACGGCGATGGAGTTGAAGGGGCTGCCGTCGAACAGGATCGTGGACGTGGCGACGTAGACGAAAGCCTTGGTCTCCTCGTCGTAAAAGCGGACGATCTTCATGTTCCTGAAAAAGGCCGACCGCGAGTTGAAGACCTGCTTTTCCTTTTTGTGCTTCTTCTCCACAGCCAGAGGCGTCTTGTCGGTTCTCTCGATGGCCAGCGAGAACCGCGCGGGGTTCTCCGCCAGGCCCACGGCGCCCGAAATGCCGCCGGCCTTGGCGTAGGAGACATAGCAGACGATGGAGGGGAAGTCGGGGTCGCGGAAGCCCTCCACCATGATCTTGTGATTGGGCCCGATCAGTTTGAAGGCCGTGTCGATGGAACCGATCTCCCACCGGTCTTCCTTGCCCCAAGCCGCGCCGGCCAAGGCCAGGCACAGCGCCAGAAGCGTGAAGGTCAGTTTTTTCATGAAAAAATCTCCTCTCGGCATGAAAAGTGTGAGCGTTGCGAAACAGAAGCAAAAGAGGCGCGTATCAGAGAAAGCAGAACGAAAATACTGACGTTGATTATACAACGCTCCGCACGAATAGGAAACGCCAGCGGCCCCTCGCCTCCTCAAAAGAAGAGGAAAGGACAGGCCGCTGGCGCTTTTGTTTCGCCGCAAAAAGGGCGGCGGAGAGGCTTTTCTATTTTTGAAGCAGTTTGCGCGCTCTTTTCATTCAGTGATGAGAATCACGGCGATGGAGTTTAAGGGGCTGTCGTAGAACAAGATTGTAAACGTGATGGCGTGGGCGAAAGCCTTGGTCCTCTCTTCGTAAAAACGAGCGATCTTCATGTTTCTGAAAAAAGCTGACCTAGAAGTTGCAAATTTAAGTAAAATGAATATTGTTGTGAAAATGGGGTTATTTCCGCTACGCGCCGAGGCCGATGGGCCATTTTGCGTACCAGAACACGATGAAAAGAAGTATGAACGTGACCAAGAGCGCCATGCAGAAAACAAAAGTTGGCGCGATGATCGTGCCGATACCGGCTTCTTCGTGATTATACTGTTCGTCGCGGTAGCTGTTGAGGATAGAGACACAGGCAATCAAGCAGGCGTTGAGCGGTGTGATGCTGTTTGTGCATGAATCGCCAATGCGGTAGGCCAACTGTGTCAGCGCCGGATCGATGCCAAGGTTGCTGAACATCGGCACAAAAATGGGCGCGAGGATAAGATACTTGGAAGAAGCTGAGTACATGAACACATTGATAATCGATACGATAACGATGAAGAGCAGCATCAGCGGCAGGCCGGTCAGGCCGACAGAGCGCAGAAAACGCTCGCCGCCCACAGATATGACGGTCGCCAGCTTGCTGGTGTTGAACATATAAAGGAACTGAGAGACGAAGAAAAAAACGATCCACGTCGATGAATTTTTTGCAACGCCCTGCGCCATCATCACAGGAATGTCTTTCGACTTTTTAATGACCTTGCCGGCAATGCCGAAAGTCACGCCGAGCGTGATAAAAGCAATAAAAACCAGAGGAACGATGGCCGTCATTAGAGGCGATTTTGGTAAAAGCGTTCCGTCTGCGTTGCGCAGCATTCCGTCCGAGGGAACTGTGGCGAGAAGGAGCAGTGCGATAAAGATCAGAAAGGCGATTCCCGAAGCGCGCAGTCCCTTTTCTTCATCGGGTATCAGGCTCGCTTTATCAAGCTCCTCAGGCGTGGACGCCCCTTTACGGTCGCCCATCATCTTGACGAGAAAGGTCTCGCATACGACGGTGCATACGGCTGCGAGGATGAACGTGGAGACGACCATAAACGTGTAATTGGAGAACACGTGCACGCTGACGCCGATTCCCATAGCGTCGCAGACCTGCTGGGTGATGTTGGCGAGGTTGGCGTCGATGGAGGCGGGTATTACGTTTGCGGTATAACCGGCGGCGCAGGAGGCATAGCCGGTTATACCTCCGATCCACGGATTGCGCCCGATCGCCTTGAAGGTGATCGCGCCAAGGCTGCACGCGAGAATCATGCCTGCGTCGCCGCAGATGTTGCAGCACACTCCGATGACGCATAACGCATAGACGACGGCGGCTTGGGGAGCAGAAAGCAGCGTTTTTCTCATGAGTGCCGAGAAAAAACCCGATTCTTCCGCTACGGAAAACGCCATTACGAGCATGATGTTCTGAGAAAGCAGAGTCAGTGCCTTATACTCGGTCAGCATTTTCGTCAGATAGTCGGAAATACCTGCTTTGGAAAGAAGATTGAACACTTTAACTGTGTTCTCGACTGCTGCGCCATTTTTGCCGATCGTCGTGTACGTGACGCTGATGCCGAGCGCGGAGCAGACTGCCGAAGCGACGCAGATGATGATCATCAGATACAGAAACAGGTAAGCCGAGTGGGCATTTTATTGCCGACTCGTTCCACGGTTCGTGTCATTCTCATAATCCAGCCGTCGCTGGATGTGTTGTGCGTTGATGTCATACTTCCTCTCCTCCTTCTTGTTAAATGAAACGTTTACAGCCGCGTCAGCAGCGACGCGAAGACGGCGAGGCGCGGCACGAATTCATCAAGGTCAATATGTTCGTGTTTTTGGTGAATACCGTCGCCGCAGCAGCCGAGCGAGCAGAGCACAGGCATGCCTAGTCGCGCGAAGTAGTTGGCGTCGCTGCACGCGCCCCAGGTGAATTCGTCGATTTTGTATCCGACGGCGTCGCCGGCCTCGCGCAGTTTTTGATATAGAGCGTTGTTTTCGGGCGTCTTTTCGACGGGCTCCAGATGGGCGATCTCTGTGGCGCTGATTGTCGTGCCGGGGATCGCGCTTTTCAGGTTTGTCAGCGTTTCGTGGACCTTCACGCCGTCTTCGGAATAGAGGAAGCGCGTGTCAATCTCAAATCGCGCGTAATCGGGCACGATATTGATTTTCTTGCCCCCAGAACAGACGCCGACGCTGAACGTCAGAGCGCGGGAATAGTCGGTCATGCTCTGAAGCCGGTCGATCTGGCGGGCCATCTCCCAAATGGCGTTGACGCCGCTTTTATGCGCTGCTCCGGAATGTGCCGCCTTGCCATGAATTTCGACGATGTAGCGGAGCAATCCTGGAGCGCGCGTAGCGATTCGTCCCATTTTCTCCTCCCCTGGTTCGAGGACAAGCGCTGCCTTGTAACCTTTGAACAGTTCTTTCATCAGCGGGCGCGATAGGGGGCCGCTGACTTCCTCGTCGCTGGTGAAGCAGGCGTCGAATTGCGTTTTCAGCTCGATGCCAAGGTCGTGCAGCGCCTTGAACGCCCAGATAATGTAGATATCTCCGCTTTTCATATCGAGCACGCCGGGGCCGTAAAGGCGGCGGCCGTCGAAGTGAAGCGGCGCGATCGTGCCTTTGTCCCAAACAGTGTCGTAATGTCCGCTGATGGCGATTTTGTTCTCGTGAACGTTCGCGTTGCGGAAAAGGATATTGCGGCCGTATTTTTCATTCGGATAGGCCGTAATCGTTCCAAGGCTGCCGACACGGCGGCGCAGAATGTCTTCGAGAACGTCCGCGCACTGTTCAGCGAGCTCTTTGCTGGCCGAGGGCGAGTCTTTTTCTACCAGGGCTTTCAGGTCCGCCAGCATCTCCGACTCGTGTTCCCGGAGATAGGGGAGAATTTGTTCTTCGTTTGATGCCATAGGATATCCTCCTTTAAACTGTGACTGGCGTCACGGTTTTACTTCGACGACTAGTTCGACCTCGCAGGGAGCATCGCCCGGTAAAACGGCCATTCCCACGGCGCTGCGGGCGGGGCGGCCCCTTTCAGCGCCGAACAGTTTGACAAGCAGGTCTGTCGCTCCGTTGGCCGCCTGTGCCTGTCCGAAAAAGCCGGCGGTGCTGCTGATAAAGACCGTAGCTTTGACGACTTTGACGACGTTATTCAGGCTTCCGATCTCCTGTTCTATTGCCGCGAGTGCGTTCAACGTGCAGACGCGCGCGAGTTCATACCCCTCTTCGAGGCTCACTTCCTTACCTAACTTGCCTTTTTTCAGAAGAACGCCATCCTTTTTGGGCGTTTGGCCGGATGTAAAAAGTAAATTTCCCGACCGTACTGTCAGCGCATAATTTCCTCCTGAAACCGGAAGCGCGGGGAGCGTTACGCCTTGTTCTTCCATTGTTTTGTATACGTCCATAGCGATTTCTCCTTTCGTGGAACTATAGGGCGACGTTCTTCAATACGTCAAGTTGTTCAAGCCCGACGCTGCCGCCTGAGAGAATGAAGCAGACTTTTTCGTCGGCCTTTACCTCTAGGCGCCCCTGCAAGATCGCGCCAATCCCGATGCACGACGAAGGTTCTGCGAGAACTTTGCCTTCCACCAGCAAAAGTTTCATGCCCTTAAGCAGAAACTCGTCGTCGACGGGCACAAAGCCGTCCGTATTGGCGACGACGACGGGAAAACATTTTTCGCCTGGAATGGTTGAGGCCAGCGCGTCGGCGACAGTGTACCTGATATCGACCGAAATAGGCTTGCCGGCCGCGAGGCTTGCGGAATAGCGGGCGCGGACGGCAGGCTCCGCCCCATACACTTTCGTGCCGGGCATACAGGCCTTCACCGCGGTTGACACTCCGCTGATCAGGCCGCCTCCGGCGACGGGAACGACGACTTTGTCAAGGTCTGGACATTGTTCGGCCAGCTCGAGGCCGATCGTGCCCTGTCCCGCCATGATAAGTTCGTCGTTAAACGGCGGAATCATGACGCCTCTCGTCTCCGCGCAAATTTTTTCCGCGAGGTCAAAACGTTCCGCTGTGTCGCAGAACACTACTTGTGCGCCGAGCGCGGAAATGGCTTCGATCTTTACCCGCGGCGCGGTACGCGGCATTACAACGGTCGCTTTTGCGCCAAGCAGCTTCGCGGCGTAAGCGACGCCTTTGCCGTGATTGCCCGATGAGGCGGCGACAATACCGCGCGCCAGTTCTTCCTTTGTGAGCGACAGCGCCTTGTTCATCGCGCCGCGCAGCTTAAACGCGCCTGTTATTTGCATACATTCCGCTTTTGCGTAAACCTGGCAGCCCAGAAAAGAGTCAAGATTATACAGCCGAAGCAGCGGCGTTTTTACAATGTAAGGCGAAATCCTTTCTCGTGCATCTTGAATCAACTCCACTGAAAATCTCATCGTCATTCCTCCTACGTAATAGATGGCCCAATGGCCCAGATGATAGGATTGTAGTATGTTAGATAATAGTTGTAAAACGCGCTGTTTTTGTTTATAATATTCCTAAATGGACTATTGTGGGAGGTTAAGCCGGATGGATATGAGCGACCTGCGTCTTTTTTGGGACATATGGAAGTTGGGCAGCATTACCAAGGCTGCGAACAGCCATTTCGTCACGCAGTCGGCGACGAGCAAACGTGTTGCCCTGCTGGAAAAGGAGCTGGGAACCGTTCTTTTCGAGCGGGGGAAAGGAAAGCCGCAGGTGAGATTGACGCCTGCGGGGGAACGGTTTTCAGATATTGCCGAGCGTATTCTCTTGCTGTACGGGCAGGCGATGGAATTGCGCAAAGATTCGGACCGTTCCTATCTCACCATAGCCTGTATCAACAGTGTACAGAGTTACCTGCTTCCGCCAATGGTTCGGGCGCTTGAAGAAAAATTTTCCAAACTTTGCGTTACGCTTGAAGACCACCACACGGCCGAGATCCTTTCGCTGGTGGAAGACCGCCGCGTGGATGTCGGCATTGCTCATTCGCCGTCGCGGCATCCTGAACTGCGGTCGAGGCTGCTTTACGACGAGGAATACCGTGCTGTCATGCGGAGAACGCTCGGAGCGTTTCCCGCTGGAACGGTTTTGCGTCCCGATCAGCTGAGATCGGGAAATGAAGTGTTTGAGTCGTTTGGCCCTGTTTTTCAGGAGTGGCATGATCAGTGGTGGGATCTTTCTTCCGCGAAAATCCGCGTTAACGTCACTCTGACGGCCGAGCAATATCTGCATGAAAATCATGATTGGATTATCCTGCCTGCGGCGGTTGCCCACGCGATGGAAGCGAAGGGATTCGTTTCGTACGCGCTCAATCCCGCACCGCCACGGCATCGCGTGTATGTTGTGTATCATGCGAAAAACTCTAATAAATTTATTCAGAACTTTGTTGAAGAAGCGATTGCGTATTTCGTGCCGTTTACCGAAATCTTGAATGGTCTGAATCGAGCGGAGGAAGCGGAAACGGCGCGTTATTGACTCTTATAAAAAAGCCACAATTCTCAATTTTTTACATTCTCTTCAAAAGTTTGCGGTGTAGGGGCAATCGCTTTTGTAGAGTGTAAAATTTGAGAATTGCGGCTTTTTTAGCTAAGATCGAATCAGTATAACTTGAATAGATGTCAATACGGAAGCTCTCGATTTGACGTCTAATAGTACTTTGTATTTGACACGTTTAATAAAAACACTCCAGTCATTCCATCAAAGATTGATGCGTCAATGTTGCTGGAAGCTCATTGGACATCATTGCTCGTGAGTATGAAGCAGTTCTCGCGCCCGTTTCAGCGCCGCTTCGAGATGGGGCTGGAAGCGGTCCTCGCCCAGTTTGGCCACGAGGCCGCTGCGTCTCATGGCGGCCAGGGGCTGGGGCCTGACGCCGGAGAAGACCAGCTTGACGCCGTCCTTTTTGCAGCGGCCGTAGAGCTGGTTCATCACGTGCAGCGCCGTGGCATCCATGGTGACCACGTGCCGGAGCCTGAGCACCAGTATTGAATAGCCGCCTTCCACGGCGCGGATGGCGTTCTTGAAGGTGTCGATCATGCCGAAGAAGAAAGGCCCGGCCACTTCGAAGATCTCCACGCCGTCGGGCACCTGGAATCCGTGGAGGTCGGCGCTCAGCTGTTCCTCCGCTTTCTTGGCCTCTTCGGGCAGCGGGCGGATATGGCGGTCGTCGTCGGAGAGGTCACAGGTCACGCGCCGGACTTCGGTGAGCGACGAGATCCTGTGGATGAAGAGCAGCGCGGCGAGCACCACGCCCACTTCTACGGCGACGGTTAGATCCACCAGCACCGTGAGCAGGAAGGTCAGCACCAGCACGCAGGCGTCGCTCCTGGGGCCCGTGCAGATGTCGCGGAAGTTGGGAAGCTCGCTCATGTTGTAGCTGACCACCACCAGGATTCCCGCCAGCGCCGCCAGCGGGATCATCTTGGCCGCGGGCGCGAACAGGAGCAGCAGCAGCGCCAGCACCACCGCGTGAACCATGCCGGCCACGGGGGTGCGTCCGCCGCTTTTCACGTTGGTGGCCGTGCGGGCGATAGCGCCTGTGGCCGGGATACCGCCGAAGATCACGCTGGCCGTGTTGGCGATGCCCAGGCCGATCAGCTCGCTGTTGGGGTCGTGCCGTCCTCCCGTCATGCCGTCGGCCACGGTGGCGGAAAGCAGCGACTCGATGGCCGCCAGCAGAGCGACGGTGAAAGCGGGAGAGACTAGGGCGCCCAGGTCGGCCAGGTTGAACTGGGGAATCTGCGGGGCCGGAAGAGAGCGGGGGAGGTCGCCGAAGCGGCTGCCGATCGTGGCCGTGTCGAGGTCGAGCAGCTGGACCGCCAGCGTCGCCGCGGCCATGGCGATGAGCATAAAGGGCGCTTTGGGCGCGACGCGCCGCACCAGCAGGATTACCAGGACCGTGCCGATGCCGACGGCAGCCGTGGTCCAGTCGATCTCCGCCAGATGGCTCAGATAGACCGTCCATTTGCCGATGAAGTCGGCGGGGACGCCGGTCAGGCGAAGCCCCAGTAGGTCCGGGATCTGGGTGGAGAAGATGGTTACGGCGATGCCCGTGGTGAACCCCGTGGTCACGGGGAAGGGGATATACCGGATGAACCCTCCGAGGCGGAACAGGCCGAAGAGCACCAGCAGGGCGCCCGCCATGAGCGTGCAGAGCGCCAGGCCGCCGGCGCCGTACTGGCTCAGGATGCCCGAGATGATCACCACAAAGGCGCCCGTCGGCCCGCCGATCTGTACGGAACTGCCGCCCAGGGCCGATACCAGGAACCCCGCCACGATGGCGGTGAAGATTCCCTTCTCGGGCGGCAGGCCGCTGGCGATGGCAAAGGCCATGGCCAGCGGAAGGGCCACGATGCCTACGGTAATGCCCGCGAAAAGGTCAGCCGTCAGACTGGCTCTGCTAAAATGCTGCGCGTCGATCAGAATTTTCGGTTTGTACATTCTTTACTTTACTCTCCCATACAGTAAAATTAGAAAACACAGGGCTGTTCCATTCTATGCCATAAAACGCTCAAATTGTCTTTTTTTATATGATCTTTTTCTTGAATTTTTAAAAGAAAAACGCCCCTGTTCCGCTGGGAACAGGGGCGTTTTTGTCATTTTTGATACTTTTTAGCGGCTGGAATTCCTAAGGCTTCTCAATTTCGGGCGTTCTCGGTTGGCCTAAAGGCGCGCTGGACTGTGCCGGGCTCTTGGCCTGCTTTCGTTCGCTTCGCGGATCTTCTCGAGGCCGTTTCGGACGTCGGGTTTGAGGCTTTTCCGTGGATCGTCCGTACTAGTCGTCGTCTTCCGCGGTAGCGCTGTCGATGAAGCCCATGCGCTCGGCCATTTCGGCGATAATTTCCGCGGTGCCGCGGCATCCCAGCAGGCTGCTGTTGATCGTCATGTGGTAATTCCGAGATTCGCCCCATTTGGCGCCCGTGTAATACTGGCAGTGTTTGGCGCGGATCTTGTCATTCCGCTTGACGATGCTTTCGGCGTCTTCGGCGCTGATGCCGTAATCCTCCACGGCACGCTTCACCCGTTCCGCCAGAGGCGCGTGGATGAACAGGTTCAGGCAGTCGCGGCGCTCGCGCAGAATGTAGCCGGCGCAGCGTCCCACGATCACGCAGGGGCCCTTTTCAGCCAGTTCTCTGATGATCTTGCTCTGAAGGATAAAGAGGTTGTCCGACGCCGGCAGGCCGTCGTTCACGAAGATGCTGTTGGCATAATAGCCGTTGGCGGCGAGATTGAACAAAAAGTTCTGCGTCACCTGTTCCTCCGTGTTCTTGATATAATCGATCGCGAAGCCGCTTTTCTGTGCTACCAGGTCGATCAGCACCTTGTCGTAAAAAGGAACCCCCAGCTTTTCGGCCGCGAGTTCGCCGATCTTCCTGCCGCCGCTGCCGTATTCCCGGCTGATGGTGATGATACGTCCGCTCATTCTCATTCCCCCTTGGGATGGCGCAAGGGCCATCTGCGTTTCTTCCTATTGAAACATACCACAAAACGTCCCGAAGCGCCAGTCTTTTTCATGCTCCTATGGTGAAGGAGAGGCAGTCCCGCCCTGCTTTTGCCTGACAATTGTACGAGTTTTCCCGTCAATTTAAAGAAGGCTCTTGACATGTGGCCGTCGTTCGTTATAATCGCACCTATAACTTAATAGAGCGGAAAAGCGATGAACCGGATCCCTTCATATATAAAGATCGGCGCGGCCAGAGAGGAAGTTCCATAGGCTGGAAGAACTTCTGCGCATGTCCCGTGAAGGGCAAGGCCCGGGGAGCTGGATTTTGAAAGGCGCGCAGCGCCGGAGTAAATTTCCCGGATTGACCTCCGTCAACAGGTTCGAGGCGGGACAGAGCGATGTGTCCAAGCAGGGTGGTACCGCGAGATTCGATGATCGAACTCGTCCCTACAGCAATTGTGTGGGGACGGGTTTTTTTATAATCGAATCGATACCGCAGAGGCTGGATCGCGCTGTGTTCAAGCAGGGTGGTACCGCGTGTCCTATGGTCGAAATTTGGCGCGTCCCTGTGTATTGTGACGAAAATACACAGGAACGTGCTGTTTTTTTACACATTTTTCTTTGAGAAAGAGGTTTTGCACATGTCATCACATCTTGTCTGGGGCGGCTGCGATACAGCTGAGCTTGCCCGCCGCTATGGAACGCCCCTCTACGTCATGGACGAGGAAGAGATGCGCCGGCGTTGCCGCCGGCTTCAGAGCGCCGTCGCCGGCAGAAACGCCCGCGTCTGCTTTGCCGGCAAGTCCTTCTTGCCGCTGGCCATGGCCGTCCTCGTGAAAGAGGAGGGCCTGGGGCTCGACACGGTGTCGGAAGGGGAGTTTTACATCGCGCGGCAGGCGCGGTTCCCCATGGAGCTGGTGACGCTTCACGGCAACGCGAAGACCGAGTCCTTCCTGCGTGCCGGGCTGGAACAGCGCGTGGGGAACATTGTGGTGGACAGCGAAGACGAGCTGGAACGGCTGGACGCCCTCTGCGCGGAGCTGGGCGTGAAGCAGAGGATCCTGTTCCGCCTCAGCCCGGGCATCGAAGCCCACACCCATCATTCGATCCAGACCGCTCAGACGGACTGCAAGTTCGGAATACCCATGGCCCACCTCGAGAGGGCCGTGAAAAGGGCTCTCGCGTCGAAGTGGCTCTGTTTGGAAGGGCTGCACGTCCACATCGGCTCTCAGATCCGCGAGACCGGTGCCCATCTCCAGGCCGCCGACAGGATGACTCAGATCGCGGCGGGGCTGAGGGCCTCTCTCGGGTTTACGGTGAAGGAGCTGGACATGGGCGGCGGTTTCGGCATTCCCAATCTGCCGGGCGACCCCGACGTCTCGGCCGAGGAGTTCGTCAGGCTGATCCTTGACCGCATCGACAGTCGCTGCGCCGAGCTGGGAATTCTGCGCCCCGAAGTGGTTTTTGAGCCGGGACGCTGGATCCCCGGCCCCGCGGGGATCACGCTCTACACGGTGCAGAGCGTCAAGGAGATTCCCGGCATCAGGACCTATGTTTCCGTGGACGGCGGCATGACCGACAACCCGCGCCCCCAGCTCTATCAAGCTCCCTACGTCTGCGAGCTGGCTTCCGACATGGAACGCCCTGTGGACCGCCGCTGCGCCATTGCCGGCCCCTGCTGCGAGACGGGCGACATCCTGACCATGGACACGCCCGTGCCGGAGCTTCGCGTCGGAGACGTGATCGCCGTGCCTCTGACGGGGGCCTATAACTATTCCATGTTCAGCGGCTACAACTGCACGCCCCGCCCCGCGGTGATCTTCGCCCGGGAGGGCGCCGCCCGCGTGGCGGTGAAACGCCAGACCTGGGAAGATCTCATGGCGGGACAGAGCCTCTAGTCCCCCGGCGATACTGCAAAGTCCTGGTCCACGCCAGCTTTGTTTTTTATAAAAGGCGGCTGTTTGGCAGCGCCTATTCTTGTTTTTATCAGGAGGTAAGATCTATGTCGAATCGTCGTTTTCGTTCCGTTTTTCTGTCTGCGGGGCTGATGCTCCTCGCCCTGTGCGGCGCGGCTTTTGCCGCCGAGGGTGAAGCCGCGGCTCCCAACTTTGGGGCTCTGTCGCTTCTTCCGCCTCTGGCCGCTATCGCGCTGTGCCTGATTACCCGCGAAGTCATTCCAGCGCTGTTCGTGGGGTCCTGGATTGCCGGCATCATGGTCAGCGGCTGGAATCCCGTTTTGGGCTTTGGCCTCGCCGTCCAGAACATCTGGGAAGGCCTGGGCGATCCATGGGGCGCCAGAATTTTCCTGACCTGCATCGTCATGAGCGGGCTGGTGGGCGTCATGCAGGTGGGCGGTGGCGTCAAGGCGGCTATCCGCGCTCTGTCGAACAAGATCACCAGCAGCCGCAGCGCTATGTTCTTCACTGAGCTTGCGGGCTTCGTGATCTTCTTCGAGGACTATGTGAACGCCGCGGTGGTGGGCACCACCATGGCGCCGATCACCGACCGGTACCGCGTTTCCAAGGAAAAACTGTCCTACCTCGTGGACAGCACGGCTGCGCCCATTGCCTGCATTGCCGGCATCTCTTCCTGGGTGGCCTACATGGTGGGGCAGATCGGCAAGCAGTACGCCGATCTGGGCATTACGGCGTCGCCCTACGCCACTTACCTTCAGTCCATTCCCTACGTGTTCTACAACATCATCACCCTGGTGCTCCTGACCTTCCTGGTGCTGTCCAACCGCGACTTCGGCCCCATGCTCGCGGCCGAGCGCCGCGCCCGCGGCGAGGGCAAGCTCCTTCGCGACGGCGCCACGCCCCTGTCTTCCACGGAAGGCGACAAGGACCTGGTTCCCGACGATGGCGCGCCGCTCCGCGTGATCAACTTCGTGCTGCCTGTGCTGTTCCTGGTGGGATCCATCGTCGCCATGCTCCTCGTCACCGGCGGCTATCCCAAGGTGGGCTTCAGCGAGGCTATGGGCGAGGCCGACAGCTCCAAGGCCCTGATCTACGGCTCCTTCGCCGCGGTGGTCCTGACCATCGCCCTCTATGCCCTTCAGGGCCTGGCCAGCCTGAGCCGCCTCTTCCGCGGGTTCCTCAAGGGCGGCCAGTCCATTTTCATCGGCTCCATGATCCTGGTTTTCGCCTGGGGCATCAGCGCCTCCATCAAGTCCGTGGGCACCGCCGCCTACGTGGTGTCCGTCACCAAAGACTTCCTGTCGCCGGGATGGATTCCCCTGCTGACCTTCATCGTGGGCATGATCATCTCCTTCTGCACGGGCACGTCCTACGGCACCATGGGTATTCTGATGCCCATCGTGCTGCCCCTGATCCTCAAGGTCTGCGCGGCTGACGGGGTGGATCCCAACCTCTACATGCTGCCCACCATCGGCGCCGTCTTTGCCGGAGCTGTCTGGGGCGACCACTGCAGCCCCATTTCAGACACCACCATCATGTCCTCCATGTTCAGCGGCTCCGACCACATCGACCACGTGAAGACTCAGATGCCCTACGCGATCCTCGCCGCCGCCGGAGCGGCCCTCGCCTATGTCTGCATCGCCCTTGGCGTGGGGCACTGGCAGGCCCTTGGCATCGGCACCGCCGCCACGCTGATCATTTTCATGATCATCTCCAAGAAGGTCGACAACTACACGCCCCAGGATCAGCAGTAACCTTTTTTACGCCTGTAACCGATCGAAAGGCCCGGCCCGAAAACCTCCTGTGAGGTCTCGGGCCGGGCCTTTTGTGTCTCCGCGAGGGAACTATTTTTTCCAGTCTTCCTTGACGGCGCCTTCCTTCCGGTACATCCTGACGGCGTCGCCGGCACGCTTATAGGCTTCGTTCACGCCATCGGCGCTGGCGGAGTAGTTCATGCTGTGAGCGCCTGAAATGCCGATGGATCCGGCTTCGGCGGCGGAATCGATGTTGGCCCCGAGGAAAATGAACTGCCAGCCGTATTTCTCCGTCACGTCGGAGACCAGCTTCTTGACCGTAGCGCGGCTGAATTCCCTGCTGGCGTTTTCCAGGCCGTCGGTCATGATCATGAAGATCACGGGCATGGATTTGGGGCAGCGGCCCTGCTTGTCCATCTCGCCCAGCAGGGAGAGCACCGTGGTGCCTACGGCGTCGAGCAGCGCCGTGGTCCCGCGGGCGTAATATTCCTTTGTGGTGATGGGTTTCACGTCCTTGATGGGCACTGATTTCAGCAGCGTCTCATATTGGTTGTCGAAGAGCACCGTGGTCACCACGGCGTCGCCGGGTTCGGAACGCTGCCTGTCGATGAAGCTGTTGTAGCCGCCGATGGTGTCGCCGGTCAGGCTGCTCATGGAACCGCTGCGGTCGAGGATGCAGACGATGTGGGTCATGGCGGCGTCGCGGGGGGCGCACTTGTCGGTGCAGCTGTGGAGCTTGGGGGCCGCCGGTTTGGGGGCGGGGTTGGGCTGGGGCACCGGGGGCCTGGGAAGGATTGGCGCCTTTTGCTGCTGCTGGTCCCGCTGGCCGGGGGCCTTCGCGAAAGCGGAACCTACGGCGAAGACCAGCACCGCGAGAGCGCAGAAGAAGAGGAATAGGATCTTTTTCATGGGGAAAAACCTCCTTTTGTCGTGTTATGCTAACTCGCATTCAACGTGCTTAATATAGGATCGAAGATCAAAGTCAAAGGATTTCAACGCAAAGACTGAACAGAAAGGACGCAAAGGACGCAAAGGAAAAACAAGACCTAAATTATTAACCAAAAAACGAATTAGAGTGATAAAAATTCATGTATTTTGATTAATTTTTCGGTTTTAAAAGTCTTTCAAGTTTTTCCTTTGCGATTTTGACGTGGTTTTTCAATTTTATATTAAGCACGTTGATGGGGAATTAGTATTAAAAGGGCTGAGAGAGCGCCGATGCCGCGCCCAGCAGGGCGGCGTCATTACCCAGCGCCGCAGGGATCAGCCTAGGGCCGGGCCTGTAGGGAGGGCTAAGCAACGGCTGCATGTAGTCCTGCACTTCGTCAAGCAGCCCTTCGAGGTGCGAAAGGCCGCCGCCGACCACGATGGCTTCGGGATCCAGCAGGTAGGTGACCGACACGAAGGCACAGGCCAGCGCCGTGAGCGCCCGGCCGAAACAGGGCGCCAGCCAGCGGTTTTCGCGGTTACCCCAGAGCGTTTTCATGTCCCGCCCATAGCCGGCCTTTTCTCCGGCCCGTTCCAACACGTCGGCGGAGAAGAAGCTTTCCGTATGTCCCCGCCCTCCGCAGCCGCAGGCGCGGTCCTCCATCAGGGGCAGGTGCCCCAGCTCGCCTGCGCGGCCTCCCGCGCCTCTGACCAGCTTGCCGTCCAGGATGATGGAACCCCCGATGCCGGTGCCGAGGGTGGTGAAGACGAAGTTCTTCAGGCCTCGCGCGGCCCCGCAGGCCATCTCGCCGAGGGCCGCGCAGTCGCAGTCGTTCAGGATCGTCACCGGCCGGCCCGTCAGTTCGCCGAGCCGGCGTGCTTCCAAGTTGTCCCAGCCATGAAGGTTGGGGCAGCGGTATATTTTCTGGGCGTCGAAAGAGACCATGCCCGGAATGCCCATCGCAAGAGGCGTTTCGGGACCGCTTTCAAGCTCCGCCAGCATGGCTTTCAGCGCGGCGCAGACGGCTTCGGGGGTGCGCTCCGCGGGGGTGGGCAGAACCCTTTTCGCCGTTATTTTCCCATTTTCTACAAGTCCCAGAGCCAGTTTGTGTCCTCCCACGTCGGCCGCAGTGATCATTCGGAACGCTCCTTTCAGATTTTCTCCCAGCGGGTGGAAATCAGGGCGATTTCCGTCCCTTCCTGATTGTGGATCACGTGACGGAAGTTCAGGCCGTCTTGCTGCGTGGCCACCTGGAGCTTCATGCCGTAGGTCGCTTCGTGCTTGAAGATGATGTGGGCCTCCGCGACGCCGCAGCTCATGTATACCTCGGGCGGAATAGCCTCGCTGACCCAGCTCAGGTAATAGGCGTTGTTCACGTGGCCGTTCACGTCCAGGTCGCCCAGCCTCACGTTGATGGGGCGGAGGATGTCCTCCCGCTCAGGGGGCAGAGGCTCGACGAAGCGGCCTTCAAAGGGCTCCTGTTCCGCTTTGTCGAAAAAACAGGCCGGCAGTTTGCGGCTGAGGCGGCAGGGGCGGCGGCGCTGTAGGTCCACCAGGATCCAGGAGCTGTCGGCCAAGCCGATCTGCGCTCCCTGTTCGTCGAAGAGCATGAAGCGGCGGATTGAAAACAGGTCGCCCTGAGCGATATGGCCGGTGTTGATCGTTCCCCGCTGACCGCTCATCAGGGGACGGCTCAGGGCCACGCTGTACTGGTGGAGCATCCAGGCGCAGCCGAAAGCGGAGACGTCGGGCAGCTCCATATTCGTCACCGCCCCGTCGGCGGCGTCCTGAAGCTTGTTCAGCAGGTGAAAGGGCTTGATCGTGTAACGGGGCGTCACTTCCGAGGGCGGAACGATGAATTGCATTGTGTAGCCAAGAGCCATGCTGATCTCTTCCTTCTCATAGATATTTGTATTCTAGTATATCCTCTGGGCTCCTGAATTGTCCATATCTACAATCTTGCATTTTGAGCGGAATCGTGGTTGGACGGATTGGGAATCCAAGTCAGGAGATTTTAACGCAAAAGCCGCAAAGAACGCAAAGGAAAAACAAGACCTAAATTATTAACCAAAAAAACGAATTAGTGTGATGGTGATTTATATATTTTTATTGATTGTGCGGTTCTAAAAATCTTTCAAGGTTTTCCTTTGCGAACCTTTGCGCTGAAATCTTTTGACCTGGCTCTTCGATTTGATATTAAGCACGTCAATGGGGAATTGGTATTATTACTTTATTTTTTGTTACCCTCTGCGGCCTTCATGTCGAAATCCTTTGATCTGGCCTTTCAGAACAACGAACAGCAATGTGCCTGATAACGAATAGGGGAGCACCCCGCGGCGTTTTGCGAGATGCTCCCCTATTTTCGTTTATATTTCTCCGTGAAGGGCTCTGTTCCACGTGGAACATTTTGCCTCGCGGCGGTTGGGGCGCTGTTTTTTTAGTACGTCCAGATTCCCTGTTTCAGCTCGCGGGCGTCGCGGGTCAGGGCGATCAGGTCGCTGCGGTCGAGGAGCGCGGGCTTGAACTTGCGGCTCTGGAGCATGAGCTGCTTCAGGCCGTAGGCCACACGGCTCAGGTAGGAGTAGACGCCCACGGCTCCCGTGGGAAATTTGTCGGCTTCGGCGCCGTAGAGCGCGCGGAGGTCGCCGTAGCCGAAGAAAATTTCCTGGGCCGTGGTCCCGTACTTCTTCATGTCCTCGGGGATTTTCCCCTCGGCGATCTGGCGGCCGATCCTCTGGCCCGTCAGGGCGGCGGCCAGAGGCGCGCGGACCATGCCGGCCAGTTTCACGTAGGGCGCACCCAGCGCCAGCGCCTTGAATACGTGGTCTTCCAGCGTCAGGCCCCCGGCGATGGCCAGGTCGGGCAGAGGCTTGCCCTCGGCGGCCAGGCGCTTCATAACCTCGCAGATCAGGCTTTCCAGGCAGACCGTGGGCAGGCCCCACTCGTCCATCATGCGCGTGGGGCTGTGTCCAGTGCCGCCGCCGGCGCCGTCGAAGGTCACCAGGTCCACGCCCGCCTCGGAGGCCACGCGCAGCACCCGTTCGCAGTCGGCCATGTCGAAGCCCGCCATCTTGAAGCAGACCTGCTGAGCTCCCAGCTCGCGCAGGTCCTTCACGCGGGCGATCAGGCGCTCGTCGTCGTACATGGGCAGGCGCCCCATCTTGAGGAACACGGGACAGGCTCCCTTTTTGCAGCGCTCAATCACCGCTGGGTCGGCGGGGTCGGGCGAGACCAGGTAGCCGCGGTCTTTCCACATTTTGGCGTCTTCGATGTTATAGATGTTGTTGATGGCCGGCATCCCCTTGGCGGCCTGGCCGAATTTCAGCTCCACCGCCGTGGCTCCCAGGTGGGTGATGGCGTAGTCCAGGCTGCGCAGGTGTTCGTCGTCCATGTTGGCCTGCAGGATGATGGTCCCCGCGCCGCGGTCGTAGCGGCGGAAGCAGTCCAGCATCTCAGCGGTCAGCGGCGACGCCGCTACGCGGCCCTTTTCCAGCTTGAGCCCCTTGTCCTTGCCGATAACGCCTTCGCCGATGACCACCGCTGCTCCGGCCAGCGCCGCGCCGGAGAAATAGTCCTGCCAGTCGAGTTTGGCCAGGGCGGGCAAGATGACGGGCATCTCCAGCTTCACGGGGTGGCTTTTGCCGAAGGACGTGGAAAGGTCCACAGCGGCGACGGTGGCCCGCTCGGAATCGGCCGGCGCGCCCCAGGCGCCGAAGGTGCGTCCGTTGATGTTGAAATGGGAGAAGTCCACGGGGTAGTCCTTCTCCGACGCGAACTGCCGCGTGTCGGCTCCCACGGGGTCCACGGCCTGCATGCCGCGCACCGCGGAATAGCCGATGTCGCAAAGCCCGGCGCAGTCTCCGTGACAGACGGAGCACATGCCCGTCAGCGGGCTGATATGATGGGGATCGCGCAGATGGGTCCCCGTAAACGCGGATTCCAATTTGGGACTATAGGACATAATAATATTCCTCCTCAGATGAAATAGCTGTTTTTAATAGAATAGAAACCGGCCAGTTCCTCCCTGACCGGTTTCATTATACAGCCTCTTCTTTTTTACGCCAGTACCTTGCCGTCCTGAACGACGGGACGCCCATCCAGCTTCAGCAGCGGGCGCATGATGACGCCGTCCATGTGCAGCCCCGCGGCCACCGTGCCGCCGAAGGTGTCGTTGCTGCCCAGGGCCACGTGGACCGAGCCGTAAATCTTCTCGTCCTCCAGGATCACGCCGGTGACGCGGGCCTTGTCGTTGGTGCCGATGCCCAGTTCGGCCAGGTTGCGGGTCTTGGGGCCTTCGCCGAGAATCTCGTTCAATTTTTCGGCGATAGCGCCTTCGGCGCGGACCATCAGCCCCTTCTCAAAGGTGAGGACCACCGGGGACGGCAGCGTGCCGAACCCCACGAAGGAGCCGTCGATGTAGACTTGGCCTTCGGCGCTGCCTTCAACGGGGGCGATGTAACCCTCACCCGACGGCAGGTTGCCCGACTGTCCCTTCTCGCGGTAAACGCCCGTGCTGGCGTGGCCTTCGCGGCCTTCCAGGGACATGGTAAGCCTGTACTGGCCTTCGGGGCCGGTGATCAGTTCGGCGGCGCTGGCCTGATCCAGCAGCATGGTGACGCGGCGCGTCAGCTCGGCCACTTTGTCGTAATCGGCGGTTATGGGGCCGCTGAAGAACATGTCTTCGGTGATGCGGGGCATGGTGGCCACCCGCGCCCCCGCCGCCGCGGCTTTCTTGCGGGCCTGGGTGTGGGTGATCGAAGCGCCCAGAGGGGCCACGACCACGTCGGCCTGCTCCATGGCGCCGACCACCGCGGGATCGGGCTCCATGCCGTTGCGGGGCAGCACGGGCATGCGGATCGCCAGCGCGTTCGCGCCGAGCTGCGTCCCCGCGGCAAACAGGCTTTCGCCGATCTTCAGCGTGGTCTCGTCGTACAGCACCAGCAGCCGTTCGCCGCTCTTCAGTCCCATGTTCACGTCAAGCAGGTTTTTTGCGGCAGCTAAGAAGTCCATAAGTTTTTCTCCTCCTACAAAAATTAGGGTTTGCCGCGTTGAAGGTCAAAGTCCAAGTCAAAAGATTGAAACGCGAAGGTCCTTTGTATTGCGTTTCTTTGTGATGAAAATATTTTGACTTTGACCTCTAACACGCTCAACCGCAGATGATCAGACCAATTCCCCAAGCACCCGGGCGGCTATGGAGCGGGCCAGGATGACGGGCTTGCCCGTGATCCGGCGGACCTGTTCCTTCATCGCCAGGCTGTACCCCATGCAGTCCATGACCAGCACGTCGGCGCCCCATTGGGCGAACTGTTCCGCCGCCGCGGGGACGCTTTCCTCGGGTTTCACGTAGGGCGACGCGCCGATGGACAGGGTCCGGCCGCTCACCTGGGACCAGCGCCGATGCGACTGTTCCAGCTGATCGTGCGAGGGCATGAAGACCCCCAGCTTTGCGCCCTCAGCGACGGCTTTGACCACGTTGAACAGCACCCTTTGAGGGCGCAGGAGCAGGCCCTCCGACGGGAATTCGGGGAATTCGCCCGTGCAGAGCAGCAGCACCGCGGGAATGCCGGTGGCAAAATGTGCGGCGATTTTCTGCCGTACCAGGGGCGTGACCGTGCGCTCGCAGATCTGCACCGACGTGCCGTCGGCCAAGCGCGTGACCAGCACATAATCCCCCTCGTGAGGCCCCATGGCCTTGATCTGTTCCAGCGGCAGGCCGTCCAGCGCGCCCGCTTCCACCAGTTCCACTTCAGAGCCCAGGATGCGCGTCAAATCCGGCGTGATGTCAAGCCGCGGCGCCTGGCCGATGGTGACCGTTCCAACTCGAAGCGTCATCGGAAAGGCCCTCCTAGTAGGCCGACGGGTCGGCGGGAGGAAGGTCGCCCATGCCTTGCAGCTTGTTCATGGCTCCGTAGCGCGCGACGGTCAGCTTGAATTCCTCTTCGGAATAGAAGGAGCATTTGCCCTCGCCGAAAGCCTTAGCGACTTCGATAGAGAAGCGGACTGCCGACTCGATGTCGGCGGGCTGGCAGCTGCCTGTGCCGCAGCCGGGGACCATGGTCGCGGCGGTGAGGGCTACGCCGACCACGGGCGCTTTCGTCGCCGTGCAGGGCTGAAGGATGCTGTTCAGGTGATAGAGCCCGTTGCCGTAGGGCGTGATGTCCGTCATGGTGAGGGCGAACACCTTGGGAAGCTCGCCGGTGACGTAGCTCATGAGCTCAAGAAGGTCTTCGCTGGTGCGCAGGATCCAGCCTTCCTTGACGGTGGGCGAGATGGCGAAGCCCCGGCTGTTCAGGATCCGGTTGCCTCGGGTGGTGTCGATGGAGATCACGGCGTCCAGCTCGTCGCCCATCTCCTCACGGTTGGCGATGGTCATGTTGATCGGCGAGCCCATGAAAGGGACGGGGTCGTGAGGGCGCGTCGGAGCGTGAGGGCAGATGTGGGTGGAGACGAACACGTCGCCTTTCAGCCGGTCGCCCTTTTTCGCCATGTCGGCCAGCTTCATGGCGATCGCCACCGCCGAGACGGCGCCGTCGGCGTCGGAAACGAGGCCCACGCGCTCGGGGCGCGCGCCGATGCCGCCTAAGCGTCCCACGATGCCGATAGTCGGAGCCGAGCCGCCGCCGTGCTTGCCCTCAGCGCCGTAGAACCAAGCCTTCACGAAATCCGTGCTGCCCTTGGGGCCCTGCACCGTTTTGACCGTCACGCAGCTCTCCTCGGCGCCCAGGGCGACGAGGGCCCGCTTTACCGTTTCGCCGTTCACAAGCGGGGAATCAAGCAGTTCAATGGAATTCATCGTATGAAAAAGAGACATTCTGACCAACCTCCTGAAAACTATTTAAGGGTTACGTAAGGCAAGACGGGCTTGCCGACGATTTTTTCGATGGGTTCAAGCAATTCCCTGCAGAACATGCCGGCGCCGAGAGGAAGGTCGGCCGCCGGAACCAGCGTTACGATGACGTGCTGCCCCTTTCTGAGCCCCGCCGTCGTCACGGGAAGGCCCGTTTCGCCGTCGACGGTCATGATCAGGTCGGGGAACGTTCCCAGGCGCACGCCGCCGCGGTCAAGGGTCATGAACTCGTTCCAGAACGTAAGTTCATGATTCCCTATAGTAACAGTGCCGTGGTCGAAGCCGCCTTCGGTGACCAGCCGCAGGGACTCCACAGGGCCTTCGGCGGCGATCTGGCCGCCGAGGAAGTTGACGGCCGCCTGTGCGACGGCTTCCGCGCCTTGGGGCATGGCCTGGAGCATCTTCATTCCCGTGTCGATGGCGAGCTTCACTCCGCCGGGCGCGGCGAAGTCCTTTAGGTAACTTGCCTTCACGGGGTTGCGCGCCACGGCCACAAGGCCGCCGGCCTGTACGGCGCACTGGCGTACCAGAGCCGCGACGGCCTCCATGGGGCCGCTGAAAGAGGCTTCCAGATAACGCCCCGCGTCGGGGTCGCCGCCGGCCGCCGCCTGATGGGAGACGTATTTTTTGTCGCGGTGAAGCGCCATGGAGCCCATGGTCCCCGTGGGATGGGCGCGGCCGTTACAGGGGGCGTCCACCAGCGGCAGGCCGCTGAGAGCTGCCGGGAGCCAGCCGTTGAACGTGGAGCCTCCGCCGTTTTCGTTGGTGATCAGTCCGGCCACGGGCGGAACTCCGAGCCCTTTCAGAAGTTCGATGACCCTGACTGCCGCTTCGGGTTTTGCCATCGCCGTTTTTGATGCGGGCGCGCCCACGGCGGAGCAGGTGACCAGCACCGCTTCGGGGTCGATTTCGTCGAGAGAGACCAGTTCGAGAGGTCCTGCGGCAATCGCGGCCTCTCCAAGGGCCCTTCCTTTTGTCATGGAACCGCCGCCGCCTCCGCCGAGGAAAGAACCGCCTACGAGCGCCGCTTCCACGTGTTCCTGAGTGAGTTTTAAACGAGACATGTGTCGCTACCTCCTTCTTAACATAAAGCAGTCCAGAGCATGGCCGCGGCCGCGCGGAGAGGGTCGATGACGGGCACGCCGACGCGGCGGCTCAGCGCCGGCGCCGCGTTGATCGTAGCCAGTCCCGTGCAGGCGAGGACGATCATCCGCGCACCCCGGCTGCGCAGTTCATGGCCCGCGGCGGTCAGTTCGTTGATCGCTTCGGGGCGGAACAGGTCCAGCGTCGTATGGACACGCTCGGGCCGGAGGGAGCCTACGACGAGGCTGCCGAGAATGCGGGCGACCTCCGAAGGCGTTTCGTCGGTGATGCCCAGAATCCCGACGGGGATGCCGCAAACCTTCGCCGCGTGGGCCGCCGCGATGCCCGCGCCGACCACGGGGATCGAAAGCTGTTCCTGAAGGAGCCTGACGCCCGGGTCGCCCGCGCAACTGACATAAACCGCGTCGAACCCCTCTTTGGCGAGCTCCTGACCCATTTTGACGACCTTGGGAATTGCCAGGGCCTCCGTGGCTTCGTCGTGAATTCCCTCGTACTGATCGGCGATACAGCGCGATTCCACGGAAAAGGACGGGAAACAGGATTCGATGATGCGTCCGTGGGCTTGAAGCAGACCCTGATCTTCAGTCGTCAGAACGCGGATGAGCCCAATTCTTTTTTTCTCCGTCATGCGTTCACATCCTATTTTTGAATAATCGGCGCAGCAGCCGCTGCGCCGATTTCTTATGGCTATGATGGATCAAGCTTTACCATAAACCGAAAGAGCGGCCGATGGCGTTGAAGAAACCGAACAGCCCGTCGCCCGCCACGAATCCGGCGCCATAGAGCTGCATGGCCTCCTCGTGATCCTTGATGAAGAGCGCGCGGAGGATGAGAGCCACCACCAGGCCCACGCCGTAGATGGGGTTCCTGATCAGAAGTCCCGTTGCCAGAAGGATACCGAGGCCTTTCTTAGAACCGCCGATGAACTGGATAACCGCGCCGGGCACGGCCCAGAAGAGCATCTCGCGAAGAATGGCGAAATCGGAGCCGGCCTTGACCGTCGCGGCAAAGACGCGGCTGACGGGCGGAAGGAGGTTCAGGTTGAAGTGCATATTCATCAGCAGGCCTACGACCACCACGGCGATCAGGCCGCCGAAGAGCTCGGAGAACACCTGCTGGCGGCGTCCGTCAAGCTCGTATTCCCTGTTGGCGCCGCTGCCGCGGATGATCCAGCCCGTCTTCAGGTCATAGCCCATGTCGGCGAAGCAGGGGCCCGTGCTGGAGACAAAACCGGCCAGGATGGCCAAAGCCGCAGGCGGGAAGTCCATGAACAGGCCCAGGCTGACAAAAATCACCGTGACGGCGAAGCCGGGGAACCATCCCGAATGCATGGCGCAGAGGCCCACGAGGACCGAAGCCGCGATGGACGAGAATGTGCACCAGAGGACCCAGAGCGCGAGCTTGGGCATAGGCATGGCCGTCATGAAACCCGAAAGCAGAGCCAGGCCGACGGCGGCGAGAGCGAAATAGCCGATGTGGGCGGCGATGGCCTTTTTGGCCGCGGCGTGAGTTACCGTGTTTTCCTGAGTCCTGTCGGAAGCTTCCTTGGCGGATTTCTTGAAGATCATGGAGACAGCCTGAAGCAGCGAGATCAATCCTGCGCCGATCATGAACCCGTGAGGAATATAGGTCTTGCCAAGGTCTGCAGGAAGGTTCTGAAGACCCAGGCTCGCCAGGAAAGGAACCAAAGAGGGATAGTAGCCGCGGATCAAAAGTCCCGCGGCGAGGGCCGACATGGACCAGGGGTTGGCGATGAAGGCGATGCCCACTCCGGCCATGGGGATGCCGCCCGCGAGGTAGGGCTTGATCCTGCACGCCGCGCCGAGAGCGCCGAGGACGATGCCGCCCAGGAGCGTGCGCCCCTTCTTGCCGCCTTCGTCGCCCGCGATGATGGCCTGAGCCGTGGCGATGCCGGGAGCCCAGGGAGCGGTGGCGGGGAACAGCTCGGAGTCGAAAAGGTCGTAGACCAGGTGCATGCCGATCAGCGTGGCAAGCCCCGACCCGAGGAGCATGGGGAAAATCAGCGACGCGTCTCCGAAGACGTAGATAATGCCCACGGAGAGCAGACAGCAGTTTGCCGCCGCGAAGCCCGCGCCCGAAGTCATGGTCTGGACCAGGTTCTGGCGGTCCAGGCTGCGGAACGCCTTCAGGCTGGAGAAGGGCATTCTGGCCAGAGCCATGGCGAACAACGCGCCAATCACCGAGGTGTTGGGCGTGGTGCCGATTCTGGCGATGATCTGCATACAAATAATAGCCGCGAAAACAGACATGAGGATGCTGACGATAAAGGTGTTTCCTTCAAAAGCTTTTACGTGTGGGGCCTTTTTCTCTTCTGACATGTTCTTTCCTCCCGTTTTTGGAGATTCCGTTTCCCTGCGGAGCTTTAGATGGAAACTGTCTATTATCTTAATTTTAATTCGTTTTAAAGGCAATGTGAATTTGCATAAAATAGGGAGAGTCAGATTGTGCAAGATCACAAAAAAAGCCTCTTTCCTGTCATTCAGGAAAGAGGCTTTTCATCGATGAGAAACAGAGCCAGTCTGTAAACGGTGGATCCATAGCGCGCCAGAGGGATCAGCTGTTCGATTTGTTCAATCCTGTAGCGCAGCGTGTTGCGGTGGACGTGCAGCAGCTGCGCCGCCTTTGCCGACGAAGCTCCGTTGGCCAGCCAGGCGCGCAGCGTTTTGACCAGGTCAGACCTGTTCTTCGAGTCCTCGTCGAAGAGAGGCTTGAGGCAGCGCGCCGCCGCGTCCCTGAGGTCCTGGAGCGGCGCGCCGCTTTCCAGAAGCGCCAGCAGTTCCAGTTCCTGATAGACGAAAAGGCCTTCGGAAAAACCGAGCCGCGCTCCTACAGACAGCGCCTTTTGGGCCTCCGCGAAAGAGCGGCGGAACTGGTTCAGCGGGAGAGGCCCCGAGAGCCCGACGATCTGTTTTTCAAGCGATTGCGGAACGTCAGACTGGATGAAGTCGATAAAGTTGCTGACCGTTTCGCCCGGGAGCGCCGCGGCGATCAGGCGCGCCGAACTTTTCACGCTGGATTTCGAAACTCTGAGCGACAGCGCCCGCGGAGGCGCTGCCGGCGCGTGGAGCCACTGGAGGCACCACACATTCTGCCGCCGGTCCCAGCCGCTGTTCTCCAGGGCGGCCAGCAGTTCCACAGGGTCCTGCTCAAGCCTGAAAAGGTCGGTGTTTTCAAGAGAAAGCCGCCGTTCTGACTGTTCCGTGCGGAATATTTCCCGCATGACGGTCCGCGCGACCACGGCGTAGGCCAGGCCCAGGGGAAGCAGGACCAGCGGGTAATTCAGCTTGTCGGCCAGACTGAGCGCGTCTTCGGGGATTTTGTCGATAAAACGCCCCAGCTTGATGCCCAGGCCGGCGGAATCGTTTTTGTTGAAGGCCTCGATAATCTGGCAGAGCCTGCCGGGATCGTCGCGGAAGGCGTAGCCTGTCGTAAAGGTGAAATTATTCGGAGAGGCCCACTGTTCCGAATCGGGAACCTCCAAGAAGTCAACGGACTGGACCCGCCGTTCAAGGCCCCCTTTGCCCGCGATGAGGCGGTGCCCGTTAAAGATGAGGAGTTTCAGCATATCATCGACAGTGAACATGGACGGCGCCCTCCGCTTCGCGAACTACGGTTCGTTTCTGTGAGTCCTGTACCAGCAGGAACGGTGCAGCGCCGCGGCGCTGCACCGTTCCTGCTGGTCAGGCAGTCTTTCAGGGACGGCGCGGCCCCTGCGGGCTTTTGGTTTTCATCGCGGGACAGCTTTTGGACCTCAGAAAAGAAATCCTGTCCCCGGCGCTCGTCGCTGAAATCCATGACCAGCGTGCAGCCGCCTTCAGCGCCGAGAATGCCGCCGCGGGCGATCAGATGGACGTCTGAGGCCCCGAGGACTCTGCAGGCTTCCAGTTCATCCAGGACTTTACCCGGAATGGGGATCAGGCCAGCCGCCATCCCCATGGAAAGGTCCACGCCCTTTCTCGACGCGGCGGTGATGGCGTCTTCAAGCGAACACGGAGCCCATTTTTCCAGTCCTGCGACGATGATCATCTCCACGCCCTCCGACGCCAAAGCCGTAAAGCAGTGCAGCGCGTTGCCCAGAGGGCTTCCGGCGAGCATAGCCGCGCGGCCGTCCCTGTCGACGAGGTTGGCGCCGATGACACAGACGTCGCCCGGGGCAAATTCCACGTCTTGGCGCGTCCACAGTTCGGCGTCCCGGGCGATGGCCTGTCCCTTTCTGAGAAGGATGTTGTGAGGGGCCCCGCACTGATCGGGACAGCAGCCCATGCCGCTTCGGACGATGCGCCCGCTGATCTTGAGAGGTTCGCCGCAGAGCGCTTCGGACACCAGAGACGCGGTGGTGCCTCCCTTGATGAGAATCTGATGGTTCTTCAGCGCTTCCCGCACCTGCGGCAGATGAAGGACAGCCTGAGCGATCAGCCTTTTCCCCGCCTCGACGGACAATGAAATTTGAATTCGCACTCTGTCCCACCTCCAGAAATCTGAACTTCAGCGATGCTTTATTCCTGCTCCCACTTCTGGAAGCCCTTGCCCAGCACCTCCGCCGCTACGGACAGGCGCATGAAGGCGGCGGGGTCGTTTTTCTTCAGGAACAGCTTCAGCTGCAGGGCCTGATGGGTCGTCAGCAGCGTGATGATAACGTCGCGCGGGCTGGCGTCAAAGCCGCCGTGGGCGTTGAAGATCGTGACGCCGCGGTGCAGCGTGTAGACGATGAAATTGCGCACCAGCTCCGTCTGGTTGGTGATGATCATGGCTTCCTTGCGCGACGAGAAGGACCTCAAGTCACCGTTCATGACCATGGAGGAGATGTAGGCCATCAGCAGGCCGTACACCACGCTCTCTACGGGCACGATAAAGGAGAAGAGCAGGATGATCGCGAAGCTCAGCCCCATGGCGACGCTGCCGATTTCCATGCCCGTCCTGCGCTTGATCGCCATGGTGATGATGTCGAAGCCGCCCGACGACGCGCCGACGGAGAAGATCAGCGCCAGCGACGCGCCCTGAAGCACGGCCGCCACGATGACCAGCAGCATCCTGTCGTCGATGGCCGGCACGGGCAGATAGGCCATGAGCCCCATGGCGGCGGAGATGAAAGCCGTCGAATAGGCCGACCAGTAGAAAAAGCGCCGCGGCAGCACCTTGTAGGCGTAGATGAAAAGCCCCAGGTTCAGCCCCGCCGTGCTGATCCCCAGAGGAACGTTCCAGACGTAGTTGAGCATCAGCGAAAGGCCGGTCACCCCGGCGGCGGGCAGTTTGGCCGGTTTGACGAAGAGCACGATGGCAGCGCAGTAAATCAGGGACCCGATGGTGACGGTTATAAAAGTCTTGATTTCCTCTTGAAGCGTGCTGGGCTGCATATGCAGACGCTCGCAGAATTTTTCGAACATAAAACAGCCTCCTTAGGTGGCAAATGATGTTATGATGATGCTAACGCCTATTATACCTGAAGCGCCCCCATAAAGATATGCCCGGCGGAGCGGCTGTTCCTCCTTTGCGGCCGCTGTGAATGAAAAAAACTGAATATGTTTGAATAAAATTGATTATTGCCACGTTTTGTTTCCTGTTGTATAATTTACAAATAACAATGAAGAAAATCTATATCAAGAAAACGGTCTCTTTTGTTTGCAGAGGCCTCAGGGCCTCAGGGCCTCAGGGCCTCAGGGCCTCAGGGCCTCAGGGCCTCAGGGCCTCAGGGCCTTCGTATGGCCTTTTCGTTTACCTATAATGTCATTATGGTTGCTGACAGTATTCGTCAAGGTGTGGTTTCGGGACGAATACTGTTTTTTTTATCGCAAAATTGAATGAGAATCAGGCTCTGTTCTGTCGGGGGTATCAGTCAACTGGGGAGAGGGGGGATATCTTATGTATTCTGATGTTCGTAGGGCAGAGCAAAAACTTCAGGCGGCGAAGGCCGGCTTTTTGGAAGACGCCGTTCCGGCCGGAGTGGCATGTTGTGGGATATCTGAAGGCTTCCCCATATGCTATATGAACGATTTCTTTGTAAAGATGCTTGGATGCCGCAGTTTTTCTGAAGTGACGGCCCGTAGCGGCGGCTGCTTGGCGTCATTTTTTGTGCCAGAGGACCGCAAAAGCGGCTTTGATGAAATCCTGGAAGACATGAAGACGCTGCCGGCCGGCGAGGAGCGGACCCATTGTTTCCGCGCGGCCGCGAAGGAGGGAGGCCGGTTTTGGCTCAGGAGCCGCTGCCGGAACTACGCCGACGGGGACGCGCCGTTGGCCTTTTTTCTCTGTTCCGACGCGGGCGCCGCGGAGCAGTGCCGCCAAGATCCGGAGATCAAGCGTCTCAGGGAGGACGAACGCCTTTTCAGATTGGCGGCCGCCCGTTCCAACCGCGCGGTTTATCGCTACGATATCCCGTCGCGGACGGCCCGCGCCGACGCGGAAAACGCCGCGAAACTGGGGATTTTCGAGATGGACGAGAAGATGCCCGAGGGCGTGATTTCCCGGGGCATCCTGTTTCCCGAAAGCCTGGACAGCTATACGAAGCTCTTTGGCGATATCTTCGCGGGGAAGCCCGAAGGCGGAGCCAAGATCCGCGTGGGCGCTCCCGGCGGAACGTCCCGTTGGCTTGATGTCCAGTATGCCCTGATCGATTCGGGGAAGGGGCGTCCCTGCGAAGCCATGCTCTCTCTGGAAGACGTCACGGAAACCCATGAAAAAGAAATCGTCTACGGGCGCTACCGGCAGGCGGCCGGCAGCGCCGCCGCCGAGAAGGGGAAAATGTTCATAGAGGCCGACGTAACCGCCGGCGTAGTCGAAAAATCGGGCGGCAAAATGCTGCCCGCCTGGTTTCCCCCGCCGGGCAGCCGCTGGGGTGACGTGATCGACCGCGTCGTGAAACACTGCGTCGCGCCGGAAGACGAAGCGAGGTATCGCCAGGTTTTCTCTCCCGGCCGTCTGGAAGCGCTCTTTGCCGGCGGCCAATGGGACGTGGAGGATGAATGGCGGATCCATTCCTCCCGGGAGGGCAGCCGTTGGATCCTCCTGAAAATGGAACTGGCGCGGGACCCCTACTCGGGGCATCTGAAAAGCTACGCCGTTTTCAGCGACGTGACAGCGAAAAGGGACGCGGCGCTTCGAATTCAGAAACAAGCCGAAACCGACGGCATGACGAAACTCTACAATAAAACGACCACCGAGGAGCTGATCAGAAACAGGCTTGCTCAGAACAGCGGGCTGGCCTGCGCGCTGATGATTGTCGACATCGACGGGCTCAAGCAGATCAACGACGGCCTGGGGCACGCCTTTGGCGACAAGGCGATCAGAATCATGGCCGAGACGCTGCGCGGACAGTTCCGGCGGAGTGATATCGTGGGGCGCGTCGGCGGCGACGAATTTATGGTGTTTCTCGACGGCACGGACAACGAAGAAAGGCTGTACGGCGTGTTTGCCGCCCTGCTGAAAAAACTGTCCGTCAGCCGTCTTGACGGCAGGAGCGCCGCCAGCCTGGGCGCAAGTATCGGCGCCGCCTTGGGCGTCGTCGGACGGGACTCCTTTGAAAGCCTCTATCAGAAAGCGGACCGGGCGCTCTATCACGTCAAGCGCAACGGCAAAAACGATTACGCTTTTTACGCGCCCGGCATGGAAGATCCCGCCTACCGTCACAAGAACCATGCCGCCCTGCCGCGCGAAAGCGGCTCTTGCAGCAGGGACGAGTTTCTGCGCCTGTTCCGCGCCGTTTCGGCCTTTTATCCTCTGGTGATCTCGGCCAACCTGACTCAAAACAGCTACTGCATGATGCAGTGCGAGGATTGCGGAGCTACGGTCTGGTCTGGCCTCGGCGTTTTCGACAGCCTGATCGCCAACGGCGTAGAGACCTTCCATCCCGATGACCGGGAATCTTTCGTGAGAGCCTTTTCCAGGGAGAACCTGCTGGCGGCCCACAGCCGCGGCGAGAAGGCCGTGGTTCACCTAGGGCGCCAGATGGGGGACCACGGCGCCTATCGCTGGGTTCGCACCGACGTTATCTTCGTCGCCGACAGCAGCGGCGACGTGATGGAAATTACCCTGGCCAGGGAGATTGACCCCGAAGCAGAAGAAGAGCAAGCCGTCCGCCCCTCCCGCCAACCGGATCTTCAGCTGAGGAAAACCGAGCGGGGCTGAAAGCGTAAAAAAACATCCCGGGAAGGTTCCCTTGAGAGGGCCTTTCCGGGATGTTTTTTATACTAATTCCCAATTGGCGTGCTTAATATCAAATCGAAGAGCCAGGTCAAAAGATTTCAACGCAAAGGGCGCGAAGGTTCGCAAAGGAAAACCTTGAAAAATTTTTAGAAGCGCGAAATCTAGCAAAATACATAAATTACCATCACGCTAATTCGTTTTTTAATTAATAATTTAGGTTTTGTTTTTCCTTTGCGTCCTTTGCTCCCTTTCTGTTCAGCCTTTGCATTGAAATCCTTTGACTTTGATCTTCGATCCTATATTAAGCACGCACAATGCGAATTAGTATCTGTTCCGTTCCGCGGCCCGCTGTGTCTTCGCGCCATGTTCTACCTGGGACATTCCATTTTTCCTTCAGCAGCCGGTTCCTTGTCCTGAAGCTCGTTGACCACGCCGACCATTCGGTAGACCCGGCCGTTTTCGTTGGCGACGCTGACGTAGTGGGCGCGGCAGCGCCGGTAGCCTGTTCCCCGGTTGTCGGCCACGTACTCCAGGATTCCGCGGGACGGCGCTTTGGACGCCTCGGCGAACACCGCCCGGTAGCTTTCGATGCAGTCGGGGTGGACCAGGCTGTTCTTTTCGCTGAGACGTTCAAGGTACCTTTCGTGGCGTATAGCGGAAAAACCCTTGCCAGGTCGGTTTACCTTGCAGGTCAGGACGTCGCTTCCATAATCGTAGTCGAAGACCAGCGTGCCCATGAAGTCGATCAGCAGGCGGTTGCGTTCGTCTTCGGCGCGCCGTTCCATTTCGGCGGTGATGTCTTCGACGGTGATCACAGCGCGCAGCGGCCGGCCCGAAGCGTCGAAAACCGTAGTGGCGCTGCAGCGTTCCCAGGCACAGGTGCCGTCGGCGTTTTTGAGCTGGACCGCGACGCTTCCGCTCTTTTCGCCCTTGAGGATCCTCTCGTAAAATTCCCGGTAACGCGCGCGGTCCTTTCGCATGACCATCTCCGCCCCGTCGGGAAACCCCGGCGAGAGGACGGGAATGCCATGTTTTGCCGCGTACTCTTCGGGAACGGACAAGGTCCCGGTCGGGATGTCGTAACGGCATATGACGCGGCCTGTCTGCGACATGGCAAGGCGCAGCTCCTCCTCGCTGGCGCGCAGGGCCTCTTCCATCCTTTTGCGGTCGGTGATGTTCTCCAGCGTCATGTAGAAAACATGACGTTCCGCGCTGCGGGCGATCACTCTCATGCGGCTTCTGATCCAGAGCAGTTTTTTTTCGTCCTGAGGCTGACGCCAGCGCGTTTCGCAGACCTGCTCTTCATTCGTTTTGATGGCGGCGAGCAGGGTTTCTCTGAGCGCAGGAGCGTCCTCGGGCAGGGTCAGTTTCAGGAAGTCAGTCTTGAGCAGGCTGTAGTGAGCGGAAGAAACGCGAAGCTCCTCAAAAAAACGGCTGTTGGCGCGGATGACCTCGCTGCTGCCGTCGTCCCGGCACTCGATCAGGCAGGCCGCGCCCACAAAGCTGTTGAAGATGATCGTAGCCTGCGATTCCACGCTGCAAAACTCTTCATTGTTGAAACAGCCGGCGATGAGCCAGTCCTTTTTTACTGTGCCTGTTTTTTCGCTGGTCAGCAGTTTTTCAAAATCTTTGACGCTCAAAGGCTGGGAGCAGAGGTAACCCTGGATCAGCGTGCAGCCGATGGACTTCAGGAAAGCTGCCTGGCGGGGCGTTTCCACGCCTTCGGCCAGGACGGGGATATTGAGCCAGCGGGCCAGCCTGACCACGGCGTTGAGGATAATGCCGCTGCGTCCCGGTTCGCTGCCGGCGGCGAGGAACTTCATGTCCAGCTTGATCCGGTCTACGGGAATGTCGTTGAGCATGTTCAGCGACGAATAGCCGCTGCCGAAGTCGTCCATTTCGACGGCGAACCCGTCTTTGCGGAGGGCCCTCACTACTTCCTTGAGCTGTTCGGGGTTTTGCGTGTAGGCCGTTTCGGTGACCTCGAGCCGCAGCATGGAGTGGCTCAGCCCGTACTTGCCGATGAGCGCCTTCAGAATCTCCCTGAGGTTGGGGTTGTAGAGGTCCAGCCTCGATACGTTAACCGAGACGGGGACCATGGAACGGCCTTCGTCGATCCAACGCCGGAGCAGCTGGCAGGTTTTCTCCCAGATGTGCTGGTCGAACTTCATGATAAATCCGTTTTTCTCGAAAAGGTCGATGAATTCGCCCGGCAGCAGGGCCTTTCCGGCGCGGAACCAGCGCGCGAGGGCTTCCGCGCCGGTGATTCTGCCCGTGGCCAGGTCGTACTGGGGCTGAAGGAACACTTCAAACTCGTCCTTTTGGAGCGACGCGCCCATAGCCGCCGTGATCGCCTGCTTCTTCAGCATGTCCTGGCGCATGGAGCCGTCGTACTGCGCAAAAAACCTGTCGTAGCTGTTCTTTGTAGAGCGCAACGCCATCAGGGCACGGTCGCACATGATGTCCACGTCCAGTTCAGGATCCTCCACGGCGTAGGCGCCGAAGCGCGTTACAAAGCTGAATTCGGGGCGTTCGGACGTCAGCGTGCTCATGATCTGGCGCTGCCATTTCCGTGGGTTCAGCTGGCGCAGGGGGATACAGGCGGCAAAGTGGTCACCCTGCAGACGCCCGTAGACGCCGCGGGGGTCGGCGTCCTGTTCGACGGATTGGCCGATCGCGGCAAGCAGCGCGTCGCCGGCCGTGATGCCGTAGACGTCGTTGTACACTTTGAAGTGGTCGATATCCATCCTGACGATGCAGAACTTTTCCTCGGGACAGGCGCGGAGCAGTTCGCGGGCGGCGCGGCGGAACCCCGCCTGATTGTACAGCCCCGTCACCGAATCCGTCTCCAGCGCGCAGCGGTCGGTAACGTCACGCCGCGTGTAGGCGATCATGTCGCGGTTTTCATCGAGATAGGTATAACTCCATTTCTTTTGTTCCAGCGTGCCCTTTTCGTTCCTGACGGCGAAGGAACAGCTGTAGACGTCGCTCTTCTCCAGCTCCGCCATGACCTTTTTCAGACTCATAGCCTCGAAGGCGGCGGCGGTTTCGCTCTCGGCGATGATCAGGGGAAGCCTCCGCGAAAGCACCTCGGCGTAAGGGATGCGGTCCAGGAGATGCGGCAAAAGGCTTGGACGGGTCCTTACCAGCGAAATGACGCCGGTTTTCACGTCGATCAGCGCGCTCAGCTCGTATTCCACGTCGACGAGCTTTTCGACGAACATGTGCAGCGTCTTTTCCTCGTTGATGTTTTTCACGGAGAGGAAGCCTTCCACGTCGCCGGTCAGGGGGTTTTTCGCCATGAGTACGCTGGTGCGCACCCAGACGGCCCCCTCGTTTTCCAGCTTGAGGCGATGCTCGAAGAACCGGGAGGGAACACCCTGTTCAAAGGACTTCAGCAAGCTTTCACGGCTGAAGAGGGCCTTGAATTTTTCCAGATCTTTGGGGTTGCCGTGCCGCCCGTATTCAAGTTCAAAGAAGCCGTCGGCCGAGCCCGGAAGCGGTTCTTTCAGGAAAGCGCCGCCGGCGTCGTGCCCGTCAAGGCAGAGGTTGCGCGTGAGGTTCAGCTCGCAGAAGCAGAGCGAATCCCTGTCGAGAGCGTCGCGGAGTTTCAGGATGCCCTGATAGCGTTCCGCCGCCGCTTCATTCTGTTTTCTGATCTGTTCAGCGGCTTTGACCTGCTCTGTCACGTCCATGATGACGCCGTTGACGACGTGGCGCCCGTCTTTCTGTTTCACCACCTCCCCGCTGGTCTGGATGTGCTTGATTTCCCCCGAGGCGGTGATGATCCTGAAGTTCCACGTGCCGATGTTTTGTCCCGACGCGATGGCGCTGCGGATCCGCTCCCGCGTGTCCGGCAGGTCCTCGGGATGGATGTAGAGCGCGCATTTGTTGTTCAGGCGCATGGCCATGCTCTCGCGGGTGTAGCCGAGAATGGCGTAATAGCGGTCGTTGCCGTAGAGCAGCGTATAATCCTCGTCGGCCAGCGTGGAGAAGACGCCGCTGTTGTTCAGCGTGCGGTAGAGCGACAGCTCCCGGGACTCGATGCGCGGCTCGCGGATGCCAATGGCGTAGTAGGGCTTGCCCGTCTCGTCCCTGAGCAGCCGGAAGGCGGTTCTGACTGGAACGTACTCGCCGCCGAGGGCCAGAGACATAAGATAGTATTCCTTGCTGTCGTCGCCGGCGTAGAGGTCGCTGAACATCCTTCTGAACTCGTCGACGGAGTCGTGGCGGATATGGCCTTCGGAGATCACCGATTCGGGCGCGTTGGGATAGGCCCGCCCGGCGTAGCCGGCTTTTTCGGCGCTGAAGCCCCGGTATTTCATTTCCCGCGTGCGGAGATCCACCTCCCAGAGCATGGCGGGGCTCTGATCGAGGGCTGTGCGGCTGCGGAGCTCGGCGAATTTCAAGTCCTCTTCGGCCTTCTTGAGCTCAGTGATGTCCGTAATGACGCAGACCAGCCGCCGAGCCGCCGCGCCGGCTCCGGGAAGGAGGGAGCCTCTAATGTAGCGCCACTCCACGGAGTTGTCCGCCCGCCGTATCCTGTAGGCGTAATTCAGAGGCGCTTTTCCGCCCGCGGCCGTGCGGAGAGCGTGCCTCAGTTTCGGCATATCCTGCGGCAGCACGGTGGAGAACAGCTTTTCTCCCCTTTCACCGATTTCCTCCCGGCTGTAGCCGAAGGTCTTGAAAACGCTGGGACTGGTGTAGGACAGCGTGATCAGCCCTGCGTCGTCCACGTCGCACACGACCACCGCGCCCGCCAGATCTTCCAGGAGCGTACGCAGGTGGACCGGGTTGGGCGGCTCGGCGCTGCCGGAAGAGGCGTTAGCCTGCTCCTCGGCGTCGCCGGCGAAGGTGTAGTGGTTCTTACCCAGCGATTTCGACTTGTAAAGAGCCGCGTCGGCTTCGGCGTAGAGGTTCTCCAGGGACTGGCCGCCCTTTTTGTAGAAACTGACGCCGATGCTGCCCGTCAGCTCCAGGGCGCCTTTTCCCGCCCTGAGGTTGTACTGCATGGAGTCGATCAGGCTGGCGGCCTTGCGCGCTACGTCGCACCGGTTGTCCACGTCCTTCATGAGGGCCATGAACTCGTCGCCGCCGATCCGCCCCACGATGTCGGAGTCGCGGAAGGACTTGCGGATTGTCTTGGCGATACTGGTGATCACGTCGTCGCCGGCCTGGTGACCGAACTGGTCGTTCACGTGCTTGAAGTTGTCGATGTCGATCATGAAGAGCGCGTGGGTTCCCGAGGAGCCCTCCTCCGAGAGGAAGCGGCGGATATGCCTGATCGTCGCGTCGTGGTTGAGAAGCCCCGTCATGGAATCGCTTTCCGCCGCGCGTGAAAGCTCGCTCTGGCTGCGCTTCTGGCTGTCGATGTCGCAGACGTTCACCAGAAGCATCACGTCGCCCGATTCGGGATTGGCGATGAAGCGCATCTCGCTGCGCACCCAGCGCGCAGAGCCGTCGGACATGAAACTCTGATATTCCAGGTCCAGGCAGCGCTGCCCGCCGTTGAAGATGCTCAACAGCCTCTCCTTGGTGAAGGAGGTGAAGAAGCCGCGGATATCCTCGTCTTCGACCACCGACTGGGCGCTGCATTCCCTGTAGGTTTCCAGGCTGTCGAATTTGGGGACGCCGCCAGCCCTGTTTTCATTGAAACAGGCGTTCTCGAGGCGCCATTTTGAAAGGTTGACCAGGAGCGACACGTAACTGTCGTTCTGCTGATCGGTCAGAAAACGCAGTTCATTTTTATAACGCGAATAGGCCTCCCGTTCGCGCGTCACGTCGCGTCCAATGGCGTAGATCCCCGCGAGCCTGCCCTTGGCGTCGCGATAGGCGTACTTTGACGTGGAACTGTACCGGGGTTCTCCGTCCTTTCCCGGAGGCAGAGGTTCAATCTTGTTGAGGATCGGCTTGCCGGTCTCGATGACCTGTCTGTCGTCGCTGCGATAGCGCGCCGCGAGTTTTTTGTCGCAAAAGATATCGTAGTCGGTCCGTCCCGTCAGCTCCGAGGGGTCGGTTATTTTGACGAGATCCAGGAAGCCGCGGGACGCTCCGATGTAGGTCAGGTTCAGATCCTTGACGAAGATGTAGTCCGACGTGCGCGACATGAAGTCAATCCAGGCCGCGCCAAGCTGATTGACCACTTTCGAGCCGTCGTTTTTTTCAGCCAATCAGAAATCACCTCCAGGGCAGAGAAAATGTAATGTATAGATATTACTCGTTATTATGGAGTTAAGCAAGTGAATATTTTGATAATGAGCCGCGGCTTTTGGCGCCGGAGGAAAAACATGAAAAAAGCCCCGCCGTTAAAAAACGGCGGGACCCATATGTGAACTTGACATGGAGCGGAAGACGGGATTTGAACCCGCGACCCCAACCTTGGCAAGGTTGTGCTCTACCCCTGAGCTACTTCCGCAAAATGGCGGGGCTAACGAGACTCGAACTCGTGGCCTTCGGCGTGACAGGCCGACGCTCTAACCAACTGAGCTATAACCCCGCTTTGGCCGTGCACAGTGAAATATACCAGACTTATGGCCCCTTGTCAAAGGGGAATTTCACCTTTAAAGAATGTTGTAATTGTAACGCAATTATGTGCAATTATTTAAGAGCCATTCCAAGCCGGCCTTCAGCCTCATTTCCGGATTCTCCGCCGAAGCAGTCCCACTGAAGCCAGAGGAGCAGCGCGCCTACAAGCCCGCCTCCGGCGTCGACCACGGCGAAGGAACCCCACACGCCGTCGAGGCCGAAAATCCTGGGCAGAAGCAGCAGCGCCGGGACGAACAGCAGGCCCTGGCGGCACAGGTTCAGAAAGAGGCTCATGCCCGCCTTGCCGATGGCCACGAGGGCGTTGGAAGCCACGATGCCCGCGGCGGCCAGAGGCATGCCGATGTAGCCGATCCTCATGGCCCGGACGGTCAGGTCGATCAGCGCCGCGTCGTCGCTGTTGAACAGCAGCACCATGGAGCGGGTGAAGATCTCCGCGCCCAGGAAGGAAAGCATGAAGTAGGCTGTGCTGGCGGCGACGGCGAGGAGGACGGCCTTTTTTAGGCGGCCGTACTGTCCCGCGCCGTAGCTGTAGCCCACGATGGGCTGCAGCCCTTCGCCGATGCCGAACACAGGGAGATAGATCAGGCTGTCGAGGCAGAAGAAAATCCCCATGGCGGCGATAGCCGAATCACCGCCCAGCCTGTTCACCAGGTTGTTGAAGAGCATCATGCTGAAGGTATAGAAAAGCTCCATTAAAAAAGGCGACGCTCCGACGAGCAGCGTCTCCTTCAGGATATCCCAGTCGGGTCTCAGCGACGCGGCGCTCACTTGCAGCGAGCTCCGGCCCCTGAGGTAAAACAGGGCCACCCATATAAAGGCCGCGATCTGGGCCAGAGAAGTGCCCAGCGCCGCGCCCGCGACGCCCATGTGCATGTGGACGATGAAAAGCCAGTCCAGGAACACGTTCGCTCCGGCCCCAATGACCAGAGTCCACATGGCGTAGCGCGGATACCCTTCGGCGCGGATCAGGTAGTTCAGCGCGAATCCCAGAAGGTTGAAGGGCAGTCCCCAGAACACGATTTCCGTATAAATCCGCGTCAGAGGCGCCAGGCGCGCCGAAGCGCCCATCATGGACACCAGCGTGTCGAGGCAGAGAAGGCCTCCCGCCGTGAGCAGCGCCGCGGTCAGAGTCATGACGGTCATGGCGGTGCCGAGAATTTTCCCGGCTTCTTTGCGGCGTCCCTCTCCGAGACGGCGCGACAGCTGAGAAGCCGAACCGACGCCCACAAGAGACCCCACGGCGATGACGAATACGGAAATGGGGAACGTAAGCCCCACGGCGCCAAGGCTGTCGGCGCCGGCAAAACGTCCGATGAATAACCGGTCTACAATGTTGTACAGCGCGTTCGCCACCAGACCGAGGATGGCGGGAACGGAAAAGCGGAACAGCAAGCGGGCTACAGAGCCCTGACCCATAGCGGCTGCAAGAGTCTGAGTCATGGTGAATCAACCTCATTTCAAATCACAAAAAAAGAAAGATGGAACCCTGTCTACATTCTTTTTGTCCTCTCGAGTGTCATATTTCTCAGGTATTTTTGACATCATACCTGAATGCGCATAGGAATATTATACAAGATAATCAAGTTTATTCCAAATCCGATAGGCCTGGATAGGTTTGGATAGGGCGGGATAGGGCGGATTAGGATCGATAAATTGGGGGGAAAGTACCTTTTCCCCCGAAGTCCTCCACGGTCCTCCCGATTCCTCGGCGCCCATATTGGAAGCCTTCGCGATATTTTGCCGCCTTTCACGCCGGCAGCGGCCCCATAAAAAAACCCGGGAGACAGGCGTCTCTCGGGCTGCGCTTATGCAGGGGAGCTATACTAATTCTCTATTGACGTGCTTAATATCAAATCGAAGAACCACGTCAAAAGATTTCAACGCAAAGGGCGCAAAGGTTCGCAAAAGAAAACTTTGAAAGATTTTTAGAACTGCAAAATCAATTAAAATATATAAATTGCCATCACGTAAATTTGTTTTTTAATTAATAATTTAAGTTTTGTTTTTCCTTTGCGCCCTTTCTCTTCAGCCTTTGCGTTGAAATCCTTTGACTTTGATCTTCAGTCTGGAATTAAGCACGTTGAATGCGAATTGGTACTACTTCTGTATGGCCACGTGGATCGAGTTTCCGCTGGGGACCAGCATGGAGAGGCCGTCGGTTCCGCTCACGTCGCGGAGCCAGCGGTCGGCGGACTGGACGTCGCGGAAAATCGCGCCGGGGAAGGGCACGTCCTCGCGGCTCGTGACGAGCGCGGCGGGGCGGCCGCTGAGCTGGATGACGAGACGGGCGGCGATGTAGCCGGGGATCGTGAAGGCGTAGGCCATCTCGTCCAGCACGTCCTTCGGGTCCACCAGGGCGCGGCGCAGGGCGTTCTCGAAGTTGCCGGGGCCCAGGCTGTCCTCCAGGTCGGCCACCATCACCAGAGCGCCGTCGGGTTCCACGGAGTCGATGACCGAGAAGACGGCCTTCGTGGCCTGATAGAGGTCCAGGTCGTTGGGGAATCCGCCGCAGGACGAGATCACGCGTTTGACCTTGGCCGGCGCCCACAGCGTCTGCAGCGATACCGCGGCGCGGGTTCCCGCCCTCCAGGCGTCCCAGAGGCCGCCGGCGACCCAGGCCGAGGGGGCGCCTGTCTTGTCGGCGATGGTGTTGACGATAAAGCAGCTCTTCCCGCGGGTGGCCAGCACGCCATAATCGTAAAGGTCCTGGGCCATGGGGTTGCCTTCGAGGATCGCGCTGTCCGTGGCGGGGTTCAGGCCGCCGTCTTTCAGGCAGTGGCAGTGGTTGGTGATGATGGAAAGCCGTCCCGACACGCCGGGGATGATGTTCTTTCTGCCGCCGCTGAATCCGGCCATATCGTGATGGATGATGCCGCCCAAGAGCACCGCCAAGTCGGCGTCGATAAAGGCCTGGTTCAGGAGGACGGGCGTGCCCATGGGGGTCTTGAGGCCCGTGTCGGTTGCCGCGTCGCAGTCGTGGCTGATCCAGTCGTCGCCGTCCATCATGGCGCCGCCGAAGACCATGGGCAGGTCGGCTTCCGTGACGGCGCGGTGCTGCCCCGTGGAGACGAGCCAGGTCACGGGCCTGCCGCTGACGGCGGCGATGCGCTCGCGCACGGCCTTGGCCATGTCCGGCGCGTGGCTCCAGCCCCGGGTGATGTCGGGGACCACGATGACCATGTGCCGCGCGTTCATGGCCAGCACTTCAAGGGGCTGGGAGCCGATGGGATGGTCCAGCGCTTCGCCGATGGAGGGGAAGGCGCCGCAGAGCCCGTCCTGTCCGGGCTGGGGCGTGAAATAGTCATAGGGGCTTTCCCAGCGCTGCACGCCGCGCCCCATTTTTACCTCGTAGTTTTTCATGCTAAAGAGCTCCTTTATCGCAGAGATAATGTCATTATAGCCACAGTGCCCCGCTTATGGCAAGGCTGTTTTAGAAAGTTCGCCGCTCATGGGCGCTCCGGATCCCTTTTCATACTAATTATCAATAGAACTGCTGAACTTAACGCCCGGGGCCGGCCCGAGGGGCCATGCAGTCGCTCAAGACTATCTCGGCCTGTTCGGCCTGCCTATACTCGCTTGGTGGATACCCCTCGGGTCGTCCCCTCCGTGCCCATTTTGCGTTTTTATTGCAAAATAGTATCATACTAATTCCCCATCAACGTGCTTAATATAAAATTGAAAAACCACGTCAAAAGATTTTAACGCAAAGGGAGCAAAGGTTCGCAAAGGAAAAACTTGAA
>SFDM01000010.1 GCA_004558205.1 Pyramidobacter piscolens
GGCGCGCATGATGGTGCTGAACACGATGGTATAGACCACCAGCTGCAAAAGCGGATTAAGAAAGGTCCAGGCGAAGCCCAGCACGGACCCTTTGTAACGCCCGCGCAGGTCGCGGCGGACGAGCATGAAGATCATCTCGCGGTAGTCGTAGATCTCTTTGATCCTCTTGATGCTATTCATAAAGACAAACCTTTCTGAGTCCCCGGCTGTGGCTTTTGTCGAGGTACTTCTCATAGATTTTGGCGTATTGGGGTATCAGGTGTTCCAGGCTGCAGGGTTCCACGAGCTGCCGCCGAAGTTCCCGAAGCTGTGGGGTAGCTAAGGACTCCCGTGATTTGTAAAGGAACAAAAGTTTCTTCTCGAGGTCGCCTTCCTTTTGAAGGCTAAACAACTCGCCCTGCTCAGGCCGGTGGAGGATGTCTCTGTGCCCTCGAATATCTGAAAGGAGCACGGGCAGGCCCTGAGCCTGATATTCCAAAACATTGAGAGGAAGACCTTCCTGGCGGGAGACGGAGATGCCCAGGTCGCACAGGGAGAGAAAATCCGAGGTGTTTTTCTGATATCCAAGGAGCTTGACCTGATCGTCCAGGGCCATTGCGTGGACGATCCGCTTCAGCTGAGATTGCATGATGCCGTCGCCGAGCAGGAGCAGCATAAAATCGGGTATGGCGGAACGCAGCTTTGACAGAGCTTGCAGCAGCCTGAGCTGATTTTTTCTCTTGGAAAGCTCGGCCACGTAAACCGTTAGGAAGGTGCGCTCGCTGATGCCATAGGCGCGGCGAAGCTCCGCTTTCTTCTTTTCTGAAGGGATGGTAAAGCGTTGAAAGTCGATACCTACGCCCGGGATAAAAGCGATTTCTTTGGCGGTGAACTTTTTCCTGACCGCCAGGTCATAGTCGGCTTGGTTGATGGTGATGAGGCAGTCCGTCAGCGGTGCCAGAAGCTTTTCGGCTGAGTAGAAAAAGAGCCAGTTGGCCAAAGGCGCGGCGTCATAAAAGTGAAAGCCGTGGGCTGTGTAGAGCACAGTGGTGCCCTCCCGCCTGGCCCTTCTTGCGGCCAATCGCGTCAGAACGCCGCCTGTGGGCGTATGGCAATGAATCAGTAAATAACGGTTGAGGCTTATGAGTTCCTTCAAGTGTCTGTAGGCTTTCAGGTTCGTCCAGGTCAGGGGAAAGCGGTCCATGGGAATGTTGAACTTGCAGTCGCAAAACGGGATTGTTTCATCGCCCTGGGAAGCTACGTGAACCTCGTATCCCCTTTGATGAAACCAATGAAGATAGGGAAGGTGAAAGTGGAGAATATGGCTGTCCACTCGCGCGACGAAGAGGATTTTAGGGCGTTCTGGCATGGCGCATGCCTTTCTCTATCCAGTAATTTTGGTTTACAGGTCGCAAAAAACACAAAAAGAGCCCCACAGAATCTGACGCTGCGAGAATTCTCGCAACGCGATCTGTGAAGCTCTTTTTATAAGGCAAAGCAAAAGAAGTGAGTTCCGTCACGAAAGGACGAAAATCTACTTTATCGCTTTCACTCGTTAAATTGTCTTGTCTTGTCTTGTCTTGTCTTGTCTTGTCTTGTCTTGTCTTGTCTTGTCTTTCTAAGAAGGGTTCATTAAAATGCATATTAGATCCGCTATTGTACATTTAATAAAAATCCTCCCTTCGACACAGTGAATTTAAAATCATGCGGATGCAGGACAAAGCGCGGCGTTCGAGTCGGCAAAAAAATAGGGCCGAGAGCCCTACGCTAGTTTGTAGATTCTATCACATCAGTTCAGAAAATCAAGTGCAGAGTCGCATGTGCTGTTGTTGTCCTGTGGAAGTATGATAATACTGATTGTCCTAATTTCAGCGTTGAATCCTATCGAGAAAGCCGCGGCGTTTCATCTTCACTTTGAAGGTATACACCCCTTTATAGACGGCAACGGACGCACGGGAAGGCTGATCATGAACATGATATTAATGCAGTCGGGATATCCGCCGATCGACCTTAAATTCACGTATCGCCGCCGTTATTATGACGCCTTTGACAGTTACGACAGAAGCGGCGACACCGGGCCAATGACGCGACTAATCGGCGAATACGTCAAAACTTGCAGAGAATCCGACGAAGCCCTAACGAAAATCAGAACGGGAAAAGGTAAAGGTTATGCGGACGCTAAAGAGTTATATGCTGATCTTAGTATTTGATCATGCTCGCGCTGGTCGCTTCAACGAAGTTTCGCAAAGACACTGATTTGTTAAAAAGCAGGGAAAGGACTTGAATAAACTCCACGAGCTGCTCGACCTGCTGATCAACGAAAAGCCCTTGCCTGGACGATATGCCGATCACTACGCTTTCGGGGAATTGGGCGGGGTGCAGAGACGTTCATCTTGAACCGGACTGGACTCTTTTTTATGAGATTGTAAGCAGCGCGCTGAACCTGTTACGCGCGGGGAGCCATACAAGATTAATGAAGAAATGATAGGTAGAGAGCTTTCAGCCGTTGCGCTGGAGGCTCTTTTTCTGACGCTCCCAAACGCGCCAGAACGGCCCATTTGCGCAAGCCTTAATACACTTATGTTGCGTATCGACAACGGCAAAGATGAAGCAGGGCGGGCCGCTCTGGACGATGGAGCGAGGAATTCAGCGGGGTATTGAGAGCTGCGCCGCCGGCTGTCCTGATTCTTCTTTTGCGGGATTTTCTGCAGCTTTCGACACAGCACGCCGATCTGACTGCCTGAAACCGCCCAGAACACGCAAGAAGGCTGTTTTTGTCCTGAGCAAAAAACAGCCCACAGCGCCAGCAGCCGTGGGGGCTTCCCGCGGGGGTTTATGAATGGAGCAAGCCCGTTACGGGCCGTCCTGTTCTTTTCTTTCGAGGATCGATCTTTCGATATGCCACCCGCAGCCGCTTATATCGCCGTCATAGAAGGCTTTATCCTGCCGCCGTTTTTTTGAGTCAAACATTTTGCGCAACGCCTCATCATCTGAAAGGAGGATACAAAAAGTGCCCTATCACGGGAAGGTGATAGGGCACTTTTAACCTCATCATTACGACGGGGGCTATTTGAGTTGTTGACAGAAGGAATACACTGCCGCGAGAAAACGAGGTCAACTGATTCACATTTTTTGAGCGAGCCTTGCTGACACACTATGTGAACAAAAAAAGGCTTCACAGCGGGCATGAGGCCTTGTAATTACATATTGTATTATCTGGCGGAGAGGAGAGGATTTGAACCCCCGAACGGGGAGAACCCGTTGCCTGATTTCGAGTCAGGTGCCTTCAACCACTCGGCCACCTCTCCGCAACGTGAGGTATTATATCACAGCTGAAGGTAGCTGCCTAGCTTTTTTCGAGATTTTTTTTGCGGCATTCAAGGAAGAATTTTTGCAGGATTTTACGGCATTCTTCTTCCAGCACATGGGCCGTGATGGCGGCGCGGTGGAACAGACGGTTGTCCCGCGCGATATTGTAGAGGCTGCCGCAGGCGCCGGCTTTGGGATCGGCGCAGCCGTAAACGAGGCGGCTGATACGGCTTTGAACGATAGCGCCGGCGCACATGGGGCAGGGTTCAAGGGTCACGTAGAGGGTGCAGCCTTTGAGATTCCAGGTCTTTAAATGCAGGGCGGCTTCGCGGATCGCCACGATCTCGGCGTGGGCCGTGGGGTCCTTTTCGATCCTGCGGCGGTTCCTGCCGCGGCCGATTACGGCGCCTGTGGTGTCAACAACGACTGCACCTACGGGAATGTCGCCTTCCAGGGCGGCTTGCCGCCCTAGGTCCAGCGCTTGCGCCATATAATATGGATCGTTTCTTTCCATGGTTTTACCCCTCCGGAGTGAATGTACGAAAAAGGGAGTTCCCTGAGGAACTCCCTTAACTTTTTTTCCTAAATGGCGCGCCAGGCAGGATTCGAACCCACGACCTTCTGGTCCGTAGCCAGACGCTCTATCCAGCTGGGCTACTGGCGCGCACTTTGCGATTAAGGATTAATTTTTTTAATGGCGCGCCAGGCAGGATTCGAACCCACGACCTTCTGGTCCGTAGCCAGACGCTCTATCCAGCTGGGCTACTGGCGCGCATTCAAAAATTAAGTGGCGGAGAGAGAGGGATTTGAACCCTCGAACCCAGAGTGGGTTACACACTTAGCAGGCGTGCGCCTTCGGCCGCTCGGCCATCTCTCCGTCCTCAATCGAACAGAAAGGATTCTACCTCTAATCCCTGTTTCTTGTCAAGTGCGAATTGCGTTTTTTAGAGAAAATCCTTGTTTTTCTTTCCTGAGAAGGCCAAGGGACCGATTGGAGCTATTTTTGAGCTTCGCTCTGAGGAGCGGCATCAGGGTTTTCCGATTTTACCTGGGCCGGTTCTGAGGCTGCGGGAGCGGCATCGGGGTTTTCCGGTTTTACCTGGGCCGGTTCTGAGGCCGCGGGAGCGGTGTCGGGATTTTCTGTTTTCGCGGGAGCAGGCTCTGAAGCACCTGTGACGTCGGCATTTGCCGCGGGAGCGGCCTGGGGCGTTTCTTCCTTGGCGGAAGCAGATTCCGCCAAGGATGCCGTATCGGCGCTTACGGCAGGTTCGGCGCTGGCGCTTGCCGCGGGAGCGGCTTCAGGCGCTTCCGTTTTGGCGGGAGCCGGTTCAGCAGCGGCAGGAATATCTGTACTCTCGGCGGGTTTTTCGTCGGGGGCCACGTCGGGGCTCTTGACTGTGAAAAGCTCGGGTGCGAGGATTTCAACTTTCATTTTATCGGTCAGTTCTTTGATAAAAGCGCGCTGGGCTTCTTCTCTCTTCTGTTGGAGCAGGAAGTTTTTCAGAGTTTCGCTGGCCTCTGAGAGAGGCACCGTATCCTCGGAGACGGCTTTTACGCGCCTGACGACGAAGAAGTCGCTGCTGGTAATCTCCACGGGGTCGCTGATTTCTCCGTCTTTCAGGCTGGCGAGGACTTCAAGCTTGCCGGCCATTTCTCTCTCGGCGATGCGGGTGGGCTGATCTGCGGGGGTAGACTGGATAATATCGGCGGAGCGGACTTCGACGGCTTTGGCCCAATCCTTATTTTCCTTGAGGTCCTTCACGAAACTCTCGGCGGTTTCTTTGTTCTTGAGCTGAGCAAAATCGACCATGATTCCGGCGGGGGAGGTAAGGCCGAACATGGGAATGTTCTTCACCATGTCGTAGAATTTAGCCACTTCGTCGTCGGACACGACCACTCCGCCCGAGACGTCGCCGAGCATCTTGTTGATGGCCAGTTCGCGGGCGATGCTGGCCTTCACTTGGTTGATGTTGGAACCCTGGGCGCTGAGGTGTTGCATGAAGGCTTCCTTGGTGACGTACTGGGCTTCCACCTGCTTCAGCTGTTTGTCCACGTCCTCTGCGGGCGCGGTAATGTTCAGGCGGGCGACTTCGTCGATGACGGCACGGTTGGCGACCATTTCATCCAAGACGGCTTTGTAGATGAGAGGCATCTGATCGGGCTTGATATCCTTGATGCCCGTGCGGTCCACGTAATTACGGAGCCGTTCCTGCAGCTGGCTGATACGGACCTCTTCTCCGTTGACGGAGGCGACGGCAAAATCGCCGCTGCGCTCTCGCGAAGGCCCTGAGCCGCCGCTGCCGGTTCCGTACATCATCGGAATGGCAAGGACGAAAATGACGATGAACAGTGCGAGAATCCATTTTATCTGAGTGCGGAGCGTGGTGAGTATTAACAACGTGCTTAACCCCTTTCAAGACTGTGAATAAGAAATTTTTTGGAGCAACCACAGAATTTTACCATAAATCTATTAAACGGTGGCAAGAGTTTTTCCTGTACTCCTTTCAGTTTTTAAAGGAATTGACAGCGTGACGGCGTTTTCCATGACCTGGCTGAGTTCTGCGGCGATTTCTTCGGCTGCCGCCTCGGGGCACTCGCACACGATAGAGTCGTGGACTTGGAGCACCATATGGACGTCGCGGCCGGCAAAGTGCTCCGTGACCTTGTTCATGGCGATTTTTGTGATGTCCGCGGCGGTTCCCTGTATGGGGGAGTTGACGGCCACCCGGTTCTGGTGAGCCTTATTTCCAGCGGTGCCGGTGGTAATCTCGTCCATGGGGCGGCGGCGGCCGTAGAGTGTGCTGGTGTAGCCGTCCTGAAGTGATTGTCTTTTGCTGTTTTCTATGTACTCACGTACGCCGGGCAGGGCCGCGAAGTAGGCCTCCATAATTTTGGAAGCGCTGTTCCGGTCGGTTCCGAGCCGGCCGGCCAGGCCAAAAACGCTCATGCCGTAGATAAGGCCGAAACTCACTGTTTTGGCGCTGCGGCGCAGTTCCTTTGTGACGGCATCGGCGGGAAGCCCGAAGATCATGGCGGCCGTCTCGGTATGGATGTCTCGATCACTGTTGAAAATCTCGATCAGCCGTGCGTCGCCTGAAAGATGGGCGAGGACTCGAAGTTCGATTTGAGAGTAATCGGCGGCGACGAAACAGTTTTCTTTTCCGGCAGGGACAAGGCATTCTCTGATTTTTGCCCCCCAGCCGCTGTAGGCCGGGAGGTTTTGCATGTTTGGGTCGCGGCTGCTGAGGCGTCCAGTGCCAGTGCTCAGCGCCTCAAAGGTGCTGTGAATCAGCCCGTCCTCGTCAGCGGCGGCCAGAAGGGGCTGGACGAATCCAGAGAACATCTTTGACAGTTCTCTGAACTCTAGGAGCTGTGCGGGAATAGGGCAATGCTGGCCACAGATTTCTTTAAGCTGCTCCAGGACCGATACGTCGGTGGAATAGCCCGTCTTGCCTTTTTTTACGACGGGCAGTCCCAGTTTTTCGAAGAGCAGTTCTCCGACCTGTTTGGGAGAGTTCAGGTTAATTTCACTGCCGGCCGCTTCCTTGATCTGAGTCGTGATCGATTCTAGACGTTCGTTCAGTTCGGAACTCAGGGTCAGCATCTTTTCACGGTCAAGCCTGATGCCTCGGCGCTCCATGTTGACCAACACTGGAACCAGCGGCATGTCGATGCGGTTCATCACGTCCTGCATACCCTGGGATTTAATATCTGATTCCAGGCTGCGGGAAACGCTGAAAAGCCTCATCGCCCGTTCGGGGGAGAAGGAAAGGTTCAGCACCTTAGCGGCGTTGTAGATCTCAAGGTCGGGGTGGAGCAGATACCAGGCCGTTTTGATGTCCCACAGCCCGCCGAGCTGGGGGCGCTCCATCAAAGAGCAAAGCGCCTTGGCGTCGACGCAGATCACCTTGTGGGTCAGCAGATCGTCCCAATGGGGGCCCAGGCCGGCGAGAGTCCCTTTCCACCAGCTTCCGTCCGGCGCCGCGAGAATGACGCTGGGACTGCATTTTATCTGCCCTTTTTTGTCCGTTTTAGGAGAGTCGTCCAGATCCAGCGCCAGACGAGGCGCGCAGAGCAACGTTTCCAGCGATATCTCCGCGTCGGGCGTGATTTCCTCAAAATCTGCCGCCGTGTCCAAGTCGTCGGAAGGCAGCTCCAGCGTTTCAACGTCCTCACGGGGCATGCTTTTTTCTGTGGAGCGCTTGGGGGCGGGAGCGCTGAAGGATTCCGCCGCTTTTTTTAGCCCCAGTTGAGCGCAGCGCGCGCCAAAGCGCGCCAGGTCGGGGACAGCGGGGCCAATAAATTCGCTCAGGTCTTCGTCGCATTTTAAACGGGTCAGTATCCGGCTCTCTATGGCTTTTGAACCGTATTCGCTCATCTTGGCGCGAAGCCCCGGCTTGAGGTCGTTTAAATGATCCAGGATGTTTTCAATCGATCCATAATCTTTCATCAACTTCTGAGCCGTTTTTTCGCCCACGCCCGGTACGCCTGGAATGTTGTCCACCGAGTCGCCCATGAGCGCCAGGTAGTCCACCATTCCTTCCGGTAAAAAGCCGTATTTTTCCATAAAAAGGGCCCTGTCGTATTCCTCGAAGGAGGATACGCCTTTGCTGGGGCGGATAATTTTAACGCGGGGCCTGATAACCTGCATGATATCCTTGTCGGAAGTGAGTATAATGATCTCGTCGCCTTCGGCGGCAAACTGAAGGGCCGCCGAACCGATCAGGTCGTCGGCTTCCACGGTAGACCGCTCCATGATGTGCACGCCCAGCAGGGGCAGCATCTCTTTCAAAAGGGGGATCTGCGCTTTGAATTCTTCAGGCGTGGGCTTGCGCGTCGCTTTATACTCCGGATAGATTTCGTGGCGGAACGTGGGCCCCTTCATGTCGAAAGCGGCGTAAATTTCGTCGGGCTTTTGATCGTTTTTCACCTTGGCGAACATGTTGAAGAAACCGACCAGCGCGTTTGTCGGCGTTCCGTCAGGCGCGTTCAGTTCGGGGACGGCGTAGAAAGCGCGAAAAGCGATTCCATGCCCGTCAATGAGTAAAATCTTTTTTTCAGACATTTCCATAACCCTCCAGAACGGGTTATAATGCTCCCGTTGAGATCTCTAGCAAAAATTTCTGCTTGATGCTATTCTACACAAGTTGGCACAATAATGTTAGGAGGAACTTCATAAAATGGCAGAGAACGTAAGAGTCCGTTTTGCACCAAGCCCCACAGGCGCGCTTCACATAGGTGGAGCGCATACGGCGCTTTTCAACTGGCTGTGGGCGCGTCACGAGGGCGGAAAGTTTATCCTTCGTATCGAGGATACCGACCGCGAACGCTCTACCGACGAGTACGAAAAGACCATCATGTCGGGCATGAAATGGCTGAACCTTGATTGGGACGAAGGCCCCGACATCGGCGGCGATTATGGCCCCTATCGCCAGACCGAGCGGCTTGACCTGTACAACCATTACGCCAATCAGCTGCTTGACGAAGGCAAGGCTTACAAGGACGGCAGCGCCATCGTCTACAAAGTGCCCCTGGGACTGGATATCGGTTTTGACGACGAGGTCTATGGGCGCATCGACGTGCAGAGCGACTCTCTGATCGACGGGCGCACGGGCGTCATGAAGGATATCGTGATCATCAAGAGCGACGGTTATCCCACCTACAACTACGCGGTGGTCATTGACGACCATATGATGAAGATCAGCCACGTGATCCGCGGCGAGGACCACATCTCCAACACGCCCAAACAGGTGCTGCTCTATAAGGCCCTTGGCTGGAACATGCCCAAATTTGCCCACCTGCCCATGATCCTGGGCAAGGACAAGAAAAAGCTCTCAAAGCGTCACGGCGCCACGAGCGTCTACGAGTACCGCGACATGGGCTATATGCCCGACTCGATCTTTAACTTCCTGTCGCTGCTCGGCTGGGCGCCGAAGGGCGATGTGGAGATCTTCGGCCGCGACCTGGCGATCAAGGAATTCCAGCTTCACGACATCAACCGCAAGGCCTCAGTGTTTGATTTCGACAAGCTGAACTACATCAACCAGAGCCATATCACCATGATGCCCGTGGAAAAGAAGTTTGCCCTGGTGCGCCCCTTCTGGGAGGCAGAGGGGATCGACTGCTCGCACATGGACATGGCCTTCCTCGAAAAGGCCTTTGCGCTCATGGGCGGCCGTGGAAAGACTTTTAAAGAGCTGGCGGATTACTCCGATTATTTTGTGGGCTTTGAACCCGTGAAAGCCCGTTATGACGGCAGCGACATCACCGAAGAGCATCGCGCCGTGCTGAAGGCGTTCTATAGCGAGTTGCTTCAGCTTCCCGAGCTGACGGCGCCGGCTATGGAACATTTTGCCCGCGAATGGTGCGAGTCCCACGGCTCCAAGCTGAAAGAGGTGGCCATGCCGCTGAGGTTCTTCGTGACGGGCTATAAAGTCAGCCCCGGGATCTTTGAGATCGTGGAGCTGCTTGGCAAAGAAGAGGTCGCGAAGCGCCTGAAACATTACGACGTGTTGTAGCGCATTGAAGAGAGCCGCGGGATGAGTTTTCCCGAGGCCCTCTTCTCTTTTGCCCTTTTATTCAGCGCCTGTCAGTTTTTCTGCTTGAACAGAGGCGCATACTCTCCATAACCGTGCTTCTCAAGATCCGACGCTGGGATGAATCGGAGCGCCGCGCTGTTGATGCAGTACCTCAGGCCCCCCCGGTCCTGGGGCCCGTCTGTAAATACATGCCCCAGGTGGGCGTTGCCAACCCGGCTCCTTACCTCGTCGCGAGACATGCCGTGGCTTAAATCAAGTTTTTTCTTCACGACCGCCTCTTCAATCGGACGGGTGAAGCTTGGCCATCCGCAGCCGGAATCAAACTTGTCCAGCGATGAAAAAAGGGGCTCTCCTGTCGTCACGTCCACATAAATCCCCTCTTCATGATTGTCGAAAAACTCGTTGGAGAACGGCGGTTCTGTGGCGTTTTCCTGAGTTACCCGATATTGGCGGTCCGTAAGCGTTTTTCTCAGTTCCTTTTGAGAGGGAAGACTGTAGTTTGACGGATTGACCGGAGGCACCAACTGTGTTTCCGAAAGGGGAATTTCCGTCAGGAACCCGTCCAGCTTGGAGAAGTCCACATGACAGTACCCTCCCGGATTCTTGTCGAGATATCCCTGATGGTATTCTTCCGCTCTGTAATAGGACGACAGCGGCTTGAGCTCGACGGCGATCTTTTCGCCTGTCCGCAGCTTTGCCTGCTCGCCCGCGAAGAACTTTTCAGCGGTTTGAAAATCTTCGGGGCGCGTGTAGAACACGCCGGTGCGGTATTGCTCTCCGCGGTCGTTGCCCTGCTTGTTCACGCTGACAGGGTCGATGATGGAGAAGTACGCCTTGAGAAGCGTGGAGAGCGACACTATCTGCGGGTCGTAGCGAACGAGTACGGCCTCAGCGCAGCCCGTTTTCCCAGAGCAGACTTCCCTGTAGGTGGGGCGGGCCGCCCTTCCGTTGGCGTAACCTGTTTCTGTAAAGGCCACGCCCGGAATGCGCGCAAAGAAGGCCTCGACGCCCCAAAAACAGCCTCCAGCCAAATAGATCTCCCTCAACGTTTCCTCTTTGTTCTCCATTTTGTTGCCAGGATTTGCAGAAAGAACTTGGTTGGCCTCGGCAGTTCCCGCCATGGCGAAGAAAAACGCCGATGACGCCACGCTTAGGATCATGAGAAAAACGATTCCTTTCACCGTAAAAACTCCTTTCAACTCGAATTCTCCAGTTGGCAGCCTTGGCATCGCCGGCCGCTTTTCCAGCCTATGATGAGTGTATCATAGCTGCGCAAAAAAGCATTGTAGATTTGTCCTGTTTGAATTAAACGTGGCGGCTGCTGGTGATAAAACGGGATTTTGAGATGGTGGAACTGCTCGGCAGAGAAGAGGCAGCGAAACACCTGAAACATGATGACGTGCTGTAAAAAAACAGGAGGCCGCGGGAAGCTCTTTTTTCGCGCTCTCCCGTTTTTTATTTTTGAGGGAGCTTCTGCATAAACGTGACTCCGCCCGGGATAAAACCGTATTTCGCGTAGCGGCCATGGGCGTCGCGCGTCGCCAAAACGCCTCTGAGGGCCGCGATTTCTGGCGTGCTCTATGGCGTCCATGATCATGCGGCTCAGCCCCAGACCTCGATGATCCACGTCGACGATCACGTCGCAAATATAATAGGTCACAGCGTAGTCTGTCATCACTCTGGCGAAAGTCAGGAGCTTCCGTTCCTTCTCAGAAATCACGCCGTAACATATGGAGTGTTCCATGGAACGCCGCGAACCACTTCGAGAGGACGATTCACGGCCCAGTAGGCCTGCTTCAGCAGAGTTTGCGCCGCTTCTGGCGTGATAGCCTCCATGCCCTTTACCAGATGATATTGGCTCATAGCTTCTCCTTATGAAAATCACAATTTAGAAAAAAAGAACATGATCCTAGTTTCTTGTCAACCTAAAACGGCATGCTATCATAAGTACGGCGACCAGCGCCGGTATGACATTTTGGGAGGGGAATGAACGACATGAATTTTCGAGAGCTTTTGTACGTGCAAATGATTTTCGAAGAGCGCAGTATTACCCGAGCAGCAGAGAAACTTCATATTGCTCAGCCGTCGCTGAGTAAATTTCTGAGCGCCTTGGAAAGCAAACAGGGCTATCGAATCTTTGACAGGAGCACCACTCCGCTTTCACTGACGGAAGAAGGGGCTGAGTATCTCAAAACGGTACGGACGATTCTCAATCTGTCGCAGGACCTGGAGAGAAAAATCGGTGAAATACACGATCTGCAACGCGGAAGTCTGCACGTGGGAATTCCTATGGCGCGCGCTTTTTATTCGCTGCCGGAAGTCCTGCCTCGTTTTATGTCCCTCTATCCTGGAATCCGCATTTTTATCACGGAAGCACCGGCGTCAGAACTGGAAGAGCAAATACTGCAGGGAAAACTGGACCTGATCATTATCGACGGCAGCGTTTCGTCAGATGAATTGAGCGGGGAGGTTTTAACGGAGGTTTCTCTTTACCTTGTCACACCGCCGGGGTACTTAGACGTCAGAACGTCTCATCGGGATATTTTAGCCCGAGTACCGCAGGAAAAACAGAAATTTGTGCTGCTCCATCGCGGGCAGTATTTTCGCGAGTTGGCCGAAAAAATCTTTTTGGAATATGCCATGCAGCCTGAGGTCCTTCTTGAAACTCAGATGGCCGATACGGCTGTGAAGCTCTGTGCCCAAGGATTGGGCATGACCTTTGTCAGTGATTTCGTGAAGGAGAATGTGATTTTCCGGATAAGCCCTGATTATTACAGACTGAATGAGCGTTTTTCCAGTCCTGTATCCGCTTTTTGGCGAAAAAATTGCTATTTGCCCCGGGCCGCTCGACCCTTTATCGCCGTGTTTAAGGATTATTTACTCCAACCACGGCCATAGCTAATAAGCTATGAAAAAATGAAAAATTGATATTTTACGGCTATTTAAAACAGGTCTATACTTCTTTTGAACGGCAGAGGAAGAAATATCTGCCTGACAAGGGAGGAAATGAACATGATGAAGGGGACTGGTGTGTCTGGAATGTCAGTTTTTTCGTCCGAGAATGAAGATCGCGAAAAGCGGCAGACTGCAAACGCGGTTTCCAGCGGGATCGCCGCCGCTCTTGCTTGGGATGCTTTGGCGTGGGAGGAGGGCGTATTGACAAGAAAATATGTCCGCGGTGCTCTCTAAATAGTGATTTTTAGTAAAAAGCTCTTCCGTAAGTGAACGCTTTGAAGAAATTTCACGAAATCGCTTTTTTCGAGAAAATAAAATTTGACATTTGGGGAAAAAGGTTGTATAGTCTCACATGTGATCAGGAGAACATCCTGAGTTCGCACCTCGATACGTCGAGGGATTATTCATCACCATTTTTGGAGGCAATTATTTTGAAGGGTACAGTCAAGTGGTTCAACAGCACAAAGGGTTTCGGTTTTATCACCACCGAAGAGGGTAAAGACGTTTTCGTTCATTTCAGCGCTATTAAGATGGATGGATATAAGTCTCTTGAAGAGAACGAAGTCGTTACTTTCGACGTCGTTGATGGTGAAAAGGGCCCTCAGGCGGCCAACGTCGTTCGCGCTTAATAACGTCAACGCACGTTTGTCTTTGAACCCTGTTGTAATTTAGAAGAGGCCGGCAGATTTCTATCTGTCGGCCTCTCTGTTTATCTGCGGCGGCATGAAGTAAAAAGGTCGGAGGCTTAGGGAATCCGCAAGCCTCCGACCTTTAGGACCTTAGTTGACCATGCCCTCAGCGTAAAAGGGGGGAAAGGGAGGCTCGTTCTCTCTGCGTTTAGGAGGCCTTGGCGTTCTTGTTCTTTTTTTTCAGGTGCCAGATATAGCCCGCTACGACCAGAACGCAGAACACCACCAGCCCGATGCTGATCTCGCTCAGATAACTGTGGATCAGATCCTTGTTTTTTCCAAGCCAATAACCGAGCATGGTCAGAATGACCACCCATATGCCCGCGCCGAAGGACGTGTAAAAGCAGAATCGAGGCAAGTCCATGCGCGCCACTCCGGCCGGCAGGGATATGTATTGTCTGATAACGGGAATGAGCCTCCCTACGAAGGTGCTGATGTGCCCATGTTTGGCGAAGAAAGCGTCGGCTTTGTCTAAAACTTCAGGAGTCACCCCGAAATGTTTCCCGTATTTCTCGAAGAGTGGACGCCCAAACCGCAGAGACAGCCAGTAATTAAACAGCGCTCCCAACAGGCTGCCCGCAATTCCCGCGATAATGACCAGCGTCAGCGACATTTGTCCTTCATGTGCAAGGTAGCCTGCCGGCGGCATGACCACTTCGCTTGGAAAGGGAAAAAAGGACGACTCAAGAAACATGAGTCCCACGATGCCGGTATACCCCATAGAGCCGATAGTTTCCACCAATTTTCCCACAATCCAACTGAACATTTCACTCAGCATTGTTTCACCTCATAATGTGATTTATAATACGCCATATTATTCTAACATCATGTTTAATTTTACGCATTTGTTTTGTATTTCAGGAAGTAAAAATTTTGTCCTGCGCCGCAGAAGAAAAGTTGCCATTTTCTGCGCATAATCTGTGATAAATGTATACAGGACGCTAAAAAGGAGGAATGCCCGCCAATGTGTATTCCCTATTGGGACAGCGAACTTGACGTGGAAGTGGGATGTTGGGCTTCCTTCAACTTTGAACGCTGTGCAGTTTCGATGGTGGGGCTTCACAGTGAGGCTTTGGGTGAGATGGCCGCCCTTGCGTTGTCTTTAAACAGCGAGCTGCTTTATCTTTGCGGGGGGAACAGCGGAATAGCCGGCAGTATGATATGGGAAGAGCCGATTCTTGAAAATCGCGACATTCCCGTCATGTCGCCCTTTACGCTTGTCTTGGGGTACAGCCGGGAGATGGAAGCTTTTACGTCCTTTTTCCTGAAAGAAAAGGAGGATCTGAAAGCGGGCGTGACAGACTGCACCTTCTGGACGAATGAAGTGCCCCTCTCGCGGTATAAGGTTATCGCTTTTATGGCGGCTCAGCCCCTTTTTGATGAGATAGACTGCCTTAATGAGATGAGAAAAGCCATGAAAGAGTGGAAGCATAGAGACCTTCTGATCCCTTTTTACGCGGAGCAGTTCGGTTTTGTGCGGGCGCCCGTTCCTTATGAGACGGATATTCCAAAGGATATGCTGATGACAAACCGGCTTCAGAATTTTCAGCTGGAGGCGACTCGGTCCGTGGTTGGACCGGCGCCGTCGGTTTCGTTGCCGGCTTTTTACGAGCTGACCATGGGGAACGAATCCGTCAAAAATGAAGAGGATGGGTCATAGCCGGAGATCGTTTTTATCACGGCGAGAGAATTTTACAAGCTCTCTCGATGACAGTCCGAGAGATTTAGGTGTGGCAGGACTGTTCTTTTTTTTGAACAACGCTGACTTTTCGTCGACGGATGGAAGACAAGGGAGGAAGTACAGATGGCAGCTACAAAGAAAAGGCCTATGCCAAAAGCAGGGAAGGCGGAATCTGTTGTGGAGAAGCTGGAAGACTTGCAGCCCGCTGATGAACTCACCCCTTTAAAAAAGCGTCCCGGGACGAAACCGGACAGGAAAACAGGCGCGGATAAAACTCTTGTGCCAGCGATAGAGGAAAAAATAAAAGGTAAAATTGTGAAGGACAAGGCGGTTGAGCAAACGGTGAAGTTGGAAGAGTCTTTGAATAGAGAATCATTGGAAAAAACGGCAGAGGACAATCCGATATCAGAGAAGGCCGCCAAGGCAGGAACAGTGAAAAAAACGGCGTCCGCTGAAAAGAAGCCGGCGGGAAACGCGCCGGCTGCGAAGAAAGCGGCGCCTCCCTCAAAAAAGGCGGAAGCCTCCGATAGTTCCGTAGGCAAAAAGGCAGCCGAGAAAAAAGCAGCGGCCTCCGAAAATAAAACAGCCGAAGGAGCCGCAGACACCGGCACTTCTCCGGCGCAGCCTGCGCCGGAGAAAAAAAAGGCGCTTAAGAAGAAAACGTCTGTCGAAACCCCTGATAAAATAGGTCCTGCAAAAGAGTCCTCCGCTTCTAAGAAAGCAGTTAAAATGGGGACGAAAAAAGCCGATGCGAGCCTGGAAAATTACGAGCCAGCTGATGAACAGGACTCGATTTTGGATGAAGACATCATGAAGAGCGAACCTGAAGAGGTAGACCTCGAAGCCCCGCTGGACGACAGCGTGCTTCTGGATATGGACGTTGAGGAGGAAGTCCCCGATTCGTCAGTCGCCGGACTTGAAAACTCTGATAACTTTATCCGTTCGCTGATGGAACGCATGCGCGAGCTCATCATAGAAGGGCGTAAGAACGGCTTTGTGACCCACAGGGACATAGAAAAATTTATCCCTGTAGAGTACTGGAGCTCCGATATTCTCGACAACGTGTTTATCAATTTGACCGAGTTGGGCATTCAGGTTGTGGAGGATCCCGAGCAGTCCCGCGAAAAAATGGTCCAGAAAGCCGATCTGGCGCGGTCAAAGCGCGAGCAGGCACAGCCCAGAGAGCCCAGAGAGCGTTCGGGACGGGAAGTTTCGGACGCCTCCGATGACGACATGCCCGACGACACTTCCATGGCGGCGGAAGATGTGCCTACGTATAGCGAAGACCTGGGACGCATGGAAGACGTGCCGCTTTCCGATCCTGTGCGCATGTACCTGCGTGAGATCGGCAAGGTTTCCCTGCTCGACGGGGAAAAGGAAAAAGAGCTGGCGATAAAGGTGGAGGCCGGCGACCCCGTGGCAAAGCAGCAGATCATAGACGCGAACCTTCGCCTGGTGGTCAGCATCGCAAAAAAATACATTGGCCGCGGTATGCTTTTTCTCGATCTGATTCAGGAGGGGAACCTGGGTTTAATCCGCGCCGTAGAAAAATTTGACTACCGCAAAGGTTTTAAATTCAGCACCTACGCGACCTGGTGGATTCGCCAGGCAATTACCCGCGCTATAGCCGACCAGGCGCGCACCATCCGCATTCCCGTCCATATGGTCGAGACGATCAATAAAATGGTGAGAGTCTCCCGTCAGCTTGTTCAGAAGCTAGGCCGCGAGCCCACCGACGACGAAATCGCTTCCGAGATGGAAATTGAGATTGGGCGCGTGGAGGAAATCCGGCGTATCGCTCAGCTTCCCGTATCCCTTGAGACGCCTATCGGCGAGGAAGAAGACAGCCAGCTCGGGGATTTTATCGAGGACAGGAATATGCCCAGCCCCGAGGACGCGGCCGCGGGCAACCTTCTGCACGAGCAGATAGAAGAGATGCTGGACGCTCTTTCCGACCGCGAGCGCGAGGTCCTGCGCTATCGTTTTGGATTGGAGGACGGCCGTTCCTATACGCTTGAAGAAGTGGGGCGCCGTTTTGGCGTCACAAGGGAACGAATCCGCCAGATCGAGGCCAAGGCGCTCAGAAAACTGCGCCATCCCAGCCGCAGCAAGAAACTGAGGGATTTTCTCGAATAATGAATATAAAAAAGGCGTTCCTCTTTTACGTTAAGATCCGTAAAAGAGGAACGCCTTTTTTTATATGCTGTTTCTGTGGGAGACCATGATTCTTTTTTCGAGAGCGGAGTTTCTGAAATAGAGAGCAGTGTCGACGCAGACCATAAAGGCGTTGATGAGATATACCGTTAAAAGAGGATAGGAGATGCCGTTCGCGCTGACAAGGCATTTGACTACGCCGGCAGCGTAGCCCACCAAGATGACGCAGAGAAACTGAAGGCTCTTGCCTTTAGAGCTTCGCGACGTCCATGATTTGTATATTGAGAGAGGCCAGGCGGCGCCAAAACAGACAAGCATGAGAGCTTCAAGGATTTGTTCAAGAGACAAAATAAGTTCCTCCCAGGACAAAGACAGTTTTTAATTGTACGGACAGAAATCTGGCCGTTCTCCGGGGAGAACGGCCAGAAAAGTATTACAGAGAAAGAGCTTCGACGGGACAGTTGCTTACGCAAGCGCCGCACTCGACGCACTTGCTTTCGTCGACCTTGGACTTGCCGTCAACCATGCTGATAGCTTCGACGGGGCAAGCGCCCTCGCAAGCGCCGCAACCAACGCACACATCAACGTTAACCTTTGCTGCCATTTAAAATGCACCTCCTTCATGAAAAGGATTACACTATATCACTATACAATAGGATCGGAAGAAAGGCAAGGAAGTTTTTACTTCCTTACTTGCGGACTTTTTGTGTTAAAGCGCGTATGCTAGTATTCCGGCTTGGGGTCGCGGTTTAAAAGCTTTTTGACGGCGGCCTTTGGAGCCAGGCCTCCGTAGAGAACCGCGTAGACCGCTTCGGAAATGGGCATTTCCACGCCGATCTTTTCGGACAGAGCCTTTACGGCCTTTACGGTGTAGACTCCCTCCGCGACTTGGCCGAGTTTGGCCGCCGCTTCATCGAGGTTCAGCCCCTGGCCGATCATCTCGCCCAAGCGGAAGTTCCTTGAGTGGCGGCTGTAGGCCGTTACCATAAGATCGCCCACGCCGGCCAGCCCTGCGAAAGTTGCTGACTGCGCGCCCAACGCCAGTCCCAGCCGCACGATTTCCGCAAGGCCACGCGTGACCATGGCAGCGGTGGCGTTATCCCCCATTTCCATGCTGTGCAGGAAACCCGACGCGACGGCGATGACGTTCTTGACCGCGGCGCCGACTTCGACGCCTATTACGTCGGGATTGGTGTAAACACGGAAGTTCTCGCGGTTGAAGAGCTCCTGCCACTGGGCTGCCGACATGGGATTGCCCGATGCCGAAACGACCGCTAGAGGCAGGTCCCTGATGGCTTCCTCGGCGTGGCTTGGTCCTGAAATAACCGTGAAAGGAGCTCCTGGGATGATCTCTTCGACCATTTGGCTGATCAGCTTCAAGCTGCTGATCTCCATGCCCTTCGCGGCGTTGGCGATCTCGACTCCCGGACGGTAAAGGGGCGCCAGCTTTTTCAGAAGGGGGCGCAAAAACTGCGTAGGTGTCACAAAGAGCCACAGATCAGAATAGGCCGCTGCTTCTTCGGCAGACCCCGTAGCTTCGATGAGAGGGGAGAGTTGATAGTCGGTGAGAAACTCAGGATTATAGCCGTTCTGGTTAATGGCGCGGGCATGTTCGGCCACAAAGCACCAGAGGCAGACGCGATGCCCGCTGCGCGCGAGGCTTTGGGCGAGAGCTGTGCCCCAGCTGCCAGCGCCGAAAACGGTAACCGATTTATTCAATGATATTCTCCTTTATTGGGCTGCTTCGTTGCGTATTTTTTCAGCTTTCTTACGCTCGTTCATGTCGAGGATGGCTTTGCGGATACGGACCTCCTTGGGCGTGGCTTCCACAAGTTCGTCGTCGGCGATCCATTCGATAGCGCGGTCGAGGACCACGGGGCGGGGAACGTCGAGCTTGATGCCCATATCCTTTGTGGCGGAGCGGCAGTTGGTCATCTGTTTCTTCTTCGTGGGGTTGCAGGGCACGTCGGCGGGGCGGGAGCTTTCGCCTATCACTTCGCCATTGTAGACCTCCGTGCCGGGGCTGATGAAAAGGGTGCCGCGCTCCTGAAGGTTTTCCAGCTGGTAACTGGTAGCCATGCCTGTGTCCATGCTGACCATGGACCCCCTGTTCCGGCTCACCACTTCGCCGCGCCACAGATCGTAGCCGCGGAACCGAGAGGACATGATGCCAAGGCCGCGGGTGTCCGTCAGGAAGGTGTTGCGGTAGCCGATAAGCCCGCGGGTGGGAATGTCAAACTCCAGCCGGACGACGCCCGTGGACAGGTTGAACATGTTGACCATGTCGGCCTTGCGTCCCGCGAGCTTTTCGATGACGATGCCCTGATATTCCTCGGGAACGTCGATAATGAGCTGTTCCATGGGTTCCAGCAGATGGCCGGACTCATCGGTCTTCGTGATGACCTCGGGACGGGAAACGCAGAGTTCCGATCCTTCGCGGATCATCTGCTCCACCAGGATAGCCATCTGAAGCTCGCCGCGTCCGGAAACCTTGAGCCCGTCAGGACGCCCCAGATCTTCTACCCGCAGCGCCACGTTCGTCTGGCATTCCTTCTCAAGCCGCGCTTTCAGCTGGCGCAGCGTGAGCGGCGTGCCGTCGCGTCCGGCGAAGGGGCCGTTGTTGACCAGGAAGAACATGGAAACCGTGGGCTCCTCGATATCTAGAGGATGGAGCGTTTCTCCGTCCAGCGACGCCGAAGCCAGGGTGTCTCCGATGGTGATCGTCTTGGGGCCTGAAAGCCAGACGATATCTCCGGCGAACACTTCGTCCACTTCGACGCGCTCAAGTCCGCGGGTCACCCAAAGGTGCACGGCCTTTTCCTGCACGGCGGAGACGGTTTCCCAGCCTTTTTCACGATGGCGCTCGTCCACCCATTTCGTGCGGCTGTGGATGAAAGCGTCGTTTTTATGCAGCGTCCCTGAAAGGACCCGTCCGCATCCGATCTGTCCGATGTAATCGTTCCACGCCAGCGTGCTTACCTGCATCAAGAACGGTTTGTCACCGTTGGAAGGAGGGGGCGGAACGCGTCCCACGATCGTCTCGAAGAGGGCGTCCATGCCTTCGTGAGGATCCGTGTCAAGATTCCTGACGAGCCAGCCAGCCAGCCCCGAGCCGTAGAGCACGGGGAAATCAGCCTGCTCGTCGGTTGCGCCGAGCTCAAGGAACAGGTCAAAGGTTTTCTCAAGGGCTTCATAGGGCGTCGCCATGGGGCGGTCCACCTTATTGACGATGACGATAGGTTTCAGGCCAAGGGCCAGCGCACGGGAGAGCACGTAGCGGGTCTGCGGCATGGGGCCTTCATTGGCGTCCACGAGAAGAAGCACGCTGTCGACCATGGACAGAACCCGCTCGACTTCGCCGGAAAAGTCCGCGTGTCCAGGGGTGTCAATGATGTTGATAAGATAGCCCTTCCATTCTACGGTACAATGCTTGGACGTAATGGTGATGCCGCGTTCGCGCTCCAATTCGCCGCTGTCCATAACGCGCTCTGCCACCTTGGTTCGATCGTTGAAGGTCCGCGCGCCGCGGAAAATAGAATCTATCAGGGTTGTCTTGCCGTGATCGATATGTGCTACGATTGCCAGGTTTCGAATTTTGTCTACTGAATACATAAAAACGCTCCTCACTTCGCTGAATGACTGGCCGCTATGAGCTGTCTTTCAAAACAATCATAATACCGCTCTTTTGGAGAAAGCACAAGTGGAGTATTCAAAATTTCCCTCTGTGAACCTAAAAAAACCGCGGCTGAAAAAATCCAGCCACGGTTTGTCCTCATCATAGGGGTTAGAGCGATAGAAGATAATAGGTGACGATCAGCAGCGAACAGCCGCCGATGACGTCGAAAATGGCTTTTCCCGGACGTCCCGAACGGGAAAACTCCCGGGCGAGCCAGAAAAACACAAGGGCGCAGACTAGAAGAATAGCTGGGGCGACATACTTTGCGAACATGGGCGTTCCTCCTTGGGCTTGTTTTAGTGTCCATTATACCGGTCGGGCTCTTCGCGCTTGGGGCTGATCAGTTCATAGACGCGTTCGTTCTCTTTTTTGGTACTGGCGGAAGGCGGGGGGACGTCGGCGCTGCCCGAAGGATCGCCATCCTTTTTTTTCTTTTTCTCAAGGTTGATCGAAACCCCCAGGCCGATGCCGCCGTTCATGGGGCGGATTCGCGCTTTTTCGGCTTCCAGTCCCAACAGGGAAAGGGGCGTGCTCACCGCTTTCAGAGTGCCGTCGTCAATGTTTTTCAGCAGCCTCTCGGCATTGTCAACCACATCCTGCAGTCCTTCGGGAAGTTCGACGCCGCCGCCTTCCTTTTCATCTTTCAAGGCACGCTTGTAGTCGCTGTTCTCTTTGCAAAATCCCGTTTCCAGTTTCCCGTTTTTATTTCCCACCCCTTTAAAGGTGGGCAGGGGCTGATCTTTTTTCGCTTCTGAGTGAACAGCCCTTAGTGGTTGCGGCGACTGGGGGGTCGTGGGGATTCTTTTCTCGCTTTTTGCGGACATGCAGAGAAGGCTGCCGATGAACAAAAAAGAGAAAAAGGACCACGTCAAAAGCGCAAAACTTCTTTTCGCTATCATCTTTGAACAGTCACATCCTCTGAATGGAAAGTTTCCGGAACCTTTCGCAGCCGATACGGGCTTGGCGGAGCCCTTCCCCTCTTCGACTTATTTTTCGAGGGGAAAGGCAATCATATTTTAACATAAAACGAGGCCGGCGGGGTTGCCCCGCCGGCCTTATCTTTACGCATCAAAGAGACTTTTACTGGAAAAAGAGGCGTCGCAGGTCAAATTCACGCCCAGCTTGCGGAAGCCGCTTTCGTCGCCTGGAGTAGGGATGTGGGACAGATGGCACTCTCTGTTGCGGAGGCTGCGCAGCTGTTCCACCGCCGCAGCTGCTGCCGGGTTGGTGGTGGCGCTGAGGCTGAGGGCGATCATGGTTTCTTCCAGGTCGAGAGCTAATTTTTTCTCCTCAAGGATGTTTTCCTTAAAATAGGAAAGGGACTTGATCAGGTTGACGGGCAGAAGGTCCAGGCTGTCGGGGATATGGGCCAGGACCTTGGCGGCGTTCAGTACGGCGCTTGATGCGGCGTGGAGAAGGGGAGAGTTCTTGCCTGTCACGATCGTTCCGTCTGGAAGTTCGATGGCCGCTCCCGTGAACACGCCTCCGTCGCCTTTATTCCGCGCCTGCCCTTCCTTGACCGCTTCGCGGGCAGGGATGACCACCCGGCGGTACTCTGGAATCAGGTCAAGCTCCTTCATGATAAGCCCAATCCGCTGCAGGCAGGTCTTGTCGGTCTGTCCCAGAGCGACTTCGCAGGAAGCCCTGAAGTAACGCCGGATAATTTCCTGACAGGAAGCCTCGCGAACCACCTGGTCGTCGACGATGCCAAAACCGATGCGGTTTACGCCCATATCGGTGGGGGAACGATACGAGGACTGTTCCCCGGTGATCCTGCATAAAATTCGCTTGAGTATGGGGAAGGCCTCAAGGTCGCGGTTGTAGTTGACGGTCTTTTCATCGTAGGCTTCAAGGTGGAAGTGGTCGATGAGGTTAATGTCCCCCAGATCGGCGGTCGCGGCTTCATAAGCCAGGTTTAGAGGATGCTTCAGAGGCATGTTCCATACGGGAAAGCTCTCGTACTTGGCATAGCCCGACCGGATGCCCCGTTTGTGATCGTGGTAGATCTGCGACAGGCAGGTGCCCAGTTTGCCGCTTCCCGGACCGGGCGCCGTGACGACGACGATGGGCTTGTTCGTGGGGATATAATCGTTGCGGCCGTATCCTTCTTCGCTGACGATGGTGTCCACGTCGGTGGGATACCCTTTTGTTGTGTAGTGGGTATAGACGCGAATTCCCCTGTTTTCGAGACGGCGCTGGAATATCCGCGCCGTGGGCTGCCCTTCGAAGCGCGTAATGACGACGCCGGCTACGCGGATGCCTCTTCTCGTGAACTCGTCGATCAGTCTGAGGACCTCGGAATCGTAGGTCGTGCCGAAATCGGCGCGTATCTTTTTACGCTCCACGTCGCCGGAATAGAGGCAGATAATGACCTCAGCCTGGTCTCTGAAGTTTTCCAAAAGGCGCATCTTGACATTGGGATCAAAGCCGGGAAGGCATCTTGCCGCATGATAGTCGAAAATCAGCTTGCCGCCAAATTCGAGATAAAGTTTATTGTCGTACCGTTTTACACGTTCAGCGATCGCGGCGGTTTGTTCGCGCAGATATCGTTCGTTATCGAAGCCTATCCTGAGATCCATAACACAGCCTATTGATTTTTGCCGCAGCAGAACTTGTACTTTTTCCCGCTTCCGCAGGGGCATGGATCGTTGCGCCCCACCTTGGGCGTAGGACGCACGTAGGTTTCGGTGACGATCTGACCGTCCACAAAGAACCATTGCCCGTCGTTTTTGCGGAAAAGGGCCTTTTCGTGATGATCCACTCGTTTGCCTTCGATCTCGAAGCTTGCTACAAACTCAACGAGCCCCTTGTCGTCTTTAGCGCCGCCCTCCACTGTCTTGCGAATTTCAAGCCCAAGCCACTTGGCCGACTGAGACCATTCCCGCGTCGCTTCTTCGCTGACGTTTTCCCGTGTTTCAGGGTCGTGGCTGGACATGATGAAGTCTATCGCGCCGGTGCTATAGGCTGCATAACGGGCTCTCATCAACTCTTCTGCCGTAACGGCGCGACGCGCGCCGTCAATGATTGGTTTGCAACAGGATTCAAATTCGCGGCCGGAGCCGCAGGGACAAAGGGACATGGTGGTACTCCTTTCAAGTGATATGATCAGAATGAAGATGACGAACTTTTATGAAAGCTCAAGGCAATCTTTACGTCGCCATCGAAACGTAGATCATTATAACACCGAATCCGGCGAAGCGGCACGGACTGCAAAGAACGCCACAGAAAAAGTATGATGGCGGAAAATATAAACTCGTTATTCAAAATGCACGAAATACGCTATGCTTGGCTTGAGTTTTTTTTAGATCGAGGTATACTGTCTAAGCTCTGAACGAAGAAGCTCCGAATCGTTCTTAGTCTGCGGCCTCGTCGGAGCGTTTTTTTCCTGTCCCTAGGCTCCGCTGTTTTTCGCTCCCGTCGAGGGGCGGGCTGTAGTTTTTTTCTGTTTCCGAGTCTGTGTCTTTGTGGAGAATTAAAGAGGGAAGTCCTTTTGCAGTCGTTGGGAACGATCTCGGATGGATTTCTGATCGTACGTCAGGAGGTAGAAGATAATGGACTTGCGTGCCTGGTCGGCATTGCTAATATTTGTCGCGGTGATTGCCGCGATAGCTTCGGGTAAAGTGAAATCTACGACGGCGACGCTGCTGGGCGCTTCGGTAATGTGCGTTACCGGCTTGATTTCGGGAAAACAGGTCATCGACGCGATCGACCACAATACGGTGGGATTGCTTGTGGGCATGATGATCGTGGTGGGGATACTCTCAAAATGCGGAGTTTTCCAATATATCGCCGTGAAAGCGGTGAAGGTGACCCGAGGAAGAGGGACGTGGATCCTGTGGTCCATCTCTCTGATTACAGCCCTGCTTTCGGCGTTTCTCGACAATGTGACGACTGTTCTGCTGGTGACGCCTGTAGTGCTGTCGCTGTGCGACCTGATCGGTTTAAGCCCGCTGCCGCTTCTGATGGTCGAAGCCTTTGCCTCTACCATCGGCGGTACCGCAACCCTGATCGGCGATCCGCCGAACATGATTATCGGGTCCATGGCAGGCTTGTCCTTCAACGACTTCCTAAGAGTGCTGGCGCCTCTCGCTTTTGTGGTATGGATCGCGGCCACGGCCTATATGGGGCATTACTACCGGGCGGAGCTGAAGGCCGGACGGGACGCCACCACCCGGCTGAGCCAGGTTGACGAGACGAAGCTGATCACCGATAAAAAGCTCATGATCAAATCCCTGTGCGTGATGTTTTTTGTCCTGGGAGCCTTCGTCCTCCAGAGGCAGCTGCATATCGAGCCTTCCGTGGCGGCGCTGACGGCCGCGGGGTTCCTTCTGATCATCACGAGCGTCGACGATTCCACGATCATCAGAGACGAGGTGGGCTGGCCGACGATCATGTACTTTGTCTCGCTTTTTGTGATGGGCGGCGGACTAAGGGCAACAGGCGTTATTTCCGCCATTGCGCGGGTGATGACGGTCCTCTTCTCCGGAAATTACCTGCTGATGATCCTTGGCGTGCTTTGGATATCGGGGATATCCTGCATTTTTATCAACAGCGCCGCCTTTGCGGCGATTTTTGTCTATGTCGTAGCGGAAATGGCCGCGGAGACGGGAATGAACGCCGTCCCGCTTTACTGGGCGCTTGCCATGGGAGCCTGCCTCGGCGGCAACGGCAGTTACTTGGGAGCGGCTGCAAATGCCGTCATGGCTGACCTTGCGACGAAAAACGGTATTGACGTTCCCTTTGGATATTTTATGAAGCTCGGGCTGCGCGTGGTCTTTTTGTCGCTGGCCTTTTCCTCGGCCGCGTTGGTTTTAATCTGGAAGTTATCCTAAAAGAGGGCTCCGTGGTGTACAATAAGAGTCTATTCTAAGGAAGTCCTGAACGAGGGGCGCTGTATTGATAGCTTCCCGTTTGTCGGCTGACGTCTATTATATGAAGGAGCTGAGCAATGTGCAAATAGGAGAGCTCATGGATCGGGATCTGACGGCTTTGCACGAAGATAATACCGTGGCTGAAGCGATTGAAACGCTTTTGCGCCACCGCATGACGGGATTGCCTGTTCTCGACGCTGACTGCCGTGTGCTGGGGTTTGTCAGCGAAGAAGACATCATCAAGGCCGCTCTGCCTGACTACGTGTCGAAATTGCCCTCATCCGCCTTTCTTCCTGACTATGGCCAATTTTCGGTCAGGCTGGCGGCAATCGCTTCTAAACCTGTGTCGGAGATTATGCATCGCAATGCCGTGACCTTTGACGAGAGCGACAGCGATTTCGCGGTGGCATCTGCCATGATCCGGCGCCATATCAAGGTGGCGCCCGTCCTCAAAGACGGCGTGATGCAGGGCATTATCAGCCGCGCCTATTTAATTCGCTGCATGATGAGATCGGGCGGGGCCAAAAGTTAAAACAACGATGCGGCGGGCTGCCTCCATCACTCGGGGAATGGGGCGTCCCGTCCTTTTCTACGGCTGAAACTGGCAGGCAAAAATCCGGCGAAACTTCATGCAAAAAGAGGTTCCGCCGTTTTTTTGTACTTCGCCGGAGCTTGTCTTTCTCCGCCGCAGGGGATATCATTTATGCCACTGCCGTTCAGAATGGACGACAGGATGGCCATTGCCGCCGGGGGGATGTTTTTTATGGATGATAGACTCAAAGTATTGAAGCACTATTTCGGATACGCCTCCTTCAGGGAAGGGCAGGAAAAATTGATCGACGCCGCGCTGAATGGGCGTGACGCCTTTGGAATCATGCCTACGGGGGCTGGCAAATCGATCTGCTACCAGGTCCCCGCGCTGATGAGCGATAAAATCGCCATCGTGATTTCTCCGCTGGTTTCGCTGATGAAAGACCAGGTTATGGCGCTGGTCGAGGCGGGGGTCAAGGCCGCCTATATCAACACTCTGTTAACGCCGGGGCAGATACAGATTGTCCTGAAGCGCGCTCTGGCCGGTGAATATAAAATTATCTACGTCGCTCCTGAGAGGCTGCTGACCTATGGGTTTCAGAATTTTGTGATGAACTCGCCCATTGGTTCCGTGACGATCGATGAAGCTCACTGCGTGTCCAAGTGGGGACAGGACTTCCGCCCGAGCTATCTCGACATCAGGACGTTTATAGAAGGCTTGCCGGAACGACCGGTCGTCAGCGCCTTCACGGCCACGGCCACGCAAAAAGTGCGGGACGACGTGGTGGAGCTTTTGGGACTGCGGGATCCCTGTATGGTCATCACTGGGTTCGACCGGAAGAATCTCTTTTTTGAAGTGCGCCATCCCACGGACAAGATGGCGGAGGTTCTGCGCATCATCCAGGATTACCGGGAGAAAAGCGGCATCGTTTACTGCGCGACCAGGAAGAACGTCAACGAGGTCTGCGAAATGCTGTGCAGGCAGGGTATCGAAGCGACCCGCTATCACGCGGGATTGAGCGATGCCGAGCGCTGCCGTAACCAGGACGACTTCATCAATGACCGGAAAACGGTCATGGCGGCGACCAACGCCTTTGGGATGGGTATCGATAAATCAAACGTTTCCTATGTGATCCACTATAATATGCCTGGCGACATAGAGAGCTACTATCAGGAAGCGGGGCGCGCGGGGCGCGACGGCGAACCGGCGCAGTGCATTCTGCTCTACGGCGGCCAGGATGTGAGGACGCACGAATTCTTCATTGAACACATGAACGAGAATGAATCGGCGGACGAGGGAACACTGGCGGAGCTTCAGGCCCGCGCCCGGGAACGCCTGAAAGTAATGACCTTTTATTGTTTTACTATGGACTGTCTGCGCGGTTATATTCTGCGCTACTTCGGTGAGGACGCTCCGGCCCGGTGCGAAAACTGCGGGAACTGCAAACGCGTCCTTGAACAGGTCGATATCTCCATCGACGCCCAGAAAGTGCTGTCCTGCGTGAAGCGGGCCGGACAGCGGTGGGGTGTGAAGATGATCGTCGATACGCTCCGGGGCAGCAAGGCCGAAAAACTGACCAAGGCCGGGCTGGACAGGCTGACAACCTACGGAATTATGAGCGGCACCCCCGAGAGGCGGCTTCGCGACATTATCCAGTTCCTCTTGCAGGAAAATTACCTCCATACCGAGGGCGGCGATTATCCCACGCTCTCGCTCGGAGCCCGGGCACGGGAAGTCCTGTACGACCGCAAGAAAATAGTCGCGTCGCTGCCGCAGATCGAAAACCGTCAGACCAGAAAGTCCGAGAGGGCGGAACGAAAGGCCCGGATCATTTCGACAAGCCGCCCGGAGCTCTATGAACGGCTGAAGGCTCTGCGCTTTGAACTGGCTCAGGAAAAAGGCGTTCCCGCCTTTATGGTTTTTTCCAACGCGACGCTGACGGATATGAGCGAAAGGCTGCCCCGCACTCCTGACGAGTTTCTGGAGGTCTCCGGCGTGGGAGAGCGGAAAGCCGACGAATATGGGGACCTCTTTTTAGAGGCGATCCATTCATGGCTGGACGAACAGGGATAACCCTTGGAGTTACGATGAAAATTGCTGCTCCAGAATATGTCATCTTTTGTTATTGACTTGGTGACAATAAAACTGTACACTCCCCCTGATCAAAAGGACAGGGGGAGTTTTTATATGAAACTGCACGTGATGACTCGAATCGCTTTAATGACGGCGCTCTGTGTTGTGGGCGGACTGATCCGTATTCCCTTGGGCCCGGTGCCCATGACACTGAACAGTTTTTTTGCGGCGTTGTCTGGGCTGCTTTTAGGGGCTTCCGCCGGTGCGTGGTCGCAGCTTCTGTATGTCCTGATCGGACTGCTGGGGCTGCCGATTTTCTCCTTTGGCGGCGGACCGTCGAGCGTGATGCATCCGACCTTCGGATTCATTATAGGATACGGGCTGTGCGCCTGGCTGTGTGGACGGCTGCTGACGGGGAAAATTACTTTTTTCAAGGTGGTCCGGGCCGTTCTGGCCGGCTTCGCTGCGCTCTATTGCATTGGGGTTCCCTGGCTGTGGTTCGTCTTCAATTATGTGATGAACAGCAGCATGACCTTTGGCCGCGCCCTTTATGCTGGCTGCGCCGTCTTCATACCAGGCGATCTCCTGAAGGTTGTGGTTCTCGCTTTTATCATCAGCAGGATCCATTCCGCGTCGGCGATCGAAGCCTTCCATAAAGGGAGCGGGGAGTAGAACGAAAGGGCGGAAAAACCTTTGGAGGAGGTAGAGAATACTTTTTGATATCAACATATCCTTAGAGCCATATGTGATATAGGTTGAAAGTCTTTTGTGCGTAAGTCTTGTTAGGGATTTACATCATAATTAATAAATAATAGACCTTTATAGCTCCATATTAGTTGATCAATACATAGAAAATTTGTATCATCGACTTTTTTCATTTGCCTCCGTTCGTAAAAAATGATAGAATGTAGACAAATAGAAAGGGAGGTATAGTGTATGAAGCGTATAAAGGCGGCCTGCATTGACCAAACGATTTATTTCCAGCCCAAAGAGGATATCCCCCGTGAAGCCGCTGACCTGGCGGTAAAAGAAGAGGTTGAGCACTATAAAGCGCTGCTTGGCCGGAACAGGACAAAGTACAAACTGGTCGAGGAGACCGTCCAACCTGACGGATCGATCATTCTCAAGATCAAGAAGCAGTACAACAACCACAATTGCGGGAACTATTTGGATTAGCAGTTTGACGCTGGAAATAAAAGGGAGGTTGCAACATGAGACGTATTCGCTATGCCTGTCTGGAAGAGACGATCCATTTTCTGCTGAAAGAAGAGTGGGCGGACCGAGCGGCGGCTGCGAGAGCCGTCCAGGAGGAAGTGGCTCTGTATAAAACTCAGCTGGAGCAAAGCCGCAAAAAATACAAGATCTTGGAACAGTCCCTTCAGCCCGATCAGTCGGTGATCATGAAGGTGCTGAAGCAGTACAACAACTACGACTGCGGCGACTATATCCAATAATGCCGGAGAATTGCGCAGGACAGCAAAAAACGAGGAATGCCGTTCCGGGGTTTCACGGACGGCATTCCTCGTTTTTTGCGTTTTCTTTCAGCAGCGAATACAGGGAAAACCATTGCGGGGACAAAAGTTCTTCAGCGCGGGCGTTCGACGGAATTTGACATTCCTCCATGGCGTCGGCAATCAAATTCTTGGGAAAACCGGCAGAAAGGAGGTTGTTGGCCAACGTTTTCCTTCGCTGGGCAAAGGCGCCGCGCATCAATTCCTTCCAGAGCCCATCGCCGGCGAGGCGCCTACGGCGTTCGATCCGCAGAAGGATCAGCGAGGAATTTACCTTGGGAGGCGGATTAAAGGAGCCAGGGGAAACCCGCAGAAAAGGACGCAGGGTTCCCATCAGTTCCAGCGTAATTCCCAGAGGATACCGCTCTTTTGTGCGGGCCGGGGATATGAGCCGGTCGGCGGCTTCCTTTTGGACCATCAATATAATGAGCTCCAAGTTGGAGGGAGCCAGTTCTTCAAGGATCTTCCAGATCAGCGGCGTGGTGATGTTGTAGGGGATATTGGCGAGAATCTTGTTAGGCTGGGGGCTTAAACTGCTGAAAGAAATCTGCAGGGCGTCCGCCCAGGTTATTTGAAATTTGTTGGGGAAGGATTGTTCCATGGGATGAAGCCAAGGTTCCAGCCTCCTGTCGATCTCGACGGCGTGAAGAAAGGCACAGGGGCTTTCCAAAAGTTCCCGGGTCAGCGCGCCCTGGCCGGGGCCGATTTCCAGGAGCACGTCCGACAGGCCGATAGCCCCCGCTTCCACAGTACGGCGGATCACTTCTCGATTGACGAGAAAGTTTTGTCCGAGACTGATTTTATGGGAGAAGTCTCGAGCCATTTTTTCATCACCTTTGACTAAAAAATAAAAAAGCGGATGCCGAAGGCATCCGCTTGAAAAATCTGGTCGGGACGAGAGGATTCGAACCTCCGACCACCTGAACCCCATTCAGGTACGCTAGCCAGGCTGCGCTACGTCCCGCTCACAACATGAGGCATTATAGACGTTGAAGGAAAAACTGTCAAGGCCCATTTTAAAAAAAAACTGACGAGTTTTTTGCGGACTCCCTAGGGGGAGCATCTTAAAATACCCAAAAAGTTTTCGATGAAAATGACGTCGATATGATGTAAAATAGACCTGTGTTTTCTCAGTAAAAATTTTGTTCTCGTTATTTTCTTAGAAAAAGATGTCAAAGGGAAAATTTATTGTGCCACAGAGCTCAAAAGTGAGATAGAATAAGTAATTGCTTTCATAAAACCTGAAATGAGGGATTTCTCGTGAAACTTGGGATCGTAGGTCTGCCAAACGTGGGCAAGAGCACTCTCTTTAACGCGATCACGGCGGCTGGGGCTGACGCTTCAAATTATCCTTTCTGCACGATCGAACCGAACGTGGGCGTGGTGTCGGTGCCCGACGCGCGGTTAAAGGTGCTGTCCGACATGTTTAACTCCGTGAAAATCACACCGGCGGTCGTAGAGTTTTTCGACATTGCCGGCCTGGTTCGCGGCGCGAGCAAGGGCGAAGGCCTGGGCAATAAATTTCTCGCGAACATCCGCGAAGTCAGCGCGATTGTGCAGGTGGTCCGCTGCTTTGAAGATTCCAATATCGTTCATGTAGACGGCTCCGTCGACCCTGCGAGGGATATGGAAACCATCGAACTTGAGCTGATCCTCTCCGACTTGGAGATGATCGAGCGCAATCGGGCGAAGGTGGAAAAACTTGCCAAGATGGATAAAACCCAGGTTCCCTATCTGGAGCTTCTCAGCAAAGTACAGGCTGTCCTGGAAACCGGAAAACTGGTGCGAACGCTTGAGCTGACCGACGAGGAAAAGAGCTTTCTTCGAGGGCTGAACCTGCTTTCCGACAAACCTATGCTCTATGTGGCGAACATCGCGGAAAGCGACATTGGACAGGAACAGCTGAACCAGTACGCTCAAAAGGTCTATGACCACGCGGCGGCGGAAGGCGCGGAGTTTGTGGAAATCTGTGCGCAGATTGAAGCAGAAGTGGCGGAACTGGCCGAGTCCGAAAAGGCGGATTATCTCGACGCGCTGGGCCTGAAGGAGTCGGGCCTCGATCGGCTGATTTCCGCGGGATACCGCCTGCTGGGCCTCATTTCGTTCCTGACGGCGGGAGAGAAGGAATCCAGAGCGTGGACTATAAAACGCGGCACTTTGGCTCCCCAGGCGGCGGGAACGATCCATTCCGATTTTGAGCGCGGTTTTATTCGCGCGCAGATTGTGGGCTATGACGACCTCATCGCATGCGGCTCCTTGGCCGAAGCCAAAGCGAAGGGGCTTTTGCGGCTGGAAGGCAAGGATTATGTCATGCAGGACGGCGACGTCGTGGAGTTTAGGTTTAATGTATAATAGCCTTTATAAATTCGAGAAAGGAACGTGGTAATTATGGCTATGCCGATGCAGATCAGTCTTGACGAGGTGCTGTCCATGCTTTTGTCCCGCGTGGACGGGATGACCATGGCGAATGAAAACATGAAAAGCAAGTTCAACATCCTGGCGCGGGCTCTGTACAAGAAGGGACTTCTGAGCGACGAGGATATCCTCCAGTCCGTGCAAGACGAGCACAAGCTTCTTCTCGACTTGGGCGCGATCAAGGAAATGCCCGAAGATGCGGCGCTGAAGTCTGTGGCCGACAGCATCATCATGTGGGTGAAAGGCGATTCCGCGGCGATTAAGCAGGGCATCAAGGATTACGAGGCGAAGGTCAAGGAAATGCTGAAGGAAGAGGAGAGAAAGCCCCGGCTTGACGTGGCTTCCGCCGCGGATCTCCAGCGGCTTGACAGGATGAGCGGAAACAGCCAGGGAAGCCGTTTGATTATTCCTTAAACCCCGTTATTTAAAATTTAAGGAGGACCGCATCAAGGCAAGGGAAGGAGTCCTGAACGATGAGAAGCGATGGCATCATTCGTTTTTGGCGCAGGATTGGCGCTCATAATATCTGTGTAATAGGCGTTGACCTGATTATGCTGCTGCTTGCCGTTTATCTCAGTTATGCTCTGAGATTTTCCATTTTTCTAGGAAACGCTTCCCATTACGGTTTGGCGAGGGTGGCTCTCTTCTATGTGGGTGCGGTTATGCTCTCCTTTGCGCTGTGCGGCGTCTACCGCGTCTATTGGCTTCAGACCAGCGTGGAGGAATTGATGCGGCTGTGCTTTTCCTATTTGGGAGCCTGCGCGGGGCTGGGTGCTGTCTATTTTTTGACGGAGCATTCCGTCCTGGTTCCGCGAAGCGTGATGGGGCTGTTGGCGTTTTCCGGCATCGTCTTTCTCGTCATCGTCCGGCTCACCTGGCGTTTGACAGGAAACATAAGAAAACCGGGGTTATTGAGGAAAGCGCTTGTCCTGGGCGCGGGCGAAGCCGGAGTCCTGCTTGTGCGGGACTTAAAGCGGAACGGCTCCGATATGGGCGTGGTCGGCTTTCTCGACGACGACCCGCTGAAGCTCAAAAAGGTGATCGCCGGCTTTCCAGTTTTAGGATCCATGGAAAAACTTCCCGATGTGGTCAAACGTTATGGAATCGAGGACGTGCTCGTGGCCATTCCTTCTGCTTCCGGGGTGCGCATGAGGGGGCTGCTCGATCAGATCATTCCCCTTGGCGTCGTCGTCAGAATTCTTCCGACGCTTCGAGACCTGGCTGACGGGTCTGTCTCGGTGAGCCAGCTGCGCCCCGTCAGCCTGGAAGATCTTTTGTCGCGGGACCCCGTTGAGCTGGATACCCAGCAGATAGGCCAGCTTCTCCGCTCCAAGGACGTGATGATCACGGGAGCGGGCGGATCGATCGGCAGCGAGATCGTGCGGCAGCTTCTGCCCTATAATCCAAGGACGCTGATCCTGATTGGGCACGGGGAACAGTCCATCTACACGCTTATGGAAGAAATTCAGGGTAAAAATCCTTCGGTGGCGCTGGTGCCGGTCATTGCCGACGTCGCGGACCGGGACAGTATGGCGCGGGTGTTTTACCGCTGGCATCCGTCGGTGGTCTTCCACGCGGCGGCTCATAAGCACGTGCCCCTGATGGAGACGAACGAGAGGGAGGCCGTACGCGTCAACTGCCTCGGTTCCTGGACCGTGGGAGACCTGGCGGGACTTTGCGGCGTTTCGCGGATGGTCCTGATTTCCACAGATAAGGCTGTGAACCCCAGCAGCATTATGGGGGCCAGCAAGCGCATCGCGGAAATGGCTTTAATGGACCTCCAGAAGCGGTACCCTCAGACGGCCTATATGGCCGTGCGTTTCGGCAACGTCCTCGGCAGCCGGGGCAGCGTCATCCCGAAATTCGAAAAACAGATCGCCGCGGGAGGCCCGGTGACGGTCACCCATCCCGATATGTGCCGCTACTTTATGCTGATCCCCGAAGCCGCGGGGTTGGTCCTTCAGACGGCGGCCATCGGCCTGCCCGGCAGGATTTACGTGCTCGATATGGGAAAGCCCGTGAAGATCGTGACGCTGGCGGAAACGCTGATTCGCCTGCATGGCTGCGTTCCCGGCCGGGATATCGACATTTGTTTTACGGGAATGCGGCCCGGCGAAAAACTTTTTGAGGAACTGTTCTATGACCGTTCCCATGTGGACGCCACGCCTCACCCTAAAATCTTTTGCGCCCGCATCTTCGAAGATCGCGAGCAAAAAACGGATATGCTGGAACGAGTCAAGCAGATCCTGTCAGCGGAGGAGCCTCGCAGCGTTATTGCGGAGACTGTTCCCGAGTATCGTCACAGTCCCTGAAGATGACAAAGAAGGACTTTAGGGGCGGCGGGAAAGGTTTTTCGCTGACGGAGCTGCTGATCTGCATCGGCGTAATGCTGGCGCTTTTATCGGGACTTTCCGGCCTGCAGAAGCCCGAACCTTCGGTCAGCGTCGCCCATAAGGACATGGACCGGCTTGACCAGTGGCTGGAGTCGGCCATGCTTCGGGCCGATCGTTGGAAAAAAGATTTTTATCTGCTCATTATCGCGCCGTCGGCGTCCGCCGAACGGCACAGAATGAAGCTTCAATGGTTGAACCGGCGTGAAAGCGTTTTGCTTAAGACCGAAACTTTTTACGCCGACGAGAGAGTGCGGTGGAAATTACAGGAAGCGGCCAGCGGCCATACATACAGCTGGAACGTTCACACGCTGTCGCCGGCTTTTACGATATCTGCTCTTTCTGCTGAAAAGGCGAATACGGGAGAAAAGATCACGCTTTCAGTCCGCGGACTTGCGACGCGCGTCTGCGCTTGTGATCGGCGATAGAAAAGGTGCTGAACGACGGGAGGTCATAAAATGGCATTAAGGGAATGGTGGGCTCAATTTATAGCGCCCGCCGTTAAAATTTGGGAAAAGGTTATCCCTATCGCGTGGCTTCGTGAAGCCGTGGAGACGCTGGGGTGGGCTTTGGTTCTGGCGCTGCTTTTAAGGACCTTTGTGATACAGGCGTTCTGGATTCCCAGCGGTTCGATGCTCCCCACGCTGCTGGAAGGGGATCGGGTTCTGGTCTGCAAGTTCGAGTATCTTATACGATCGCCGCGGCGCGGCGACATCTTCGTCTTTAAATATCCCATGGACACGAAGGTGGACTATGTGAAACGGCTGATCGCCCTTCCTGGAGACAAGTTTGAGATTCGCCAGGGCGTGGTGTGGATTAACGACAAAGAGGTCACGGAGCCCTACGTGAAGTTCCACGATACCTATACGCTTCCGGCGGTGCGGGTGCCCGAGAAGTCCTATGTCGCGCTGGGCGACAATCGCCCTAATTCCGCCGACAGCCGTTTCTGGGGCTACGTGCCGGAGGAGAATATCCGCGGTCCTGTGATACTGCGCTATTGGCCTCTTAACAGGCTTGGGCTGGTGAAATAGGAATGGCCGGCAGAACTGCGTGGTTCCCCGGGCACATGGCGAAAGGGACGCGCCAGCTGGAAGACCTTCTTGAGAAGCTCGACATTATTCTGGAAGTCCGCGACGCCCGCGCCCCTGAGCTGACGGCTTCGCCGATCACGGCACGGTTTGCCCGCCAGAAACCCGTCTGGATCGTGATGACGAAACGGGATCTGGCTTCTGACGCCGATACGTCGCAATGGCTCGCTTACTATAAAGCCCGCCGTCGAGAAGCTTGGGCCTTTGACCTGCTGTCGCGCCAGGTCGGCGCGCTGAAGCAGAGCTTCAGCAAGTATAAGCCCGCCTATCGCGAACTGCGCTTGGCTGTGGTTGGAATCCCTAATGTTGGAAAATCGGCGCTTCTCAATTTATTGATCGGCAAAAAATCGGCCTCTGTGGGCGGCATTCCCGGAGTGACTCGCGGCGTTTCCTGGTACCGGGGCGGCGATTTTCTGGTGGTGGATTCGCCTGGCATTCTGGATCCCCATTCGGGGGCGGCCGCGCAGCGGGCGTTAGCTTGGCTGGGCTGTTCAAAACCCGACGTGATCGGCAGCTACGATTCTGTGGCCTGCTCACTGATCGAATTTCTCCAGCGGCAGAACCTCTGGCACGTGGTGGAAAAAAAATGGGGCATCGCGGCCGATGCCGGCGACACCCTTTCAATCCTGGAGTCAGTTGGCCGCCGGCTGGGCTGTCTTGTCAGCGGCGGCGCCGTCGATTACACTTTAGCCGGTAGGCGCTTTCTTGAGTCCTTTTCGACTGGAAAGTTCGGTAAATTATCCATAGAGCAGCCCTCCTCGCGCGTGATGGATATGCTGGAACCAGAAAGGGAGGCTGAGACGGAGTGATTCTGTTGGGCGTGGATGAAGCCGGGCGCGGCCCTCTTGCCGGTCCTGTGGTCGCGGCGGCCGTGGCGCTTTCGCCATCGCAGAAATCGGAACTGGCCGCGATGGGGCTGAGGGATTCCAAAAAGCTCTCCCCGCTGAAACGAGAGCGCCTCTTTGTGAAGATGCTCGAGCTGAAAGTCCTCTGGCGGTCCACCTCGGCCTTGACGGAGCAGATCGACAGGGATAATATCCTGAATGCGACGCTGTGGGCCATGGGGCGTTCGGTGGAACGCTTTCCTCTGCCCGCCGACGGCGTTCTGGTAGACGGGAACAAAGAAATCCCGGGACTGAAGGTCCCCCAGAAGGCGGTTATCGGCGGCGACGACATCTATCCTGAGATATCGGCTGCTTCGGTTATCGCGAAAGTGCTCAGAGACCGTGTGATGGTGTTCTACGACAGCCTGTGGCCGGGGTACGGCTTTGCGAAACACAAGGGCTATGGCACGCTGGAGCACCGGAAAGCGATTGCTGAGCTGGGGCCCACTCCGATACACAGAAGAAGCTTTTCCTGGGGATAATTAATAAAGTAGACTGTTATTTCCCTGCGGCGCCAAACGCGGCGTCTTAGTCGCGTTGGAGCCGCAGAAGCCGTTCCAAGCCGTAAAGCGCGCCCTGCGCTGCCGCGTTGCCGATCAAAATTACAGGAGAGGTCCTTATCATGGAAAAACTCTTCGTCCCCTTAAAAAAAGAAAAACACAGTCTGACCTTAAAACCCGCACCTCCGGTGCAGGATGTCCTTTGGGGCGTCCTCACGCCGGAGGAGCGGGCTTTTTTTCATGAACGGAACCGTCAGTCCATAGGACGCTGGGCGGAAGAGAAAGCGCAGGCCTTTTTAAAAGCGCAGGGTTTAAAAATTGTCGCTCGAAACGTGCGGGATCGTTTTTCGGAACTGGACATCGTCTGCCGGGACGGCGGCGAGCTTGTGATCGCGGAGGTCCGCTGCCGGCGAGAAGGGGCCGTGATGAGCGCCTTCGACTCCATGGGGATCCAAAAGTGGCGCAAGTTGACGCGGGGAGCTGAGCTTTTTGTGGTGAAAAGCGGCTGGGAGGGCGGCTGGCGAATTGACCTGGTGACCGTGGACGTCTCGGACGGCCAGTGGCGCCTCAGCTGGCTGAAGTACCTTGAGATGGACGGGGGAGGGCGAGACGATGGCTGCTGAAATACAGGGCATTACCCTGCGGGGGGTTGAGGCGCTTCCCGTGGAGGTCGAAGCGGAGATCACGTCGGGCATCTTTGCCTTCTCCGTAGTGGGGCTTCCCGATGCGGCCGTGCGGGAATCCCGCGAACGGGTTCGCGCCGCTCTGCGCGAGCTTGACGTCACGGTTTACGGCCGCATCGCTGTGAACCTGGCGCCTGCCGACCTGCCAAAGGAGGGCAGCCTGCTTGATTTGCCCATTGCCGTAGCCTTGGCCTGCGAAAAAGGATACTGCGCCCCCCAGCGCCCGGCGCTTTATATGGGAGAACTGGCTCTGGACGGGCGGATCAGGCCTGTTCGGGGCGCCGTTCCCGCGGCGATACTGGCGAGATCTCTGGGCGTTCCCCTTTTCTGTCCCGAAGGCAACGCCGCGGAAGTGGCCCTGGTGGACGGCGTCGAAGCCTACAGCGTTTCCTCGCTTCTTGATATGCTTCTCTATCTCAGAAATGAGAAGGAGCTTCCCCGGGTAAGCAAAATAAACCCGCCAGATGTCACGGGATCTCCCGATCCTGATTTTGGCGACGTGAAAGGCCAGTTGACGGCGAAGCGTGCCCTAGAAATCGCCGCGGCGGGGCATCACAATATCCTTCTGGTGGGATCGCCGGGCAGCGGCAAGACCTTGATGGCGCGCGCCCTCCAGGGGATTCTGCCGCCCCTTTCCGACGCAGAATTTCTGGAAACGCTTCTCATCAGGAGCGCCGTGGGGTTGCCCGTGCCGCCTGACCGGCGGCGGCCCTTCCGGCAGGTCCATCATACGGCCAGTACGGTGTCCATCTGCGGCGGCGGGAGCGACGTGCGTCCCGGCGAGGTCAGTTTAGCCCATCGCGGCGTGCTGTTTCTTGACGAGTTCACCGAGTTCCGGCGCGACTTGATCGAGGCTCTGAGACAGCCTCTGGAGGACGGTTTTATCACCGTGAACCGCGCTGCGGGATGCGTCACCTACCCAAGCCGGGTCCTGCTGGTTTTGGCGGCCAATCCCTGTGCCTGCGGCTGGCGCGGCGATCCTGTGGAGCAATGCCGCTGCAGCAATCAGGAACTGGAGCGCTACCGGAGAAAGTTTTCGGGGCCCATGCTTGACAGGGTGGACCTCTACGTTTCGGCGCCTCGCCTGACGCCTCAGGAACTGTTGGAGTTGGGCGGCGCGCCGGGTGAAAGCAGCGCGCGCATCCGCGCCAGAGTCCTTCAGGCACGGGAACGCCAGTGGAGCCGAAAAAGCAGGGTCAAGGTGGAGTGCAACGCCGAATTGCCCGAAAGGGTCCTGAGGAAAGAAATAGGCCTCAGCTCCGACGCGCGGAAGTACCTGTCGTCCATGGCGGAACGGCTGCGCCTTTCCGGCCGGGGGATCAGCAGAGTGCTGAGAGTGTCGCGGACCATTGCCGACCTTGCAGGCGCGGAGAACATCGAAGCGGGAGCCGTAGCCGAGGCCATAGCCTACAGAGATTCGGGAGCGCTGCAATGAGCGGGCTTGAGCTCTGCGTTTGGCTGAATGGGCTTGAAGGCCAGTCGGCTGAGCTGCTTCAAAATGTTTCAACTGAGATGACGGCTGCGGAAATCGTAGATTTTTTGAAAGATGAACAGCGCATAACGCCGCGGGGCGTTGAAACTTTAAAAAAACTGCACAGAGAAAACTGGGCGGAAAAAGAGATTGAACGAGCCGAAAGGGGTGGCATTTTTTTAATTCCGTGGTACAGTGAGAGTTATCCACCCCGTTTGCGTTCGATTGACGATCCTCCGCTTCTGCTTTATGTCAGAGGAGCGCTGCTCGACTTTGACCTGTCCTATTCCGTGGTGGGGACGCGCCGCTGTACGCCCTACGGTTCCAAAGTATCTGAACGGATTGGCTTGGCCATGGCGAAATCAGGCATTCCGGTCGTCAGCGGCGGGGCCCTCGGCATAGACGGCGCCGCTCACAGCGGAGCGCTGGACGGCGGGGGGGCCACCGCGGCGGTGCTGGGCACGGGCGTGGACGTGCTGTGGCCGTCTGAGCATGACGGATTGTTTGAGAACATCCTTCACAGCAAAGGAGCGCTGATCAGTGAGTTTCCTCTGGGGACTATTGGCCGCGCCTGGCGCTTTCCCCGACGCAACAGGATCGTGGCGGGCCTCAGCCGAGGCCTTGTGGTCGTGGAGTCGCCCCTCAAGGGCGGGGCCATGATCACGGCGCGCCGCGCTATGGAAATGGGCAGAGAACTCTGGGCGGTGCCGGGACGAATTGACGAACAGGTTTGTGAGGGAAGCAACCAGCTGATTTTTGAGGGGGCTTCCCCCCTGGTGAACGTGAAGGACTTTATCGATCACATCGGAGGATTGGGCCAGCTGGAACTCTTCCAGCCAGTAGAACTTTCGCCGGAAGAAAGGCGGGTCCTGAGCTGTCTTTCAGGGCAGGGAGACCTGACTCTTGACCAGATTTCCCGAAGAACAAGCATTGGCGCGGCTGAGTTGATGCAGCTGACCTTAGGACTGCAAACCCGTTCGTTAATCTATTCTTCGGGCGGCGGACGATGGAGAGCCGTACCGCGTTGATCATGACTGATGGAGGAGCAAATGAGCGCTGGGAATTATGAACTTTTCTCATCAGAAGCAGAGCAAAAAGGGATAAAGTTGGAGATCTTCATTGTCTCCGATTTTACGGGGGAAACTGCGGAAAGCGTCGCGAGGGCGGCGCTCAGGCAGTTCGACAGGCATTGCGTGGCGCTGCGTCGTTTCAGGACTATCGATACGGTGGAAAAGGTTCTGAACGTGTGTTGGCTGGCCAAGGAGAACCAGGCCCTTATTATCTGCACTCTCGTCTCTCAGCCTGTCAGGGAGGCCCTGATGCGGCATGCCGCCGACTTGAAGCTGAAAGTGGTGGATCTTTTTGGCCCGATCCTTGGCGCCATCTCCGAAAGGCTTGGAACGGAACCTGCGGGCATGCCGGGCAATCAGCACAAGCTTGACGAAGCCTATTTCCGGCGGGTGAAGGCGATCGAGTTTTCGAGCACCTGCGACGACGGAGCCAACCCCAACCTGCTGCCCGAGGCAGAATTGGTCATCGTCGGCGTTTCACGCACCTGCAAGACGCCGCTGTCCATGTATCTGGCCAACAAGGGCATCCGTACGGCCAATGTGCCCCTGGTGCCGGAGCTGACGCCTCCAGAGGAGCTTTTTTCCCTTCCCGAGGGCCGGGTGCTTGGGCTGTCGATACAACCTGCGACGCTGCAGAAGATCCGGCGGGACCGTCTGCAGATGATCGGCCTGAACCCCGAAAAAGCTTCGTACGCCCAGCAGCAGAGGGTGGAACTGGAATTGGCCTATGCGCAGGGGATTATGAAAAAATTGGGAGCCAAGGTTGTGGACGTCACGGGGCGGGCCCTTGAGGAAACCGCTCAGGAAGTGCTGGATTATCTTCGGGAACAAGGATGTCCCGCCGTTCAGGACTGACGTCTTTAACGGCGATGAGCAATAAAATAATTTGGAGGTCTTTTCCAATGAGCGATTACTGTGCAATTAAGTGGTTTAACGAGATCCGCAAGACCGATATCCCCATCGTGGGCGGCAAGGGAGCCAACCTGGGAGAACTGACGTCGGCAGGGGCTCCGGTTCCTCCGGGCTTTTGTGTTATTGCCGACGCCTATGCCCGTTTTATCAAAGAGAACGGGCTTAATACGTCCATTTCGGACCTTCTCGCCGGCATTGATTTTGAAAACACGGCAGAACTTCAGGCGAAAACCGAGACAATCCGCTCACTCATTCAAAACGCCCCCGTGCCCGCCTATATGCACGATCAGATCTGCGGAGCCTATGAAAAGCTCGCCCAGACTGTGGGCGTCAAAGATCCCCGCGTCGCCGTCAGAAGCTCCGCCACGGCGGAGGACCTTCCCGACGCGTCCTTTGCCGGCCAGCAGGACACCTATCTTCACGTGATCGGTGCCGAGTCCGTGGTGGACTACGTGCGGCAGTGCTGGGCCTCGCTGTGGACCGCGCGGGCGACCTATTACAGGCAAAAACAGAATTACGATCACTTCAGCGTCTCCCTCTGTGCCGTGGTCCAGAAGATGGTCGACAGCGAGAAGGCCGGCGTCATGTTCACGGCGAACCCCGTCACCAGTGAGCGCGGTCAGATCATGATCAACGCGAGCTGGGGCCTGGGCGAAGCGGTTGTCTCCGGCTCCGTGTCGCCTGACGAGTACATTCTCGAAAAGGAAAGCCTGACGGAACTGGACGTGGTCGTGGCCGACAAGAAAATCATGATCGTCGACAAGGACAAGAGCAGCGGCACCGTGACGGTCAACGTGGCCGATTATCTGGGCCCCTCCGCTGTCGGCGCGCGCTGTATGAGCGCCGAAGAAGTCCGCCGTTTGGCCGAAGCTGGAAAGGCTATCGAGAAGCTCTACGGCGCCCCCATGGACATTGAATGGGCCCAGGACAGAGACACGAAGGAACTGTACATTCTGCAAGCCCGCCCCGTCACGACTTTAAAAGAAGAACCCGCAAAGAAGGAGAGTTCGATTGTGGATAAAAAAGCTCTTACCGTTATGGTCCGCGGCCTTGCCGCATCGCCCGGCATCGCTCACGGACGGGTCATTCGCATCGATTCGCTGAAGGAAATCGCCAGGGTCCAGAAAGGCGACGTGCTCGTTACCGGCATGACCAACCCTGATATGGTGCCGGCCATGAAAAAAGCCTGCGCCGTCGTCACCGACGAAGGCGGGCGCACCTGCCACGCCGCTATCGTGTCGCGTGAGCTGGGCATTCCCTGCATTGTGGGCAGTAAGAACGGCACCGAAATCTTGACCGAAGGCACGGAGGTCACCGTAGACGCTACCCGCGGCGTTGTGTACCGCGGCAACGTCAACCTCTCTTCCGATCAGGACCTCCATTCGCCCGTGTCGGAAGGAGCGGCCTCGAAAACGGCCGCTGTCGCCGTTGAGGCCGCTCCGATTACGGGCACCAAGATCTACATGAACCTCGGCGACGCCTCGATCATCGGCAAGTATAACCACCTGCCCTTCGACGGCATCGGCTTGATGCGCACGGAGTTCATTTTCTCCCACGTGGGCGTTCATCCCATGTACCTCCTTCGCACCGGCCGCGGCGAAGTGCTGATCAACGACATGAGCGAGGCGATCACCACCGTTGCGCAGGCGATTTACCCCCGCCCGCTGGTGGTCAGAATGAGCGACTTCCGCACCAACGAGTTCAGAGGTCTTGAAGGCGGGGAAGTGGAGCCCGAAGAGAACAACCCCATGATCGGCTGGCGCGGCGTTTCACGCTACGTTTCCCCTGCCTATGAAGAAGGGTTCCGCCTGGAATGCAAGGCCATCAAGAAAGTTCGCGACGAGTTCGGCCTGATCAACGTATGGGTGATGCTGCCCTTTGTGCGCACCACCTGGGAACTGGCTAAAGTTAAGGAGATCATGGCCTCGGAAGGGCTGGTTCAGAATAAGTCCTTCAAGATCTGGATCATGGCCGAGGTGCCCGCCGTGGTGTTCCAGGCCGACGCCTTCGCCAAGCTGGTGGACGGCTTCAGCATCGGCAGCAACGACTTGACCCAGCTCGTTATGGGCGTGGACAGGGATTCAGGCATTCTGAACAACATGGGTTACTTCGACGAGCGGGACCCTGCCGTTCAGAACGCCATTAAGACGTTGATCCACGCGGCTCACAGGAACGGCATCACCTGCTCCATCTGTGGGCAGGGGCCGTCGCTTTATCCTGACTTTGCGGAATTCCTCGTCAAGGAAGGGATTGACAGTATGAGCGTCAACCCCGACACCGTCGCCTATACCCGCAAGCTTGTAGCGGGAGTGGAACAGCGAATTATCCTGAAGGGCATGAGAAAACTGTCGGGCGAGGAGCTTTAAAGCCCCATCGGCGAAAGAATCTGCGTCTCGGGACGGAGCAGCCCCAACCTGCCAGCCGCAAAAGAGACGATCGCCCGCAGGCTGGCCGTGACCGCCCTCCATGAGAGGCGCGAGAGGCGCGGTTGTCGGGCGAATCATGCGGCGCGTTTCATCTGCGTCTTCCGAACTGTACATGCGGAGGCAGGGAGAACATCTCCCTGCCTCTTTCAGTTTTTACTCTGTTCGAAATCGGGCACCGATAGGGTGAACGGCCAGTCCCGCAAAGAAGCGCCGGCAGCGTGGGAAAGACCAATTTTTTTCTGGGGTTGTTTTGTTTGTCAAATATTGAGTCTGCCAACGCTTGCAAAAATCTATGAAGCATTTCTTTGCGAATTAGTATGAGTTTTCGTCTCGATAGGGCGGAACTTTCTGAATATGTGAAAACTCGCCCTTTTCCTTTCCTTCCAAAAGAAAAAATTTGACAATTCCCGTTTGGACGGTAAAATGTCCCGCAGCCGCAAAGAACCATTTTAATCCTCAAGAAGGAGCGTGGCACTTTGTTAAGAGTTCTTGATTGGCAGGAACAATCCTGCCTGACGATAGAAGCCCAGGCCTTGATCTATGAATACAGAAGCAAAGGCTGGCTTACGCCTCAGCAATTAGAGCGGATGATCACCGAAACCGTTATTATTTCTCAATTAAGACAGTTTCCCGGGGACGTGGACCTGATTACGTCGGTTTTAATGTCCATGGGAGCCGAACGTGACGAGCCGATCGTTCTGTCCTCGCAATTGACGGAAAATAATTCTTCACGGCTGCTCAGCTGACGAAGCGGCATTCAGAAAGGAGAGCGTAGATGGCTCTAAAAAAAGAAAAAGAGACAGCCGCGGAGAACAAAGCTGCCTCTCCTAAAAAAACGCGAAAAAGCACAGAAAATTCTGAAAAAAGTCCAGCGAAAAAAACAGTGAAAAAAAAGGCAGCGAGCACAACGGCGTCCGTTTCGACCGAGACGGAAGACAGCACGAAAAAAAACTCAAAAACAGCCGTGAGGAAAAAAGCGGTGGGGTCGGCTAAAAAAACGGCAGAAAAGGCTCCCGCCGGAAAAAAGCGAAAAGCGGATGAGAGTGAAATAACTTTAGCTTCTGCGGCCGCGCGAAAGAGCGCCGGAACTAAAAACGGGAAGACGCTGATTGTGGTCGAATCCCCGACGAAAGCGAAATCGCTGACGAAAATCCTTGGCCCCGGCTATATGGTGAAAGCCAGCGTGGGGCACATTGTGGATCTTCCCAAAAGCCGTCTCGCCATAGACATCGAGCATGGTTTCAAGCCTGAATACATCCTTGTCAAGGGAAAGGCGAACATAAAAAAGGAGCTGCAGAAAGCGGCGGCCGACGCAGGAAAGATATTGCTGGCCGCCGACCCTGACCGTGAAGGAGAAGCTATCGCCTGGCACGTGTCCACCCTGCTGGGTGTGGATCCAGCTTCGGACTGCCGGATCAGGATCCATGAAATTACCTCAGAGGCGGTAAAAAACGCGGTGAAGGCGCCAGAGCCGATTGACATGAACCGGGTCAACGCCCAGCAAGCGCGGCGCGTCCTTGACCGCCTTGTGGGATATCAGCTGAGTCCCCTTCTGTGGCGTAAAATCCGCAGGGGGCTTTCCGCGGGACGGGTTCAGTCGGTGGCTCTCGCCATTATCTGCGATAAAGAGCGGGAAATAGAAGCCTTTGTCCCCCAGGATTATTGGAACATTTTCGTCGATGCTTCGGCGGAAGGCGGCCGGCAGTACCGGCTGCATGTGGAGCGCGAAAACGGCGTCAGCCTGATGATCGACGGCAAAACCCTCGCGATTGACACGCTGCAGAAAGCTCAGAGCATCGAGCAGGCCCTTCGGTCGGAGCCTCTGACGGTGACGAGTTTTACGGTAAAAGGGACATCAAGAAAAGCCCCGACGCCCTTTAAGACCAGCACGCTGCAGCAAATGGCCGCCAGCCGCCTCGGTTTTTCGCCGCGCCGCACCATGGGCGTCGCTCAAAGCCTTTTTGAGGGTGTCATGATCCCCGAACGGGGCGTCACCGGTCTGATTACCTACATGAGAACCGACAGCCTCCGCATGGCCCCCGAAGCGCTGAGCCAGGCGCGCAGCGTGATCCGGGAAAAATGGGGTGACAAGTACCTTCCGGCCAAAGCCGTGCAGTATCAGGCCGGAGCGAACGCCCAGGACGCCCATGAGGCGATTCGTCCCACCGATTTCACATTGGCGCCCGACCTTGTCAAAGCGTCGCTGACGCCCGAGCAGTATCGCCTCTACGACCTGATATGGAGGCGCAGCCTGGCGTCCCAGATGACCCCGGCGAAAGTGAACGCTGCGACGATCGAGTGCCAGAGCGGCGCCTACGGCCTGCGCGCCCAGGGCATGTCTCTAAGCTTCGACGGATGGGGCGCCGTCTGGCCTTTGGACGTAAAGGAATCTATGCTCCAGACGGCCGCGGCCGGCGAAACCCTGAGCGTGGAAGAGGTCCGGCTGGAGCAGGATCAGACGCGCCCGCCTCTGCGCTACACCGAATCCAGCCTGATCAAAACGCTGGAAGAGGATGGCATTGGCCGCCCCTCCACCTACGCGACCATCGTGGAAACGCTCTACGACCGCGCTTACGTGCTGCGGGAAGAAGACCGAAAACTGCGTCCGAGCGAGTTGGGACGCATCGTCGATAAATTTCTTCTGGCCCATTTCAGCGCTGAATCCGCCTCTCCAATCGTCAACGTGGGATTTACGGCGACCATGGAAAATTCCCTCGACCAGATCGAGTCAGGCAAAATCGACTGGGTTGACCTGGTGGGGCATTTCTGGACGCCCTTTTCAGAGGCGATTGAAAAGGCGGAAGACGCGCCTGCCGTTCCGCCGCCTCCGCCTGAATTGACGGGGGAGATGTGCCCGGAATGCGGAAGGCCCCTCGTCAAGAAGCGCAGCCGCTTTGGAGAATTCATAGGCTGCAGCGGTTTTCCCGAGTGCCGGTATATACAGCCGCTGCAGAAAAAGATCGGCGTGCCCTGCCCCAAATGCGGGGCCGATGAGGGCGGCGAAGTGGTGCAGAGAAAGTCGAAGAAGGGAAGAACCTTTTATGGCTGTTCCCGTTATCCTAACTGCGATTACGCTTCCTGGAACAAGCCCGCGGCGGCGAAGTGCCCTGTCTGCGGGGCCGTGATGGAATACGTGGGGCGGTCGAGGACGCCAGTCTGCCCAAAATGCGGGCATAAGGGGGAAGCATGATGAATCCTGTCACGATTGTCGGGGGAGGCCTCGCCGGTTCAGAGGCCGCATGGCAGCTTTTGAGGCGGGGCGTGCCCGTGTGCCTTTACGAGATGCGCCCTGTTCAGAAAAGCCCTGCCCATCATACCGATCAGCTGGCGGAACTGGTGTGCAGCAACTCTCTTGGCTCCGATGCCCCTGATTCGGCGGCGGGTCTCCTGAAGGAAGAGCTGCGGCGTATGGACAGCCTGGTCATGAGCGCCGCCGGCGCCGCTTCGGTTCCCGCGGGCAAAGCTCTCGCCGTGGATCGGGAAATGTTTTCGCGGCGGATTACCGACGTCTTGACGTCCCACCCGCTATTTACGCTGAAGCGGCAGGAGGTCTCGGAAATTCCCGAAGAACCCTGCATTGTCGCGAGCGGGCCTTTGACCTCTCCCTCTCTTGCGTCGGGGCTCCAGCGCCTTCTGGGCGGCGAATACCTCTATTTCTTTGACGCCGTCGCGCCCGTGATCGAGTTTGATTCCGTGAACATGGACATCGCCTACAGAAAGGACCGCTACGCCGAGTACGAAGGCGGCGATTACGTCAACTGCCCCATGACCGAGGAGCAGTATCAGGCCTTTTACGAGGCGCTGACCGCAGCGGAGCGGGCTCCGCTGCATGATTTTGAGGGAGATCTCAGGTATTTTGAAGGCTGCATGCCCGTCGAGGTGATCGCCTCGCGGGGGCGGGACACGCTGCGTTTTGGCCCTCTGAGGCCTGTGGGACTTGAAAACCCCCGCACAGGACGGCGCCCCTACGCGGTCGTGCAGATCCGCCAGGACAACAAGGAAGGGACGCTTTACAATCTCGTCGGTTTTCAGACCAACCTCCGCTGGGGCGAGCAGGAACGAGTGTTCAGGATGATCCCCGGCCTTGAGAACGCAGAGTTTGTCAGGATGGGCGTAATGCATAGAAACATCTATGTCGACGCTCCCCGGCGCCTCGACGGTTTCTTAAGGCCTTTGGGGCGCGAAGGCCTTTTCCTCGCGGGACAGATGACGGGCGTGGAGGGATATATGGAGAGCACAGCCATGGGGCTTGCTGCGGCATTGGGCCTCTTTTCCCATTTAAATGACATGCCCCTTCCTGCGTGGCCCCGTGAATGTGCGGTCGGCGCCCTTTTAGAGCGTCTGCGCGACGATACCAACCCCAAATTCAGCCCGACCAACGCCAACATGGGCATCTTCCCTCCGTTGGAAGAGAAAATTAAGAGCCGCTCAGAGCGCAGCCAGAAAATTCTCGAGCGCGGGCGGGAAAAATTCGCCTCCTTTTTACTCTCAAATCCAGAATTGTTCCCACGTTGACGGAAGTGGGTCAATAAAAACGGAATCGGGCCTTTAAATTGAATTGTTGGAGTTTCACAAAGACAGTGGTGATTTGCAACATATTAAAAAAATCCTAAAGAGTTAGTAAATTTGATGATTTTTGTTCGATCCTATGTTATTATTTAGGGCAGAGACGGCTTAGAGGGGACGTCAGATTTTTATGACCGGAGGAGGGTTGAAGATGCCCGGCAAAAGCTTCAACAGCCTGCTCGATGAGTTTTTGACCTATTTGCGCGACAACAGAGCCTGCTCGCAGAACACCGTGACGAATTATGCCGTCGACCTTGCGCAGTACGCTGACTTTATGGAAAGTCAGGGAATTGAGCCGTGTTCGGTAAACACTCAATCCATACGGGCCTTTTTAAGATCCTTGGCCGGCTTTGGCTACGCCAACTCTTCTGTGGCCCGAAAGCTGTCGGCGGTAAAGGTTTTTGAACTTTACCTCATGGAAAGAAAACTGATAAGCACCGATCCCGCTGGTTCCGTGCGGGGGCCCCGTCTTCCTGAACGCCTGCCCCGCGCCATATCCTGCGAGGCCATGAGCGATTTGATCGCGGAGGCCTGGAAAATCGAACCCTGCGTCCGTAACGGCACCATCCTCGAGGTGATGTACGGCTGCGGCCTTCGCGTCGCGGAGCTCGTGGTTGTGAAATGGGAGGACGTGGACCTGGAAGAACGCTGGCTTCGAGTTAAAGGCAAGGGAGACAAGGAGCGGCTGGTCCCTTTCGGACAGGTCGCCAAAGCGGCCCTGATAAGGTGGCGTGCGCTCTCTCCAATCGACGAAGAGTATGTTTTTCCCGGACAAAGAGGCGGCTGCATTACTGTGAGAACGGTGCACCGGCTGGTGGTGCAGGCGGCGCGGAATTTAGGATTGGAAAACGTGACGCCTCACTCGGTGCGGCACAGTTTTGCCACGCACATGCTTGAAGGCGGCGCTTCCCTGAGGGTGCTGCAGGAACTTTTGGGGCACGAGAGCCTCCTCACCACGCAAAGATATTTGAAGATTACGCCCGGCCATCTGAGAGACAGCTATATGGCTGCGCATCCGAGGTCGGGAGAGGGAGTGTAATAAAATATGTCCAATGATATGACGATCCATGGGACTACGATCTTGTGCGTCAGAAAAGACGGCAAAGTCGCCATGGGCGGCGACGGCCAGATGACACTGGGAAACCAGATCATCAAGGCCGGGACGAGAAAAGTCCGCAAGCTGTACGGCGGTAAGGTGATCGTAGGTTTTGCCGGTTCCACGGCCGACGCCATGACCCTGATGGAACTCTTCGAGAAAAAATTGGAAGAGTTCAGCGGCAACCTGATGCGCGCCGCCGTAGAACTGGCCAAAAGCTGGCGTACCGACAGGATGCTGCAGAAACTGGAAGCCATGCTGCTCGTCGCCGACCAAGAGCACACCATCCTGTTGTCGGGCGTGGGGGACGTGATCGAACCTGAAAACAACGTGGCCTCCATCGGTTCCGGCTCCGGTTTCGCCCTTGCCGCGGCGCGCGCCTATATGGACGTTTCGCCGCTGGCGGCCGAGGAGATCGTAAGACGTTCTTTGTTGATCGCGTCGGAAATCTGTATTTACACCGACAACATTCTGACAGTGGAGGTCCTTTGACATGGAGTTTGCCGAAGCGGTGGGAGCGCTTGTACCATCAGCGGTCGTTCAATACCTTGACCGGTATATCGTCGGACAGACCAAGGCGAAGCGGGCCGTCGCCATCGCTCTGAGGAACAGAGTGAGAAGGAGGAAAGTGCCCGCCGACCTGGCAAAGGAAATCGCCCCCAAAAATATTCTGATGGTCGGTCCCACGGGCGTTGGAAAAACTGAAATAGCCCGGAGGTTGGCCGATCTTGTCAACGCGCCCTTCGTAAAGGTCGAGGCCACTAAATTTACGGAAGTCGGCTACGTGGGGCGCGACGTGGAATCCATGATCCGCGATCTCGTTGAATGCGCCGTGCAGATGGTCAAGAAACGCATGATCGAAGAGGTCCAGGAACCGGCTTTGGCCCACGCGAGAGACCGCCTTGTGGATTACCTGGTGCCTTCGAGGAAGAACAGCTCTTCGGGCGGAATTCCCACCTTTTTGAGCTACCTTAAGGGCGTGGAAGGCGACGCCGGCAAGACAGAGCAGCAAGACGGCGAGCAGGAAGAGAATAAAGTTCGTTCCAACACGCGGGACAGAATGCTGAATATGCTTATTTCCGGCAAGCTCGACGAGCGGGAAGTGGAAATCGACGTGCAGGACAACGCGGGGCCGATCACGTCCTTCGGCGGCCCCGAGATGGGCGGAGTGGGCATCAACATCACCGAGATGCTGGGCGGCATGATGCCCAAGAAAACCAAAAAGCGCAGGATGAAAGTGGTGGACGCCCTCAGGGTTCTTCAGTCCGAAGAAGCGGAAAAACTCATCGACATGGACGCGGCGACCCGGGAAGCGCTGGACAAGGCACAGCAGGAAGGCATCGTCTTTATTGACGAGATTGATAAAATCACCTCGCGCGGAGGCGCCGGAGGCCCCGACGTCAGCCGCGAGGGAGTGCAGAGAGACCTGCTGCCGATTGTTGAGGGCTGCGCTGTCAGCACGAAATACGGGCAGGTGAAGACCGACCACATTTTTTTCATCGCGGCGGGAGCCTTTCACAACGTAAAGCCCTCCGATCTAGTGCCGGAACTGCAGGGACGACTGCCCATCCGAGTGGAACTGAGCGCTCTCGGCAAGGACGAACTGAGGAGAATCCTGACCGAGCCGGAACACAGCCTGATCCGTCAGTCTTCCGCTCTGCTGGCCACAGAAGGTGTCGAACTGACCTTTTCCGACGACGCCGTGGAAGAAATCGCGGCGATCTCCGAAAAAATGAACCTTGAAATGGAGAATATCGGCGCTCGGCGGCTCCATACGATCATGGAACAGCTGCTGGAGGAGATCAGTTTCAGCGCGCCGGAACATATGGGCGAGCGCATTGAAATAAACAGGGAATTCGTTGTGAAACGGATGGAACCGTTGGTTGGGGATAAAGATTTGAGGCGTTATCTGCTTTAAATTTGACTGAAGGAGGAGTATCTATGACAACGAAACGCATGTACTCGAATAGCGGTAATGCTCAGTTAGACGAGGGAATAACTGGCGATAGTTCGGAGATGCGGGATCTTCTGGAAAAAACCAGGCTTGTGGGCCGGGCGATGCAGGGACGCAGAGAGGGGACCAGGCCCGATTACAACAAACTGGCCCGCCTGCTCTGCGAATTTTCCACGGCGAACGTGTACGTGATCAGCCGCGACGGCCAGATTCTTGGTTACGCCTGGGTGAGCGAATATCACAGTGAAGCTATAGCATCCTTTATCGAGCAGGGGTATATGCCCGAGAGCTTTGTGGAAAAAATGGCCCAGCAGCGGGAAACCGTCCTGAATAAAAACGACGCCTACCTCTTTGACGATAAAGAAGAAATGGTTCCGGAAAAAATGGCCCTCTATATCCCGATCTACGGGGCCGCCGAACGTTTGGGAACGCTTGTGCTCGCGCGCTTTTCCAACGGCTTTTCCACACAGGACCTGGTCCTGGCCGAGTACCTCGCCACGCTGGTAGGCATCGAGATTCTACACGACCGTTCGCGCCTGATAGAAGAGCGCGCCCGTGAGCGCCTGGTGGTGAACATGGCGATGAAGGCGCTTTCCTACTCTGAAATCGACGCCATCAACCATATCATCAATAAACTGAAAGACATCGCCGTAGAGAAAAACGGACAGTCCAAGAAAGATATCCTTGACTGCGAAGGCGTCGTGATCGCCAGCAAAATCGCCGACCATGTGGGCGTAACCCGCAGCGTGATCGTGAACGCCCTGCGCAAGCTTGAAAGCGCCGGCATTATCGAGAGCCGGAGTTTGGGCATGAAAGGAACTTTCATCAAGGTTTTAAGTCCCCTCTTTGTTGAAGAACTTTGCTCAAAATTCAAAAAGCCGGAGTAGATTCTAAAAAATCAAAAACTTTGTTTTAGAGCAGTGGTAAAAAATTTTCTAAATATGCGTAAAAAAGAAGAGCAACATGCTTTAAAATTAAGTATATATAACTCTGGCGAGTTGCCGCGGTTTAAGTTACAATCTTCTGGTTTATAGGGTTCTCCAGGAGGTATGTGATGATGCGAAATTGTATCCTGAAAAAAATTGCAGCGTTTCTGTTTTTAGCCTGTGCGTGGGAGTTGTCTTTTCCCGTCTTTTCATTGGCCACGTTGCCGGGGACTTCAAAGATTCAGGAAAACGCTTCATCCGTAAAAAACCCCAGTAAAACGAAACATCAAATTCTTATTGAGACGGCCGCTTATATTTTTCGGTATTACAATTCACGGCTGTCTCAGGAAAAGGCTGTTGAGTATGCCCGTTATGTTTTGGAAGCTGCAGAAAGGTTCTCTCTGGAACCGGGGCTGCTGACGGGACTGATCATTAAAGAGTCGAGGGGAAAGGCGGACGCGCGCTCGCCCTACGCGGTGGGGCTGATGCAGGTTTATTGGAGGCTCCATAGGAAAACGATCACCGCGCAGTTCCCGCACATAAAAACAGAGGCCAATTTGATGGAACCCCGCAACAATATCATTGTTGGCTCTTGGCTGTTTTCACGGTATATGTTAAACTGCAAGGGTGATACGGTAAAAGCTTTGCAGCGGTATCTTGGGTCAAACGGCAGCCGATATGTTTCAGCGGTGCTGAAGTACCGGCAGCATTTTTACGACAGAGCGAAAAGCAGTTCTAAGCGGAGTTCATAGGCTGAAACAGAGAAGAGCGTTCTTTTCATTGCGGCACACAGCTGGTGAATAAAATTATTTATGGAGATGGAGGAGAAGGGCTATGGGAAAGTTAGTGAATGATGTTTACCTTTCAGGTGTACTTCATTTCATGAAAGGCGAAAGTTATGGCGAAAGCCGCTTGGGGAAGTATTTTGAGTTCTCTCTAAAGCGTCAGTATGCCGACATGGACGGATGCGACAGAATCGACTTTTTAAGGATGAGAGTTTTTGACCCTGCGATTCAGGAGTGGGTTTCGAAGCAGGAAGAAGGCGCGCCTGTATGGATTGCCGGCGAACTGCGTTCATCCCTCGGGAGCGGACGTATCTATGTGATGGTAAATAAGATTCAGACGTTGAACCAGCTCTAAATAAAAATATCAATTCAGATTAAAAAGGAAGCTCACAATATGCCAGAGTTGTCACCAGGAGACGTAGTTACGGGAGTCGTCGATCAAATCATGCCCTATGGTGCGTTTGTCCGCTTGGAAAACGGCCAGAAGGCGATGATCCATATCTCTCAACTTTCTCATAAGTACATCAAAAGCGTTGATTCAGTTCTGCAGCTGCAGCAGGAAATCAAGGCAAAAATTGTCAAGATTGACGAACGCGGCAGAATAGACCTGTCAATGAAAGCGCTTGAAGAACCCCCCGCAGTTCCGGTTCAAAGAATGCCGAGACAATCTCCCTCCTCTGCGCAGAGTGGGGATTCTGCAAATCCCGATGATTTCGAAAAGAAACTGTCCTCCTTCATGAAGACAAGCGAGGAAAAGATTTCTTTGCTGCTGAGCGCCAAAAATGGGAAAGCTGGGCGTCCTCCCCGCAGAAAAGGCGCTCGTCCCTGATGTCTCTGAGATTTTCCAAGCGAGAGGTCTTTACGGGCCTCTCGCCTTTTTTAGAGAAAGACAGGATCATCGTGCAGCGGCAGATGAAGGGGCGTTCCTTTTCCGCGGAGATCGTGACCGCGGTGGCCCGTCGCTGCCCCCATGGCTGCCCGCAGGTTCTGCAGTGCCGTCCTTTGTACCGGGGCCGTCCTTTTCCCACGCTCTTCTGGCTTTGCTGCCCCCACCTTTCCTATCAATGCGGCGTGGCGGAGTCCATGGGAGGCGTTCGGGAACTTGAAGCCTATCTAAAGGACTTCAAAACGGGGTATCGAACCTATAATGCGCGTTACGCGCTGACGCGGCTGAGCTTGTTGGGCTTGCCCGAACGCCTTTTTTTGCGGCTTTACAGGCCGGCGCTCTGGAAAAGCCTGCGTTTGACGGGCGTCGGGGGCATACGAAACATCGATGATGTAACCGTAAAATGCCTGCATTTGCAGACGGCAGCCTGCCTCGCTCTTGAAGGGCATCCCGCCGAAACGTGGTTGAAAGGCAAATTAGGCTCTTTTTCCTGCGAAGAGGCGAAGTGTTTGCAAAATAATTGTCATAATTTGTCAATAAGTCGAGGTTGACGAAATACCCATTCATGAAGTAGAATACCTTCTGTTCGCGAGTCGTTAGCTCAGTTGGTAGAGCACCGGACTTTTAATCCGGGTGTCGCGGGTTCAAATCCCACACGACTCACCATTTTCAAGGTCCCATCGTCCAGCGGCCAAGGACACCGCCCTTTCACGGCGGTGGCGCGAGTTCGAATCTCGCTGGGACCGCCATATGCCGGTGTAGCTCAGTTGGTAGAGCAGCGCACTCGTAATGCGCAGGTCTCCAGTCCGAATCTGGACACCGGCTCCATCTGTTCATGAAGCCCGTCAGTGACGGGCTTTTATTTGGTCCCATCGTCCAGCGGCCAAGGACACCGCCCTTTCACGGCGGTGGCGCGAGTTCGAATCTCGCTGGGACCGCCAATTTCGATAACTGACCAGAGAGGGGCCTTTTTAAGGCTTCTCTCTTTTTTTATCTGTAAAACGAGACGAAAAATAATCTGAAAAAAGGCGGGGAAAAAGCGTGACGTCAAAACAAATACTGCTGCTTCGGCACGGAGAGACCGATTGGAACGTTCAGATGAGATTTCAGGGACGCAAGGACATACCTCTGAACGCAAAAGGCGAGGCTCAGGCCCACACCGTGAGCCGGCGCATCAGGGAATGGGGGCCCGAAGCGCTCTGGGTCAGCCCACAGGCGCGCGCTCTCAAAACCGCGCAGATCGCGGTTTCATTTCCTCCTGAGCGGTTTCATGTCGTGGAGGAGCTTTGCGAGGTCGGCTTCGGCGTCTGGGAAGGAAAATCGGCGCCCGACCTCGGAGGAGAGTCCAGTTCACTTTACCTTCAATGGAAGAAAAGCCCCTTTTCAGTGATCCCTGAAAAAGGGGAGTCCGCCGCCGAGATCATGGAACGGGCTGCAAGGGTGCTGCGTATGCTCGCGGACGCCCGGGAGACGAAATGCCTTGTGGTTGCCCATGGCGGTATTTTGCGGGCCATTGTAGCGCAGGTGCTGAACATTTCCTTTGAGTCGGCCTGGAAGCTCGAGTTCTCCAATTGCAGCCTGAGCGGTTTGAGGCTGAAAGATATGGGATATTCAGTCGCCTTTCTCAACGACGTGATTCACCAGCGGCAGAATGAAACTCAGCGTAAAGAAATTGCGCCATTATCATTCTGAGATGAGCAAAAAGGCACGATAACTGGTAGAATAAAGGAGAATTTTATCTGGGAGGTGGAGCGATGCCGGGTGAACGTGACGATCAGTGGGAAGAAGAGAAAAAACTGTGGGCGGCGGCCGGCGCCGGCGACGAAGAAGCTCGGGAACAGTTGATTCTGGCTTACAGGCCGCTGGTGTACTGGATAGCGAAAAAGTTCAAAGTCAACGGAGGCCGTTTCTCAGACTTGATACAGGAAGGTACGCTGGCTTTGATCCGGGCTGTAGACAAGTTTGACGTCGAGTTGGGCCATCGCTTTACGACCTACGCCTGCTATCGGATCAGGGGGCAGATGTTGAACTATCTTCAGCGAGTGGAGGCCAAAGCCCCTATGCCCGTTGAAATCGAAGAAGAGGACGATGAAAACAGCTGCGAATTTCATGAAATCGAGGAAATTCTAGTCCTGCGCGAAGGGCTTCACCAGCTTCCGGAGCGCGAAGCCAGGATACTGAATGAGCTGGTTATCGAATGCAGAAACGCCAAGGAACTTGCCGCTGAATATTCTCTTGACGTGAGCCACATTTACCGCCTCAAAAAAAAGGCGCTTGCCCGTCTTCGTGCGTGGTTTTCAGATGAGCCTGCCACATCTGAAGCGACCGGCGGGATAATTAAATAAGCGATTCTTGCCTTGGAGGAAGGAACATGCTCGAGAGACAATATGACAGGGTTATACGTTGGGTGCGCCGCGCTCAGACCATGAGCGACGGCGGGAAGTACTCGGACGCAATTATGGACGTTGAATGTGCTCGTGCTGAGCTTGAAGGAGCTCGGCAGGAGCTTTTGTTGTGCCATTCGGCCGGCGCGGAGCGTTCCGCGCTGCCCGTGTTCTGGAGAGCCCTTCCGGCAGCTCTCTGCGCCCTCCTGATCATGGCGCTCCCCTTGGGGTCGGAACCCGTCGAGATGGCCGCGCGCGGCGGGGGAGCCTCTTCTCTGGCTGTGGCAAGAGATGCCGTGGCGGCTGCAAAGACCGGCCGCCGTGAAGGAGCGGAGCAGAAAAGCGAGTCGCCGCCGGGGCGCTATAAGGAATGGCTGACGTCGGACGAAAAACAGCTCCTCGATTCCGTCAGAAAGGGGCTGGGGGAGCAGAAAAGAGCTTCGCGCGTCCCGCTTCCGGCAGAAAAACGGGCCGAAAAAAGCGATCAGGAAGTGACGTTGGCCCGCAGTTCCCTGGGGAGGCCCGTACAGGACGAGCTTTCCGCCGAAGAGATGTTCAGGCTTATGGAAGTGGGGCGCAAAGCGCTGCGAAAGAAAAACGATACCGTTGTGCTTGAGTTCAATTAGGATTACATTTTGTTTATAGAATGTGGAAGGGGTTGGAGTTATGAAAGGCCTTAGAAGTTTTTTGCTCGCGTGCACGACCGTATTGTGTTTCAGCGCCAGCGCATGGGCTGCGCAGGAAGTCGCCGCGCTCAAAGTGGAAGGCAACAGCCAGGTAGTGTCGGAACACATCCTGCGTTCGGTGAAGACACACGTGGGCGAACCGTTGAGCCAGCAGACCGTCACGGAGGATATTCAGGCGATTTACGACCTGGGATTCTTCTCCTATGTGGACGCGAAAGTGCAGTCCACCAGCGACGGCATTGAAGTGACCTACGTGGTCACCGAGAACCCGATGATCACCGAGATTCGGTTTCAAGGCAACACCATCTACAAGGAAGAAAAGCTGAAAGCCCTGCTTTTTACCCGGCCGGGCATGATCTTCAACCGAGTCTTTTTTAGGAACGACATCCAGAGGCTCAGAGAGCGCTTCCAGGCCGACGGTTACGTGATGACCCGCGTCCAGGACGTTCAGGTCAACGACGGCGTGGTGACGGTGATCCTCGTGGAGCCCCGGATCGACGATATCATTATCCAGGGAAACAAGCGCACCAAGACCTACGTCATCAAGAGGGCTTTCCCTCTGAAGCAGGGTGACCTGTTCAACTCGACGCTGCTGCGCCACGCGATTACGCGCGTCAGAAACATGGGGTTCTTTGAGGACGTCAACGTGGGCTTCGAGCCGTCGGAGAACCAGGACAACATCAACCTGGTGGTCACCGTGAAGGAGAAAAAGAGCGCCAGCCTGATGTTCTCCGTCAGCTACGGCTCCAGCAGCGGCCTGGGCGGCGGCGTGTCCTACCGCGAGAGCAACCTCGGCGGCCGGGCCCGGGTGTTTGAAGTGGGCTTCGACCAGGGCGACTACAAGAACTACTGGATCACCCTTTCCGACCCCTACATGGACAAGAAGGTCTTCGGCTGGAAAATCGGCGCCTATAAGCGCGAGCAGAAAGAGCTGACCTACCGGTACAACGACGGAAAGGGAGACCGCAGAGACGTTTTTAAATATAACGAAGACCGCACGGGCTTCTACGCCGGCCTTGGGCGCAAGTTCGGCAAGGACGAACTGTTCAGCTGGTTTGTGACGGCCGACTGGCACAAGAGCGACACGTCCTACTATGGAGCGGCTGGCGGTCTCACTGATGAAAAGAGCCGAGAGTGGTTTAACACAATTATCGGCCAGGACAGCCTCAACACCAAGGTCTTCACGACCACCCTCGAGCTGAGCCGCAACAACGTGGATAAATACTTGAGCTACCCCAAGGGTGACAAGGAGACCCTGGCCGTGGAACACGCCTGGGAGGTCCTGGGCGGCGAGTGGAGCTACACGAAGTACTGGGGCGAGGCGATTTATTATCTGCCCATCAAGGGCCTCGAGGACTACATCGACCTCGGTCTGACGGAAGACCGGCCCCTGATCCTGGCGGCCCGCGTGAGGGTGGGCTTCTCAAGCGGCAGGATTCCCCTGTCGGAACGCTACTCACTGGGCGGCGCCAACAGCATCCGCGGTTACGAGAGCGGCGACTTCAAGGGACACGAGATGTTCCTCGGCAATATAGAGCTGCGCGTCCCCATCGACGAGAACTTCTCTGTGGTAGCCTTCTACGATATCGGCAACGCGTGGAACACTGAACTGGGCGCCGGTTTCGACCTCAGCGACCTTCGCGACTCCCCCGGCGTGGGCGTCCGCGTGAAGACCCCTCTTGGAAATATCCGAGTCGACGTAGCCAAGGGCGATAACGAAACGGAATTCCATTTCGGTTTTGGCGAGATGTTCTAGCTTTAAAACCGCGCGATTCCGCGGGGAAAGCCCGAAGGGCGTCCTTGCGGGACGCGGGTAAGTGCAGGCGGAAGGGGTGCTGAATTGAACTCCCATAAAAGAGGCCGGCGGCAGTGGTCCTGTGCCGGCGTGAAAATTCAGCTTGCGGCGCTCCTTTTTTGGGCGGCGCTGTGGGCGGCCTGCGCGCCTTCCTTTGCCCATGCTGCGCCGCCGCCTGTGGAATGCGAGTCGCCGCTATGGCTGAGAAATTCGATTCGAGGCAGCCTTGGCGCCGTATGGCGCGAACTTCAGGGAAGCTCTCTTTCTTCCGGCGCGTCGCGAAACGCTCTGGCTCTGGTTGCAAGCCGCCTTTTCCCGGGCTATCGAGTCCGTATTCTTTCAACCGGCGTTATCCAGCTGACTCCTGAACGGCAATGGCGCTGGAAATTGAGCCTCGTCTCCCCAGAGCGGGCCCTGAGAATGGCCGACCCTCTGTCCAAATGGATCAGGGACGACATGGCGCAGGCCGTGCCGCTCATCGAAGAAGCTTTGCGGAACGTCCCTCCCGAAGCGTTGAACTGGGGTGCCGACAGTTTTCAGGCTGTGCTCGACTCCATTATGGAGAGGACGGCGCCAGGATGGAAATGCAGCGCCCGGGGACGCGGTTCCGACGGAGAGGCGGAGCTCGAGATTTCGCTCTATCCCCGGGAGCCCGTTCTGCTGGCTGTATCGCCGGTCACTATTTCAAGTTCGATACCGCAGATTCTTGCCGACAAGATCAACGAAAAGACGTTATCGCAGTTGTCGCCATTAACGGGTATGCCCGTGGCCTGGATCGCCAGACATGAAAAATCCATCGTGGAATGGCTGAGCAAGGAGCAGCTTTCGGACAGCTGGATCAAGGCCCTGCGCGCGAGCACGTCCAGTTCTCTCTCGGTAAAGCCGATCACCAAAGTGACCACGAACGTCGAAAGTACTACCTATTCGCTGCGCGGCTGGCTCTCCGCGCACGCGGGAGGCGGGCAGGCCCGCCTTGAAGCGGGCATCCACCTTGGACGTTTTTTTACGTTGAAAAAAGGTTTTATGGGTGAATTCTATGGCGAGGGGATCCTGGGGCTGGAAGAATGGGACCCTGTCGGACGCGCGGGGATCAGGCTGTCGCCTTGTCGTTCCCTGTGGCTGGGCTTTGAAATCAGCACCGAGGAGTCCGCGCGTTACTGGTATCGGCTCTGGATCCAGGGCGCGGGGGCCGGCCCTTACGGATGGCTCCGCTACAGCGAGAACAGCGACCTGGAGGCTGCCCTGGGCTATCGCATGAACCGGTATGTGTCCTTCGAATTCTACTATGACAACAGGCAGGACGACCGCCTCAGCCTTCGCGCGATCAGCGACATATAGTTATGGCTTTCTGTTTTGGCCTAAGCTCACTAAAGGGAGAGAACTTTTTTGGGAAAAGCGTATAAACTTCATGAACTTGCAGATTACACAGGTGCGGAGCTTCGCGGCTGCGGCGAGCGGACGATCCGCGGCCTTTCGGAACTGCACGATTATTCTGCTGAACGTTTAAGCTTCGTATCGGATTCAGCCGCGGCGGCCGGGCTTCCGGAAAACGTGGCCGTCGTCGCGGAAGCCTCCGTCTTTCCAGCCGGTCACGATGGCCTTGTCGTGAAGTCCTTCCGCGAGGCCATGGGGACGCTGTTGAATTTATTTGAACCGCGTTATGACCTTCCTGCCGGCGTATCCCCCATGGCCTTTGTCCATCCCGACGCCGTGGTGGCTCCATCGGCGGTCGTGGGGCCGCAGTGCACGGTGTGCGCGGGAGCTCGCATCGGAGAGTCCGTCAGGCTGATCGCCAATGTTTACGTAGGCCCCGATGCGGTTATAGGCGAAAGAACCGTCGTGGAGCCCATGGCCGTGATACAGCGGCGGACCGTGGTGGGCGCCCGGTGCCTGATTCACAGCTGCGCGGTGCTTGGAGCCGATGGATTTGGCATTATTCCCGGAGGCCCCCAGGGCACGAACGTCAAGATCCCCCAGATAGGCCGGGTCGTGCTTGGCGACGACGTGGAAATCGGCGCCTGCACCTGCGTCGACAGAGCGACCATTGGCGATACGGTCGTCCAGTCGGGAACAAAAATGGACAACCAAGTCCAGATCGGCCATAACTGCCATCTGGGCAAGAACTGCATCGTCGCGAGCCAATCGGGAGTGGCGGGAAGCACCGTCGTCGAAGACGGCGTAATTATGGGCGCCCGCTGCGGAATCAATGGGCATATTCGAATAGGCAAGGGCGTTCAGCTGGCGGGGTTGGCGATTGTGATGACGGACCAGCCCGCGGGCGCGGTCCTGTCGGGGCACCCAGCACGCAATCACATGGAGGACTACCGATTCAGAGCGTCGCTGCGCCGCGTACCGGAGATGCTGAAACGGTTGAAAGCCCTGGAGAGGAAAATAGGCAATGACGAGAAGAACGCTGAAGTCTGAGCTCTTTTTTTCCGGGGTCGGGCTGCATTCGGGCAAAAAAGTGGCGCTTCGGCTGCTTCCGGCCCAGAGCGGCGAAGGCTACGGCGTGCTTTTCGGTGAGGACTGTTTCCAGCTTCAGAGGGCTCGGCGTTCCGGTGACGGGCGAGGCACGCTTCTGAACTTCGGGCCTCATCGCCTGATGACGGTGGAGCACGTGCTGGGCACTCTGAGAGGATTGGGAATCGACGACGTCACGCTCTGTCCCGAGGGTGAAGAAGTTCCGCTGCTCGATGGCGGCGCATTGCCCTTCTGCCGCGCGATCCTCGAGGCCGGGCTGGCCGAGACGCCGGGCGACCCCAATCCAATAGCGGTGAGCGCGCCCCTTGCGGTGCTTTCCGATGACGAAAAAAAACAGACCCTGGCGCTGCCCTCGGACAGGCTGCGGTTTACCTATGTGATCGAGTACGGCGATAACGCCATTGCCACGCAGATGGCGACGGTGACACCGACGCCCGAGAATTTTGCCGAAGAATTGGGGCAATGCCGGACTTTTTGCCTTTACGAAGAGGTGGAGCAGATGCGCGCGCTGGGCCTGGGCCTGGGCGGCACTGTCGAGACGGCGCTGATCGTGAAAGGCAAAGAACTGCTGACGCCCGGCGGACTGCGCCGCCCCGATGAGTTTGTCAGGCACAAAATTTTGGATATGATGGGCGACTTGGCTTTGCTGGGCCGGCCCGTGATAGGGCATTTTATAGGAATTCGCGCGGGACATGCCATGCACCTTAAACTTGTGGAACGGCTTTTCCGTGAAATTGAACGGTAAAAGCGATTCAGAGAGGAAAAGAATTATGCTCAATATAAAAGAAATTTCAGCGTGTTTACCCCATCGTTATCCCTTTTTGCTGGTGGACAGAATCAAAGAGATCGTTCCGGGAAAAAGCGTTGTGGGAATAAAAAACGTGACGATCAACGAACCCTTTTTCCAGGGGCATTTCCCCGGCGAGCCCGTCATGCCCGGAGTTCTGATCATCGAGGCTATGGCCCAGGCGGGCGCCATGATGCTTTTGCACATTCCCGAACTGAGAGGGAGCATCTCGCTGCTCACGACGATCAACAAAGCGAAGTTCAGACATCCTGTTGTCCCTGGGGATCAGATGGTCATTTACGCGGAAATGGGCAAGCTTCGCGGAAAAATGGGAAAGGTCAACGCGCGGGTAGAAGTGGACGGAAAACCTGCAGCAGAAGCTGAATTGGGTTTTATGCTTGCGGAAAAACCGAAAGGAGAAAATTAAGAATGAGCGTTCATATTCACCCCAGCGCGTTCGTTTCCCCGAAAGCCGAATTGGCCGACGGCGTTGTGGTCGGCCCCTATTGCGTCGTGGACGAAAAGGTCGTGATTGGGCGCAATACGGTTCTGAGGCCCTATGTCCACCTTTGCGACTACACCAAGATCGGGGACGAGGCGAACATCTTTGAGAACGCCATTCTCGGCTCAGTTCCCCAGGACCATGGCTTTAAGGGCGAGGTCAGCTGGGCTTTAGTCGGAAACAGAACCGTCATCAGGGAGAATGTCACCGTTCACCGCGCTTCAGGCGAAAATAAGGTGACCTCCGTGGGGGACGACTGCCTGATCATGGAAGGCGTCCACCTCGGGCATAACGTGCAGGTGAGCGACGCCGTGACGATCTCGAGTAAATCGGGGCTTGCCGGTTACGTCAGCGTTGGACGCGGAACGGTCATCGGCGGTATGACCGGCTTTCATCAATTTGTGAGAGTCGGATCCTACTGCATGATCGGAGGCGCCTCCAGAGTCGCCCAGGACGTGCCGCCCTTCATGCTCGTCAACGGCTCTCCCTGCCGGGCTTTTGGGCTTAACGTGGTGGGGCTGCGCCGGAATAATTTCAGCGCCGATGAGCGCCAGGAGATCAAAAGCGCCTATAAGAGAATATATCAGTCCGGCATGACGCTTCGGGCGGCTGTGGAAGCTCTGGAGGCGGAGAAAGGCGACAGTCCTCTGGTCTCCGAGATCATAGCTTTCTTCAAAGGCGGCGACAAGCACAGAGGCTTTTGTCCCTGGCCCCGCGTGACCCTCTCTAAAACATCGGACGCATGATTCGCCTTCTTGCGATGGACGTGGACGGCACGCTGACCGACGGCGGAGTTTACATGGACGGCAGCGGAAACGAATGGAAGCGCTTCGACATCCAGGACGGCATGGGAATCAGCCGTTTTAGGGCAGCCGGAGGGCTGATCGCCCTGATCAGCGGACGTTTTTCCCCTGCCACGGAGCGGCGGGCAAAGGATTTGCATGTAGATTTCCTCGCCAACGGCGTCGGCGAAAAACTTCCCGTGCTATGCAAAATTTCAGCTCAGGCTGGATTGAAGGCCGAAGAGGTCGCCTACGTGGGCGACGACGTGAACGACATTGCCTGCGCTTCCTGGGCGGGCCTTGGCGTCGCCGTCTCGAACGCTGTGCCGGAGCTGAAAGCCGCAGTCCAATATGTAACGAGCCGCAGCGGCGGGCATGGAGCGATTCGCGAGGTGTCCGACATGATTCTGCTGAAGAATGCGGAGGAGGTTCAATAATGAAGTCTTTTCGTATTTTGGATCGGCTGATTGTAAAAGAACTGATGGGGCCATTTCTCTTCGGAGTAATGGCCTTTACATTGATTATGGTCGCTGGGGGACTGCTGTTCCAGCTTGCCGATCTGATTATCGAGCGAGGTGTGTCTTTCAGGGTGGCCGGGCGGCTCTTTTTATATCAGCTGCCGTCCGTCGTGGTGCTGACGCTGCCCATGTCGTGCCTTTTGGCTTCGCTTCTCGGCTTCAGCAAAATGTCTTCCAACAGCGAGATCGTGGCGCTGAAAGCCGCCGGCGTCTCCTTTTCGAGAATCAGCCGCCCTGTGCTGATCTCCTCCATATTTGTCACGCTTTTCGCTTTTGCCATAAACGAGACTCTCGTGCCCATGGGTAAAATTGCCGCGCAAAACGTGATGCGCTATGAAATTGCCCGTGAAAAACCCGCCCTCCTGAAGCAGCAGGTCTTTTTGAAAAGCAGCCAGAGCAGCGACGGGATCCAGCGGATTGTCTATATCAACAAGCTATACGCCCGCACCGGCTCCATGGAAGACGTGGTGGTACAGGAATTTCAGGGATCGCGCCTGGTAAGGCTGACCACCGCCGAAAAAGGAAACTGGGTGGATGGAATCTGGTACCTTCATGACGGAGACGTCTTTGAGGTCAAGGGGAAAAGCCAGGTGGAGCTGACCATGCATTTCCAGCAGCAGAAACTGCCTATTCCCCTGACGCCTCAGCAAATAGCCAGTTCCACCATCGACCCCGACGATCTGAGCTGCGTCGAGCTTCTCAAGTACATCGAAGTCATGAAAGCCCAGGGCAAGAACCTCGACCCCCTGTGGATTTCATTCCATCTCCGTCTCGCCGTGCCCTGCGCGTGCGTTATTTTGTCCTTAATCGGCGCCTCGCTGGGCGTCAGGCCCATGAGAAAAGGCGGCGCCAGCGTCGGATTTGGGCAAAGCATCCTGATCGTCTTTATCTACTACGTGTTTATGTCCATGGGCCGCTCCTTTGGACAGACGGGGTACATTCCGCCACTGCTCGGAGCCTGGATGCCCAACATCTTTTTCTTTTTCTGCGCGTTCCTTCTGGCGCGGAGAGCTGACCGATGAACGGCGGCGACCTGGCCCTCGTCGCGGGCGAGGGGAGCTTGCCGCTCGAAATAGTGCGATCTTTGAAAAAAAGAGGCGCAGAAATGCCGAAAGTGTACCTCCTTGGCGTGAATGTCGAGGATTATGCCGCCGAGGGCGTATCCGCGCAGAGGGTGAATAACCCCATGGCGGTGGCGCTGCTTCTGATGAAAATGCGCCTGCAGGGAGTTCGCCGGATGATGATGGCGGGCACCTTCCCAAAACGGAACATCTACGCCGAGGAAAAGATGGACTCCGGTGCAAAGAATATTTTGTCGCAGGTGAAGGACAGAAACGATCATAGCCTTCTCGCCGGCGTGGTCAGCTATATAGAGAAGTTCGGCATCAGCGTGGTGAGCTATGAGGATATTATCCCCGACATGTTCGCCTGGGAAGGCCACATCGGCGGCCCCGCGCCGACGCAGGAACAGCTGAACGACAGCGAGTACGGTTTAGCCGTGCTGAGAAAGCTGCTTCCTCTTTCTTTCGGGCAGTCCATTGTGGTGTCCAACAGGGCCGTAGTGGCCGTCGAAGCGATGGAAGGCACCGATCAGATGATCCGCCGCGCGGCCTCGCTGAGCCGGCGAGGCATCCTGCTGAAGGGGATGAGGGCCGATCAGGACCGGCGTTACGATCTGCCCGTCGTGGGCGCGGAGACGCTGCGTTCCATGTCCCAGTCGGGGCTGAGCGGGCTGTTTGTCCAGGCGGGAAGCGTGCTGCTGCTCGACCGTGAGAAATTTTTACAAGAAGCCGAAGAACTGCAAATCAGCGTGACGGGGGTGGCTCCATGTCAATTTTTATAAGCACGGGAGAGCTCTCGGGAGATATCTACGCGACGAGGCTCAGCGCGGCGCTTCAGAAACTGGTTCCTCAAGAGGAGATATGGGGGATGGCGGGGACTCTTGCGTCGGGGATTAAAAAAGAATGGAACAATGACCAGCTTCATATCATTGGATTGGGACGAATTGTAAAATCACTGCCGGCGCTCTACGCGCTGCGCAACGAACTTGCCGACGCCGTGATTCGCAGAAAGCCCCGGGCGGTGATCGTGATCGACAGCCCCGATTTCCATATTCCCCTGCTCAGCAAGATCAGGGCCGGCGGCTATAAGGGAGCGGTGATCTACGTCTGCCCTCCGACGATCTGGGCGTGGCGGAACGGACGGGCCAAGTATCTGCGGCGTTACTGCGATCTCTGCCTGCCCCTGTTCAGTTTTGAGGAGAAGGCTCTGAAAGAACGGGACGTGGAAAGCTTTTGGTGCGGAAACCCCCTGGTCGACGATTTCAAGGACTTCGCCCCCTCGGGAGCCGCGCTTCCGTCTGATCCCATGCGGGTCGCTCTGCTGCCGGGCAGCCGGCGGTCGGAGATCGCTTCGCTCCTCCCCGTGCTCGAACAGACGGCGCTCAGGCTCCAGGTGCTGGGGCTGCACCCCGTGCTTTCCGTTGCGCCTGGGCTGGATCCCGAAAGTAGGGACATGGTTCTTCACAACGCTTCGGGGATTGAGAGCACCGAAGTCAGCGGGCGGAATCTGATGCACGCCTCGAAGTTCGTGATCGGCTCCTGCGGAACCGCCGCGGTGGAGGCCATGTTTCTCGACCGCTATATGATCGTGCTCTATCGCGGAACCTTTATCGAATGGCATATCTATAAGGCGCTGACTCACACGAAATTTGTGGCCGTTCCCAACGTGCTGGCCGGCAGGATGTTTTTTCCCGAACTGCTTCAGGACGACGTAAAGGTGGAAAACGTCATGAACTATGCCGAACGATACCTTTCCGACCAGCCCTACCGGGAGGACGTCCACCGTCAGCTTCGGGAAAACCGCCTGATGATGGGAGAGCCCGGCGCTATCGGCCGGTGGGCCGACGCGATTTGCCGCGTAATGGCGCGCCCATGAAGCTGGCCGTCCTTGCAAACGGTCCCGGCGAAGTCTGGGGATGGAGCCGTCCAGTCATTTTCGAGGCGGCGTCCCGCGGATGGACGGTGGACGTGCATCTTCTTCCCTGCCCCTTTGCGTCGGGGAAAGAGTATGACGTCCTCTCTTCGCTGCCCGTGAAGCTTTACCGGCACAAGTCGACCTATGGCGCCTTCAGGAAGATGATGGAAGACAGGGCCTACGACGCGATCCTCCAGCTTGGGGGAGACCTGCTGTTCGGGCGCTTTCTCGCGTGGCGCCATTCCGCGCCGCTTGCCTGCTATTCCTATGGTTTGAAAAAAGGCATGAGGCACTGCGATAAAGTGTTGACGTCCCGCCCAGGGCTCTATGACGCCGAAAACATGGAGATCGTGGGCGATCTGGTGCTCGACAGCTTGGACAGGGCAAACGGCCTTCCCTGGCGGGCCCCTGAGGGGCGACGGCTGGTATTTTTCCCCGGAAGCCGCGCGAACATCCGAAGGAAGGCCTTCGCCCTTCTCAATCGTATATCGGCCTATTTGAAAGAACGGGACCGGCACATCGAGGCGCGGGTCCTGCTGTCTCCCTTTTCCGACGGATCGGAGATACAGATCTGGCGCGAGGCGGGATTCAGCGTTTGGAAAGGTTCCATGCCCGCGGGGATCAGCGGCGCCGATCTTGCCATCACCCAGCCGGGAACCAATACGCTCGAACTGATGTACTGCGCTCAGCCCTTTATGATCGTGGCGCCCTTCTCCTTTGTGAGGGAAGTGCCTCTGTCAGGCCTCGCGGGGATGGTGGACGCCATTCCCTGGCTGGGCAGTTCGCTGCGCGAGGTCTTCGTTTTAAGGCGCGCTCAGAAATTTGCGGGGCGTTCGGCCTGGCCGAACCGCCTTTCTCGGGAGACGGTCGTGCCTGAGTTGGTCGGCGAATTTACCCCGGAAGAAATTGCCGAAGAGATCCTGAAAGCCCTGAAAGACTCCGAAGGACTGAGCAAACAGCGCCGGCTTTTGCGCGGCCTTGCGGAAGAAGTGCTCCCAGGCGCACCGTCGAAAATCTGTGATATCCTAGAAAGGATGGCGGCAGGCCATTGAGAGAAAATAAGAGAAGACCCCTGTATAAGCGGCTCCTGGAGTTGCTGCTGCCCCATAAAATGAAACTGTGCGGCGCTTTTGCCTGCATGGTCGGCATGGGCGTCTGCGCCGCTCTTCCGGCGTGGCTCATGAAAAACGTGGTGGACGACGTGCTGATCAGCCGGAACTACACCATGCTGAACCTGCTTTCCATCGCGCTGGTGGTCCTTTTTGTCTTCAAGTCCCTGTTCACTTACGGACAAAAATACCTGATGGGCTGGGTGGGGCAAAAAATCGTCATGGACATGAGGATCGCCGCCTATGCCCACCTTCAGACCCTCTCGCTGAAGTTCATTCACGCCAAACGGGTGGGCGAGCTTCTGTCCCGCGTCACCAACGACGTCAATATGCTTCAAATGACCGTCACGAACGTGGCGGTGGACCTGGTCATTCAGGGCGTGTCCTGCGTCGCCATCCTGTCCTACTGTCTCTACCTCAACTGGCAGCTGATGCTTTACACGGTGATCGTCCTGCCTCTGGTGGTGCTGGTGCTGCGGCGCGCCTCCGACACTCTTCGTAAAGTGGGACGGGAGATGCAGCAGAAAGTGGCCGAGCTCTCGGCCGTGGCGGAGGAAGCCCTTTCCGCGATCCGCATCGTCCGGGCCTTTGCCACAGAAGAACTGGAACTGAACCGTTTTACGCAGAGCAACGAGCAGAATTTCGAGGTCATTATCAGGGGCGTAAAGGTGAACGCCATGCTGAACGGCGCGGTGGAGGTCCTTTTAATCACGGCCCTCGCCCTGGTTTTCTGGCTCGGCGGCCGCACGGTGCTGAGCGGCGGCATGACCCCAGGCGAGCTGATCGCCTTTCTCGGATCGCTGGGCTTTTTGGCCTCGCCGATCAATAACTTTACGCGGGCCGTCAGCCAGCTTCAGTTCGGTTTTGCGGCCGCGGAGCGCATCTTCGATTTGCTTGACAACGACGACTGCGTCGTGACGCCGCCTCAGGCCGTGCAACTGGCGCGGCTTCGGGGTGAGGTTCGTTTTGAGGACGTCTGGTTCTCCTACGAGCCCGAGCAGTGGATCCTGAAAGATTTGAACATCACCGTCAAGCCGGGCGAAAAGGTGGCCGTCGTGGGGCCTACGGGCGCGGGAAAGTCCACGCTGGTAGACCTGGTTCAGCGCTTTTACGATCCTCAGAAGGGGACCGTCAGGATCGACGGTTTCGACGTGAAAACCGTGGACCTGCGGACGCTGCGGACCCAGATCGGCGTGGTGCCTCAGGAGCCCGTGCTGATGAAAGGTTCGATCGCCTTTAACATCGCCTATGGCTTCGACGCTTCCGGTGAAGAGGTACGCAGCGCTGCGGAGATCGCCGGCATTTCCGATTTCATTGAAAGCCTTCCCGAGGGCTACGACACCGAAGTGGGCGTCCGAGGCGTTACCGTCAGCGGAGGACAGCGGCAGCGAATCGCCATCGCGCGGGCCATCGTGCGCAACCCTCGGATCATCATCCTTGACGAAGCCACCTCGTCGCTGGACGCGGCGGTGGAGCATCAGATCCAGGCGGCGATGGACAAGGCCATGGAAGGGCGCACGTCCTTCGTGATCGCCCACAGGCTCTCGACGATTATCAACGCCGACAGGATCCTTTACCTTGAAAACGGCCATGTCCTCGAGGACGGCACTCATGAAGAGCTGCTGCGCAAGAACGGCGCCTACCAAAAGTTATTTTCGCTGCAGTACGGAGCGGGGCGCTCATGAATTTCCTGACGAAATCCTACCTTGCCTACTCCCACGGTGAGAGCTGGTTTTCACCGTGGCAGATCCTGCGCCCGCTGGGCTGGATTGGCAGCGTCATCGTCAAGACCCGGTGCGCGCTCTACGACCACGGCCTCTACGCTTCTGAAGAGCCGTCCCTCCCAGTGATCAGCGTTGGCAACCTCACGACGGGCGGAACGAACAAGACCCCCTTCGTCGAATACGTCGTCAGAGGGATGCAGCGCTGCGGCGTGAAAGCGGGCGTCGTGAGCCGCGGCTATGGGGGGAAAACTTCCGAGCCCATCGTCATTCTCAACTGCAACGCCCAGAGGAGTTCCGTAGGCGACGAACCGCTCCTGCTGTCGTCGCGGCTTCCCGAAGTGCCGATCGCCGTATCCTGCGACCGTTTTGCCGACGTGGCGGCTCTGGCCCGCTGCGGCGTCGACGTGGCCGTGGCGGACGATGCCTTTCAGCACCGGAAGCTCGCGCGGGACGTGGATATCGTGCTGGTGGACGCCAGCTGCCCCTTTGGAAACGGCACGCCCCTTCCCAACGGGATCCTCAGGGAAGCCCCCAGTTCTTTAGGGCGGGCTCATATCGTCGTCATCACGAAGGCCGATCAAGTTTCGGCGCGAAATTTGGAGAAGCTGAAAAACAAAGTCCTTCGCTGGGTGCCCGAAAACCGGCTGTTTTATTCCCGCCTGGGCGCTCCTGTGTGGCAGCGCTGGAACGGCGAGGGATTTGAAGCACCCTGCGTCTCACCGAGAGGCATGCACATGATCGTTTTTTCCGCCATAGGCAATCCCAAAAGTTTTCACAACACGGTGACCCAAAGCGGGGCCGTGATCGCCAGGGAGTTCGAATTTAAAGACCATCACCGCTACAGCGTGGGCGACCTGAGGCGTATTGCCGATATCGCGGCTCAAAGCGGGGCCGACGCCCTGTGCTGCACCGAAAAGGACACCTTCAACCTGCCGCCGGGCTGGAAGCCTGAATTCCCCTTGTTGATCCCGCGCATCCACGCTGGAATCGACGACCCCGAACGTTTTTGGCGGATCATGACGGAGACGCTCCGTCCCAAGTTTATCGTGGCTTCCAACGGGCTGGGCGAAGACGCCATAGGCTCCAAGCTGGCGGAAAAAATGAAAAAGTCCTTTCCCCTCGCTGAAGTCAGCGCCTTCCCGCTGGTCGGACGGGGAGAGCATTACAGCGAAAAGGGCGTGGAGCTCGTGGGGCCCCTTTCCAACTCACCCACGGGAGGCATCATCAAATACCACTTTAAGGACCTCTGCAGCGAGCTGCGCTCGGGCCTTTTAAAACATATCGCCAAGCAGTTCAACACATGGAAGCAGCTCCGGCATAAATGCCGGAGCGTGATCTGCGTGGGCGACGCCTATCTTCTGTGCCACACGCTGTGGGGGCAGGGGAAAAAACCTCTTTTGCTGGCTACGGCGAAAACACAGCTGATCAGCGGTCATTGGAAACTGGAAAACAGCATCTACCGCAAAGCCTGCAAGCGGGTTTGGACCAGAGATGAAGCGACGGCAGCCGAACTTCGCCGGGCAGACGTGAACGCAGTTTTTGAGGGGAATCCAATTATGGACCTCCTTGGTGATAATAATAAAAAGGAGTCCATCTGGGGACCGGGACGGCGGATTCTTCTTCTTCCAGGGAGCCGTCCCAGAGCCTATAGAGATCTTTCCCTTCTGCTCTCGACTCTGAAAAAAATGTCGGAAAGCTGCGCTCTGTCGGCCCTGATGGTCATCGCCCCCAGCCTGTCTGTAGGACAGATTGCGGAGTCCGCGAGGGGATGGGTCTATAATGGCTCAGAGCTGCGCTGCGGCGAACTGAGCATAAAAGTTTACTCCGATGATTTGGCCGCCGTCGCCCCCGGGGCTGAGCTTCTGATCGGGTTGGCCGGAACGGCCAATCAGGTCTGCGCGGGGATGGGGATTCCCGTCCTTTCGATTAAGGAAAAGGGCAAGTACGTCCAGAAGAAGCTTTTGGGCGAATCGGAACTGCTTGTGGAGGCGGACGCCGTCAGCCTAGCTGCTGCGGCTCTTTTGCTCCTGAAGGATCCAGAGCGGCTGCGCTTTATGGGCGAACAGGGCAAGGCCCGCCTTGGCCGGTCAGGAGCCCTTGACGCGGTCATAGACTATGCTGCGGTTCATATGGGCTGGAAAAAACGGTGTTCTCTCTACGAAAAAATGTCTCGTGCGGATGGGCTTATGACAGATCAGTAACTGCGAGTGATCTAAAAAACATAGAATTGACGGAGGAGGAAAGGGCAGTGAAAAAGATCGAAATAGGGAGATTTGCTGTTGGCGGTGACGCGCTCACCTTGATTGCAGGCCCCTGCGCCCTTGAAAGCCTTGAACTGGGACTCGAAGTGGGGCGTAAGACGCGCGACCTGTGTGCCCGGTTGGGGATTAACTACATTTTTAAAGCTTCATACGACAAGGCGAATCGAACTTCCATTTTCAGCAAAAGAGGTCCCGGCATGGAACTCGGGCTCCAGTGGCTGGCTCAGATCAAAGAAGAGCTCGGCGTTCCCGTGTTGACAGATATCCATGAATCCTGCCAGGCTGCGCCTGTAGCTGAGGTTGCCGACGTGCTTCAGATTCCCGCTTTTTTGTGCCGCCAGACCGACCTGCTGGTTGCCGCCGCAAAGACCGGCAGAGCGATCAACGTAAAGAAAGCGCAGTTCCTTTCAGCATGGGACATGAAGTCCGTGCTCGCCAAATTTCACGAAGCCGGCAACGATAAGGTGATGCTTTGCGAGCGAGGGACTACCATGGGTTACAATCAGCTGGTGGTGGACATGAGATCCCTGGTGATCATGCGGTCCCTCGGCGTTCCCGTGGTTTTTGACGCCACTCACAGCGTGCAGATGCCCGGCGGTTTGGGCAACAGCTCGGGCGGCGACCGGCGCTTTACCCTGCCTCTTGCCAGGGCCGCCGCCTCGATAGGCATAGACGCCCTTTTTCTCGAAGTCCACCCAGAGCCGGAGAAAGCCCTGAGCGACGGGCCTAACATGGTTCCGCTCAGCATGCTGGAAGGCTTCCTCAGCCAGATTGTCGCTATCGACCGCATGGTGCGTTCCGACCTTGGAGCCGTACAAATCGACTGGTGCGAACAATGACAGCTTCAATGACCCTCCCTTCAGACAGGAAAGCCGAAGAGCTTTCCGACGAAGCGCTTCTCAACGCGGGACGCGCCGTGCTCCGCCATGAGGCGGAAGAGCTGATACGCGCGTCCGACCGTTTCGGAATCGAACTGGTTCAGGCTGCCCGTAAAATAGAAGCCTGCAAGGGCCGAATTATCGTATCGGGCATTGGCAAAGCGGGACATATCGGAAGAAAGGTCGCGGCTACGCTGTCCTCGCTGGGGACGCCGTCCTTTTTCCTTCAGGCGAGCGAGGCGGCTCACGGCGACCTCGGCATGGTGCGCCACGAGGACGTGGCGCTGCTGATCAGCCACAGCGGGAAGACCGCCGAGGTGGTGGCGCTGCTGCCCTTTTTCCGCCGCATTGGAGCGCCGGTGATCGCCATTTCTGGCGACAGCCATTCGCCTCTGGCGCTGGGAGCCGACATCTTTCTGAGTTCGGCGATCGAACGGGAGGCGGACCCGCTGAACCTTGCCCCCACAAGCAGCACCACCCTTCAATTGGCGGTCGGCGACGCTTTGGGAGCGATGGTTACGCTGCTTCGCGGGCTGAAAAAAGAGGATTTCGCGCTCTTTCACCCCGCCGGCACCCTGGGCAAAAAACTGCTTCTGCGTGTCTGCGACGTGATGGGAACCTGCGGTTCGCTGCCCATCGTCCCCGAGGACACGCTGGTCAAGGACGCCTTGTTTGAGATCACCAGCAAAAATTACGGCGCCACGACCGTGGTGGACGCCGAGGGCGTATTGGTGGGGATTTTTACCGACGGCGACCTCCGGCGGCTGATCGCCAAGGAGGGGATCGGATGCCTTGAGCGGCCGGTTCGCGATGTGATGATCCGGTCGCCCCGCACGATCTCGCCCGACGCCCTCGCGGCCGAGGCCGTCCGCGTCATGGAAAAATTGGAAATTTCAGTGATCATCGTCGTCGATGAAGCCAACAAGCCCGTGGGGATGATCCACATCCACGAGCTTTTGCAAAGCGGCGTCGCCTAATGCCATGTCGCTGTACGGTTGTTTTTCAGAGCTTCTTTTCAACGCTGCCAGGCCTTTTCTGAACAGAAAATACGACGAGGGCAACGAACAGCGTTATGGCGTTTATCCGCAGGACCTTCCCAAGGGCGCGCTCTGGATCCACGCTGTGTCGGTGGGAGAAGTCCAGTCCGCCTATCCCCTGGTCAAAGAGATAAAAAAACAGGATCCCGGACTTCCCATTCTGCTCTCGACGATCACCAAGACGGGCAAGGCCATGTCAGAGCAGCTGATGCGCGATTCCGTCACCCGGATTTACTATCCCTGGGACGCTCCCTCCGTGCTGAACAGAGCCTTGGACACACTGCGGCCAAAAGCCTATGTGACCATGGAGACCGAGATATGGCCGGAAATGCTCCGCCAGCTTCAAAAACGCGGGATTCCAGCTTTTCTCGTGAACGGGCGGCTCTCCGAATCAAGCTTTGCCAAGTATAACCGCTTCCATTCTTTCTGGAGCCAGGTGATTAGACGCTATCGCGTCATTATGGCGCGTTCCGAGGCGGAGCGCGCGCGTTTTGTCGCGCTTGGCGCCGATCCCTGCTGCGTGCGGGTGACCGGCGACTGCAAAGTGGACGCTCTGATCGAGCGCCGAAACGCCGCCGACCCGGCTCGTCTGTCGGTCTATTTCCAGAGCGACGCACCGGTTATCCTGGCCGGAAGCACTCATGAAGGTGAAGAAACCGTGGTTTTCAAGGCCTATCGCGCATTGCTCGAAAAGCATCCCCGCCTGCGCCTGGTGGTCGTTCCCCGGCATCCCGAGCGGTCTGAAACTCTGCTTCGGGAGGCGCAGGAACGGCAGCTCCCGAACCCGGTCCTGATGTCGAAAGCCGGCGAAGGCTGGCAGGTCCTGATTGTCGACAGGATCGGCCTTTTGTTTTCGATCTATGGCTGCGTGAAGGCGGCTTTTCTGGGCGGTTCGATCGCCCCGAAGGGCGGGCAGAATATCATGGAGCCTGCGCTGTGGGGAATTCCCTTTTGCCAGGGGCCGGATTACCGCGATTTTACGGAGGCGACCGAAGGGCTGCTTGCCGCGGGCCTTTGCAAAATAGTCCATGACGATCGAGAGATGGCGCAGTTTTTTGAGGATATCCTGGCTTCCGGCTATGACGAGCGGTACAAGGCGGGCAGCAGGACGTTTTTCGACCGTCTCGGCGGCGCTTCGCGCCGCAGCTGGGAGATCATGAGGGAACAGATCGGCTGATTTCTTTCCTGCCGCCTCCAAGGGGGTGCAGGCATTGAACGGAGGAAGAACCATGGCAGTTGTGAACAGAGAACTTTTAAAATCCTTTTATGACCATCAGGACGCTCAAACCCGCAAGAGCATCGATCAGGCAATCGCGAAGATGGCGGAAGTCAAAAAGCGCGGGGGAAAGATCGTGGTGGCCTGCGGCAGCGGCCCAAATATTCATGAAGGCGTCACCACTTTAATCGCCGAACTGATGGACAAGGGCATCATCGACGGAGTGACGACCAGTTCGGCCGTGGTGGGGCACGAGATGGCCGGCGCTCTGGACCGCGTGAAGATGGTTAGCTCCGACGAGCTGGGCTTTAACCCCGAAGACATGCCCCGCGGCAACGTGTTCGAGTTTACCCGCATGAAGCCCGAGGACCGCGACGCCCTGCGCCGGGAGATCGTCCTGGACGAAGAGCTTTTGGCTCGGGAAGATCAGGCTGCGGGTCACGAGGTGATCAAGGCCGCGGGAAATATGGCCTATCCCATGGGCTACTGGAACGAACACGTGGCCTCCGAAATTTGCGGTATCGCGCGCACCTACGGCCTTCCTTTTGAAGAAGTCGCGGGATGGGGCTGCGACCGCCGGACCATGCTCGGCATCGGCGCCGAAAAGAATCTGCCCGTGCTCGTCAGCCTGCCTCAGATGGTCGGCGGCGGCAACATCGGCCTTTGCGTCGGCGACAGTATCCCTATTTCACAGCGCTGCATGCGCGTTGCCCAGATGCTCGAGAGCGCCGACGTGATCATCGAATCGGCGATTGCCCTTTCGCAGGAACTGCACGACGGGCCCTTTGAAAAATACACGGGGCACGGGATCTGGGCCTGGTGGAACGGACTGCACACCTACAACCTCAGAGGCAAGACGCTGATCCGCCTCGATCTCGACGAGAACCTGCGCAAAGCCTGCGAATTCCAAAGCCAGATGCAGGAAGCGATCGCCAAAGGACTGCCCAAGACCAAGGTGTCGGGCATTCCCTTCCGCATGGAGATGTCGGCCTTTGCCCGCCACGAGGGCAGCATTCCGCTGATCGGCGATATCGGAGAAGTGTGGCCCCTTCTGGCCGTGGGAGTGGCCGACGCCCTGGGGATTACGCTCGAGTTCATGAGCTACAAGCAGGAGACCGGCGAAGGCAAGGCCATGCGCGAATGGATCGTCGACAACGTCCGTCCGCTCGACGTAAAGGCCATCCGTGCGAAGGCTCGCAATTACAGGATGTAGCGGCATATGAATATCATCGGAGTCATCCCCGCGCGCTGGGGATCGAGCCGTTTGCCGGGAAAGCCCCTCATGGACCTGTGCGGCAAACCCGTTATCCAGCACGTCTACGAACAGTGCCTGAAAGCGAAGTCCCTGTCGAGGGTGATCGTGGCCACCGACGACGACCGGATCCTGAAAGCCGTGCAGGCCTTCGGCGGCGAGGCCGTTATGACCTCAAAAGACCACCCCAACGGCACAAGCCGTGTCGCTGAAGTGGTAGAGAACTTGGACTGCGATTATGTGATCAACGTCCAGGGCGACGAGCCCATGATCGATCCCCGGATGATCGATCAGCTTTCAGAGGTGCTGACCGATTCCAGCTATCCTATGGCGACGCTCTCCGTCCCCTTCGAGTCCGGCGACGAAGCCCAGAACCCCAACAACGTGAAAGTCGTGGTAGATTTGAAGGGAAAGGCCCTTTACTTCAGCCGCAGCCCCATTCCCTACGCCCGCGTGGGACAGCCCTCGCTTTACAGGCATATCGGCATTTACGGCTACCGCAAGGACTTTCTGCCGGTGTACTTAAAGCTGACGCCAACCCCTCTGTCGGAGGCGGAAAGCCTGGAACAGCTGAGAGCCCTTGAGCATGGCCATGATATCGCCGTCGCCGTTTCCCGGGTGCCCGACGGCGGCGTCGGAATTGACGAACTTCACGACCTTGAGCGTGCCAGAACGGTCATGCAGCAGAAACACGAGGCCGGCGTAGACGGCTCGGCCCGCTGAGAATCAACTAGGAAGCGAGTTTCAAACAGAAAGTGTGTTTTAACGCAGAAGGCGCTGTTAAATCGGCACCTTCTTGGATATAATGAGAGCCAGTCTGTACGTACCAGACTGGCTTTTTTGGCAGATAGAATATGTATTCGACGGGAGCAGAAAAGATGAGGACTCTTTACATTGACTGTTTTGCGGGGATTGCCGGAGATATGTTTCTCGGCGCTCTGCTTGATCTTGGATTAGATGCGGACGAGTTTAGGAAAAAGCTGAGTTCCCTTGCGTTGGGCGAGTATGAATTGCAGATCCGCCGGGGGAAACGGAACGGCATCGCCGGCACCGACGTGAAAGTGGCCGTCGCTCCTGCTCATCATGACGAGCAGGAAGACGGACATGTTCACGCGCACAGCCACAGAGGGCTGAAAGAGATCAGGGCGATTATCGAGGGGTCAGGCCTTTCGGAAGAAGTGAAAAAACAGTCCCTCTCGGCCTTCCAGATATTGGGCGAGACCGAGGCTGCCGTTCACGGGACCACCCCCGAGGAAATCCATTTTCACGAAGTCGGCGCCGTTGATTCCATTGTGGACATCGTCGGCTCCTTCATTTTGCTTGAGATGCTTCAGGCCGACCGCGTCTGCTCGTCCTACGTCAACGTTGGAAGCGGCACCGTAACCTGCGCTCACGGAGTCATGCCCGTCCCGGCTCCGGCGACGGCGCGCCTGCTCCAGGGGGTGCCCGTTTTTTCGCGCGGCGAAGCCGTGGAACGGACCACGCCGACCGGCGCGCTGCTCCTTCGCATGTTGGTCCAGTCCTACGGCCCCGCTCCCGATGGGACTATGCTGGCCTGCGGATACGGGCTTGGCGACCGGCAGACCGAGTACCCCAATCTGCTCCGCCTGAGCCTCATCGAAGAAAAAGGATCGGAGAGTGGCGCCTACTCCTCTGGAAAGGTAGCCGTCCTGGAGACCAACATCGACGATATGAACCCCCAGGACTATCAGTGCCTTTCAGAACGGCTCTTTGCGGCTGGCGCGCTCGACGTGTTTTTTACGCCCATCATGATGAAAAAACTTCGCCCGGCCGTGCGCCTCACCTGCATTTCACGGCTTGAGACGCGAGAAGCCCTCGGCGAGATTATCCTCAGACACAGTTCAAGCATCGGCGTGCGCTGGAGCGAGGTCAACCGCATGACCCTGCGCCGCAGGGTAGAAGCCTTCGAGAGCACCTTGGGCCCTGTGGCGATGAAGTTTTCAGCCTGGGGCGACGAGATACTTCACGTCACGCCCGAATATGAAGATTTAAAGAGAATCTCCCTGGCGGAGCAGCAGCCCATAGCGGCGGTACGGTCGCGCGTTCTTGAAGAATTCCACTCCAAAAGGAAGGTGTAAGCCATGGCGGGAAAACCATTGTTAGTGATTCTCAACGAAGGCACCCGGGGCCACCTCGTCCAAAGCCGCGGAATCCGCGACAGACTGAGCGAACTGATGCCCCTGGACTGCCTTGAGCTTGAAGTGCCTAACCTGAAAGGTTTTGAGAGGATTAAATACCTAAAAATCCTTGCGCGGAAGCTTCCCACGGCGTCGCTCTATTATGCCGAGCATTGGCTCATGAAGGCCGGCGGCAAAGAGCTTTTTGAGCAGGTCGCCATGGCCGGAAGCGAAAGCCAGCCCAAACTGTTTCTCTCGGCTGGAAGCGCGGCCGCGCCCTACTGCCTTGCCCTTTCAAAGCGGCTTGGCGGCAAAAACTGCGTCGTCATGACCCCCTCGGTCCTCGGGACGGCGCCCTTCGACATGGCCGTGGTCCCGAAGCACGACGGACGCGTGGGGGACAACATCCTCGTCACCCTGGGGGCGCCCAACGCGATTAACGCCGACGTCCTGGCCGAGCAGAAACAGGAATTGCTCAGCGATTATCCCGCGCAGAGAAAAGAGGCCTGGGGCATCCTGATCGGCGGCGACGATCAAAATTACACCATCGCGCCGCTCTGGGTCAACAAAGTTCTGCCCACGCTTTTTGCCGCGGCGGCGGAGGCGGACGTGGACCTCTACATCACCACCTCGCGCCGGACTCAGGCCGCCACGGAATCGGCGATTTCGGAGCTGTGCCGGAACAACAGCCAGGTCAGGATGCTGCTTTTGGCGTCCCAGGATCCGCGCAATCCCGTGCCGGGTATCCTGGGGCATTGTTCGCGGGTGTTCTGCACCGAAGATTCGGTTTCGATGATTTCAGAGTCGGTCACAGCCGGCGTGCAGGTCTCGGTCATTACAGTGGGCCATCATCACGGCGTCAAGCGGCTCTTTCAGGAGATCACGGAAAACCTGGTGGACTCGAAAATTCTCTCAAACGAGCATCTCTGGGGTGTGCCCCGCTTTAACCGAATGATAGAGGACTTTGAGAATCAGGGCTACCTGACGCTGCTGACGCCGCGCAATTTGTCCGACGACCTGAAACGCTCCCTGGAGCGGCCCCTCTACAGGATGAAAAACTTTAACGAAGCCGCGCGCGCCGCAAAATGGATTCAGGCACGGTGGATGGCATAACCCCAATTTATGCCTTGTGACGTCTTGTAAAACTAGTTGTGATGAGGTGAGCTGGATGAGGGTTTTGCACTATGTCGATGAGAACAAGCTCGCTTGGGGCGAGCCGTGGATACAGCTTCTAAAAGAATTAGCCCATCTTGGCGTAGAAAATTATGTTCTCTGTCAAAATGGAGGGGTTCTTTTACCCCGGCTTCAGAAAGAAAACATTAACGCCATCGGATATAAACCATTAGCGCAATGCGCTCCACAGCTTGCTTGGGGATTGAAACGGATTATAGAGAAAATAAATCCGGATATTATTCACACACGTCTTTCGGCGGCCGCAAAACTTGGAGGATACTGGGGGAAAAAAATTGGTATCCCTGTTTTGGAAACGGTCGATAAATTTCCAAAAGCTCACTATCACAAAGATGCTTCACTGCTTCTGCCTTGTTCGAACGCAGTAGCCGAACATATGAAAGCAAATGGTTTTCCACAAGAGAAGATGGCTATGTTGCCAAACGCCATTGAAGTAGTCCGTTATGGTCGTGATGAAAAAATCAGGCAACGAATGAGAACGCAGCATGGTCTCAAAGACGATCAAACTGTTGTTCTGGGCGCTGGCCGATTTGTGGATTGGAAAGGTTTTGACGACCTGCTTCGTGGGTTTGCTCATTCAAAGGTATGTGAAGGAGGAGGGGTTCTTTGGATTGTCGGGGATGGACCGGAGAAAGAGAATCTGCAGCGCCTTGCGAAAGAATTAGGGCTTGATGAGGCAGTAACGTTCATTCCTTTCGTTCAGGATATTCGTCCCTATCTTTGGGCGGCAGACGTCTTTGTGCAGCCCTCTTGGGGTGCTGAGGCTTTCGGTATCATACTAATCGAAGCGATGGCTTCTTCATTAAGTTGCATTGCCACCTATAACGGTGGTATGAAAGACATTATTGTCAATAATATTTCGGGGTTGCACGTTCCTATTCATAGCCCTGAAAAAATTGCGTCTGCATTGGATCAAAACATGAATTGTATTCTTCGCTCTCAATTAGCTGGCAATGCCCTCCAACGCGTTTATGACTATGACGTTAAAATTGTGGCTCGACAAACTTACATTGTGTATGAAAAATATATCCAAAATTCGTAGAGTGCTATCCGAGGTTTGCAAGGAGTGGACTATGTGAAAATAATACAAATATTGCCTGAACTGATCTTGGGTGGGGTAGAACGTCACGTGATCGACCTCTCAAATGAGCTTGTTAAACAAGGTCATGAAGTACTTGTCGTTTCTGCCGGTGGGCAGATGGAACGTCAGCTAAATAGTCAGGTTCAGGTATATCACCTTCCAGTTCAAAAAAAGAACCTCTTTTCCGGCCTTTATTGTGTAATGCGCTTAGCGTGCCTAATAAAGAGCGGTGGTTGGCAGATTATGCATGCACATTCACGTGTGCCAGCTTGGATCGCCAATTGGACAAGCGAGATTGTCAACATACCTTGGATATATACGGCCCATGCGTTATACAGTTTGAACTTCGGACTTTATCCGTTAAAAAAAGCTAAGCTTGTTATTTGTATTAGCAAGGCGGTACAGCAACATCTTCAGAAGTTTTTACCTCACGAGTCTGTGGTTCTTTATAATGGTTTATCAGAAATAAAACACAGGTGGCATAACGCAGACTCTCCTATTCCTACTTTCCTTTGCGTAGGACGCTTAACGCGCCTTAAAGGAATCGATGCACTCATTGAAACTTTTGCGATGCTTTTAAAAAATGGTTATTCAAATTGGCGTTTAATTCTCGTAGGTGACGGACCCCTGCGACAGGAATTGGAAAATAAATGCCAGATGTTGCAGATGCAAGAATTAGTTCATTTCGCTGGTTATCAGGAAAATGTCGTGGCAGAGCTTCTTAATTGCAGTTGTTATTTATTGCCATCTCTCTCTGAGGGGATGGGATTGACTCTTATACAGGGAGCAAAAATGGGAGTTCCTATTTTTGCCTCTAATATCCCAGCTGTTCGTGAGATTGCGTTGACTCCTGAAAAACTAATTGAACCGGGAAGCGTCTCTGCTTGGTATAAGACACTCTCTCAATTTTTAGACGGAGATAGAGATGGCTTTTGTCAGTTTGATACGGATAAACTTCTCCTTGAGTCGGAAATGGCAGAAAAAGTTACTTCTTTATATAGACATGTCATGCAGCAAGTGATGTGACATGGGTGTCACCATAACTTATATTCAAAAAAGATTTAAGGGAAACTGTGAGGCATAATAACATGAACTTTCCTCGTCTAAGTCGAGATAATAATAAAAAATTCAAGGTTTTATTTGTAAGATTTTCGTCATTAGGTGATGTCGTATTGACTTCACATATCGCAAAAATGCTCAAAGAGCTTTACCCATCCTTTGAATTGACTTGGTTAACGGAAACTACCTATGAACCTTTGTTGAAAGAACTTCCGTGGATTGACAGAATAATTTGTTGGGATCGCAGGAAGACTGGCAATCTCGGATTTTTTAAGCTTATTGCAAAAATCCGCAGAGAGCATTTCGATATACTTTTTAATATGCATTGTAATGATCGCATGGTTTTATTCACTCTGCTTTCTGGAATTGCAGAAAAGATTGGAGCCCATAAACACTTTCAGTTTGTCTATGATCAGGATGTTTACGAAGTAGTCGGACAATTGGGTATTCCTTTATGTTTGGAGAAACAAATTTCTCGTTCGCTGATTCGTCCGTCAGGAATATCTCCTTTAGATCCTTTTTCGGTAAAGAAAACAGATAACTATTGTGTAGCTCTTGCAATCGGCGCCAGCCATATTCGGAAGAGATGGCCCGTTGTCCGCTGGGAGAAATTGATAGACGCTCTTTTGGCGCGAGGTTGTTTAATTGTTTTGCTTGGTACCGGCAAAGACGAAGAAGATATGGCTATGACATTAAAGGAATATGCGCCTGTGGAGCAGGTTATAAATCTCACTGGTAAACTTTCTCTTGAGGATCTTATAAGGGTTATCGATGATTCTTCACTTTTAATCTCGGGTGACACGGGGCCGTTGCATATTGGCCGAGCTCTTGGAATAAAAACGATAGCGCTTTTTGGTCCGACGTCGCTGTCGCTTGCTTATATGAAAAGTTTTACTAAGGTTTTATATACCCCTTGTAAATTTATGGGATGCCTTGATTGGAAGTGTACCAAACCCTGTATGGAGGAAATATCAGCAGAATCTGTTATCTCAGCAGTTGATGAAATTTTAGGGATTCTGTAAGAAAAAAGGCAGAAAATTTAAATGGATAATCAATCTCTTTGGAAAATACTTGAAGGACTGGAAAAGAGTCATTCCTGTGCTGTAGCTGTTATTGGTGATTTAATGTTAGACCGTTACATTTATGGCGCGGTGACTCGCATATCGCCTGAAGCTCCTATTCCTGTCGTAAAATTTCAACGTGAACGTTGTGTTCCAGGAGGAGCCGGAAATGTGGTTGCTAATCTCTGTGGGCTTGGCGCTGCCGTGAAAGTTTTTGGATGTATTGGTCCTGATAGAGAGGGGCAGATGCTCAATAAATTGCTATCTTCCCTTTTAGAATCCCGTTCTTCTGTAGATTGCACTAATGTCGTTCATTTATTTTCGAGCGGCTGCACGACAGTTAAAACTCGTATCATTGGCGGAACTCAACAACAAATGCTTCGCTTAGACAGAGAAGAACCTGTTTCCCTTTCTTCTGAACAAGAACAAACATTAATAAGACAGCTTTTTATGCTATGTGATAAAGGTTTAAAGTCCATCTTATTATCAGATTATGGGAAAGGCGTTTGTTCTCCAGAACTTTGCAGAGATGTGATAGATCTTTGCCATGTCAAGCATATCCCTGTTTTTGTGGATCCTAAAGGCAAGGATTGGTCGCGTTATAGCGGAGCAGAGCTTGTAACGCCTAATCTTACGGAATTGGCTGACGCTGTGGGGGTTCCTGTTTTAAACGATGATGAAGCTATTCTGCAATGCGGTAAAATAGTTCGTGAAAAATATGGCTTGAAAAATCTTTTGATCACTCGTTCAGAAAAAGGCGCTACTTTTATTGGAGAATCTGGCTATTTTCATGAGCCATCTCGCGCGGTGGACGTTTTTGATGTGTCCGGCGCTGGTGACACCATGATTTCTACGGTGGCATTTCTAAGATCTTCTGGAGTTGATTGGCTCAGTTGTGTTAAATTGGCTAATATTGCTGCACAATTGGTTATCGGTAAAGCGGGAACATGTCCAATAACCTACAGAGAACTTAAAGATGCATGCCATGGCTACTGTGTAAGTACTAATAGAAAAAAACTGAACAAGTTCTATTCTGTTGAAGCAATGGAAAATCTATGTGATTCCTGGAAGCGTGAAGGAAAACGTGTCGTTTTTACGAACGGCTGCTTTGATGTATTTCATGCAGGACATGTAGATTCTCTGGTGCGGGCTCGAGCCCTGGGAGACCGTTTAATTGTCGGCGTAAATTCAGATGCGTCCGTCCGTCGCCTTAAAGGACCTAAACGTCCTATAAATTCTCAGGACAAAAGGATTGCTGTTCTGGAAGCATTGGAATGTGTTGACGCCGTGGTTGCCTTTAGTGAAGATACGCCTGAGGAGCTTCTTTCGCGGTTGCGCCCTAATGTTATTGCAAAAGGAGGGGACTATCGACCTAGCCAAGTGGCGGGACGCCAATTTGCCGATGAGGTGATAATCCTTCCGTTAGTAAAGGGGTTGTCAAGCACTTCCATTATTGCCAAACTCGGAGAGAAAACGTAATGAGACGGAACTGGATCATTCTTGATAGAGATGGTACGCTGATAGTGGAGAAAAATTATCTTCACGAACCTGACGAGGTGGAAATGCTGCCTCATGTTGTAGAGGGGCTGAAACTTCTTTCAGATCACGGCTATGTTTTTACTGTTGTGACAAATCAATCAGGCATTGGACGCGGCTATTTTAAGAGTTCTGATGTTGATCAAGTGCATGAAAAAATCAAAGAACTTTTGCGGGATAATGGCGTTGAACTACAAGGAATCTATATGTGTCCTCATCGTCCAGAGGATCACTGTCATTGCAGAAAACCGGAAACTGGGCTGATAAGAAAAGCGATGGAAGACTCTGGGTTTAGTTTAAAAAATCTAGTTGGCGTTATTGGCGATAAAAGTAGTGATGTTGAGCTTGGAAAAACATTAGGTGTATCTACCGTGCTAGTAATGACAGGTTATGGGCGGAGTGAACGCTCAAAAGGCGTTCAGCCCGATTATTATGCTGAGAGCTTCGCAGAAGCGGCCTGGTGGATTCTCACCCAAAGCAGGGAGAAAGCAGTGTGTGAAGATGAATAACAAGAATATTGCATTGACCATAGCTGAAAACCTGTCAAGTCATATTCAAGTCTGCGGATTGATGGAGATAGTCAAAGAACCTCTTGAAAGAGCGTCTCAAATTATGCTGAAAGCCCTGTTTGATGGAGGAAAAATATTTTTCTGCGGCAATGGCGGGTCTGCAGCGGATGCTCAACATTTAGCAGCAGAGTTGTCTGGCCGTTACCTTTTGGAGCGGCGCCCTTTAGATGCTATCGCACTGCACTGCAATACATCGGCATTAACAGCCATTGGGAACGATTACGGCTATGACATGGTTTTTGCCCGCCAATTGGAAGCTCATGGGCGTTCAGGCGATGTGCTCGTCGCAATATCGACTGGCGGTTCAAGTCCAAATGTGATTCGTGCTGCTGAGACTGCGCGTAGTAGAGGCATTGGCGTTGTTGCTATGACTGGAGCGAAGAAAAGTCAACTTATGGATTTAGCGGACGTATTGATTTCCATTCCATCAACAAGGACCCCTAGAATTCAGGAAATGCATATTCTGGTTGGGCATACGCTGTGCGAGATCATTGAACGAGGTATTTTCGAGGCTACAAAGAGTCCTAATAGCTCTTTTTAGCCGTTGTTTCGCGAGGTGAATGATGATATCTACTGTAAATTTATCTAATATTTCTGTTGGAAAAAACAACATTGTTGGAAATATTGCTTTTTATTCTTATGTTTTCTCGGTAGTGCTATCACCTTTAGGCCCTGTTCTTCACTATTCATTATGGACGATCTGTCTTCTATCTCTACTTTATGATTGTATAGTGAATAAAAAGTCTTTATTGATCTGCGAGCTTGGCCATGATGGAAAATGGATCTTTTGTTTTTTCACATTGCTTATATTTTGGTCAGCTATAGCGGGGCTTTTTACCTATCAGGAGATAAATGCTTATGGTAAGAACGTAACTATGCCTTTGGAACTTTGGTTTGGAACCTATTTTGCCATGAAAACGCTTGGGAGTGGTATAGCCAGGGAACGTTTTATTAAGATTTTTCTATGGGGAAGTTTTGTCATACTTTTAGGGAATTTCCTGAGAGTCATAGGCCTTTTAAATAATTTTCCAAATGGGTCGTTAGATAATGGCAACGCACTTGGAGCGTTGGGGCTTTATTTATTTGCTCCTTGTATCTCCTTTGTATTTTGGGCTCCAACAGGCTCATCTCTCAAAAAAATATCAATTCTCATTCCGGTGATTGGAGTTATTTTCTTCTCTTTTTCTTCTGGGGTATGGCTTTCTGCTTTTTTATGTGGTCTTGTCTTTTTATGGTATGCTGTGAAGTTTAAAAAACTATGCGCAAGAATATGTCTTATAACGACTATATCTCTTCTTGTAGCATATCTTGCGGCAAATCGATACACCAATGGTGAAGTTCAGAATTGCTTCCTTAGAGAAATTCAGCAGATAACTTCTGTTGGAAATGTAGAACAATTAACGACGCAAAGAAATGAAATATGGAATGCGTGTTTTTACCTAACAAAGCAACGTCCAATAACTGGTTGGGGAGGTCAGTTATTTTACGATGTGTATGTTCAGCTGTTCAACACAAAGGCTCATGAAATTGGTCTGAAAAAAATGCAAGATGCAACTCATCCTCACTCCACATATTTTTATCTTGCCTATATTTCAGGTATACCCGGCATGGTTTTCTTTCTGTTGGCAATGGGGTTGGGCATAAAAAAGACGCTAGCTTTAGTCAAGTTAGAGCGCGATGCCTCTTTCCCATGGGCATTATCAATCTTGCTGTTGTTGATTGCCGTTCTCACTTATGGCACCAATGGTGACGTATTTCAGGGGCGGCGGGATATTTCTGTCATGGTTTGGTGTTTCTTGGGCATATTGATCATACTACCTGAAAAGAAAAATAAAGAGCATTTTGAGACGTAACTTTATAATGCGGTTGCTTAATCGCTCTGTTACTGTATAATTAATCGGGAGTCAATAAGGAGGCTATAAACATGAGAGTTAATAGAAAGTTATGGGCAGTGGCTGTGGTGTCTTGTCTTTTGTTTTCTTCCGTTGCCTTTTCCGCTCAGTGGAAACAGAAAAAGGAATACAAAGACGATATGGGATCCAGCATTGAAGTTGAGGCGACTTATTATGCCGCGCAGTATGTAGAGCAGGCGACGCAGGAGCAGGCTCAGAAAAACCTTTGGACTGCCGATGAAGCGGAAAATTTCAGGTATAACCTGCTTCAGCAGTTGAGGCTGGACGATTCGATCCCCATTTTTTTCAGAATAAAGAACAACGGTCCCGCCGTGCGTATGGCTCCCTTTGATCAGCAGGTTCAGCTGCTCGTGGGGAAACACACGCTGCATCCTACGGATTTTGATAAGCGCTTTAATTTCAAGATCACTGACGAGCGCGAAGGGTTCGTTTATTTCCCCCGTTACGATGAAAAGGGAAAACCCTATCTGACGCCCAAAATCAAAACGGTGCGTTTGATTCTGAACGGCGGCGTGACGCCGGTCACTATCGGCAAGAATATCGAGTTCTTTTGGGATGTGAAGGACGACGATCCCGACAAACTGCTTCAGGGAAAAGCTGGAGCGCGCGTCGAGATGGACCGCCTGATCAAGCGCCTTGGCAACCTGACCAAACGGGGCAAGGAGCTTCAGGCCCAGCTGGACGAGGTGCAGAGCGAGATCAAGATGATCAACGACCGTATGATGGAGATTCAGAGACAGCGATAGCATTCCCTGTGTTTTGAGCGGCGCCGGACTCAGAAGGTTCTGAGCCGACGCCGCTTTGTCATAAAGAGGTTTTGCGTTGACTTTTGTGCGGCCCAAAGGGCTGATGTCCATTTTGTCAAGTAGAGGAGGTCTTTGAATTATGAAACGGATTGCAGTGCTCACAAGCGGAGGCGACGCGCCGGGGATGAACGCAGCCATTCGCGCGGTGGTACGGTGCGCGGCCTATCACGAAATTGAAATATTCGGGGTGGAGCAGGGCTATGACGGACTTATTGACGGAGCCTTCCACAAAATAGAAGTCCGCGACGTGGGATCCATCATCCAGCGCGGCGGCACGGTGCTGCGCACGGCGCGCAGCGAGCGGTTTATGACGGAGGAAGGGCGCGATATCGCTTTGCGCCAATGTAAAGGGCAGGGGATTGAAGGCCTGGTGGTGATCGGCGGCGACGGTTCTTTCCGCGGCGCCTGGGAGCTTCACAAAAAGGGGCTTTCCGTAATTGGCGTCCCGGGGACTATCGATAATGACGTCAACGGGACCGATATGACCATCGGCTTCGATACGGCGCTCAACACGGCGCTCGACGCGGTGCGCCGCCTGCGCGACACCGCCCACAGCCACGACAGGCTCTTTATCGTGGAGGTTATGGGGCGCCACAGCGGTTATATCGCCCTTCGCACGGCCGTGGCCGGCGGTGCTGAGCTGGTGGTGATCCCCGAGCTTCCTTTTGAGCTTGATTCGCTCTGCCAGAAGCTGCGCGTCTCCCGCCTGAGCGGTAAAAAATTCTCTCTGATTATCGTGGCAGAAGGTGTCATGTCAGGCTATGACCTGAAAGAGAAGTTGAAAAATAAGGGATACGCTGCGACGGTGACGGTTTTGGGCCATATACAGCGCGGCGGCGCGCCTTCAAGTTACGACGCGACGCTGGCCAGCCGAATGGGAGCCTACGCCGTGGACTGCCTGAAGGCGGGCCGGAAAGGCGTGATGACGGGCATTGTGAACGGCTGCATGCTGCCGGTGCCTCTTCCCGAAACGTGGGAGAGAAAAAAGCGCCCCAACGCGGAACTGATAGATTTGATCGAAAAGCTGAGCATCTAAGCTTAAAAAGCGTATCGTCAATAAAATTGCCATTTACTGGCGTAAAAGCCGGTTCAAAAGCAGGGGCAAGGGCGGGGGTAAAAGATTGAATCGCAATGGGTGCAAAGGTCACGCAGAGGATCGCAAAGTAAACCCCAAATAAAGGCCAAATAACGCTCAGCAGTTCAATAGAAATGAGAATTATCAAGATTTTTTGCTGATTCACAGGTTTTATTCTACAAAGTTTTGCGCTTTAAGATTTTGACCTGTACTGCTGAACTATCTCTTTTTTCAGCGGCGCAGGGAGGCGGCGCTCGATAAACGTTCCAGGTGCGAAGGAACTCTCCCCCGAGGCAACCGGAGGCCTACGTCTCCTTTGTCTTGAGGATTGCCTCGGGGAGAGTT